>NZ_JADKYQ010000014.1:0-194331 GCF_015354395.1 Micromonospora sp. ANENR4
CGGCACCACCGTGAAGTCCTTCAACGACACCCACCCCGAACGCGGCTGCGCCAACGCACCGGTCGACGACCACCGATACGACGACGGGAGGCTGCACGTGTTGCCCGGCGGCGGGGTCGTGGGTGGCGCGGTGGTCGGCGGCGCCGTGGTGGGTGGCGCGGTGGTGGGTGTGCCGGTCGGGCCGCCGGTCGGCGTGGTGGTGCCGCCGGTGCAGGTCACCCCGTTGAGCGCGAAGCTGGTCGGCACCGGGTTGCTGCTGGTCCAGGAGCCGTTGAACCCGAACGACGTGTTGCCGTTCGTCGGGATCGACCCGTTGTAGTCGACGTTGCGCGCGGTGACAGCGGACCCGCTCTGGGTCAGGCTCGTGTTCCACGACTGGGTCACCGTCTGCCCGGCGCCGAACGACCACGTCAGCGTCCAGCTCGACACCGGGTCGCCGAGGTTCGTGATGGTGACGTTGGCGCCGAAGCCACCCTGCCACTGGGACGAGATCGCGTAGTTGACCGAGCAGCCCGCGGCGGCGGCCCCGGCGGGCAACTGCGCCACGGCGACCGACGCCGACGCGAGCAGCGCGGCGCCGGCCGACGCCAATATGGCATTGACTGACCTGGATCTGGACATGAATTGACCTCCTGCGGGGGCGGCGGCTCGGGCATTGGCGGTGGCGATTGTGTTGTGAGCGTTAACAGCCGCGTCAGGGATGTTACGGGAGCGCTCCCACGCACTCAACAACCCATTTCCCCACCCACCGAACCAGCCCGCACGCCCACCGCACGCCCACTCGCGCACCACCCACCCGCCCCAGTCTGGGTCGATCATGAAGTTGACCGCACTCAATGCGGACAAATCCGCGGACTAACCTCATGATCGACGCGCTTCAGGGGTGCGGGCGGGAGGGGGAGAGGGAGGAGTCAGGCGGGGGTGCAGGGGGTGTTGTCGGCGGTGCAGGCGGCGGGGGCGTCGTGCGAGGGGTCCGGGTCGCGGACGTCGAAGCGGATGGTGGCGGACTCGCCGCCCGGCAACGCGCTCCCGGTGAACGTGACCACGGTGCCGTCCTGGGTGGCCTCGGCACCGCTCACACTGCCCACTGTGGCGCCGTCGTGCAGCGTCACGGTGACCGTCCAGGTGGGACGTTGTGACGGGCCGGGATTGCGCAGCACCACCTGACCCCGGTAGCCGAAGACCCGGTCGGTGACCGTCTCGTAGGTGGCGCTCAGCGGTGCCGCCGCCACCGTCGAGGGCGTCGCGCTCGGCGTACGGCTGGGGGTGGGCGACGGTGTCGGCGAGGGCGACGCGCTGCGGCGGCTGGCGCTGGGCGTGGGTCGCGCGGTAGTGGGCCGGGCCGACGGCGTGGCGCTGGACGGCATGACCAGCGACCCCGTCGGGGCCGGCGCGGCCGGTGCGGGTGGCTCGCCGGCGGTGGCCCACACCGTCGCCCCGGCCGCGGCGGCGATCAGCGTCACCGCGCCGACCGCCAGCAGCACCCGGCGCCGCCCGGACCGGCGCTGGTCGTCGCCGAGCAGCCGGACCACAGGCAGTTCGGCGGTCAGGCCGCCCTCGGCGCGGCGCAGGTCGACGTTCTGGAACGCCAGCCAGTCGAGGATCGCGGGCAGTCGTCCGGTGACCGCCTGCTCGTGCTGCTCGGCGCGGGCGTCGGCGTCCCAGTCGCCCTCCTCGAGCACCTCGCGGACCGACAGCCGGGTGCCGTGCGCGGTGGGGGTGAGGTCGCAGGCGAGCCGGGTGGCCCGGCCGGCCTCCCGGCAGCGGACCACCAGCCGGTGCGGCGCGCGCAACTCGACGGTCTCCACCTCGGTGTCGCCGTCGTAGCCGGGCAGCGCGGCGGTGGCGAGGATCCACCGGTCGGACCTGGGCGCGCTGTCGGCGAACCACTTGGCCAGCAGCGCGCGTTCCGTGAGCGCCCGCCAGGTCCGGGCGGGCGGGTGGAACAGGTCGACCTCGGTGACGATCTCGATCACGCGGAGACTCTAGGGCCTGTGTCAAGGTCGCTGTGGGGCGCTGTCGCCCCCGTCGCGCCAGCGGGCCCGCCAGGCGGCCTCGCTCTCCTCGGCGCTGGCCTTCTCCTCGTGCATCAGCCGGCGCAACGCGACCCGCGAATCGGCGAAGATCACCAGTTCGGCCGCCACGAGCGCCACGCAGATCGCGGTGAGCAGACCCAGCGCGCCGAGCGCCGGCAGGTGCCGGCCGACCGGCAGCGCCGCGGCGAGCAGCACCACGGTGCCGACCCGGGTCCAGGACAGCGTCCGCAGCGCGCGCCACTGGAACGCCATGTTCGCGGCGAAGTAGACGAGCACACCACCGAAGAGCAGCGGCACCGCCGGTCCGTGGCCGCGCTCCATCGGGCCGCCGGCCGGGTCGGTGACGATGCGGACCAGTTCCTCGGCGCCGATCGCGAACAGGATCACCCCGGCGATCATGGGCAGGTAGAGGTAGGCGTACGCGTCGCGGGCGAGCGTCACCCGCGTGTGCCCCTGGGCGGCGTGCAGCGCGATCCGGGCGGCCGGGCCGATCATGTCGAAGTGCGCCCACCAGAGCGCCGCGGTGAACAGGATGCCGAAGATCGCCGCCGGGATGGCCGGCCAGGTCACGGGCTGGCCGAGCAGGTTGCCGCCGACGCCGACCGAGATGACCGACTCGCCGAGCGCGATGATCAGGATGAGGTCGTACCGTTCGGTCCAGTGCTCGGCCGAGGTGATCTTCCAGCCGTCGGTGCCGGCCAGCAGGCCACTGCTGTACTGGATGGCGACCACCGCGATCCACAGTCCGTCGCGCAGCCACGGGCCGACCTCCGGGGACACGCGCGGCGGCAGCAGCGCCGCCACCAGCAGCAGGCCGGCCGAGAGCAGCGCCTCCGGCAGGAACAGCCGCAGCTTGCGCCGGGCCGGCGGGTCGTCGCGCGTGGCGTACCAGTACAGGGAGGTGTGCACGAACCGGATCACCACGTAGCTGATGGTGACCAGGATCGGGCCGGCGCTGCCCTTGTCCAGGTCGCCGAACGTCTGCGGCAGCGCGAGCGCGAACGTGAACAACGCGATCATGCCGACCACCATGAGGATCGGCACGAAGCCCTCGCCCAGGCGCAGCCGGGCGGCGACCGCGCTGTGCACCACCCAGCACCACCAGAGCACCGCGAGCACCAGTAGCGCGTGCAGCAGCTCGCCTGGGGTCACGTTGGCGGCGGTGGCGCGCGTGATGATGAAGAAGGACACCACGAAGACGAGGTCGAAGAAGATCTCGAACCGGTCGACCCGGGTGGCGGGGGCGACGCCGGTCGCCGGCCCGAGCCCTTTGCGCCACCGGTCGCCACCCACCGGGCGAGTGTGTCAGCCCAGGTCAGGCGGGGTGCTGCTTTCGCCGGCCATTCCACCGGTCCGACGGGCGAGCGGCGCGCTCAGCCCCCCGTGGGGGCGGCCAGGGCGAGCACGTCGCGCAGCACGTCGCGCAACGACCGCCCCGGGTGCTCCAGCCACTCGTGGGCGGCGATCCGCAGGGACGCGAGGAAGGTCGCCGCGACGATCCGGGCCCGCAGCACCGCGTCCGGTCCGGTCAGCCGGCGGGCCAGCTCCGCAGCCATCTCCCGCTCCAGGGCCGCGTACGCGCCGACCTGGTGGGCGGCGAGGCTCGGGTGGCCGTGCAGCCGGCGGCGCCGGCTGAGCCAGGGCTCCGCCGGGTCGTCGTAGCCGTCCTCGGCCTGGGCCAGGGCGGCCCGGGTCAGCGCCGCCCACGGCGACAGCTCGGCCGGTTGTTCCGCGACGAGCCTGAGGAGCCGGCGCAACCGCAGCGTGTCGCCGTGGAAGAGGGCCTCCTCCTTGCCGCCGAAGTAGTTGGAGAACGTCCGCCGGGAGACGTTCGCGGCGTCGGCGATCGCCTCGACGGTGATCCGGTCGGGCCCGTGCTCGACGGCGAGGGACAGCGCCGCCTCGTGCAGCGCCAGGCGGGTGGCCGCCTTCTTCCGCTCCCGCAACCCGGTGCACTCCTCCATGACAGCCAGCGTAGGTGACCGATTTCTCAATGGGCAAACTTGCCTACCGGGCAAGGTTTAGTGTTGATTGCTTGAGGCAACGAAGCGGCCACCCCCGTATCGACACACCTGGAGGACGCGCGCATGAGCGCACCCACCATGACGGCTGAGGCCGCCCCGATGAGCAAGCGCAAGACGCTGGAGGCACTCAGCGGTCTGCTGCTGGTGCTCTTCGTGGCCATGCTGAGCAGCACCGTGGTCTCGACGGCCCTGCCGAAGATCATCGGAGCGCTCAACGGCTCGCAGACGCAGTACACCTGGGTGGTCACCGCCACCCTGCTCACCGCCACCGCTACCACCCCGATCTGGGGCAAGCTGGCCGACCTGTTCAACAAGAAGCTGCTGATCCAGATCGCCATCGTGGTGTTCCTGGTCGGGTCGATCGCGGCCGGCTTCGCGCAGAGCGCCGGGCAGCTCATCGCCGCCCGCGCCTTCCAGGGCATCGGCGTCGGCGGCCTCCAGGCGCTCGTGCAGGTCGCCATCGCGGCCATGATCCCGCCGCGTGAGCGGGGCCGCTACAACGGCTACCTGGGCGGCGTCATGGCGCTGGCCACCGTCGGCGGCCCGCTGCTGGGCGGCCTCATCGTGGACACCTCCTGGCTCGGCTGGCGCTGGTGCTTCTTCGTCGGCGTACCGGTCGCGGCCGTCGCGCTGTTCCTGCTGCAGATCACCCTGAACCTGCCCACCGTGCGCCGGGACAACGTCAAGATCGACTATCTGGGCGCCACGCTCATCGCCGCCGGCGTCAGCGGGCTGCTGATCTGGATCTCGTTCGTCGACGACTCGTTCGCCTGGCTGTCCTGGCAGACCGGCGCCATGGTCGGCGGCTCGGTGCTGCTGCTCGCGCTCGCCGTCTGGGTGGAGGCGCGGGCCGCCGAGCCGGTGGTGCCGCTGCACATCGTCCGGGAGCGCACCACCGCGCTGGCGATCCTGGGCAGCCTCGCGGTCGGCATGGCGATGTTCGGCGGCGCGGTCTTCCTGGGCCAGTACTTCCAGATCGGCCGCGGCTACAGCCCGACCGAGGCCGGCCTGCTCACCATCCCGATGATGGCCGGTGTGCTGATCTCCTCGATCGTGGCCGGCCGGATGATCACCGCCACCGGGAGGATCAAGCCGTACATCGTGTTCGGGGCGGTCGTGCTGGTCATCGGGTTCGCCATGCTCGGCACCATCGACCACGAGACCTCGCTGGTCTTCGTCGGCATCGCGATGTTCATCGTCGGCGTCGGTGTCGGCATGACCATGCAGAACCTGGTGCTCGCGGTGCAGAACACCGTCGCGCTCAAGGACATCGGCGCGGCCAGCGCCAGCGTCGCGTTCTTCCGCTCGCTCGGCGGCACCATCGGCGTGTCGGTGCTCGGCGCGGTGCTCGCCCGCCGGGTCAGCGACCGGATCACTCACGACCTCGCCGCGGCGGGCATCCCCACCACCGGCGGAGGCGGCGGCAGCACGCTCAACCTCGACGCGCTGCCCGAGCCGGTACGGCAGATCGTGCGGGCCGCGTACGGGGACGCAACGGGGCACATCTTCCTGATCTCGGCCGCCATCGCGGTGGTGGGTATCGTGGCGGCGCTGCTGCTGCGTCCGGTCACCCTGCGTTCCAGCCTCGATCTGCCGGACACCGGCCGATCGGTGGCGGTGGGAGCGGACGCCGTCGACGGCGCGCCCGCCTTCGACGAGGTGAGCGTGGACTCGGCCGGCCGGGAGGAACGCACCCGCCGCTGAGCCCGTACCCCCAGGGCCGTCGCCGACCCCGGCGGCGGCCCTGGCCCATGCGGGGACGACCGAAGGAGGAGCCGTGGACGTCACGCGGACCGCGCCCACCCGTCTCGCAGCATGGCAGCGGGCCGCGCGTGAGCTGGCGCTCGTCGCCGTGCTCTTCCTGGCCTACAAGGCGGGCCGGCAGGTGGTGGCCGGGCACGCCGAGGTGGCCCTGGCCAACGGCGAGTGGGTCTGGCGGCTGGAACGGCTGCTGCGCCTGCCCGACGAGATGCTCGTGCAGGGGCCGCTGCTGTCGCACGAGCTGCTGGTACGTGTCGCCAACTCGTACTACGCCTACGTGCACTTCCCGGCCACCGTGCTCTGCCTGGTCTGGCTCTGGCTGCGCCGCCCGGCCCACTACCTGCGGCTGCGCCGCGCCCTGGCGTCGCTCACGGCGGTGGCGCTGGTGCTGCACGTCTGCGTTCCGCTCGCGCCGCCCCGGCTGACCGCGCTCACCGGAATGGTCGACACCGGCACCCGGTTCGGCCCGAGCGTCTACGGACCTCCCGACACCGACCAGCTCAGCAACCAGTACGCGGCCATGCCGTCGCTGCACGTGGGCTGGGCGCTGGCGATCGCGCTGGCGCTGATGGCGGTCACCACCGGACGCCGCCGCTGGCTCTGGCTGCTCCACCCGCTGGCGAC
Organism: Micromonospora sp. ANENR4; assembly: GCF_015354395.1. Classification (NCBI taxonomy): domain Bacteria; kingdom Bacillati; phylum Actinomycetota; class Actinomycetes; order Micromonosporales; family Micromonosporaceae; genus Micromonospora; species Micromonospora sp. ANENR4. The sequence continues at coordinate 6,446 of NZ_JADKYQ010000014.1, forward strand.
AGCGCTCGTGGTGGTGATCACCGGCAACCACTACTGGCTCGACGGTGTCGTCGCGGTGGTGCTGCTCGTGGCGATCCTGGCCGTCCTGCCGACGGCCGTGCCGGAACCGCCCGTGCTCCCGTCCGGGCCGGTGCGCCCGCACGTGGTGCCCGCGCCGCGCCGGGCCGGCCGCCGCCGGAACCCGAAGGTCCCGGCGGCGGCCGACGTACGGCTGCGGCCACCCGGCCGCGGTTGAGGGCGCCTCAGCGCACCGTGCAGACCGTGCCGTTGAGGCGGAACGCCCCCGGCGGCACGTTCGGCCCGCTGTACGCGCCGACGAAGCCGACGGTCGTGCTGCCGCCGTCGGCGGCGAGCCGCCGGTTGTCGGCGGTGGGCGTCACCCGGACGGTGCGGCCCTGCTGGTCCCAGGTGGCGCTCCACCCGCTGCTCACCCGCTGCCAGGCGGTCGGCCAGGTCCAGGTGAGCGTCCAGCCGTCGACGGCCTTCGCGCCCGTGTTGATGACCTCGACGTTCGCCACGTACCCGTTGCCCCAGTCGTTGTCGTCGTTGAACCGCACCGCGCAGGAGCTCTCGGCCGGGCTGCCGGTGGCGAACGTCAGCGGCGGGGACGACCACGAGACCCGTCCGGCGGTGTCCCGGGCGAGCACGTTGACCGTGTAGCGGGCGCCCGGTTCGAGGTTGCCCACCGTGAGCGACGTGCCGGCGGTCTCGCCGAGCTGCTCGCTCACCGCGCCGTACTGCCGGTGCACCTCGTACTTGGCGATCGGGGACGCGCCCGGCGTGGCCGCCGGCCAGGAGATGGTCGCCGCGCGGTCGGTCACCGCGCCCGCCGTCGGCCGGCCCGGGGCGCCGGGCCTCCCGGCCGAGCTGCCGGCCGGTCGCAGCACGAGCGTGGTCAGCGAGTACGGCGGCAGCGTGCGGGTGCTCGCGTCGCCCGAGCGGCCGGTGCTGATCCCGGTCGCGCCGTTGGTGAGCGTGTGCACCGTCGGCGCCTCGTCGGCCGGGGTGAACCCGGCGTAGTCGAGCGCCACCGGGTGGGCGTTGTCCGGGTCCTTGTTGAGCAGCAGGACCGCGACGCTGCCGTCCGGCCGGCGGACCGCGTGCGCGGCGACCAGCGGCTCGTCCGTCCCGGCCCGGACCAGTTGATCCCCGGGCCGGACGAACAGGTTCATCATCGACAGCGCGTGGTACGGCGCGAACGGCGTGTTGAACGCCGGCTGGCACACCTCGCCGTCACTGGTGCAGTTGCCGCTGGACAGCAGCCCGAAGTCGCCGTAGTCGGTCTGCCCGGCCACCTCGGAGACGGTGCCGATTCCGTTGTGCACGTTCCACCACTGCACCGTGAACACGCCCTGCTCCAGCAGGCCGCTGTAGGCGTCGGCCAGGAACAGCGCGCCCGGTGCGGTGGTGCGCCCGGCGTCCACGTTCAGCTCGGTGAAGCTGATCCCGATCCGGTCCGCGCCGGGGCCGGCGTACCTGGCGATCTGCTGGCGCAGCAGCCAGGCCGCGTCGGGCAGGTGGCTGGTGCGGGCCAGCGAGTCGGCGGCGCTGCCGCCCGGGTACCAGTGCACGTCCACGAAGTCGATCTTCGGGCCGGCGATGGACAGCACGGTCTGGTTCCACGGCCCCGGATCCGATCCGGCGGTGATGCCGTCCGGCCAGTTGCCGGGCATGGTGAGCACCGCGCCGACCTTGATGCTCGGGTCGACCGCCTTCATCGCGTCGGCGTACTCGATCACCAGCCGCGCGTACTGGGCGGCGCTCTTGTCGGGGTGGTCGTCGGCCTCCCAGGCCGAGCCGTAGTGGCCGTTGCCGTAGTTCTCGTTGCCGACGGTCCACCACTTGGCGCCGTAGCCCTTTGTGACGTTGGCGTAGCGGACCCAGGCCGCCGCCTCGGCGGGCGTGCCGGTTCCGTAGTTCGCGATGATCATCGGCTCGGCGCCGACGCGGCGGGCGCCGGCCATGAACGTGTCGAAGTCGGTGTTCGGCGCGACGTAGCCGCCGGGCGCGGTGTGCGTCTCCCAGTGGTAGATGTCGGCGTACGAGCCGCCGGGGTAGCGCAGCATCTTCACGCCGGCGGCCTTGAGCAGGTCGGACGTCTCGGCGCTGCCGAGCTGCGAGTCCCAGATGGCGTGGTTGACGCCGAGCGCGGTGGCCGGGACGGTGGCCAGCCCGGCGCGGGTGTTCACGGTGACGGTGACCGGGTCGGTGGGGTCGGCGGCGGCCGGTCCGCCGGCGGTGCCGAGCGCGGTGGCGAGCAGCAGCAGGCCGGCCGCGAACGCAGTGGGTCTTCTCATCCGGGGATGTCCTTCGGGGGAGTGGGACGACGGGGAGATGCCCGGTTCTGCGTCGTCCTCCCGGAGCCGCGACGGCGGCGGGATGCCCACGAACGACGATCGGCTCCGCGCGGCGAGCCATCGATCAGGATCATACGCCCGGCGCCCGGGTGTGCAGGGCTTAATTTATAGACAGGAGTCTTTACTGTTAACAATGTTTAATTTATGTTCGGGGCACCTTCCGATCCCCCCGAAGGAGTTGCCACCATGCGCCGAAGAATCACCCTCCCGCTGCTCACCGCCGGTGCCGTCACCGGGACGCTGGCGCTCGCCGCGCCCGCGCAGGCCCACGGGTACGTCTCCTCGCCGCCCAGCCGCCAGGCGCTCTGCGCGCAGAACCGGGTGCCGGACTGCGGTCAGATCAAGTACGAGCCGCAGAGCGTCGAGGGCCCCAAGGGCCTGCGCAGCTGCCACGCCGGCATCGCCCAGTTCGCGGTCCTCAACGACGACAGCCGCAACTGGCCGGCCACAGCGGTCGGCAGCAGCGTCACGTTCACCTGGGTCAACACCGCCCGGCACGCCACCGCCAACTGGGAGTACTGGATCGGCGGCACCCGGGTCGCCGTGGTCGACGGCGGGGGACGCCAGCCCGGCGCGACCGTGTCGCACACGGTCAACCTCGGCGGCTTCTCCGGCCGGCAGAAGCTGCTCGCGATCTGGAACATCTCCGACACCGCCAACGCGTTCTACTCCTGCGTCGACCTCCAGATCGGCGGCGGAGGCGGCAACCCGACCCCGTCACCCACCCCGACGGCTGCGCCCACCACCCCCGCGCCCTCGCCCACGCCCACCCGGACCAGCACCCCGGCGCCGGGCGGTACGTGGACCGCCGGGCGGGCGTACCAGGTCGGTGACACGGTGACCTACGACGGCCGCACCTACCGCTGCCGCCAGGCGCACACCGCCATCGCCGGCTGGGAGCCGCCGAACGTACCGGCGCTGTGGCAGCAGATCTGAGCCCGCGTACCCGCGCGGCGGAGCCGGCCGGTCCCCGGCTCCGCCGCGCGTCCGCCGCCACCCTGCTCGGCGTGGTGCTGGCCCTGACCGGGTGCGGCGGGCCGCCGACCGCCGATCCGTCCCCACCGGTCCCGCCCGCCACGGCCCCGGTCCCGGGCGGCGCGGACGCCACGGTCAGCGGGATCGACGCGCTGTTCCTGGCCATGATGGTGGCGCACACCGAGCAGACGCTGGAGATCGTCCGGCTCGGCCTCGACCGCGCCACCGACCCGCGCATCCGCACGCTCATCGCCGCCGTCCGCGCCACCGAGACCGACGAACTGTCCACCATGCGCGGCTGGCTGCGCGAGGCGGGCCCGTCGGCCGCCGCCGCGGCCGCCCGGCACGACCACTCCGGGCACAGCGACGCCGCCGCCGGACTGGCCCGGCTGCGCGCCGCCACGCCCGCCGACGCCGACCGGGTGCTGCTCGACGTGCTCAGCCGGCACCAGCGCACCGCGGCCGACCTGGCCCGCGCCCAGGTCGCCGCCGGGACCGACGAGCGGGTACGCGACCTCGCCCGCCGCATCGACCGCTCGCGTACGGCCGAGGTCGACCTGATGGCCGGCCTGGGCTGAGCGGCCTGCCCACGAGGTGGCGGTGTGGGGCATGACCTTCGTCACGGTCGCGCCCGCCGGCCACGCCCCGACAAGGCTGGCGAATCGGCGCGCACCAGCCCTTTCCGCGAGCCGCCGGAGCAGATCGGGGCCGGAGGCGCGGCCGGTTCGGGTGCCGCCGCGGTTCTCCCGTCGGCAAAACCGGCCGCGTCTCGTCCCAGGTCATGGCTACGCTGTCGCCCGGACGTCGCCTCGCCGCGCGTTCCGCCCGCGCTCCGCAGACGGCGCGCGGCGCCGCCACCGCCTCCCAGTGCCGGACCGGATCCAGGAGACCGTTAGTGACCCAGCAACCCGTAGCGACGTCGACGAAACTCGACGCCGCCGTACTCAAGGTGGCCGGCGTCGTCGTGCTCGGTGCGATCATGTCGATCCTCGACGTGACAGTCGTCAGCGTGGCGCTGCCGACGTTCCAGAGCGAGTTCGACGCCACGTACGCCCGCGTCGCGTGGACCATGACCGGGTACACGCTCGCGCTCGCCACGGTGATCCCGCTCAGCGGCTGGGCCGCCGACCGGTTCGGCACGAAACGCCTCTACATGGTGGCGCTGGCGCTGTTCACCATCGGCTCCGGGCTCTGCGCCACGGCCGACTCGATCGGCGAACTGATCGCCTGGCGGGTCGTCCAGGGCCTCGGCGGCGGCATGCTCATGCCGCTCGGCATGACGATCATGACCAGGGCAGCCGGCCCGCACCGCATCGGCCGCCTGATGGCGGTGCTCGGCATCCCGATGCTGCTCGGCCCGATCACCGGCCCGATCCTCGGCGGCTGGCTGATCGACGTCGCGAGCTGGCACTGGATCTTCCTGATCAACCTGCCGATCGGCGTGGTCGCCCTGGTCTACGCCCAGCTCGCCCTGCCGAAGGACAACGCCGAGCCGTCCGAGTCGTTCGACTTCCTCGGCATGCTCATGCTCTCGCCGGGTCTCGCGCTGTTCCTCTACGGCATCTCCACGCTGCCCGAGACCGGCACCGTCGCCGACACCAAGGTCTGGCTGCCGATGCTCGCCGGCGGCGCGCTCGTGGTCGCCTTCGTGCTCTACTCGTTCCGGCCCCGGCACCCGCTGCTCGACCTGCGGCTGTTCCGTAACCGCAACCTGACCATCGCCGCCGTCACCATGTTCGTGTTCATCATCGCGTTCATGGGCGCCGGCCTGCTGTTCCCCAGCTACTTCCTCCAGGTGCGCGGCGAGACGACGCTGACCGCGGGCCTGCTGATCGCGCCGCAGGGCATCGGCGCGATGCTGACCATGCCGATCGCCGGCATGCTCGCCGACCGGGTGCCGGTCGGCCGGACGGTGCCGTTCGCGCTGGTGCTCATCGCGGCCGGGTTCTTCACCTTCACCCAGCTCGGCACCGACACGTCGTACTGGCTGCTCTGCGGCTCGCTGTTCGTGATGGGCCTCGGCATGGGCGGCACGATGATGCCGATCATGACCTCCGCGCTGAAGACGCTCAGCGCGGCGGAGGTGGCGCGCGGCTCGACGCTCGTCAACATCCTCCAGCAGATCGGCGGCTCGGTCGGCGCCGCGGTCATGTCGGTCATCCTCACCAGCGAGCTGAACGGCTCGCGGCCGATCCCCGGCGTCACCGACCCGGCCACCGGCGCCCCGCTGACCGAGGCCCAGCTCGCCATCGCCTCCCAGCAGCAGCCCGAACTGATCCAGCAGTTCCCGGTGCCGCCGTCGCTGATCGAGCGCGGGCTCGACTACGCGGCGAACTCCTTCTCCACCACGTTCTGGGTCGCCTTCGGCCTGGTGCTGCTGACCTTCATTCCGGCCGCGTTCCTGCCCCGCCGCCGTGAGCCCTCGCACCTGCTCGACGGCGACCCGGGCGAGGACAAGCGTCCGGTGCCGGTCCCGATCCACTGACCGCCGCCGTCACCCAGGGCCGGACGCACATGCGTCCGGCCCTGGGCCGTTCCGGCGCCGCGATCCGCCACCCCGGCCACGGCCGGCGCCTAGGATCGAAGACGGAACCGGAGGAAGGCGGCCAGCGTGAGCGCAGACGACGCGCAGCGGTCGGCGCGACGGCGTAACCGGCTGCTGCTCGCGGGCCTGCTCGCCGTCGTCGGGCTGATCCTGCTGCTGCTCGGCCTCACCGTCGCCACCGGCACCGTCGCCGGCGTCGAGGTGGTGCTCGCGTTGTTGCTGCTGGTCACCAGCTACGCGATCCAGCGGGTGGCCCGCCGCGAGACCGTCTACCGCGACGAGCGGCGCTGACCGGTCCGGCGGTCCGGCCGGGCTAGGCTGCCGGTGTGGATCACGAAGACCGGATTGCGCTGTTCCTCGACTACGAGAACCTGGCCCTTGGCGTACGGGACCATCACGGTGGTCGGCCGTTCGACTTCCGGCCGATCGCCGACGCGCTCGCCGAGCGGGGACGCGTGGTGGTACGCCGGGCGTACGCCGACTGGTCGTACTTCGACGAGGACCGGCGGATGCTCACCCGCTCACACGTCGAACTGATCGAGATCCCCCAGCGGATGGGCGCCTCGCGCAAGAACGCCGCAGACATCAAGATGGCCGTGGACGCGGTCGAGCTGGCGTTCGAGCGCGGCTACATCTCCACGTTCGTGATCTGCACCGGGGACAGCGACTTCACCCCGCTGGTGCACAAGCTGCGCGAACTCAACAAGCGGGTGATCGGCGTCGGGGTGGAGAAGTCCACCTCCGCGCTGCTGCCGCCGGCGTGCGACGAGTTCCTCTACTACGACCGCCTGGAAGGCGTGGACGTGCCGCCACCGGCCGCCCGCCGGTCGCGCCCGGCCCGGCCCTCACCGGCGGAGCCGGCGCCCGAGCCAGCCGTCGAGACCGCCCCGGCCGAGGAGGAGTCGGCCCGGGACGTCGACACGCTCGCCGTCCAGCTGGTGCAGACGGTGGCCGGCATGCAGGGCAGCTCCAGCGGCGACGTGACCGCCTCCGCGCTCAAGCGCGCGCTGCTGCGCAAGGACCCCACGTTCAGCGAGTCCGACTACGGCTTCCGGACCTTCGGGGAACTGCTACGCCACCTCGCGGCGCACAACGTGGTGGAACTGGCCGCCGGACCGGCGAAGGGCGACCCGGAGGTGTCCCTTCCCGAGCAGGGCGACCGGGAGGTCGCGTTCGGGCTGCTGCGCTCCGTGGTGGTGGACCTCGCCGCGGACGGCGGGGCGGTGGCGCTGTCCGGCCTGAAGGACCAGCTGCGGCGGGCCCGGCCCGACTTCAGCGAGAAGAAGCTCGGCTACCGCAGCTTCCTCCAGTTCTGCAAGGCCGCCGCGACGAGCGGCGTGGTGGAGTTGCGCTGGAGCCCCGACGACGGCGACTACCTCCTCACTCCCCGGACTCCCTGACCGAGCCCTCCCCGCCCTTCGCCGCCGCCCGGCCGCCGCCCCCGCGATCTTGCACTTGCTGACCCGTGAAAGCGGGATGAATCGCCCATCCCGAGGGCAGTAAGTGCAAGATCGTCGGGGCTCGGAGACACCTCGGCTTGATCCACGCCAGCTCGCCGAGGTGGCGGGGTCCGAGCCCGCCGGATGCCGCCACCTCGGCGTAATGGTGTCGATCAAGCGGCCGCCACGGCAACCGCCCGGGCACGGACACCTCGTTCGCCGTCCTCGGCGGGACGTGAGGACGGCGGCACCTTCGTCCCCGGCTGGCACTCGGCTCTGCGAGGTCAGGAGAGGGCCGCGGCTATCTGGACTGTCCCGCCGAGCCCCACCGCCAGGCCGAGCCGTCGGCCGACCTGGCCCACCAGGTCCAGCAGTGGCGGCTCGGAGGAGACCGTCGGGCTCGGGTCGCCGGTGGGGCCGGGCTCCCCGGTCGGGTCCGGGTCGCTCGTCGGGCTCGCGGTCGGCGCCGGAGTCACCTGGCCGGCGGGAGGGCTGGGTGGCCCGACAGGCGTCGACGGCACGTCGCCGACCCGTGCCGGCGGCGACCCGGCGACGGGCGGTGCGGTGGTGAGGATCCGCGCCCCGGACCCCGCGGTCGCGTGCGGGGGACGCTTCGGTGGCGGCGCGGATCGGGTCGGCCGGACCACCGGCGACGACGGGTCGACCGGAGTCGCCACGGGCGGCACCCCAGGGACGGGAGGTGCGGCCGTGGTGGCGGGCGCGGTCGCCGGTCCGTGCGCCGGGTCGGTCTGCCCGGCTGTCGCCGTCCAGGTGCCGGCGGACGTGACGCCCAGCAGCACGGCCACCGCCGCGACGCCCGCCGCGGCCAGTCGCTGGGGGAGTGCCCGGTCGGCCGGGGCGTCCCACGGGCCGAGCGGCCGGGGTGGCCGGGGCCGGGCGGCCCGGTGGGCGGACCGCAGCGCCTCGACGTCCTCGACGAACGCCTCCCGCGTACCGGTGGCGTCGGCGTGGGCCAGGGTGAGGTAGAACCTGGCGTTCGCCGCGCCGGGGGCCGGTACGCGCAGGCCCGCCGGAGCGCCGCCGTCGGCGTCGTGCAGCAGGGTGACCGGACGGTCCGGGTGGTGCCCGAGGCCGCGTACGTCCCGCAGCGACCAGTACCGCCGGGCGTCGTGCCCGGCGAAGGCCACGCGCCGGTCGGTCACCACGGCGGTGCCGCTGTCGACCACGCGCAGTCCCGCCGGCAGCGGGCCGCCGGCCGGGTCGAGACAGCCGGCGAGCGTGCGACCCGGCACGGGCAGCCCGGGCAGGTGCCGGGCCGTGGCCTCGACCAGGTCGACTGTGGGCAGGATGCGGTAGACGACCTCGCCGTCGTCCAGCGCCACCGGCAGTGCGGTGCCGGGCAGTGTGCAGCCGCGGAAGCCCGCCGCCTCCATCGACAGGCGGTCGAGGTGGTCGGCGCGGCGGCGCCAGATCCGGGCCGCCGTCTCGTACGCCTGACGCCGGCGCTCGTTCTCGCGCCGCGCCCAGGCCAGTCGCCGCTGCGGATGAGCCCCGATCGCGTCGGGTCGCCTCGCCGTCACACCTGGTACAACGCCCTGCGAAGAGCCCGGATACGTGAGCGCGGCTATCGTCCGGTTTGGCGGTGTTATGCCCGCTACTAGACTTCGGGGCATGCCGCGGATCGTCCAGTTGCTGGCCTCGCCCGTGCACCGGTACGTGGGCCGCCCGGCGGACGGACCCGCCCCCGCGCCACCTGGTGAACTGGTCGACCGGGTGGAGCTACGCGCCGGGCTCGGCATCGTCGGTGACCGCTACTTCGGCCGCCCCGCGCACCGGCAGGCGAGCGTCACGCTGATCGCGCGGGAGTCGCTGCCGCCCGGCGCGGACCTCACCCAGCTGCGGCGCAACGTGCTCACCGAGGGCATCCCGGTGGACGATCTGGTGGGCCGCGTGCTCACGCTCGACTCCGGCGACGGCCCGGTCCGGCTGCGGGTGCACCGAGCCGCGCCGCCCTGCGCCTGGCTCGACGTGGTGGTCGCTCCCGGTACGTGGAAGGCGATGCGCCGCCGCGGCGGCGTCCGGTGCGCCCCGCTCACCGACGGCGTGCTGCGGGTCGGGCCGGTCACCGTGTCCGTCGACGACTGACGGCGAGGGAACTTTCCCGGCCCGCCGGCCGACCAACCGGAGGGCGAGCGGCACTGCGGCGCCGGCAGGAGGGACGCGGAATGAACCGAGCGGGGCGCGCATCCGTACCGTCCGGCATGAGCATGCCGGACCGGCGGGCCGGCCGCGGATGAGCCCGGACGCCGACGACGAGCAGGTGACCGGGTGGGCGCGCCGCGCCGCCCGGGGCGACCAGCTGGCCGCTGCCGCGTTCGTGCGGGCCCTCCAGGCGCCGGTGTGGCGCTTCCTCGCTCATCTGGCCGGGCCGGCCGAGGCCGACGACCTGGCCCAGGAGACGTTCCTGCGCGCGCTGCGCAGCCTGCCCGGCTTCGCGGGCCGGTCGTCGGCGCGTACCTGGATCTTCACCATCGCCCGCCGGGTCGCGGTGGACCACGTGCGGGCGGCGACCGCCCGGCCCCGGGTGGCCGCGCTGCCGGACTGGCAGGCCGCCGCCGAGGCGGCCGGCGCGGTGACCGGCGGCGGGGACGACGGCGTGGTGCTGCGCGGACTCATCGCCACGCTGGCGCCGGACCGGCGGGAGGCGTTCGTGGCGACCCAGGTGCTCGGCCTGTCCTACGCCGAGGCGGCCGAGGTGTGCGGCTGCCCGGTGGGCACCATCCGCTCCCGCGTGGCCCGCGCCCGGGAGGACCTGGTCGCCGCCTGGTCCGGCGACGCCCGTGACCGCCGGGCCCGCTGAGACCCGCCCGCTGACACCACGACCGCCGGGGCCCGCCGGGATCGCGACCGGCCGGGTGAGCCGCGACCCGGTGACCCGCGCCGAGGGCCGTCAGGCGGCGCGCCGGTCGCGGGCCTGTGCGGGGTACGGGCCGGGCGGCACCAGCCGCAGCGCCGGCGCGGCCGGTTCCTCGGCCGGCAGCGCCCACCGCGAGCCCTCCGACCGGCGCTGCCCGGGTGGGGTGTCGCCGGGGCGCCGGCCGAGGCGGGACAGCACCAGCATCACGGCCCAGCCGACAAGCAGGAAACCGTGGCTGACCAGCCGGGTCATCGCCACCTGCCCGGTGATCAGGTCGTTGACGGACAGCAGTACGAGCGTGGCGACGAACGCGCTGAGCATCGGCAGCAGGCCGGACGGGGCGGACCGGCGCGCGGCCACGTAGAGGAACCCGGCGCCGACGGCGACGTTCCACGCCGCCGACTCGTGCCACAGGTGCTGGCCGGAGGCGTGCGCGTGCTCGACGACGGCCTCCCGGCCGATCTGGGCCAGGCCGAGGACGAGCTGCACCGCGCCGAGCAGGCCGAGCGCCCCGCGCAGGCCGAGCGTGATCCGGTGGCGGCGGCTGGGCCGGGGCGGGGGAGCGGCGGCCAGGACCGCGTCGACCAGGTCGGGCACCCGCGGGGCGAGCTGGGTACGGGCCCGCCGGGTCACCGACGCCGCGGAGTCGAACCAGCCGCGGCAGCCGGCGCAGCCGGTCAGGTGCGCCTCGGCCGCCTCGATCTCCGAGCCGGACGCCTCACCGTCCAGCTGTGCCGACAGGATCTCCCGCCACTGCTCACACGCCATGTAGGGATAGTCGTCGCCAGAGCCGCGCTGGTTCCCGGCGGGGTGCGGGTCACGCCTCGGTCAGGCGGGATTTCTGCACCTTGCCCATCGCGTTGCGGGGCAGCGCGCCGACCAGCCGCACCTGGCGGGGGCGCTTGTGCGCGGACAGGTGCCGCGCCACGAAGTCGATCAGCTCGGTCTCGGCCACGCCGTCGCCCACCACGTACGCGGTCACCTGCTGGCCCAGGTCGGGGTGGGGCGTGCCGACCACCGCCGCCTCCCGGACGCCCGGGTGGGCCAGGAGGGCGTCCTCCACCTCGCCGGCCCCGATCCGGTAGCCGCCACTCTTGATCAGGTCGGTGGCGGCCCGGCCGACGATCCGGTGCGCGCCGTCCGGGTCGACAGTCGCGATGTCGCCGGTGCGGAACCAGCCGTCGGCGGTGCGGGTGGCCGCGTCGGCGTCCGGCCGGTTCAGGTAGCCGTCGAACAGCGTGCCGCCGCGTACCTGCAGCTCACCCATCGCGTCGGCGGGCAGCGGGCCGCCGTGCTCGTCCACCACCCGCGTGCGCACGCCGGGCAGCGGCACGCCCACCGTGCCGGGCCGCCGGGGACCGTCGGCGCGGGCGCTCACCGTCACGAGGGTCTCGGTCATGCCGTACCGCTCCAGCGGCCGGTGCCCGGTCAGCCCGGCCAGCGCCGCGAAGACCGGCTCGGGCAGCGCCGCGCTGCCGGACACGAGCAGCCGGGCGCCGCGCAGCGCCCGCGCCGCCGCCGGTCGCGCCGCGATCCGCGACCAGATCGTGGGTACGCCGAAGTACAGCGAGCCACCGGCTGCCGCGTACCGCTCGGGGTGGGGCCGGCCGACGTGGTGCAGCCGGCTGCCGACGCGCAGCGGGCCGAGCACGCCGAGCACCAGCCCGTGCACGTGGAACAGCGGCAGGCCGTGCACCAGCAGGTCGTCCGGGGTCCAGGCCCAGGCGTCGGCGAGCCCGTCCAGGCAGGCGGCGACCGCGCGGCGGGACAGCACCGCGCCCTTCGGCGCGCCGGTGGTGCCGGAGGTGTAGAGGATCAGCGCGGTGGCCGCCGGGTCCGGTTCGGGATGCGCGGTGTCCGAGCGCCGGGCCAGGTCCAGCGGTACGACAGGCGGCGAGCCGGCGTGCGGTGTGCCGGGCGGCGCGAGCAGCAGCTCCACGCCGGAGTCGCGCAGGATGTGGTCGCGTTCCATCGGGCCGGCGTCGGGCGGCACCGGCACCACCGCCGCGCCGGCGAGCAGCCCGCCGACCACGCCGACCACCGTCTCCAGACTGGCCGTGGCGGGCACCGCCACCCGGGTCGCGCCGCGCAGGTCGTCGGCGACGGCGGCGGCCGCCCGGCGCAGTTCCACCCGGGACAGCGACCGGTCGCCCACCCGGACCGCGCCGGGGCGTTCGTCGGTGGACCCGGCGAGCCCGCTCAGCAGCGACATGCGCACCCCTTTCCGGTATGCCCGCCCGATGTACCGCGACCGTAGCCGGGCCGGCCACCCCTGCCGGACGTGCCGTCGGGTATGTGTCATCGTGGTCGGCGGCGAGGGAGGGTGGCATGTCGGGTCCGTTGCACGGGGTGCTGGTCGCCGACTTCTCCCGGATCCTCGCCGGCCCGTACGCGACGATGCTCCTGGCCGACCTCGGCGCGGACGTGGTCAAGGTGGAGGCGCCCGGCGGCGACGACACCCGCGGCTGGCGGCCCCCGGTGCGCGACGACGTCTCCACCTACTACCTGGCGGTCAACCGCAACAAGCGCTCGCTGGTGCTCGACCTGACCGATCCCGGCGACCTGACGCTGGCGCACCGGCTGGCCGGCCGGGCCGACGTGCTGATCCAGAACTTCCGCCCGGGCGCGCTGCGCCGCTTCGGCCTCGACCACGACACGGTCACCGCCCGCAACGCCCGCCTGGTGTACGCCTCGATCAGCGGCTTCGGCGACGCCGGGGGCGCCGACCTGCCCGGGTACGACCTCATGGTGCAGGCCGCGGCCGGGCTGATGAGCCTCACCGGGGACGCGGACGGCCCGCCCTACAAGGCCGGGGTGGCGGTGTTCGACGTGATCGCCGGGCTGCACGCGGCGGTCGGGATCCTGGCCGCGCTGCGGCACCGGGAGGAGACCGGGCGCGGGCAGCACGTCACAGTGGATCTGCTCTCCTCGGCGCTGTCCGGGCTGGTCAACCACACCAGCGCGTACGTCGCGGGTGCGGCGGCCCCGCACCGGATGGGCAACGCGCACCCGAGCATCGTGCCGTACGAGCCGCTGCCCACCGCCGACGGCGAACTGGTGGTGATCGCCGGGAACGACGCCCAGTTCCGTACCCTCTGCCGGGTGCTCGGCGTGCCGGAGTTGGCCGGCGACGCGCGGTTCGGCCGCAACGCCGACCGGGTCGCGCACCGCGACGAGCTGCGGGCGCTGCTGGTGGCGGCGCTGTCCCGGCGCGGAAGCGCGGAGTGGTTCGCCGAGCTGCGCGCCGCCGGCGTGCCGTGCAGCCCGATCAACTCGGTGGCCGAGGGGGTGGCGCTGGCCCACGGGCTGGGCCTGGAACCGGTGGTGACGACCGGCGGGGTGCCGGGCATCCGGAACCCGATCGGCCTGTCCGGGGCGCCGCCCCGCTACGACCTGCCGCCGCCGGAGCTGGACGAGCACGGCGCCGAACTGCGCGCCTGGCTCGCCGCGGAGTGACCGGCCCGGCCGCCGTCAGAGCGTCTCGACCAGCCGGAAGCGTTCCAGCACGGCCGCTGTGTCGTCGTCGACGGTGAACGCCGGGTCGCCGAGCCAGCCGCGGTAGTCCTCGCCGTGCCAGAACCGCTCGTGGCCGGCTCGCCAGGCGGCGATCGTCTCGAACCCCTCGCCCTCGTCCCGGGCGTGGTCGAGGTCGACGTCACCGAGGCGGGCGACGCGGACCTCGACCAGCTCGATCACCGCCACCCGCCGGCCGTCGGAGTCGATCACCGCCGAGCGGGTGCCGACCGCCGGCAGCGGCTCGCCGTCGATCTCGTAGTCCTGGACCAGCCCGGTGGTGGTGGTCTTGCTCCCGTCGAGCACCGCGGCGACGAGCTGGTCGCGCAGCGGGCCGGGGAAGGCGAACTCGAAGGTGGGTAGGTCGGCGTCCATGCGCGGCAGCGTAGCCGGGCCATGCGGGGCGGGCGACCGCGTTCTGCGGCGCCCGGCTGTTCAGTCCGGCCACTCAGCCCGGCAGCGGCAGCGTCCGGCCGAGCCAGTCCAGGAGCACCCGCTCGTACTGCGGGCTGACGCTGTCCAGACTCTCGCCCTCGCCGAGCGTGGGCGCGTGATCGCAGCCGGCCAGCCGAGCCACCGTCAGCTCGGCGTGGCGCGCCGCCCGTCGCCACACCGCGAGGCTGTCCTCGATCGGGATCCACGCGTCCGTCTCGCCGTAGCAGAGCAGCACCGGGCAGGTCAGCCGCGCCAGCACCGGCGCCGGGTCGTAGTCCATGTCGGTCCAGGTGCCGGCCGTGGCGGGCAGCTGCTCGGGCAGGAACGCCAGCGGGAACCACGGCTGCCGGGCCGCCGCGTCGATCGCCGCCTGCGCCACTGGGCGCGGCACCTCACCGCGCTGGTAGCCCTCGGCGACGCGGCGCAGCCCGGCCAGCTCGGCGAGCTCGGCCGGGCCGTAGCCGTTGCGGCGGAGCTGCTCGGCGGTGCCGTGGCGCATCTGGACCGCGGGGCTCACCGCGCTGCACCCGACGAGGACGAGGAAGTCGACCGGGTGCCGGACGGCGGTCAGCGCCGCCGCCCACGCGCCCTGGCTGAAACCCCAGAGCCCGACCGGGGCCGTCCCGACGTGCCGGCGCAGCTCGGTGAGCGCGGCGGACGCGTCGTCGGCCTGCTCGGCCAGCGGCACGTCGTGCCCGTCGATCCGGGCGCGGCGGTCGTAGCGCAGCACCGCGACCCCGGCCGGCGGCAGCAGCCGGGCCAGGTGTTCGTAGAGGAAGTAGGACCGCTGCTCGGCGTGCGAGCCGTGCAGCACCACCAGGCCGCCGCGTACCGGCCCGGCCGGCAGATCGAGGACCGCCGGCAGGCCCGCCGCGCCGATCATCGTCTCCATGCCGGGCAGTGAACCACGAACCGTCCCGCCCGGTGGTCCCGGCCGCCGTCCGGGACACCCGCCTGCGTACGCTGACCAGGTACGTCGCCGCGACCGTGGAGAACCGCCATGACCAGCCCCGCATCCCGTACCGTCCGGGTCGCCCGCGCCGAGGACGTGACCGCCCTCGTCGACCTGATCGAGTCGGCGTACCGGGGTGAGCGCAGCCGGCAGGGCTGGACCCACGAGGCGGACCTGCTGGCCGGGCAGCGCACCGACCCGGAGATGGTGGCTGCCGCCGTCACCGGCCCGGGCGGCGTGGTGCTGGTCGCCGAGCAGGACGGCGGCCTGGTGGCCTGCTGCCAGCTGGAACGTCGCGACGACCACGTCTACTTCGGCATGTTCGCCGTCGCCCCCGGCCGGCAGGGCGGCGGCCTGGGCCGGGAGCTGCTGGCCGAGGCCGAGCGCTACGCGGCCGAGCAGTGGCACGCCGGTGAGATGCGGATGACAGTGATCGTCCAGCGCGACGACCTGATCGGCTGGTACGAGCGGCGCGGCTACGTCCGCACCGGCGAGCTGAGCCCGTTCCCGTACGGCGACGAGCGGTTCGGTGTGCCGCTGCGGCCGGACCTGGCGTTCGAGACGCTGCGCAAGAAGCTCGGCTGACTCAGCCCGCCAGATCCCGGCGACCGTAGGCCCAGCCGCCCAGGGCCGCCAGGACTAATGCCGCCGCGACCAGCACGCCCTGAGCCGTCCAGTTCGGCGCCGCGTCGGGCACCGCGGCGAGATGCGCGTACGGCGACAGCGCACCGACCCAGGCGGGGGCGCGCACGCTCTCCGTCACCACTGCCAGCAGGAAACCACCCGCTGTGGGCAGCATTCCCAGCACGGGAACCAGGCGGGGCGCCGCCCCGACGGCGAGGGTGGCCGCCCCGGCGCCGACCAACGCCAGCGGCAGCACGTTGAGCGTGCCCGCCAGGGCGGCGGTGAGCGGCAGGCCGGCGCCGACCACTGTGGTACCCAGCCACGTCGCGAGAGCGGCGGCGACCGCCAGAGCCACCGCCCCGGCGGACGCGCTGCCCACCTCGGCGGCGAGCAGCCGGGTCCGGCTGACCGGACCGGCCCGCAGCAGCGTGAGCCGGCCGGCGGCCTCGGCGGCGACGAAGGCGTTCAGCCGCGCGGTGGCGAACGCGCCGATCGGCACCGTCAGCAGCGCGAACAGTGTGGCCACGTACCCCCGCACCCGGTCGAGCCCGCCGAAGCCCGCCCGCGCGGCGAGATCGGCGAAGGCGGGATTCTGCTCGAGGAAGCCGGTCAGCGACGTGGCGAGCACGCCGATCAGCAGGAAGTAGGCGGTGACGCCGACGGTCCAGCCGGCGAGCGGGCGCAGGGCGCGTCGCATCGCGAAGGTCGGCACCGAGCCGAGCAGGCCGCGTCGCGGTGCGCGGCCGGCCGGTGGGCGCAGCAGTCCGGCGCCCACGTCGCGCCGCGAGCACAGGGCCAGCGCCGCCCCGGTCAGCAGGACGACGGCGGCCAGCGACACGAGCAGCGGCGTCCACCGGTTCTCGTGATAGGGACGGGTGAGCGCGAGCGGACCGTATGGCGGAAGCAGTCGGAGCCACGCCGGCGCCGCCCCGGAGTCGCCGGTCATCCGCGCCAGGAGGCCGGCCCCGAGCACGGCCAGGCCGCTGCCGGCCGCCCCCGCCCGGGTCGGCTGGACCTGCACGACGACGGCGCCCACCGCGACCGCGAACGCGCCGGCCGAGGCGACACCGGCACCGTGCAGCAGCGCCCCCTGCCACGGCGTGCCGGCGATCGTCAGCGCGGCCGCGAGCAGTGTTCCGGCCAGCGCCGATGCCGCCGTCAACGGTGCCAGGTGACGCCGCAGCACCGCCGCCGGCGTCAGCCGGCCGGCGAGCAGCAGCCCCCACCGGCCGGCCTCCTCCTCGCCCCTGGTCAACCGGACGGTCGCCAGCAGGCTCCACACACTGACCAGCACGGCCAGCACCATGCCGGTTCGCCACACGGTGAACCCGCCCGCGGTGTCCAGTGCGACGGGTTCGCCGAACAGGGTGCGGATCGCGGGGTTGCGCGCCAGCGCC
This sequence comes from Micromonospora sp. ANENR4, assembly GCF_015354395.1. Lineage (NCBI taxonomy): Bacteria > Bacillati > Actinomycetota > Actinomycetes > Micromonosporales > Micromonosporaceae > Micromonospora > Micromonospora sp. ANENR4. The sequence continues at coordinate 23,561 of NZ_JADKYQ010000014.1, forward strand.
TCCAGGCCGGAGGCGCCCATTCCCTCGCCGACGGTGCGCGCGTAGGTGCCCACCACGAGGACGGACATACCGACGGTCACGCCGGTCACGACGAGGGCCGGCCGCCAGATCCCGCGGGCGGCGAGCAGGCTGACCCCTGTGCCGGCCGGGCGCGTCACGCCTGCTCCCCGTAGTAGTCGAGGAAGATCTCCTCCAGGCTCGGCTCGCGCACCGTCAGCGTGCTGATCTCCGCGCCGGACAGGGCTCGCAGCGCGGCGGCGGGCGGGCCGGCGAGGGTGAAGCGCAGCAGCCCCTCCCGCTCCTCGACCGCTTCGACGCCGGGTACGCCGGCCAGATCCGGCGCGGGGCCGGTGAACCGTACCGTCACCTCGCTCCGGTGCAGTCGCCGCAGCTCCGGCACCGGGGCGACGTCCACGAGCCGGCCGGCCCGCAGGATCGCCACCCGGTCACAGACCGCCTCCACCTCGGCGAGCTGGTGTGAGCAGAGCAGCACGCTCTGCCCGTTGTCCCGCGCTTCGCCGACCGCACGGCGGAACTGCAGTTCCATCAACGGATCCAGGCCGCTCGTCGGCTCGTCGAGCACGAGCAGCGGCGCCCGGGTGGCGAACGCAGCGACCAGGGCGACCTTCTGCCGGTTTCCGGTCGAGTAGGTGCCGGCCGGGCGGGACAGGTCGAGGGCGAACCGCTCGACGAGTTCGCCCCGGTAACGGGTGTCCGCACCGGGTCCGGTCGCGGCGAGCAGGTCGAGGATCTCCGCACCGGTGAGCTGCGGCCAGAGCGCCACGTCGGCCGGGACGTACGCCAGCAGCAGGTGCGCCTCACGCACGTCTGCCGCATCCGCCTCGAAGATCCGGGCCTCGCCCCGGGTGGGACGGGCGAGGCCGAGCAGCAACCGGATGGTGGTGGACTTGCCGGCGCCGTTCGGACCGAGGAGGCCGAGCACCTCACCCGCCTCGACGGTCAGATTCAGGCCGTCGAGGGCCACCAAGCGGCCGTAGTGTTTGGTCAGATCACGGGTGCGTACGGCGGGGCGGGCTCGCATCGCGCGGCTCCTGAGTCGGCGGGGCAACGACCGCCGACCAGGCTTCCCGGCACACCACGACCACCGTACTGCCGACGCCTCGCCTCTGGGAAGCCCCGCCGGGCGCCGTCACGGCCCCGGCGGCCGGTCGACCAGCGCGACCAGCTTCTTCGGGGCCAGCACGCAGTAGCTCTCGGTGAGCAGTTCGGCGACCTCGGTCCAGTCCGTGCCCGCGTCCAGTCGCAGGCCCACCACGTCGGCGGCCCAGTCCGGCTTGAAGAAGTGCGGCCCGGCCGCGAGCAGCCCGGCGATCTCGTCGCCGGGGGAGCGGAACGTCATCACGCAGACCGGCTCGTCGGTCGCCGCGGCCCGCGCGTACGCTGCCTGGTGGCCCGGGTCGACGGTGAGCACGTGGGCGAACGTACGGCCGCGGATCCGCCACCGCACGCCCACCCAGGCTGCTTCCTCGTAGGTCTCCGGCAGGCCGAGGCAGACCGGCCGCAGGCGGTCGAGGTGCTCGGGTGGGACGTCTCCGGGGCCGGTCATGCGCGCAGGCTAGCCGCAGCCCCCGACATTCCGGCCGCACCGGCGTGGCGACGCTGCCACAGGCCGTCCGACCAGGAAATGTCGTAGCCGGGGAGTACGACAGCGATGAGTTTCGGTGAGCCGCACGGTCATTGCCGGGAGAACCCCCTCGGACGAGAGGACGAGACATGAGCGGCATACGAGTACTTGTCGGCACGCGCAAGGGCGCGTTCATCCTGACCTCGGACGGCAAGCGTGACGACTGGACCGTCGGCGGACCGCACTTCGGCGGCTGGGAGATCTACCACCTGACAGGTTCACCAGTCGAACCGGACCGGCTGTACGCGTCCCAGTCCGGCGGCTGGTTCGGGCAGCTGATTCAGCGCTCGGACGACGGCGGCCGGACGTGGACGACGGCCGGCAACGACTTCGCCTACAGCGGCGAGGTGGGGCAGCACCTCTGGTACGACGGCACCCCACGGCCGTGGGAGTTCAAGCGGATCTGGCACCTGGAGCCGTCCCGCCACGACCCCGACACCGTGTACGCGGGCGGCGAGGACGCCGCCCTCTACCTGACCACCGACGGCGGCCAGAAGTGGTCCGAGCTGACCGCCCTGCGGCAGCATCCGACCGGCCCGTCCTGGCAGCCCGGCGCGGGCGGGATGTGCCTGCACACGATCCTCCTCGACCCGGCCGACCGGGACCGGATCTACGTGGCGATCTCGGCGGCGGGCGCGTTCCGCAGCGACGACGGCGGCGCGAGCTGGCTGCCGATCAACAAAGGGCTGCGCTCGGGCGAGATCCCGGACACCGACTCCGAGGTCGGGCACTGCGTGCACCGCCTCGCCCAGCACCCGTCCCGGCCGGACACGCTGTTCATGCAGAAGCACTGGGACGTCATGCGCACCGACGACGCGGGCGCGAACTGGCGGGAGGTCAGCGGTGACCTGCCGACGGACTTCGGTTTCCCGATCGCGGTGCACGCGCACGAGCCGGAGACGGTCTACGTGGTGCCGATCACCAGCGACTCGCTGCACTACCCGCCGGAGGGCAAGCTGCGCGTCTACCGCAGCCGCACCGGCGGCGAGCACTGGGAGCCGCTGACCGAGGGCCTGCCGCAGTCGCACTGCTACGTCAACGTGCTGCGCGACGCGATGGCCGTCGACACGCTCGACCCGTGCGGCATCTACTTCGGCACCACCGGCGGGCAGGTCTACCACTCGGCCGACGGCGGCGACACCTGGGCGCCGATCGTGCGGGACCTGCCGGCGGTGCTCTCGGTCGAGGTCCAGGTGCTGCCGTGATCCGGGTGGTGCTGCCGGCGCACCTGAAGAACCTGGCGCACGTCGCCGGCGAGGTACGCGTCGAGGTGGCCGGGCCGCCCACCCAGCGGGAGGTGCTCGACGCGCTGGAGACCGCGTACCCGATGCTGCTCGGCACGATCCGCGACCGGCACAGCGGGCAGCGCCGGCCGTTCGTCCGCTTCTACGCCTGCGAACTGGACCTCTCCAACGAGTCCCCGGACGCTCCGCTGCCGGAGGAGGTGGTCGCCGGCAAGGAGCCGTTCATCGTGCTCGGCGCGATGGCCGGCGGCTGAGCGGCGCGACCGGCGGTCGCGCCGCGCGATCGGGTGTCGAGCGGCACGGCCGGCGGTTGGGACGGCGCGATCGGGAACCGCGCCCGTCACCGCCACGTCTGACCGGCATGACAGGTCACGGACCCCGGACGCTTGGATGGACGATGGCCGCCGCGCTGGCTCTCGCCGGCTGCACCGCGTCACCCCCGGCCGCCGAGCCGCCGGCCGCCGGCCCGCCCGCCGGGCAGGTCGTGCCGGCCGGCGGGCTGCGGCTGGTGGCGTTCGACGGCTGCGACGAGGCGCTGCGGCAGCTCCGCACGGCCGCGAAGGCGGCGGTCGGCCCGTGGGGCTTCGGACCGGACGTCCTCCGGCAGTTCAGCGCGGAACGGGCGACGGCGCTCGGCGGCGCCGCCAAGGATGCGGGCGCGGCGGCCTACTCCGGCACCAACGTGCACGAGGCCGGTGTGGACGAACCGGACATGGTCAAGACCGACGGGCGGCGGATCGTCACTGTCACCGGGGGCGTGCTGTCGGTGGTCGATCCGGCGAGCCGCCGCGTGACCGGCCGGCTGGCGCTCGATCCCGACGCCGAGCGGTTCGCCGGTGACGAGGGGAGCCTGCTGCTGCACGGCGACCGGGCGCTCGTGCTGCTGCACGCGGGCCGGATCGTCAAGGGCCCCGTACCGGACGGGCAGACCCGCCCGGGCAGGACCCCGCAGGCCCGGCTGGTCCTGCTGGACCTCGCCGGACCGCCCCGCGTGGTCGGGGAGTACCGGATCGACGGCCTCCTGGTCGACGCCCGCCAGTCCGGTACGACCGCCCGGGTGGTGATCCGGTCCACGCCCCGGCTCGACTTCCCCTTCCGCTCCGACCGTAAGACCGACGCCCAGCGGATCGCCGCCAACCGGGCGATCATCGACAAGGCCACGCTCGACGACTGGCTGCCCCGCTACGAGATCCGCGACGGCGTGCGGACCGTCGGCACCGGACGGGTGGGCTGCGACCGGGTCAGCCGGCCGACCGGCTTCTCCGGCGCCTCGATGGTCACGGTGCTCAGCTTCGACCTGGGCGCGTCCGCGCTCGACGCCGGTGACCCGGTCACCGTGGTCGCCGACGGTGAGACCGTCTACAGCAACGGCCCGCGCCTCTACGTCGCCAACGACCAGCGCTGGCGGACGTGGCGTGGCGCGCCGTCCGGGGCGCGTGACGCCGGCACCGAGATCTACCAGTTCGACACCGCGGGGGCCACGCCACGCTTCGTCGCCGCCGGGTCGGTGCCCGGCTGGCTGATCGACCAGTACGCGTTGTCCGAGTGGGACGGTCACCTGCGGGTCGCCACCACCACCGGCGACACGTGGAGGCGGGAGAGGTCCTCCCAGTCCGGCGTCTACGTGCTGCGCGCCGACGGGGCCACGCTGAAGCGGGTCGGCGCGGTCACCGGCCTCGGCAAGGGCGAGCAGATCTTCGCGGTGCGGTTCGTCGGCGGCACCGGATACGTGGTCACGTTCCGGCAGACCGACCCGCTGTACGGCGTGGACCTGCGCGACCCGGCCGCGCCCCGGGTCACCGGCGAGCTGAAGATCAACGGGTACTCGGCGTACCTGCACCCGGCCGGCGACGGCCGCCTGATCGGCGTCGGCCAGGACGCGACCGGCCAGGGTCGGGTGACCGGCACCCAGGTGTCGCTGTTCGACGTGGCCGACCCGGCCCGGCCGGCCCGGATCGCGCAGCACCACATCCCCGGCGGCTGGTCCGAGGTGGAACACGACCCGCACGCGTTCCTGTACTGGGAGCCGGAGCGTCTGGTGGTGCTCCCGGTGCGGCAGCCGGGCGTGGTCACCGACCGCGCCGACGGCACCAGGCGTGCGCCGTCCGGCGGGGTGCTGGCGCTGCGCGTCGGCGACAAGGGCTTCACGGTGGCCGGGGCCGTCGACCACCCGGGCGCCCTGGACGACGGCCGCGAGTGGGCGCCGATCCGCCGCTCGCTGATGATCGACGGCGTGCTCTGGACGGTCTCCGACGCCGGTCTCAAGGCGACCGCCCTGGCCGGCATGACCACCCTGGCCTGGGTGCCGCTGACCTGACACCGGCCGGACCTCGCCGCGCGCGTGGGCGCGCGACGAGGTCCGGCACGTCACTGTTCCAGCGCCGCCTCGGCCGCCGCGACCTGTGGCCCCACGCGCAGCGCGTACGCGACGACGCCGCCGAGGAGGAAGGTCGCCGCGGTGACGGCGGCGATCCGGTTGCCCGGCTCCTGTGCCATCCACAGCGCGACCTGCCGCCATTTCGGCCCGCCCGGCGCGGCCAGCAACGCGCCCAGCGCGGCCCAGGCGGTCGGCACCTGCCAGGCGGCCCGGGCGCCGGCCAGCGCTGCGCCGAGCCCGACCAGCCCGATCAGGCCGGCCGTGTCGCGGGCCAGCACTGACAGCGGCCCGAAGTCGGCGCCGAGCACGCGGGCGGCGGCCAGCAGTCCGACCACCAGTGCGCCGTACCCGATCAGGTGCCCGGCCCGGCGCGGCGCCCACTGCCACGCGGCGGTCCGCTCCAGCGCCGGGTCGGTGCCGGCGAGCGTCGGCCCGAGCGGCGCCACCGCCAGCGCGGTGGTGAGCACGGCGAGCCGGGCGGGTACCTCGGGACGGTCGGTGAAGGCGGACCAGGAAAGAGCCATCACGGCGACGGCGACTGCCGATCCGGCCAGGGCGGCGGGTATCCGGCGGGACCGCACGTACAGCGGCAGCCAGCGGGTCACGGCGCGGCCCGTCCGGTGAGCGCCGGCATCAGGTCCGGCTCGCACCGCGCGGCCGCGTCCCGCAGCGCGGTGACCCGCCGCAACTGCTCCGGGGCGGGCAGGGCGCGCAGCTGCCGCACCCCGGCCCGGATCTCGTCCTGCTGCTCGTCGGCGTACCGGTATCCGGTCCAGGAGTCCCACAGCCGTACGGTCTCGGCGTCGAGCAGCCAGGCCGCGGCGATCGCCGGGGCGATGTCGTCGCCGCTGCGCCCGCAGCCGGACCAACCGGTGCCGCCGCCCAGGGCGATGCGCTCGGCCACGTCGGCGACCCGGCCGGTGTCCGGGTCGATCTCCAGGAGGAACTGCACGGTGTCCGGTGCCGGCTTGGGCCGGTGCCACTGCTCGCTGTCGTTGCTGCCGATGGTGTCCAGCCGCAGTTCCACCGCGCGGGTCGGTGCGTTCGGCAGCTTCGCCAGCGCGTCGAGCCCGCGGCGGGCCTCGGGAGTGATCTGGGGCAGCAGGTGCGCGTTGATCGCGGTGACGCACACCTGCGGCGTGCCGTCGGCGCAGACGTAGCGGCGCGCAGACTGGTCGAGCTGCCAGATGCCGGCCGGACCCGGTGCGCTGATCAGCAGGAGTCCCGCGACACCGGCGGCGAGGCTCGCCGCCGCGCCGGCCCGGAGCGGCCACGACCGGCCCGCCGTCAGCAGCAGTCCGGCGAGGACCAGCCCGACACCCAGCGCCAGGCGGCTGAGCAGCAGCCGGTCGGACAGCGTCTCCCACGGCGTGTCCGGCGGCCAGGAGATCATGAGGGACGCGTTCGTCAGCCGGCTACCGGCCGGACCGCCGAGCATGGCGGTGCCCTCCTGCGCCACCAGGCCGGCGGCGGCCAGCAGCGGCGGCAGCAGCGGTGAGGACCACAGCCGGCCCGCTGCCACACCGACCCAGGCCGCGCCCACCAGCACCAGCACGTCGATCAGCGGCCCGGCGAGTCCGCGTACGCCGAGGTAGGTGCCGCCGGTGGCGATCACCGCCGCGCTGGCGGCGACCACGAGCAGGTGCGCGGCGGCGGCGGCGACGCCGAGCGCTGTCATCGCCGGCAGCGCGCGCTGCCAGCGGGGCCGGCCGGTGCTGTTCATCAGCTCGTCGGCGCGGGTACGGCGGTCCCGGCGGCCGAGCACCGCGCCACCGGCGAGCGCGAGCGGCATCAGCAGGAAGACGTTGGAGGCGTGCACGTAGCCCAGCCGCAGCCACTGTCCCTGCCAGAAGTCGTACATGCTGGCGGTGCCGAGGACGCCGACGGCGATCAGCAGCACCGCCACGACCGGCGCGTTGGAGCGGCGCAGTTCGACGCGTACCTGTCGGATCATCGGGCGCTCCGGTGCTGCTGGAGGAGGTACGAGTAGCCGCGCTCGGCGGCGCTGTCGCCGACGCCGCCGGTCTCGCCGTGGCGGACCAGGTCGGCGGGCAGGCCCTGGAACACGCGGGCGCCGTGATCCATCAGGATGACGTCCGAGCAGGCCGCCACCACGTCCTCCACCAGGTGGGTGGAGACCAGCACGCAGGCGTCCGCGCCGAGTTCGCGGATCAGTTCACGGAACTCGACCCGCTGTTCCGGGTCGAGGCCGACTGTCGGTTCGTCGAGCAGCAGCAGGTCCGGTTCGTTCACGATCGCCTGGGCGATGCCGGCGCGGCGCAGCATGCCGCCGGACAGCGACTTGAGTTTGGCGTCGGCCCGGTCGGTGAGGCGTACCCGTTCGATGGCCCGCTGGGCCGCGCCCGGCACCGCCGAGGCCGGCATCTCCCGCAGCCAGGCCACGTACTCGACGTACTCCCGCACGGTGAACCGGGGGTAGTAGCCGAACTGCTGCGGCAGGTAGCCGAGCCGGCGGCGCACCGGCCGCAGCTCGCGGGTCGTGGTGGCGTCCGCGCCGAGCAGCCGCAGCACTCCGGCGTGCGGCTTGACCACAGTGGCGAGCGCGCGCATCAGCGTGCTCTTGCCGGCGCCGTTGGGGCCGAGCAGCCCGTGCACGCCGGCACCGAGTGTCAGGCCCAGGTTGTCGACGGCCAGGTGCCGCCCGGCCTTCACCGACAGTCCCACCGCCTCGATCCGCCAGGCGTGCCGGGTCGGCGCCACCTCGTCGGCGCTCACTGCGCGTACCAATGTCGTCTCCTTCTCGGGGCAGGGTGATCCGCGGCACCGTCGGGGCGCCGTGGCGTGGTTCCGGGGGCCGGCGTCAGCCGGCGGGCCGCCGCAGGTGTTCGGCGCGCAGCGTGGTCAGCACTGTGAGCACGACGGCGGCCGCCGCCCAGGCGGGCATGGTCGCGGGCCGGAGCAGGGCCTCGGTCGTGGCGGCGGCGCGGGCCGCGTCGGCGGCGCCGGTGAACGACATGGCCGCGACCGCTGCGAGCCAGCCGCCGCCGAGGAGCGCGGCGGCCAGCGGCACCCCGACGCGGCTGCCGAGCAGCAGCGTCGCCGCGGTGAACGTCAGGCAGGGCAGCAGCCACAGCGCGGGGTTGCGGCCGACCGCGAACCCGGCTATGGCGAGCACCGGCGCCACCAGGAGCAGAACCGCGAGGGTACGGCGAAGCAGCAGCTCCAGCCCGGCGCGGGCGGTGCCGGCGACCACCTCCCAGTTCGGGTTGGCGCGATGTGACCAGGCCACCGCGAGCCCCGCGAGCGGCGCCACCGGCGCGAGCAGCAGCACCGCCGAGGGCTGCTCCGGAAAGTTGCGGTCCAGCAGCACCGCCGCGAGGATCGCCGTGCACGTCATGGCTGCCCAGGCCAGCATCGACCAGTCGGTCCAGCGCAGCCACCACCGTCGCAACGGGCGCCGGCGCACCGGCTGCGGCCCGGTGCGCGCCTGTTCCAGGATCGCCTCCCGGGCGTCGCCGAGCAGCGCCCGCAGTGGCGGTGCGGCCAGGTCGCCGAGCCGGTCGCGGCACTCGGCGCAGCCCTCCAGGTGCACCTCGATCGTCCAGGCGGCGGCGTCGTCGTCGGGGCCGCCCGCCGCGTACGCGGCCAGTGCCGGCGGGGGAACGTGAGCCGTCATGCCAGTGCCTCCCGTAGCGCGTTGCGGGCACGCCGCGCCCGGCTCTTCACGGTGCCCTCCGGCACCCCCAGCAGGACGGAGGTCTCCCGGACGGTCAGTCCGTCCAGGACCATCGCGGCGAGCACCGCCCGCAGTTCCGGGGCCAGCGCGTCCAGCGCGGCTCCCACCTCCGAGCCGAACGACCCGGCGAGCGCCTCGTCCTCGGCGGCCGGCGAGCTGCGCACCGGCAGGATGTCGGTCGGCACCTCCTGCACCCGGGCGCGGCGGCGCAGCGCGTCGACCAGGCGCCGGGCCGCGATGGTCCAGATCCAGCCGGCGGCCGAGCCGCCCGGCGCGTCCGCGCCACCGGAGCGCCGCAGCCCGCTGAACGAGCCGGCGGCCCGCCACACCGTGAGGTACGTGTCCTGGAGGACCTCGGCCACGATGCCGTCGTCGGCGCACCGCCGCCGCAGCCGGATCGCGAGCCACGGCGACGTACGCCGGTACAGCTCGTCGAACGCGTCCAGGTCGGCGCGCGCGACCCGCCGCAGCAGCCGCTCCTCGTCCTGTTGGCTTCCTCCCACGCCTAGATGGTCGTTCACGGACCCTCCGACGGATCACGGCACGGTGTGACCTGGGTCACGCCGTGCCCTGGGTGGGTGTCCGTCACTCCGCCGCGGCGAACGGTCCCTTCGGTCCGAACGCCAGCGCGGCGAACCGCTCGCCGATGCGGCGGTCGGCGGCCGGGTCGGGGTGCAGCTCGTCGGGCAGCGGCAGTTCGGCGTAGTCGGCCTCGCCGTACAGCTCCAGCCCGTCGAGGTAGTGCAGGTTCGGGTCGGCGCCGGCCCGGGACGCCACGATCCGGGCCAGTTCGGCGCGGATGACGCGCAGCGAGAGCCGGCCGGATGCCACGTCGGCCGGGTCGCCGGTGGCCCGGAACCGCACCTTCCCGTCGACGAGGTCGACCGCGCCCGGGCCGGGCGTGTCCTCCTGGACCGGGCACAGGATCGACGACACGACAAGCAGCGGGGTCTCCGGATGCCCCTCGCGGATGGTGTCCAGGAAGCCGTGCACGGCGGGACCGAACGCGCGCAGCCGCATCAGGTCGGCGTTCACCACGTTGATGCCGATCTTGACGCTGATCAGGTCGGCCGGGGTGTCGCGCATCGCCCGCGCGGTGAACGGGTCGAGCAGCGCGCTGCCGCTGAACCCGAGGTTGACCAGCTCCACGCCGGCGAGCGTGGCGGCGATCGCCGGCCAGGTGCCGGTGGGGCTCTCCGCGTCCGAGCCGTGGCTGATCGAGCTGCCGTGGTGCAGCCACACCCGGCGGCCGTCCGTGCCGGCCGGCTCGACCGGCGCGTCGGTGCGCAACGCCACCAGCTCGGTGATCTCTCGCTGCGGCAGCCAGATCACCACCTCCTTGTCGGTGGCGGGCAGGCCGGTGAAGCGCACCGTGGCGACCGGACCCGGCTCGACGCCGGACGTGCCGGTGGCCAGGTCGACGGTGAGCACCTTGCCGCCGTCGGCGGTGGCCTGACCGGCGAGGTGGCCGTCGACGACCAGGTCGTAGCGGCCGTCGGGACGCGGCCCGGTGCCCCGGTAGACCATCTTCATCGGCAGTACGTCCAGCTCGACCGTGGTGGCGCGGGTCCGGAACACCAGCCGTACGCCCGAGGGCATCGCCTCCGCCATCGTCAGCTGCGGGTCGGTGTTCTGCGCCCGGGCCCACGCGGGCAGCCGGTGCGGCAGCACCCCGTCCGCTGTCTGTTCCAGGTCGAGCGCGCCGCGCAGCAGGTCGGTGGTGATCGGGGTGGTGAGGTGCGGGGATGCCATGATCCTGATCCTGCCCCCGGATTCGGGGGAGCGGCCACCTGATTCATCCGACAGGCCGGACTCGTGACGCTGGGTCAGTCCGTGAGCACCAGGTCCACGTACCGGGCGGTCATGGTGGCGAGCACCCGGTCCGGGTCGGTGGCCCACACCTCGGCGTTGAAGATCTCCACCTCGACGTCACCGGCGTAGCCGGCGGCCTCCACCGCGCGGCGCAGCGGCGGGAAGTCGATGTGCCCGTCGCCCATCATGCCGCGCCCGAGCAGCACGTCGGCCGGCAGCGGGGTGAGGAAGTCGCACACCTGGAAGCTCGCGATCCGTGCCCCGGCGCGGGCGATCTGCCGCCACACGTCCGGATCCCACCAGACATGGAAGGTGTCCACCACGACGCCGACCTGCTCGGCCGGGAACGCCTCGGCCAGGTCCAGCGCCTGCCCGAGCGTGGACAGCACCGCCCGGTCGGCGCAGTACATCGGGTGCAGCGGTTCCAGCGCGAGGCGTACCCCGCGCTCGGCCGCGTACGGCGCCAGCGCGGCCAGCGCGTCGGCGACCCGCTGCCGCGCGCCCGCCAGGTCGCGGGAGCCGGGCGGCAGGCCGCCGACGACGAGCACCACGCAGGCGGCGCGCAGCTCGGCGGCCTCGTCGATCGCGCGCCGGTTGTCCGCGAGAGCCGCGGCCCGTCCGGCGGCGTCGGCAGCGGTGAGGAACCCGCCCCGGCACAGCGACGACACCCGCAGCCCGGCGTCCGCGACGAGCCGCGCGGCGGCCGGTACGCCGATCTCCGCCACCGGCTCGCGCCACAGCCCGATCGCCGGGATGCCGGCGCGCACGCACCCGTCGACCGCCTGCGCCACCGACCAGCGCTGCGTGGTGCGCTGGTTGAGCGACAGCCGCGCCAGCCGGGGATCGGCGGTCATCCGGGCACGCCCGCGACGTCCAGGTACGCGCGCATCCGCCGCGCCGCCAACTCCGGGTCACCGAGCAGCCCGGCGGCGTCGGCCAGCCGGAACGCCTCCACCAGGTGCGGGACGCCGCGCCCGCCGTGCAGACCGCCGAGCATGGTGAAGCCCGGCTGCCGTCCGTTGAGCCAGGACAGGAACGCGATGCCGGTCTTGTAGTACGGCGTGGGCGGGGCGAACAGGTGCCGGGACAGCGGCACCGTCGGGTCGAGGATCGCCCGGAACCCGGCCCGGTCGTCCGCGTCGAGCCGTTCCAGCGCGGCCGACGCGGCCGGGGCGATGGCCGCGAACGCGCCGAGCAGCGCGTGGCTGAACCGCTTCCCGTCGCCCTCGATCAGCTCCGGGTAGTGGTAGTCGTCGCCGGTGTAGACCCGCACGGCCGGTGGCAGCAGCTCCCGCAGCCGCACCTCCCGGGCGGCGTCCAGCAGCGACACCTTCACCCCGTCGACCAGGCCGGCGTGGGCGTGCACCAGCGCCGCGAACGTCGCGGTGGCCTCGTCCAGGTCGGTCGAACCCCAGTAGCCGGACAGCGCCGGGTCGAACATGTCGCCGAGCCAGTGCAGCACCACCGGCGCGCCGGCCTCCCGCAGCACCCGCTCGTAGACGCGCAGGTAGTCGTCCGGGCCGGTGGCGAGCGCGGCGAGGTGCCGGCTGGCCATCAGCACCGGCGTGGCACCGCACTCCTGGACCACGGCGACCTGCTCGGCGTACGCGGCGACCACCTCGTCGAGCGTGCCGGGGACACCGGTGAGATGGTCGGTGCCGGCCCCGGCGACGATGCGCCCGCCGCAGGCGGCGGCCTCGGCGGCGCTGCGCCGGATCAGCTCCCGCGTGGCCGCCCAGTCCAGCCCCATCCCGCGCTGCGCCGTGTCCATCGCCTCGGCCACACCGAGGCCCCACGACCACAGGTCACGCCGCACCGCGAGCGTCGCGTCCCAGTCCAGCCCCGCCGGGCGGCCGGGGGAGTTGTCGGCGTACGGGTCGGCGACGACGTGCGCCGCCGCGTACGCGATTCGGCTGGCCGGCGGCGCGGACGGCCGTCGCCAGGCGGGGGGTTCGCGCAGCGTCAGCTTCTCGGTGCCGCCGTCCGGTGTGGGCAGCGTGATGTGCTTGCTCACCGAGGGATCTCCTCGATCGTCACCCGCCGCCCCTCCCGCGCCGAGCGCAGCCCGGCCTCGGCCAGTTGCACGCCCCGGGCGCCGGCCAGGAAGTCCCACGGGAACGGCTCGTCGTCGACGACGTGCCGCAGGAACGCCTCCCACTGCACCTTGAACGCGTTGTCGTGCTCGCCGTTGTCCGGCACGGTCTGCCACTGCGCGCGGAACGGCTCGGTGACCGGCAGGTCGGGGTTCCACACCGGCATCGGGGTGGCGCCGCGGTGCTGGATGCGGCAGTCGCGCAGCCCGGCCACGGCACTGCCGTGCGTGCCGTCGACCTGGAACTCGACCAGTTCGTCCCGGTGCACCCGGACCGCCCAGGAGGAGTTGACCTGCGCGACGATCCCGCCGGCCAGTTCGAAGATGCCGTACGCGGCGTCGTCGGCGGTGGCCCGGTAGCGGGTGCCGGACTCGTCGACGCGTTCGGGGATGTGCGTGGCGGTGACAGCGGTGACGGCGGTGACCGGGGCGATGATCTGCTCCAGCACGTAGTGCCAGTGCGGGAACATGTCCAGCGTGATGCCGCCGCCGTCCTCGGCGCGGTAGTTCCAGCTCGGACGCTGCGCGGCCTGCCAGTCGCCCTCGAACACCCAGTAGCCGAACTCGCCGCGCACGGACAGGATCCGGCCGAAGAAGCCGCCGTCCACGAGCCGCTTGAGTTTGCGCAGGCCGGGCAGGAACAGCTTGTCCTGCACGACACCGTTGCGGACGCCCTTGGCGGCGGCGAGCCGGGCCAGCTCCAGCGAGGCGAGGAACCCCTCGGCGAGCGGCTTCTCGGTGTAGACGTGCTTGCCGGCCTCGATCGCCGCCCGGATCGCCTTCTCCCGCGCGGTGGTCACCTGCGCGTCGAAGTAGATCTGGTGGGCGTCGTCGGCGAGCGCCGCGTCCAGGTCCGTCGTGTACGCCGTCAGTCCGTGCCGGGCGGCGATGGCGGCGAGCCGGTTCTCGTCGCGGCCGACGAGGGTCAGCTCGGGCCAGATGCGGCTGCCGTCGCGGGCCGGCACGCCGCCCTGGTCGCGGATGGCGAGCAGGGACCGGACGAGGTGCTGCCGGTAGCCCATCCGGCCGGTGACGCCGTTGAGGATGATGCCGACGGACGTGCGTTCCACTGGGCCTCCCCGCAGGTGAATGCGCTTTCAGTAAGCGCTTTCAGGGTGCTACCGTAGCCACGCCGGAACACCGGGTCAAGACGTTCCGCAGGGAGACGCATCGATGTCGCACGTGACGCTGGAAGACGTGGCCAGGGCGGCCGACGTCTCCCTGGCCACCGCCTCCCGGGCGCTCAACGGGCGGCGCGTCACCCCGCACCTGCACGACCGCGTGCTGGCCGCCGCCGCGCGCCTCGCGTACACCCCGAACGCCCACGCCCGCGCGCTGGCCGGCGCGTCCCGGCGCAGCGTCGGCGTCGTCTGCCACGACGTCACCGACCCCTACTTCGCCGCCGTCGCCGGCGGCGTCATGCGGGTCGCCGCCGACAACGACCTGCTGGTCATGCTCGCCAGCACGTTCCGCGACCCGGAACGCGAGATCGCATACGTGTCGATGCTGCGCGCCGAACGCGCCCCGGCGATCCTGCTCATCGGCTCCGGCTTCGAGGATCCCCGCTGGGAGCGGGCGATGGCCGCCGAGCTGGCGCCCTACCTCGACGGTGGTGGCCGGGTCGCGGTGGTCAGCCGGCACCGCACCCTGAAGGTCGACAGCGTGCTGCCGGAGAACCGGGCCGGCGCCGCCGAACTGGCCCGCACGCTGCTGGGCCTGGGGCACCGTCGCTTCGCGGTGCTGTCCGGTCCGCCCGAGCTGACCACTGTCGCCGACCGGCTCGGCGGGTTCCGCGACGAGCTGGCCGCCGCCGGTGTGGCGCTCGACCCGGGCGCGGTGGCCGAGGCGGCGTTCACCCGCGACGGCGGCTACCGGGCGATGACCGAGCTGCTCGACCGCGGGCTCGACGCCACCTGCGTCTTCGCGTGCACCGACGTGATGGCCGTCGGCGCGTACGCGGCGCTGCGCGACCGCGGGCTGTCGGTCCCCGGCGACGTCTCGGTCGCCGGCTTCGACGACATCCCGGTCGTGCGCGACCTCACCCCGCCGCTGACCACTGTGGCGCTGCCGCTGCACCGGCTCGGCGAGGAGGCGATGAAGCTGGCCCTGACCGAGAACACCGGTCGCCGCCGCCGGATCGTGCGCCTGCCCGGCGAGGTGGTGCTGCGCGCCAGCACCGCGCCTGTGGCCTGAGCCCGGCCGGTGGGGTGCCGTCATGATCGAGGACGCGCCGCGCCGCTGGTCGGCCCGGCCAGCAGCCGCGGCGCGCAGGTGTTCGGCACCGCCCGGGTACTCGGCCCGGAGCACCCCGACCGCGCCCGCCACTGGGCCGCGTTCCGGTGGGAGAACGAACACGCCGAGCGGGGCCGGTCGCTGTCCGAGCCGCCCGAGGACCCGCTCGTCGTGATCGAGGCCGACCGGATCGTCTACACCGAACACTGGCTGCGCCGCGAGGGCTACGCCCCACGCCAGCACTGGCGTCGCTGACACCGCTGGCGCCAGGCGGCCGGAACATTACGGGCCGGCGGGGGAGCGGGTGGCGCGGAGCAGATTCCCGGCCAGGCGCAGGTCCGCGCCGCCGACCCGGGCGAGCACGTCGATCGGCTCGATCGTGACGTGCGTCCAGAGCGGTGCGGGGAAGGCCGCGCGCAGCGTGTCCGCGTCCAGGCCCCAGCCCTCGCCCGCGTCTGGCGACACCGCCAGCACGAACACCGCGCCGCCGGGCGCGGTCAGGCGCGGCAGCAGAGCCAGGTAGTCGCGTACGGCAGCGCCCCGCCGGTCCAGCGAGTGCAGCAGCCCGGAGTCGAACACCGAGTCGTACGGCACCGGCGGCACCGGGATCCGGGTCGCATCGCACACCTCGAAGCGCACCGGCAGACCCGCCGCAGCAGCCTTGGCCCGGGCCTGGCCGATCGCCACCGGTGAGATGTCGACGCCTGTCACGTCGTGGCCGCGGCGAGCCAGCGCGAGCGCCAGCTCACCGGTGCCGCAGCCGACGTCGAGCACGCGCGGGCCGCGTACCCCGGTGTCGAGGACCGCGGCGAGCGCCGGCTGCGGGCCGCCGATCTCCCAGGGCGGGCGCTCGGCGTCGCGATAGAGGCGGTCGTAGTGGACGTCGTCCGGCTCGTCGGTCATCGCGTACCCCCTCGGTCGGCGCGGCCACCCCCGAGCGTGTCACGTCCGGCGGCGATCAGTGCCCCGCCGGGGGTCAGAACCGCAGGCGGCGCAGGTAGCGGTAGCCGACGGCGGCGGTCTGCTGCGGCGTCACATCAGGGGTGTCGTTCTCCACGATGTACTCCATCACCTGGTGCCCCCGGAAGATCCGCGCGAAATCGATCATGCCGGTGCCCAGGTCCGCCATGTCGCCGGTGGCCGGGTCGCGGTCCTTGACGTGGTACTGCAACACCCGCTGCGGCGCCGAGCGGATCACGTCGAGCGTGAAGCCCTCCGGGTCGTCGACACCCTCGCCGGAGGTGATGCCGCCGGTGACCGCCCAGTAGATGTCGATCTCCAGGTGGACCAGGCGCGGGTCGAGTTCCTCGGTCAGCACGTCCCACGGCCGCCGCCCGTTGCCGAAGTCGATGGTGAACTCGTGCGCGTGGTTGTGGTAGCCGTACCGCAGGCCCGCCCTGCGCGCGGCGGCGGCCTCGACGTTCATCTGCTCCGCCCAGCGCTTCCAGTCGTCCTCGCGGTCGGAGTTCAGGTACGGCACCACCATGAACCGCTGGCCCAGCGTCCGGGCGTTCGCGATCTTCTGGTCCAGCGCGGCGGCGTCGGCGGCGATGCCGTCGTGGCTGGAACTGGCCTTGATGCCGATGCCGTCCAGGAACCGGCGCAGCTCCCGCGCGGTACGGCCGAAGTAGCCCAGCGCCAGCTCGACCCGCGGGTAGCCGATGCGGGCCAGGTGCGCCAGCGTCGCGTCGTAGCCGGGCGAGCCGTTGAGCGCGTCGCGGACCGTCCAGAGCTGGAGACTGATCAGTTCCTTGGGCACCGGGCGCCGGCCGTGATGGTGCCCGCCGCCGGCCTGGGCGGCAGTCGCGCCGAGCCCGGTGGCGAGCCCGATTCCGGCCAATGCCGCCAGAGAGCCGCGCAGCAGGTCGCGCCGGTCCAGCGACTGCCGCAGCGCGGCCTGTCCGTCGAATCCGTAGCACATGGTCGTACTCCTTCGTCGCCTGTGCGCCGACGCTACAAAAGCCATGTTCATATGTCTATGGCTTTCGATGCTCCGAATCGAACTTTCGATCTGCATGGCAGAAAGTCGGGACTGCGCATCGCCAGTGCCGCGTGGCAGGCTCAGGACGTGGCCGCATACGACGTCGCTCTCGTCCTGCTCGTCGACCCGACCGGCGCGATCCTCATGCAGCACCGCGACGGCAACACCTCGGTGTCGCCGTACCAGTGGGGCCTGCCCGGCGGCAGCATCGAGCCCGGCGAGACACCGGAGCAGGCCGCCCGCCGCGAGCTACGCGAGGAGACCGGCCTGACCGCCGGTGAGCTGCACCTGCTGTGGAGCGGCCCCCGCCCGCACGAGGACGGCTTTCCGCACGCCGTCACCGTGTACGTGTTCCGCGGCGCCACCGACGCCCGGCAGGAGGACGTGGTGCTCGGCGAGGGACAGGCGATGGTGTTCGTGCCCCGCGACCAGGTGCTCGACCGCGAGCTGGCGGTGAGCGCCGCCAAGGTGCTGCCGATGCACCTCGCGGAAACCGCCTAGCGCCCGGTCAGCGCCCCGGCGAGCACGCCGGCGAACCGAGGGAGCAGCTCGTTGTCGGGCAGATGATCCGGGTTGATCTCGGTGACCGACAACCCGGCGAACCGCGGGCTCGCCACCAGCTCCGCCAGCGTCGCCGCCGCCTCGTCCAGGCTGAGCCCGAACGGCTCCGGCACGTCCGCCAGCGGCGCGTCCACGAAACTCAGCACGTCCACGTCGAAGTGCACCACGAACCGGTCGGCCGCGCCCTCGGCAACCGACCGGGCCCGGCGCGCCGCCGCCCGCGCGTCGGCGTGCACCTCGTCGGCAGGCACGTACGCCAGCCCCAGCTCCGCCACCAGTTCCCGCTCGTGGTCACCCCGGGGCAGCGAGTCCCCGTACACCACCACCCGCTCCGGCGACAGCAGCGGCACCGCCGGCCCGACACCGGCCACCTCGGGCAGCGTCCCCGGCAGGCCCAGCATGTGCGCCAGCCCCATCGCATCAAGGTTGCCGTTGGCGCGGGTCTCCGGCGTGTAGAGATCCGGGCCGCCGTCCACGTACACCAGCGCGGGCGACAGCCCGGCCCGCGCGCAACCGGCGACCAGGCCGACGGTCACCGTGCAATCGCCGCCGAGCACCAGCGGCGCGCGCCCCCGGCCCAGCGCCGCCGCGACCCGGTCGGCCACCGCCGAGGCGACGGCGGCCACCGCACCCGCGTTCTGACCCCTGGGGTACGCCGGATCCGGCCGCCACCGGAAGCCCGGCACGTCACCGGCGTCCTCGACGTCGGCGCCCAGCAGGTCGAGCAGGCCGGCGGCGCGCAGGGCGGCGGGTGCGCGCTCGATGCCGGGGGTGTGGGCACCGGCGCTCGACGGCGCCCCGACGACCGTCCACTGACGATGATCCATCGTCCCACCCTAACCGCGGCCGGGGCGCACCACCGGGATCAGCGCAGCACGAGCAGGTCCAGGGCGTCGACGACCGGACCGTCGTCGGTCCTTGCTGCCTCGCGTAGCCGCTGGACGCCGGCGGCGTACTCCGCGTCGGTGATCAGCTGAAGCGGCGTGTGCGCCTCCCGGCGTAGGCCGGCCGCCGCCTCCCGCAGCGACGGCGCGGTGACCTGCGGAACCTGCTCGACCGCCGCGGTGGCGAAGCCGGCGGCCGCGAAGGCGGCCTCGACGTCGGCGATGCCGGGGTACGTGTCCAGCACGCGGATCGCCTCGGGGAAGTAGTCGAACAGCGTGATCGCCTCGTGCCGTCCGGCGAACGCGGACCGGATGAGCACCGGTGCGCCGGGCTGCAGCACCCGGCGCAGCTCGCGTGCCGTCGCGGCCAGGTCGGGCACGTGGTGGATGACTGTGGACAGCCACGCGCCGTCGACGCTGCCGCTCGCGAGTGGGATGCGTTCGGCGTCACCCGCGATCAGCGGGGCGAACGCGCACCGGGCGCGCATCGCCGCCGACGGCTCGACGGCGACCACCTCGACGCCGGGAAACCAGTCGGTGAACGCGCGTGCCCAGCTGCCGGTCCCGGCACCCAGGTCGAGCAGTCGCGTGCCCGGGCGCGGGGTGAGGTGGCGGGCGACGGCGGCACGCCAGGCCGTGAGACCGTCGTCGGTGAGGTGCCGGGTCGCGGCGAACGCCTCGGCGTCGGCGTCGTGGTACGCGATGCGGGCCATACTCGACAGCCAACTCCCCGGCGGGCTGCCGGGGCAAGCACTGTGACGCGTTACCTGCGGACCTCGGAGAGGGGTAGAGAGTGCGGTATCGGATCCACTTCGACGCCGAGCTACCTGCGGACGCCCTGCGCGCGTTCCTGTTGTTGGAGTACGGCGTCGCGCCGGAGGCCGTGTACGTCGGGCGGATCGAGGACCGGACCGTCGACGATCCGCGACCGGTGGCGATGCTCAACCCGCCCGACCAAGACGAGGGCTTCGGGTGGATCCTCACCGGCGACACCGAACTGGCCGACGCCACCGGTCTGCGCGAACATGATTTCGCGGTCACCCTCGCCCGCGCGTTCGGCGTACGGGCGCTCGTCGACGACGGCGGCATCCATCCTGACCGGTGGGTGCTGGTGAGCGCCGACGGAAGCAGCGGCCGGGTGCTGACCGACTGCGACGCCGCCGCCGACGGGGACCTGCGGATCGTGCACGCGCTGGAACCGGTCAGCGGGGAGCCGCAGCTCGCCGTCGTGCCGCCGCCGGAGTGGGCCCGCGACTGGTGACCCGGCGGGTCCACCGCCCGGTCGCGTACCCGCTGCCACCCGTGCGGCGCCCCCGCCTGGCACCGGTCGCGGCGACGACTGGCGCGGGCGCCGCCGTCCACCGGACAGGCAAGCCATGGCCGCGTGACGGATCGGGTTGCGGGGGACGGATGGTGCCGTGTTCCTCGGCGAGCCGGACGGCGTTGTCGAGGAGTTGCCCGGCCGAGGTGAGCCGACCGTAGTGGGCCGCGGCGAGCGCGAGCGTGACCGCGTCGCCGACGCGCCGGCACGGCGGGCAGCCGGTGTGGAGGACGCACCGGCGAAGCGGAAGGGCGCGCTCGTGCAGGGCAGCGGGGAGCAGGCTCAGGGCGTGGCGGAACTCGTCGGGTCGCATCGTTCCTCCTGGGTGGTCGAAGGCGCGGCGGCAGGCAGGGGTGACCGGCCCGGCGGGCGCGCGGTGCGCCGGGCGGTCGGATCGGAAGCGGTGCCGGTCAGGCGGTCGGGATGGCGACGACCTCGACGTCGACGCCCTCCGTGCGCAGCGTCTTCACCGCCTGGTAGAGCGCGACCTGCGCGAACGTGAACAGCGATTCCGCGGTGACGGTGCGGCCGGCACTCAGGGCGATGGCGTAGACCACGGTGCGCGGGCGGAAGTCCTCGGGCAGGTCCGGCCCGCCCGGCTGCGCGCGCACCAGGTCGCGGAACTTGTTGCGCGCCTGGTTGTCGTAGCGCAACGCGTCGAACGACGTGACGCCCTGCGCGAAGAGGTGACTGAGCGGCGAGCTGCCCGATGCTCGCTTGACGTGGATCAGCTCACCGTTCGGTCCGAGAAGGTCGCACGCCTCGATCCCCCGGGGATGCTGCCGGGTGCGGAGGAGCTTCTTGTCCAGCAGCACCAGGCCCGGGTGCTTCTTTGCTGCCTCTCGGTTGTAGCAGTCCTCGTTCGCCAGCTCCTCCGTCCACGGCGGCAACACGACGTTGGACGGCCGGTTCAGGACGCGAGCCACCTCCTGGCGCAAGAACTCGCGGTGGCGGTCGCCGATCTCGTACCACTGACCCTCGTGCAGCAGCATGTGGCTGCCGCCGACGGCGACCTCGGCGGTTATCCACCGGGACACCGGCGTCGATGTCATCTCCTCGGTACCGGCGGCGTCGGCGTAGAGCGTCAGCGTCCCGTTGCGCAGCCCGGGCCACCGGTCACCGTCCAGGGCCCGGGCGGTGTGCGACAGGATGGTCGACAGGTCCAGGTCCGTGGTCAAGGTCGGGCGTCGCCCGGATCGGGGCACGCGAACCCGGTACGAAGCGACGTGCTCGACGTCGGCCACCAGGCTGCCCGGCACCGCGACGCCGAGATCCGGAGGGTCGGGCAGGCCGAGCCGCCGGTCGAGAACCTCGATCAGCGCCGGGTGCCGCGGATCGTTGGGGCGCAGCGGCCGGATCTGCTCGATGAACTCCAGGTCGGCGAGCGGCGACTCCTGCCGGCACACCCGGTCGATCTCCCGCAGATCGGCGAGCAGCCGCTCGGGGGAGACGCCGAGAGGGATGCGCAGCGCATCGCTGCCCTCGACCTTCACCGCACCGCGTGCCCGCTGGCACGCCGTCAGGTTCGGGTTGTCGACGCGGCCGGACACCTGGCCGACGATCTCCCCCCACTTGTCGATGCCGTACCTCCAGATGGGCTGGCCACCCGGAACCAGGCTCCGGTCCACCCGGCCGCTGGCACCCACCACCCGGCGGCGAACGTGGCGGATCCCGCTGGGGTGCAGCGTTCGCACGGCGAAGGAGACACCGAACGTCGGGTCTGTCTTCTCCAGCTCGATCATGAACCGGCCCAGGGTGCCGAAGGTCAGGGCGTACGCCCGGTCGTCCACCCCAAGCAGCAGGGCGCCGCCACCGCTGCTGTAGCCGATTGTCACGTCACTGCCGACCAGGCCGGACAGGACGCCACACCACTCGGCCCGGTCACGCGGCGCGCTGCCGTGCACCAGCAGCGCCGGTGCCTCGAGGACCCGGTGCGGGGTGGGCTCGAAGCCGTGCCGCCGCAGGTAGTCCACATTGAGCGCGGAACGTATGCCGTCTTCGGTGGCCGGAACAGTGAGTCGGTAGACCGTCGTCGGGTAGGTGCCGGACAGCGGCTGCCCGTCGTCGGCCAGCGATGAGTTGTCCGGGTTGTTCGCACTGCGCATGTCGATCTCCTCGCGTAGAGAATCGGGTTGGCGGTGGTGCGGCGGAGTGGCGCCGGGGGGCGGGGTTCGCGGATCCCGCCCCGGCCGGCGCAGGTCAGGTCAGCTCAGCGAGACGGTCACGCCGCCGGAGAACGGCGAGTCGTGCAGCTCCAGGCGGGCGAGCTTGACGTCCTTCGGGATGTCGAAGACGACCACGCCGGTGACCTGGTTGCCGGGGTTGATGTCGTTGAGGAACGTCTCGGCGTTCTTGTTGGCGTAGATGGCGGCCGAGCCGTCGGCGGAATACTCGGTGCCGTTGGCGGCGTACGCCTTCTGGCTGCTGCCGTCGAACATCTGCGACTCCTTGCCGATGTTCTTCACGTCGACGGTGACCAGGCAGAACTGGCCCTGCGCCTTGGCGCCGAACGCCGACGAGCCGACCTTGCTGACGCCGCACTTGGCGGACTTGACGGTGAACTCGAACTTGCCGTCGCGGGCCGGCTGGCCGATCTTCGCGGTCTTCGGCTTGTCGCCGCTCTTGCCGGCGTCCGCCTTGCCGCCGTCGGTGTCGCCGGCGGCCGCCTCCGTGCCGGTCTCGGCCTTGCTGCCGGTGGTGTCGTCGGTGGTGCCGGCACCGCAACCGAGTGCGATGAGGCCGGTGCCGAGCAGGGCGAGGGTAGCGATTTTGCGCATGCTGAAGCTCCCGTGAGAGAAGGTGGATTGCTGGTCGACTCGCCGGATCGGCGCTTTGTCGACGCCCATAAATCACAACAGGAGCAATGGCTGGAGTCCAGCAATGAAGGTATGAAGTGCTGATAACCAGGGTTATCGAAAATCAATGACGCCTCGGACGGCGGTGCAGGGTCGGCACCGACCAGCGGTGATCCTGAGTCAGGGGAGATTGAGACCTGCCGCAAAGCAGGGGGCCATGGGGCGGCGAGAGGATCCCCTCGCCGGCCCACGGCCTCCTTTGGTCCGAACCGGTGTCGCTACTTCGTCGCCGCTCCGGGTGACCACTCGTTGGCGAAGGTCTCCATCTGACGGATGACCAGGTCGACCGCGGCGCGCTCGTGGTCCGGCGGGTAGTCGTAGCGGGCCAGCAGTCGGCGGATGTGACTGCGCAGCTTGGCGCGTACCGGCTCGCGGGAGAACCAGTCCACCGTGATCGACGACTGGATCGACTTCACCAGTTCCCGGGCGATCTCCGCGAGGGTGCCGACGCCCATGAGCTCCGTGGCGGCACCGTTCTGGGCGACGGCGTCGTAGAAGGCGAGTTCGGCGTGGTTGAGCGGAGGGTCGAACTGGTGGCCGCGCCGGGCGTCCGCCGCCACCTGCTTGGCCAGCTCCACCAGCTCGACGATGAGCTGTGCGCTGGTCAGCTGCTGGCGCATGTAGCGGTTCATCAGGTCTTCGAGCTGGGCGGAGAAGCTTTCTTGACGAACCACGTTGTGCTTGGTGACCTCACGCATCTTCCGCTCGATCAGCCGACGCAGCGCCGCAGCGGCCAGGTGCGGGGTCTCCGAGTCCTGCAGGCGCTGCAACGCCACCCCGTTGAGCTCGGTGATGTCTAGCTTGCCGAGGCCCGCCTCCTCGTAGATGTCGGTGATGTCGGCGGCGTCGACCACCTCGGCGGCGAGCTGGGACAGGTAGCGTTCCACCTCGGCCGTGTTGGGCAGGCCCTTGGCCTCCCGGTCGGCGGCCTCCTCCTTGACGATCCAGACCCGCACGTCGCGGAAGTAGTGGATGTCGCGGCGCATCCGGTGGATGTCGCCGGCGCGCTCGATGAAGTCGCGGCTGGTCGCGCAGAGCGTGTAGAACCGTTCCAACCGCCCGGCCGAGTCACGGAACCGCCGGTGCAGCGGCTTCGTACCGGGCTCGACGTCGTTGCCCGGGGTGCGTGGGTTGCGCAGGAAGTTGGCGGCCTTCTTCACCGCGCGGCGCCAGCGGGTCGGGTCGGTCTCGTCGTCCAGGATCTCCCGCCACTTGACCGGGGTCAGCATGGCCTCGAGGACGGCGATTTCGTTGTGCACCTCACTGATCGCACGCTCGATCTCGCGGCCGAGGGTCTGGTCTTCCTGGTCGCTGGGCGTGTACTCGGTGAGCGCCTTGCGCAGGTTCTCGGTCAGCGGGGCGTAGCCGACCAGCAGGCCGTCCTGCTTCTCCCGGAACCGACGGTTGACCCGGGCGAGCGCCTGCATCAGGTTGGCGCCCTTCATCGGCCGGTCCATGTAGATCGTGTGGATCGGCGGTGCGTCGTAGCCGGTGAGCAGCATCGAATGCACGATGAGCAACTCCAGCTCGTCGTCCGGGTCCTTGGCGCGAGCCTGGATGGTCTTCTGCTGCGACGGGCGCAGGTGGTGTGGGCGTAGCACCTCCTTGTCGCTGGGCACCCCATGGAAGACGATCTTCATCTTGCCCTTGTCGACGGCCGGGTCCGCCCAGTCGGGCCGCAGCTCCTTGAGGGCGTCGAAGACGCGGACGCAGATCTCCCGGGTCGCGCAGACCAGCATCGCCTTGCCCGGCCCGCCCAGCTGGGGTCGCATCAGCTCGCGCCGATTCTCCCAGTGCTCGACGAGGTCCTTCGCGAGGGTCTCGACCCGGTCGGGGGCGCCGTAGACAGTGTTCATGGTGGCCGCGTACGCCTCGGCTCTGCGCCGTTCCGCGTCGTCCAGGCTGGCGGTGAGCTGCTCCACCTGCTCGTCGATGCTCTCCGGGTCGATGTCGGGCGGCAGCGACACCGGAATGATCCGAGGCTCGTGGTAGACCCGCACGGTCGCCTCGTCGTCAACGGCACGCTTGAGGTCGTACACGTCGATGTAGTCGCCGAAGACGGCGCGGGTGTTCACCTCGGCGGTGGCGATAGGGGTGCCGGTGAAGGCGATGAACGTGGCGTGCGGCAGCGCGTCGCGGAGATGCCGGGCGTAGCCGTCCAGGCTGTCGTAGTGGCTACGGTGAGCCTCGTCGACAATCACCAGGATGTTGCGCCGGTCGGAGAGCAGCGGATGCGGCCTCCCGGCGTCGCGCTCTTCCTTCGTACGCCCGAACTTCTGCAAGGTGGTGAAGATGATGCCGCCGGCGTTCCGGTTCGACAGCTTGTCCCGCAGTTCGGCGCGGGTGTCGGCCTGCTCCGGCTCCTGGCCCAGCAGCGTATGGCTGTCGAGGAACGTGTCGAAGAGCTGGTCGTCGAGATCGGTGCGGTCGGTGAGCACCACGATGGTCGGGTTCTTCAGGGCGGGGTGACGGGCGGCCAACGCCGCCGTGCACACCATCTCCTCGGACTTGCCGGAGCCCTGCGTGTGCCAGACGACGCCGGCCTTCCCGTCGCTCTGCGATGCCCGCACGATGCAGTCGACGGCCCGGACGACCGCGAAGTACTGGTGTGCTTTCGCGATCCGCTTGCTGTTCGAGGTGAAGTTGACGAAGCCAGCGGTCAGTTCCAGGAAACGCCGCTGGTGGAACAGCCCGTAGAGGGCAACGGTGAGCGCCTCCGGGCCGTCGTAGTCGGGCGAGGTGGTGTCGACGCGTTCCCCCTCGTCGCCGATGTTCCACGGCGCGAAGTGCTCGTAGGGGGTGAACGGGGTGCCGTACTTCGCGGTGACCCCGTCCGAGATCAGGCACAGGACGACGTGCCGGAAGGCGAGCGGGAACTCCGCGAGGTACGCCTGAAGCTGGGCGTGCGCGCCTGTCAGGGTGGCGTTCTCGTCGGCGGCGTTTTTCAGCTCGACGATCGCGACCGGCAGTCCGTTGAGGTACAGCACGATGTCGAACCGGCGCCGGAAGTCGCCGTCGACGATCGTGACCTGGTTGATCGCCCGGTAGACGTTGCGGCCGGAGTCGTCCAGGTCGGCCAGACGCACGGTGGGGGTGTGCTCGGCACCGAATGCGTCGGTGTACGTGATCGAACGGATGCCGTGGACAAGCCGCTCGTGCGCCGCCCGGTTCTCGGCGAACGCCTCCCGAGAGGCCACGTCGGTGGCGGCCCGCACTGCGTCGGCGACCGCCGTGGGCGGCAGGTCGGGGTTGAGCCGCTCGACCGCAGCCCGCAGGTCCTCGACGAGCACCAGATCGGCCCAAGACTGCCGCTGCCCTGATCCTGGCGCGAAATCCTTCCCGCCACCCGGCTCCCACCCGAGCTCACCGAGCTGATCCAGCGCGAGCGCCTCCCAATCCGCCTCGCTCATCCAACCGCCCGCACCCACCACAACCCCTCCCCGTCAACCGTCCACTTACTTAAACCGCTTCTTCGACGACCTTCTCGGCATCCCTGACCCGCAACCGCCCCGACATCAGCTCGGGTAGCAACGTGTCTCGGAGCGCGCGTAGTGTCCTGGCCTCCTGCCGTGCTGCGAGCACTCTTTGCAGCAGCGCGTCGGCCATCAGCCGAAGTTGGCCAAACTGCCGAGGGTCGGCGATCTCGGCGCCCATGATCTCAGCGGGCTTCACTCTCTGGTGACTGTTCGATGTACCCGTCACCTTGGCCGCAATGCTTGTCATGAATGCAGGCTGTGACAAGACCGCCCACAGTTCAGCAGTAGATACGCCTTCAATTGGCAGCAAGATGAGGAACTCAGTAGATGCCATTGCTGGCACCTCTCCGTCATGGCGCACGTGCCAGACGCGCGGCGTGCCTGGGTTGAGCTTAGAAACGAGAATAGCGGACGGCGGAACCTCAAACTTCAAGCTTTTGATCTCGCGTGGGTCGGCAACCTCCGGCATGCAGCCAGCGTCGAACGACGGAATGCTGAAGTGCAGTACCGAATTGTTGCTCAGCTCGCGTGGATCAATTTGCTTCCTCTCTATTTGGCACAGTTCGCCGACCGGGGTCATCGCAGCTCCGGTCTGATCTGAGAATTGTGCGAGACACAACTTTTCGGCAGTGGCGGCGATGCGGTCGTTGACCGCAATCTTGTCGTCGAGCGCCCCGAGAAGGCTAGCGATCGCCTCCTGTACAGCGATCGGGGGTACGGCCACGGTCAGACGCTTTGCCGAGGCTACGTTGAAGTGCTGCTGGACAGCTCCGACCGTGTGTGCGTCGATGAACTGCTGTGCGGTGGCGTTGATTGCGTAGCACAGATACCGTCCGACGGTGTCTGGACCAGGGCGTGCGATGACGATGTCGCTACAGTTCGCCGGTCCGAGATCGTCCGGAATGAGGGCGGTGGCGCCAGGCTCGCCGGTACGCACAATCGCCAGGTCGCCGGGCTGCAGCTGCGACTTTACTAGCCGTTGATGGAAATCCTCGTTGATGTACTTAACTGACGACAGGTCCAGGCGGCCGCGTTTAATATTTTGTGACCGCAGAAACGGGACGCCGCTCTCGACGTACTCGCGCGCCATCGAGCCAACATGCCCGACAGTTACCCGGACGCATAACTCTTCGAGGGTTCGGGTCGGCCAGTCAGACATTGAGTCCTCCAAGCTGCCCTCGGATGACCGCTTCGAGGCGAGACGACTCGTCGAAGTGGCCGTACAGCTCCTTGGTGAGGCGCTCGATCCGGTCGGCGAGCGGCTCGGCGTCCGGGTCCTCTTCGGCTTCGGCAGCGCCGACGTAGCGGCCGGGGGTGAGGACGTGGTCGTGGGCGGCCACCTCGTCGATCTTGGCGGAGTAGCAGAAGCCGGGCATGTCCTCGTACGTCTGGCCCTTGGTCTTGGCGGACTTTGTGCCGCGCCAGGCGTGGTAGGTGTCGGCAATCTTGGCGATGTCGTCGTCGGTGAGGACGCGCTCGGTGCGGTCGACCATGGTGCCGAGGGCGCGGGCGTCGATGAAGAGGATCTCGCCGCGCCGGTCGGTGAGCGCCTTCGCGCCTTGCGGGGTCTTGTCCTTGGTCAGGAACCACAGGCAGGCGGGGATCGCGGTGGTGCGGAACAGGTTCGGCGGGAGGGCGACCATGCAGGCCACGACGTCCGCCTCGACCATCGCACGGCGGATCTCGCCCTCGCCGGATTGCTTGGAGGACATCGAGCCGTTGGCGAGGACGACGCCCGCGCTGCCCCGGTCGCCCAACTTGAAGAGGATGTGCTGGAGCCAGGCGTAGTTCGCATTGCTCTGCGGTGGCGTACCGTAGCGCCAGCGCGGGTCACCCACCCTGCGCGCCCAGTCGCTCATGTTGAACGGCGGGTTCGCCATGACGAAGTCGGCCCGGCGGTCCGCGTGCTTGTCGTCGGCGAACGTGTCGGCCCAGCGGTCGCCGATGCCGACCGGGTCCATGCCGTGGATGGCGAGGTTCATCTTCGCCAGCCGCCAGGTGCGCTCGTTGGCTTCCTGGCCGTAGACGGCGATGTCGTGGGTGTGGTCGCGGCCGGCGCGGGCCTCGACGAACTTTTTGGACTGCACGAACATGCCGCCGGATCCGCAGCACGGGTCGTAGACGCGTCCCTCGTAGGGCTCCAGCACTTCGACAAGCACCCGCACCACGCTGGACGGGGTGTAGAACTCGCCGGCTCGCTTGCCCTCGGCGCGGGCGAAGCGCTCCAGGAAGTACTCGTACGTCTCGCCGAGGACGTCCTGGGCCTTCCGGTCGCCGTGGCCGGTGAAGCGGGCGTCGCTGATCAGGTCGACGAGCTCCTTGAGGCGCTTCTGGTCGACGTTGTCGCGGTTGAAGATCTTTGGGAGGACGCCGGTCAGCGCCGGGTTCTCCCGCATGATCGCGTCCATGGCGTCGTCGAGCAGCTCGCCGACGCCGCTGGGGGCGTTCTCCACCAGGTAGTCCCAGCGGGCGTTCTCCGGCACCCAGAAGACGTTGGCGCTGGTGTATTCGTCGCGTTCGTCGAGGAACTCGGCGCGGCGGTTCTCCGGGATGTCGGAGAGGCTGTCGGCGATCTGGTCGCGGCGCTCGGCGAACGCGTCGGAGACGTACTTGAGGAAGACCAGGCCGAGGACGAACTCCTTGTACTGCGCGGCGTCCATGGAACCGCGCAGCTTGTCGGCAGCCTTCCACAGGATGTCCTGGATCTGCTTGGTGCTGGACATGCCGGGCAGCTCAGCCTGTCCGTTGGCACGTTTGCGTGGGGGCACTGTGTGTTCCGTTCTCTCGTTCAGGAGTTCGTACCGTACAGAGTCGTGAGGGTGCCGTCGGCGAAGCCGGTCACGGCGAGTTCGCGCAGTTCGGCCAGTAAGCCGGCCTGCCGCTGCAACAAGCGCTCGCGTTCGTCGAGGCGGCGTAGCACCTCGTCCAGGCGGGCCGTCTCGTCCGGGCTCAGGTCGGGGATGGTCACGTCGCGCAGCCTCGGCGCGTGCACCGCGCCGGGGCTACGTGTGGTGTTTCGGGCGGTGTCGAGCAGTGCCTTCAGCACTCGCGGGGTGAGGGCGTCGCCCGGGGAGACGCGCAGGCCGCGAGCCGGGAACTCGATCACCGAAAAGCCGTCCTCGTCGAGAAGGACACCGAAATGGGGGACCGTGGTGATGACAAGATCACGTGGTTCGGTGAGTCCGACGTGCGGGTATTCAGCGGCTAGCGTGAGCCGGTCCATCCAGCGCTTGGACGACTGCGCGGCGACCTCCCCGGCGCCGATGACTCGGTGGTGACCCGGCGGCCCGACGTGCTCTGGTGATAGGCGGTGCCCCGGAAGGGTGCGGACCCGGCGCGCGGTACGTAGCGCGCCGAGGGAGATTTCCTTCGCGCGACTTCCGTCGCGTTGCGCCGCCCCGGTTCTGAGGGGTCCGTGTTCCTTCGCGTACCGGATGGCCTCGTGTTCCGCGTCGGTGAGGCGGCCCTCGATTTCCCCGATCAGTGCGGGGCGGTCGGTAGCCAGCCGGGCGCGCATGGTGACCGAGGCCGGGCCCGGCGGTCGCAGCGCCGCGCCCCGGCGCAGGTCGAGGGCGTCGAGCGGGACCATCCAGCCGGTCCGCGGGTCGTGGCCGTCGCGTCGGTAGCCTTCGGCCCGCCACAGCAGGATGTCCTCGGCCGTGGTCTCCGCGACGCCCTGATCGAGCGCGGCTCCGCTGACGTCGGCGAGTAGCAGGCGGCCCTGGGTGGCGGGAACCGGGTCGCGGGTGAGCAGCCACAGGGCAGTGGAGTGGCCGGGGCGAGCCGGGAACGCGCCGCCGGGCAGTCGTACCACCGCCTCGACGAGTCCGCTGGTGAGCAGGTCGGCCCGCTTGGTGATCGCATCAGGGTCGCGCAGGGTGTCGACCAGGCTTGTGGCGGGACCGACCACGACGGCGGTGCAGCCGGAGCCGAGCCGGTCGGCGATGTCGCTGATCTTGTCGAGGTCCTCGGCCGGGTCGCGCTGCTCGGTCGGCTGGTAGGGCAGCCGGGTCACGACCACGTCGACGTCGGCGAACTCGTCGTTCAGCTCGTCCGGAACCACCTCGATGTTGAACTCAGGGACACCGGCCAGCAGCAGCCGGCGGCGGATCAGGCGGGCCAGGGCAGGATCCGACTGAGCGGCGTTGAAACTGAGCGCCTCCGGCTCCTGGTCGGTCAACAGGGTGGCGAGAAGGTCGCCCGAGCCCGCGTACGGGTCACCGACCGTGATCCGGCGGCGGCCGCGTAGCCGGCTCGGCACGTCGGCGGCCAGGCGGATCAGGGTGACCAGGTGGGGAGTGAGTGCATCGGCACCCAGCTCCGGCCAGCCGAAGCGAGCGCAGTTGCCGAGCAGGAACTGGTACGCCCGGGTCGCCTCGTAGGCACCCTCGATCAGCTGCTCGACCATTCCCGGGAGATCGGCTAGGTCGGGCGCTTCCTGCAGGTCGGAGAGGAGGAAATCGTCCTCCGGGTCGAACCGGCGGGCCGCCTTCATCGGATCAGCCGTCAGGGCGTGGCCGGACATCTCGCGCAGACAAAGCGCGGCGCCCAGGGAGAGCACCAGGCGGCGACCGCCGTGCTCACGGGCGTACGCGGTGAGGGTGTGCAGAGCGCGCTCGGCGCGCAAGGTATCCGGGGCGGCGTTGCCCAGCTTTCGGTCCAGCAGCCAGGTGAGGACCGCGTCGGCGGGGAAGAGCAACTGACCGCCGACGCCGGGCACCGGGACCGGAAAGTCGGGGTACCGGCGCCGCCAAGTCGTCACCACCGGGCGTTCGACCTGCGCCAACCGGGCTATTTCGCCCGACGACATGAGCTCCGACATCATGCTCTTCACCTCCTCATGGTCGAAGGGCTCCACTTTAGTCACACGCCCACGAACTGACAGGGACGGCAATGATAACCCTCCTTATCAACAGCCTGTTCGCCCGGGCGTGCCGTTTGCGCTTTCCTGGTCCAGCTATGGAACGAGGTCTCGCTGGTCGGCAGGAGCAGTAGGACCAAGACCGCGTACCAAGATCACCTAGATCGATCGGCAGGGCTGAGACTGTGCAGTACTTGGTGGGCACCTACGGGCGAACAGACCCCTCGTGGCTCGAAGAGCACCCCGAGCTGAAGCGACACTTTGAGGAAGATCCACAGGACTGGCTCGCGGTCTTTCCCTATGAGGTGGCGTTGCGCGACGTCGAGCTGATCAAGGCGGTGGTCGAGCCGAAGACCCTGGGCGAGGTGCGTCGGTCTCCGCTTGCGGTTCCGCTGGTCAAGGCCGTGTACAACGACCGGGCGGCCGTGGACGGCGAGCCCGCGTTCGACGACCTGGGCGACGATGTCCCGTTCGACTGGTATGACGATCTCGGCCTCTTCTGGCGGCCGGATCCCCGGCTGCGTACGGCGCATCTGGCACCGGCCGGCCTGCTCGCCGAATTCGGCCGGCAGGACCGCGCATGCGGCATGGACTACGAGCGGGCGACCTGGTTGCCGCTGGACGACCAAGACGCGATCGAGGCGGCGCTGCATGAGATGGGTCATGAGATCGCCTACGACGACACCATCCTTAACCGCTATCTGGCCTGAGCCGGCCAGGCCCGCGGTCGGGCCTCCATTCGGGCCCAGCCCCTGGCCAGGCTGCGCTTCAAGACCATCCGGATGGCCGAGTGTGGGGGGCAGAGGAATGGGCGCCCGACACGTGATCGAGAGCTCCGAGGGGTCGACATAGTGGCATTCGATGCTAAGACGGAACATGAGTTGTAAGACATGCGCCAACTATGAGGGAGCATCGTGGGGTTCCAGACGCCGCAGTACAAGCTGTCCAAACTCTTGGAACAGGCGGGCAACGGCAGGATTCAACTACCAGACTTTCAACGTGGATACAAGTGGGACGAGGAACGAGTCAGGTCCTTGCTTGTCACTGTGACGCTGGGACATCCACTTGGCGTCTTGATGCTGCTGCAAACAGGCAATGACCAGGTGCGCTTCAAGCCGAAGGCGATTGAGGGCACCCCGCCAGAGGCACGACAGGCCAGTCCCGACCTGCTTCTCCTCGACGGGCAGCAGCGCCTTACGTCGCTCTACCAATCCTTGACCGGCTCCGGCGTGGTCGACACGGAGGACACGAGAAAGAAGCAGGTCAAGCGCCGCTTCTACATAGACATTGCGCGAGCCCTGGAAGATCCCGGACGCCGGGATGAGGCGATCGTTGTGGTGCCCGGTGACGGGATTGAGCGGACGAACTTCGGCAAGGACATCCGGCTTGACGTCTCGACGCCGGAGAAGGAGCGAGTGCACGGGTACTTCCCGTTCCGGCTTGTCTACGACTCTCCGGGGCAGCTCGACTGGCTGTGGAACTTCCCAGGGGCGACGGGGGATGAAATCGCTCGAAGGGCGCTCATTCACCGCTTCCAGGCCGAGATCCTGACTCCCATGCAGAGCTACGAAATCCCTGCTATCGAGCTGGACAAGACGACCACCAAGGGAGCGGTTGCCACCGTATTCGAGAAGGTGAATACGGGCGGGCTCCCCCTCAACGTCTTCGAGCTGTTGACGGCGACCTTCGCCGGCGACGCCGCATACTTTGCCGAGCACGGCGACGACTTCCGCCTTAATGACGACTGGCAGCTGACGGACCAGGTGATCGCGGCCCACCCGGTTCTGCAGGGTATTCGCAACACCGACTTCCTGCAGGCGGTGACGCTGCTGGTGACTGCACACGGCACGTCGTTCACCTCCGCTCGAAAGGAAGACGTGCTGCGGCTCGAACTCAGCCAGTATCTAACGTGGGCGGACAAGGTCCGCACCGCCCTGGTCTGGGTCGCGCAGTTCCTTCGGGACGAACACATCCATCGTGCACGCGACATCCCGTACCCGACGCAGCTCGTGCCGCTGGTCGTGATCCGTGTGATCCTCGGCGAGAACGCGGATATTCATGGCGTTCGGAATCGTCTTCGCCAGTGGTTCTGGTGCGGGATCCTTGGTGAGCTGTACGGCGGCGCCACCGAAACCCGGTTCGCCCGCGACGTCGACCAGGTTCCCGACTGGGCGCTGGCCGCGACGTCCGGCGAAACGGAGGTTCCGGTTCCGAGCACCGTATCGGCGGCGACGTTCGCCGAGTCTCGTTTGCTCTCCTTGCGTACAAGGCAGTCGGCCGCGTACAAGGGCCTCCACGCGCTGTTGATGGCCCAAGGAGCCAAGGACTGGCGGTTCCACAAGACCTTCGATCACACCCAGTACATTGCCCTAGACGTCGACATCCACCACATCTTTCCGAAGAAGTGGTGCAACGACAACGGAATTCCGAGGAATCTCCGCGAGAGCATCGTCAACAAGACGCCTTTGGCGGCGAAGACGAATCTGCTAGTCGGCGGTGCATCGCCCGCGACGTACGTTCCGAAGCTCGAGACTGCCGCCGGTATCAATTCGGACGAGCTTGATGCAATCATCGGTGCTCACCTGATCGACACGAAGGCGTTGCGGCATGCCGATTTCGAGGCATTTTTCTTGGCGCGCAGGCGTGCCTTGCTCGGTCTTGTGGAGCAAGCCACGGGGAAGAGGGCACAGCAGGATGTCGATGCGGGAGCGTTGACAGGCGGTGAGGAGGCACCGGAGGCGTTCGCCGACGAGGCTGACGACCCGGAGAGCAGTGACGAGTTTGTACCCGTGATCAGCTCCTGAGCCTCGGTGCCTGTGCTCGGCGATGCACCTGACACCTCTGCCTGTGCACCGCGTTGCACCCCTGCCTCGTCTTCACGAGGCAGGGGTGCTGTTCCTTGCGCAGCTGTCACTTGGTGCGGAACTGCACGGCCTTCACAGCGAACGTAAACCCGCGCCATGTGTCCTTGTCAATCGTCAGCACCGGGCCGTCGGGATCCTTGGAGTCGCGTACGGCGACGATGCCGGGGAGGTTGATGGCGACCTCGACGCACTCTCCGCCATTGCCACCGCTGCGGGTGCTCTTGCGCCAGACGGCGCCGGTCAGGTCAGTCATGGCGCAGCTCCCCGATGATCCCCTTGATCGTGTCCCTCGATTCTGCCTCACTCTGCGCCAGCCGAGTGGCGCTCGCAAATGCATCTTCGTAGGCCCGCAGCTCCGCAGGCTTGTCAAGGTACAGCGCGCCCGTCAGAGATTCGCTGTAGACCACCGAGGGTTCGGGTGCCGCCCGACCGCCCTTCGTCGCCGGGAAGTTCAGGATGACGAACGATCCGGCGACGGCGCCGAGGTGCGGGCCCGCGGCGAGCGGTACTGCCCGCACCGACACGTTGGGCCGTTCCGAGGCTTCGAGGAGGGCGGTGAGCTGCCCGACCATGATGGACTGCCCGCCGACTCTGCGTCGCAGCACCGCCTCCGAGATGACAGCCTCCAACCGAGGGGGCTTGGGTAAGCGGCGGCTGAGCAGGTTCTGCCGCTGTAGCCGCACCTGGACGGCGTGCTCGCGCTCCTCGTCAGTCACGGCGGGTTGGTCGATGCGCGCCAGTGCTTGGATGTACTCACGAGTCTGGAGCAGGCCAGGAATGACGGTCTCCTGATACTGGCGAAGTGACGCGGCGGCGGATTCCAGGCCCACGTACAGCTCGAACCAGCTCGGCACCGCGTCTCCGTACGCGTGCCACCACCCCTTCGACTTCGTCTCCGCGGCCAGCCCACGCATCGCCTCGGTCATCTCCGCGGACACGCCGTACAGCTCGCACATCGCCTTGACGTCGAGCACACGCACCGACCCGAGGCCGCACTCGATGCGCCAGATCTTCTGTCGGCTGTACTCCAGCGCCTCCGCCGCAGCGTCGAGGGTCACGCCGGCCTCGTTGCGGAACTGGCGCAGCAGCCGGCCGAGCTGTCGGCGCGGCACGGTCGAACCGATGTCTTCCGCCATCCGGGCACTCCCTGGTTCCATCCGGCAACAACGAGTGACATTGCTCTGCAACGTCTACTCGTTCCCACGAAATAAGTCAATGCACAACGCGGAAAGTCGCGGGTGGAACGTTGCGCATCCACTGCGCACTGTCACAGGATGACTACCGGCACGACGGCCGGGCGATCTCTACGGCCGACCGCTGTGCCTGTCGATCGGTGATCCGTTGAGCAGCCCTGGTGCCGTACCGCTGAACGGAGCTGCGGTGTCAGGGCGGGGTGGGCCCGCCGGCGCGGGACGGGCAGGCGGGCCCACCCCATCCACGACAAGGAGGACAGGTTGATGAGCGTCCGTAACGATGGGCCGGGGCGAGGCAGCGGGACGGCCGCGTACCCCTCACTGCTGCCGTGGCAGGTGCGCGAGCGTCGCTTCCCGCCCGCCCGGTTCGGGCACCGCGGCCTCGACCCCGACGCGGTGTACGCCTACCTCGGCCGGGTCGCCGGCGACATGGCCTCGCTCCACGCCGAGATCACCAGGCACCGCCAGGAGACCCTGCGGATCAAGGTGGCGTTGCGGCGCTGGCAGTCCGAGCAGGCGCGGCTGGCGAACGGCGAGCGCCGGTGACCGGGCGCTGGGTCATCCACCTGCCGGTGACCGCCGCCGACCTGCCCGCCGCGCAGCGCCTGGCCCGCGTCGTCGGCCGGTGGACCGGGATGCTGCCACAGGCCGATCCGGGGGAGACGACCGTGTCGGCCGAGGACGACCAGAACGTACGCCATCGGGTCTTCTGCGACCTGCTCATGCCCGGCGGCCGGCGGTGCCTGCTCCGCGCCGACCACGACGGCCCCTGCTCCCGCCGCGTCCATCGCTGACACCCCTCTTCCCGGATGTCGCTGCTCGGCCTCGGCGTAGCAGGCCCGGCATCCCGCAGGCAGTTGCGTCAGATGCCGCAGAGATCACTGGCTCGGCTAACGTGCTCAGCGGGGGAGGTGGCCGCGTTGGTGCAAGGGGACGCCCGGTTCAAGAAGGAACGCCACAAGGTGCCGAAACGGGCGCCGCGACATGTCGGCGGCAAGGGCGCTCCGCCGCCCAATGCCACGGTGAAGCGTGAATACACGGTCCGACGCGGCCCCTGGGAGATCCCGGCGATGCGGGCCGGCGACGGCAGGAGGCCCGTATGGCTGTGGCTGCAGGATGAGGAGGTCCACGCCTCCCTCGTCCCGGTGGACGACACGCCGCCCAGTCGGCTGAGCCCCGCGGACGTCGCCCGGCTCCTGCTCGCCGACCCGTCTCGGGCGATGCCGGCCATCTGTGCGCTGACCGGGGTTGCCGACCACGAGAAGGCGTTGGCGTGCCTCCGGAGCTGGCGTCAGTCCGCCCGGATCGCGGCCAACCTCGACGCCTCGGACCTGTCGGGCCGGCGGGTCGTGGAGGCGATGCGGAAACCCGACCGGAGCGACCCGGACGGCAGTATAGGTACGGTGTCGGGCGGCCTTCCGAGCATCAACAAACGCCGCCGGTGACACGTGGGGCAGCTCATCTCCACTACCGCCCCCAATTTCGCGGCCCACGCTGACACCGATCGTCGTCGATCGATGGTCAGCATCGCGAGCGTGCGCCACGTAGGGTGGGCTTCGGACGTCTCCCCGTAACCGGAGTGCATCTTGAGCCTCAAGTACTACCTCTACCTGTCGCATCTTAAGATCGGGCTCCTTGCGGCACAGGTCGCCTCCTCCGCGCAGCACGAGACCGAGCTCGCCGTGGACCTGAAGGTCGTTCGCTACAGCCGCAAGGCGGTGCTGCCCGAGCGCCACGACCTCGACAAGCTGGACAAGGTCATCCGGCACCTGCAGGACGCCGACCAGATCGGCGCCGCTCACCAGGAGCGCCCCTACGTCCAGGCCTGCCTGGAGATGCGCTGGCAGGTCTTCCCGACCGTCGGCATCGTGGTCTTCGCGGGGACGCTCGACGACCAGGTCATCGTCCTCGGCGGGTCGGCGTCGCACGTGGTCGGTGGAGGTGACGCCGAACCGGTCGGATCGGTCCCGCCGTACCTGTTCCGCAAGCTCCAGGAACTGCGAGCCGACCCGGGCGAGTTCGACGACGAGCGCTTCCACGAGTCGCTGGCGCAGATCGGGGCCGCGCTCCCGGGGCCGGCGCAACGGGTCGAGTTCGTCGCCAAGCGGCTGGCCGAGAAGGCAGGGGCGAACGGCACGCTGCTGGGCAGCCCGATCTACGTGGCGCTCGTCGACTAGGGCCTCGGCGTGGACGCGGGGCAGGTCATCCGGTGGCGGCCGGGGGAGACCGTCCTCGACACGTTCCGCATCGACGAGGTGGTCGAGACGGGCGGCACGGGGTTCGTGTACCGCGCCCATCACCTCGCCTGGGGCGTCGACCTGGCGGTGAAGACGCCGCGCCCCGACCTGGCCTCGGCGCCCGGGATCCTCGATCTGCTCGCGCAGGAGGCGCAGGCCTGGACCGATCTCGATCCCCATCCGAACGTGGTCGGCTGCAACTACGTGCAGCGCGTCGGCGCGTACCCGGTGATCTTCGCCGAATGGGTCGCGGGCGGTGACCTGACCGCGGCGGTCCGGGACGGGCGGTGCCGCGACCTCCCGCGGGCCCTCGACGTCGCGATCCAGATGCTGCGCGGCATCGGCCACGCGCACGCGGCAGGTCTGGTGCATCAGGACATCAAGCCCTCAAACGTCATGTATGACGGCGAGACGGCGAGGGTGACCGACTTCGGCACGGCCAAGGCGAAGGCGTCCGTCTCCGCGCCCCCGCAGGGTGGCGACGAGATTTCGTACGCGACGCTCGGCGGCTTCACACCGCAGTACTGCTCGCCGGAACAGGTCGATCCGGAGGGCCGGATCGGCCGGGCCAGCGACATGTGGTCCTGGGCGCTGACGGTGATCGAGCTGCTGCACGGGCGCCGGCTCTGGAAGTGGGGACACGACGGTACGGATGCGCTGACGACGCTGCGCGATGATCTCCCGGGGCCGCTGCGCGACCTCCTGTCCGGCTGCCTGGTGCGCGACCCCCGGTCGAGGATCGGCGACACCGCCGAGGCGGAGGCCGTCCTGCTGAACGTCTACGCGGACTGCGCATCTGGTCCCTACCCGCGCCCCGACGAGGTGTCGCCGTCTCTCCAGGCCGACGGCCTGTC
This sequence comes from Micromonospora sp. ANENR4, assembly GCF_015354395.1. Lineage (NCBI taxonomy): Bacteria > Bacillati > Actinomycetota > Actinomycetes > Micromonosporales > Micromonosporaceae > Micromonospora > Micromonospora sp. ANENR4. Next base: position 61,747 of record NZ_JADKYQ010000014.1, read on the forward strand.
CAACAAGGCGCTGTCCCTGTGGGACCTCGGCGACCAACGCCGCGCGATCGAGATGTTCGAGCGGGCCAAGGCGATCGACCCGCACAACGTCCGCGCGGTCTACAACCACGGGCTCCTCAAATGGGCCGACGGCCTGCTCACCGACGAGACCCTCCTGTCGGAGCTGCGCGCCACGGGCGACTCCTGGGAGGCGGACTACCTGGCCGCGATGGTGCACATGGAACGCGGTGACGGCGTCCTCGCGGCCCGGCACCTGGCTGAGGCGGACCGCAAGCATCCGGGATCGCCGGAGATCGCGGCCGCGCGGGAGCGCTGTGCCCGACTGGAGCCGAGGGGCACGCTCGAGGTGTTCGGGCAGCTGTCCGGCCGGGTCGTCGCGATGGCCTGCGATCACGACGCGACACACGTGGTGGTGGCCGAGAGGTCAGGGCGGGTGCGGGTCTGGGACGCCTTCGCGGGCCGGGTCGTCGCGGAACTCGCCGCCTCCGGCCCGGCTCCCGTCGACGTCGCGATCGACCACGCCGGAGCGCGGATCCTCGTCTGCTACCAGGACTCCCGCGTCGAGCGGTGGCGGCTCGCCGACGGCACGGCCCACCTCGAAGGCCGGCTGGACGGAGGAACAGCCGTGGCGCTCAGCCCCGAGGGTGGCTTCGCGGCTGTGGGTACGGCCGACGGCCGCGTCCTCGTCTTCCGCACCGGCGCGTGGAAGCCGGTCGCCGAGATCCGGCCCCACGACGGCACTGTCACCCGGGTGATCCTCGGCCCGGCCGCCGAGGTGTGCGTCTCCGCCTCACTGGGCCGTCCCGGCTCCGCCGTCGACCACCGGGTGGAGCAGTGGTGGCCCATGCGGGACACGAGGATGCGGGGCCTGCACATACCCACCGACGAGATGGACGGCGACGGCCAGAAGGTCGCCCTGGCGCCGGACGGGTCGACCGTCCTGAGGATCGGCTACCAGTCCCTGACAGTGGTGGACATGCGGGTCTGGGACGAACCGCGACGGTGGGAGATCCCCTGGCTGACCGGATACCGCATGCTCGGCATCTCCGGCCGGGCCGGCTGGGCTCTGCTCGACCCCGGGACCGGAGACCTTCAGGTCCTCGAACTCGCCATCCGCCGATGCGTCCGCACCTTCCCGAAGGACTGGGCGCGGGGTTCACGCCGCGACGCGACGGCGTTCAGCGGGGACTGCGGCTACGCCGTCATCGCCGAATCGCACGGCTACAGTGGCCAGACCTCGCTCTCCCGACTTCCCATGCCACTCAGCGGACACCTTGCTCCCTGGTCGTACGCGCCGCCCCGCCCGGTCGGTGCCCTCGCGCGCGACGAGCGGGCGTTCGACCAGGTCATGGAACGCGTCGAGGCGATGATCGCGGCCGGAGAGGAACGGCGCGCAGCAGACGCGATCCGCGAGGCGCGTGCCGTTCCCGGCCACGAACGTCACCCGCGGCTACGCCGGGCCTCCAGGGCCCTGGGCCGGAGCCTGCGGCGCACCGGACTGACCGGCATCTGGCTGGAGCAGGAGCTGTCCGATGTCATGCTCACCCGTGGCACCTTCGACATCGGCGCCTCCGGCCGGTTGTTCGCCTTCGCCGCCAACGTCGACGAGGTCGAGATCTTCGACCTGGAGACGCTGGAGAAGGCAGGCGGGGTCACCGAGCGGCGGAACCCGGCCGTCAGCCTGTCCTTCGCCAGGGGCGGCCGGGACGTGATCATCGGCTACTCGGACGGATCGGTCGCCTGCCACGACACCAGGACGTTCCAGCCCCGGTTCAAGGTGGCCGGCGCCCTGCCTCGCGACGACGGGAACACCACGCTCGACATCTCGGGCGACCTGTTGGCGGTCGGCTTCGGCCACGGGTTGGCGACGGTGTGGTCGCTGGAGGCGGCTGCCTGTGTCGCGACGGTCCGCACCGGACCCGGCACGATCGTCGGCGTCACGGCCGACGAGGCGTCCCGCTCGATCGCCGTGCAGCTGCGAACCCACGACGCGGCCGCCGTGGAGGTCCGGTCGATGGACACCGGAAAGCCGGTGAAGACCTTTGCGGACGTCGACCCGCACACGGAGATTCGCTTCGCCTCCGGGATGCTGCTGCTGGCCGAGATGACCCGCCTGACCGCGTGGCGACCGGGTGACAGGCGTCCGTCGTACCGGCTCGACCGGGTCAAGCACAGCTCGTCGGCAACGTTGGCCTTCACGGACTCCCGTCGGCTCGCCGTCATCGCCGGGCTGACCGGCTTCGTCGTGTGGGACGCCGCGAGCGGAGAGCTGGTGTTCGACGGGAGGGCTCTCGACGGCCCGGCCGGAAGCCTCACCGGGGTCGAGGAGGTGGTGGTCTCGCCCGACGGGAGGTTCGCGGTGGCCGGAGACCCGGGAGAGCAGACCGTCGACGTCTGGGACCTGCGCGCCGGACGCCGGATCCGCTCCCTGCACGGTCACCACGTCCGGGTCAACGCGATACGCGCCGACGACGCGTTCGGCACCGTCGTCACCGGCGACCACCAGGGCAATGTCCGCATCTGGGGCCTCGATTGGGACTACGGAGAGTGATCCGATGACCGGACGCCGCCAGCGCGATGAACTGCGAGCCGCGTTCCTGGCCAACCGGGAGCGCGTCAGAAGCTGGCTCGATGCCTGGGAGATTCCCGAAGTGGTGTGGACCGACGAGTTCAACGAGATCCCTCTGCCCTGGATCGTGCGGGAGCGGGAAAGGGAGAGCTGGCTCAAGCGCCACGCACCCTTCCTGGACGCGTACGACTGGTTGTTCGTCGGACGGCCGCTGACCCCGGGGGTCCGCGAGGTGCGGGCACTGTGGCGCTTCGGGCCGGCACACCGGTTCGCGGAACTCGATCTGACGATCACCAGCGTCTGCGACCCCGAGTACCTGGCGGAGAAGCTGACCCTGGCGGTTCACCACGCCGGCTTGACGGGCTGGCGTGACGCGGACGCGCAGCCGCTCTATCAATGGCTCGTCGAGGGTGTGCACACGATGCCCCTCGGCAACGGTGTGCGGGGCAGCAACCGTTCGGGGTTCGTCCTGTTGCGGTTCACCCGCCTTCCGACCTCCGACGGCGACGTGATCGTGCGTCTGACCGCCGCGGAGACCGATCGCGCCCTGGACGGCTCACCTCTCGACGACGACGGTGTGTCGCTTCCTGGCGGCTAGACCAGCGGCACTGTGCGACACGGCCGCGGCACCTCCAGCTCACGCGGCGTCAGCCCCACGTCCGTCAGCGTGCCCTCGGCCGGGCGGCATACCGGCCGACGACCTGCCGCGTCGCCTCCGGTGCGAGCGGCGCGGCGCCGGAGGCGACGGTGCGGATGCCGGCCAGCAGGCGGGCCGCCGCAGTCGCCCACCGCGGCCATGTCCGGCTGCGCGCCGATGACGGTGGCGAATCCGGTACGGATCAGGGCCTGGTCGTCGCAGACCAGCACCCGGATCGGCGCGGTCACGGCGCGCTCCCGGGTGAGGATGCGCGCCCGGACGACGAAGCCGTTGCCGGCCGGCGGTTGGGGCGTGCCTTGAGCAGAACTGCTGGCCTCGGGACGGTCGCGGCGGGCAGGCTGCCGGCATGGCGACGGGCTTCGGCGGTGAGGTGGCGACCTACTACGCACGGCATCGGCGCGGCTATCCGCCCGAGGTGCTCGACGCCCTGGCGGCAGCCTTCCGTCTCGGCGCCGATGACACGGTGGTCGACCTCGGTTGCGGCACGGGCCAGCTGACCATCCCGCTCGCCGATCGGGTGGGCGCGGTCATCGGCATGGACCCCGAACCGGACATGCTGGCGATCGCCCGGCGTACCGCAGTGGACCGGGGGACCGCCAACGCCATGTGGGTGCTCGGCGGCGACAGTGATGTGCCCGCGTTGTCCCGGCTGCTCAGCGGGGGGAGTGTCGGTGCGCTGACCGTCGCCGTCGCCATTCACTTCATGGACCGCGACACCCTGTCCGAGGCGGCCCGGCCGTTGCTGCGCCCCGGAGGCGGCATCGCCGTCGTCACAAACGGCGAACCCCTGTGGACGCAGGACACCGAATGGTCACGCGCGCTGCGGGGATGCCTGGAACGGATGCTCGGCCACCCCGTAATGGGGAGATGCCAGACCGACGAGGCCGGGCGCCGGCGCAACCGGGAGGCGCTCGTGCGTGCCGGTTACCGGTACGAGGAGACGTCGGTGCGGTACGACGCCCCGCTGACGGTCGACGACATGGTGGGCGGCGTCTTCTCCGCCATGTCCGCGGAACGCCTGCCGTCCTCGTGGCAGCGCGCGGCGTTCACCGCCGACGTACGCGATGCCCTCGGCGGGGTGGAGGTGGTGACCGAGCGGGTCACCGTCCGGTTGCAGTGCGGGATCCTCGGCTCATAGCCGATCACCGGACGGGGTTCAGCTACGTCACCAGGCGGTAGTTGGGAATGCCCTTGGTGCGTTCCTCGATCGGTGCGGCAGTGGACAGGGCGGTCACTCCGGCGGGAACCGGAGCCCGAGAGACGTGGATGCCCTCCAGGCAGGTGTCGCACCAGAACGAGACGTAGCCGTACCCGGCGCCGGGCGGCGTGGTGAACACCATGCGTAGGGTCCGGTGACCGCAGTTCGGGCACTGGTGGTCGGACTCGGCCGGCAGGGTGCGGTAGACGACTTCGTACGCGTCGAGCCACTCGTCGAATGAAGCCACCAGCTACTCCTCCGGTCTGACCGGGTGGTTCTCCCACCACTGGTCCTCGTGAGCATAGGCACGATCCTCGAATGCGATCGCCTCGTCACGGTTTCGGGGGTACGGGCGCCCTGCGCGGAGTTCCTCCACGTGGAACCGCTCATGCGCGAGCGTACGGGCGAGGTCCTCCTCGCTGTGGAAAGCGTTCCGGCAGAGCATGACCGACTGGTCAGCCCTGGTCACGCCGTGAATTCCCGACCGTCCCTTGTCGATCACGAACCGGATGTCGGAGGTCTCGATGCCGTACTTCGCGGCGATCTGCTGCACCGACTCCAGGGTCATCGGCATGCGGGGTCCGCGTCCTCTGCCGCGCACCCGGTTCAGGTTTCCCGCTTCGGGCTCAGCCGCTCGCAAGCGGCTCAGCGCCTCGCGGAGCTTGCCGATCAGGTCGCCGAGGCGCCGCATCTCCGGTATCAGTCGCCGCAGACTCGCCAGCAATCCCCGCAACAACCGCCCGATCCGCGCCGCCCACGACGCCACGGTCGTCGTCACCTGCTCCACCACCAGCGGCGTCGCCAGCCCGGCCGTGGCGACCAGTTCGGCCGCGTACACGATCAGGCGGGACACGCAGGCGGCGATGGCGTCGCGGACCAGCAGCCGCACGGCCGCGACAAGGCCGGCGGCGCCCTCGGTGATCGCTGCCATCGCCTCGGCGCCCTGCGCCAGCCCGGTGACGGCCTGCTGCTGCTCGGCCGCCCAGCGGCGGTAGCCGGTGGCGGCGGCGCCCGTCCACCCGGGGACCTCGGTGTGGACGGCGTGGGCCAGCTCGGCGGCGTCCTCGCGCAGCGACGCGGCGACGTTGCGCCAGGTCTGCGCGTGCGCGGTGATCTCGGCGGGGTCGCCGGCCAGCCAGTCGAGGGCCTCGCTGAGCGGCTTGACGTGCTCGATGAGCCAGGCGATACCGTACTGGAGGAGGGCCCCGGCCGGGTCGGACACGAGGGCGAGCGCGTCGAGGCCGGCGCTGACGACGCCGAGGCTGCCGTCGATCCAGCTGCCGGTGCGGACGCCCTGGGCGATGAGTTCGATGTCCTCGCAGATCCACACGCCCGCCCAGGCGCTCGACGCGGTGTCCGGGGCGGCGGCGACCAGCGGGTTCGTGGTCACCGTCGCTGCCGTACCCGGTCGAGCAGGTCCGCGGCGTGCGCGTCGGAGGCGCGGTAGCGCTCGGCGCTCGACCGCAGCTTCCCGGCGGTGTCCCGGACCGAGGTGGCGGCGGTGCCGATGCCGTCGGTGAGCGTCCGCTGGAGACCGTCGAGCAGGGCCGGCATGATCGCGCAGAGCTGCCCGTACGCGTCGGCGCTCAGCCGGACGTGCTGGCCGGCCTGCCGCGCGGTGTCGATGCTGTCGGCGCAGCGGCCGAGGTGGGCGGCGTGTGCGGTCAGGTCGTCCGGGTCGACCTGGAGGCCGTCACCGGGCGGCATCCGGCGCGTCCGGGTCGGGGCCGAGCCGCCGCTGGTGGGACTCGACGATCGCGCGTGCGGCCGGGTCGTCCGCGCCGAGCGTCTCGGTGGTGGCCTCGGTGAGCTGTCGCAGCAGGTCGGCGCGGGCGTCCCGGGTGACCGCCAGGATCTGCCGGGCGGTGTGTGCGGCGGAGTGCTGCCGGACGCGTTCGTCGAGCCGCAGGCCGGTGAGCAGCCCGGACGCGTCGACGATGACCTCGACCAGCCCGTCTGCGCTGCGGGCGGTGCCGGTCAGTGCCTGCGCGCGGGCGGACAGGTCGCGGGCGCGCGCCGCCCGGTCGGTCAGCGACGACTCCCACTCGTCGAGCCGTCGTGCCGCCGCGTCCAGCGCGGCCTCGTCCGCCCACATGGCCACCCTCCCCAGAGGACAACGGTGCCCGACACGGTAGCAACCGGTAGCGCTTCGTGTGGGCCCCGTGACGACACGGTGATGAGTGCGCTCCCCTGTGGAGGGACATCTCCGCGTGCCGGGCGTTGCTAGGGTCTGGTTGACCGTGACGGGGAGGCAACGGGATGACACAGGACGCCGCGGCCGACGACTACGCGCTGCGCGTCTCCGGCTACCGCGAGGAGCTGGCGGCCCTGCGCGCCGGCGCGCACCCCGCTGGCGGCGTGACCACCGACGGCCACACCGCCGGCGGGGTGACCGCCGAGGCGCACGGCCGGGCCGCCGACGGCCAGGTCGAGGTGACGGCGGAGGACGGGCGGCTGCGCTCCGTCGAGTTGGCCGCGCCGTTGATGCGGTTGTCCGAGGACGAGCTGGGCCGCCTGGTCGAGCAGGCGGTGAACGACGCGCTGACCGCGTCCCGGGGCAGCCTGGCGAGCAGTGAACCGGTGGCCGACCTGTCCGCGCTGACCGGAAGCCTCGGTGCCGTCCTCGCCGAGAGCGAGGCGGCGATGCGCCGGCTCCACGGCGCGATCGCCGACGCCGTCGCCACGGCCGGTCCGGCGACCGGGCTCGGCGGGGACGTCCCGGCGAACGGCCCGGCGGATCTCCTGCACCAGGTCATGGACGTGCTGGGTGCCGCAACTGGCGGCACGCCGTCCGAGGACGGCGGGGACGAGCGGTGGAGCGGATCCGATGACGCCGGGACCGTGCGCGCGGAGGTCGACGGCTCGGCCCGGCTGACCCGGCTGGAGGTCACCCGCCCGCCCCGCCGGCTGTCCTCGGCGGAGCTCGGCGAGTCGATGGTGGTCGCGGTCAACCGCGCGCTGGAGCAGATCCCCCCGGCGGCGGCACCGCAGGGGCTCGGCTCGGCCGCGCTCGACGCGCGGCTGCGCGAGCTGCAGGAGGCCAGTGTCCGCCAGATGTCCGCGCTCACCGGCGCGCTGACCGGCGTGATGCAGACCATCCGGGACCCGGGACGATGACCGACGGAGGGGAGCGCTGATGGCCCGCGAGATCGAGATCGATCCCGAGTCGATCATCGGGGCGGGTGACGACATCGTCGCCTCGGCGCAGCGTATGCGTGCCGCACTGTCCGCGTTCGACGCCGAGCTGGCGGCCTTCGGCACCCCGTGGGGCAACGACGACCTCGGCTCGCTCATCGGGATGGTATACGAGACGATCCGCGACCTGGCGCTGGAGAGCTACGACGCGAACCTCGTCGAGATCGAGGACATCGGCAAGCTGAGCCGGGTGATGGGCCTCAACTACCAGGAGACCGAACGCATGATCACCGAGAGTCTCGGCCGCTTCCGTGAGGTGCTCGGCTGACATGGGAATGACCCTGCCCGGAGAACTGGTGTCCCTGCTCGGCATGCTCGGCTACACCTGGCCCGAGGCCGACGAGACGAAGCTGCTGGAGATGGGCCAGGCGTGGCTCGCCTTCCCGGACCGGCTCCGGACGCCGGTGGCCGACGCCGACCGGTCGGCGCAGCAGATGTGGACCCAGAACCGCGACGACGCCATCGAACGCTTCCAGACGAGCTGGCAGGCCGCCGACTCGGCGAAGACCAACCTGGACGACGGCGCGTCCGCGGCGGCGCTCATCGGCACCGGGCTCATGGTGTGCGCCGGGATCGTCCTGGCGTTGAAGATCAACGTGATCGTGCAGCTGACGCTCCTGGCGATTCAGATCGCGCAGGCGGTCGCCACGGCGGTGGTCACCTTCGGCGCCTCCCTGCTGGAGATCCCGATCTTCAAGCTCATCACCGGTGTCCTCATCGACCAGTTGCTCAACATGGCCACCGAAGCGGTGCTCGGTGGGTAAGCGGGGAAAGGCCGGTCTCTTCACGCCGGTCGAGAAATGGCTCCGGGCCCGGATGCGGCACCGCCGCTACGCGCACATCTTCCGCGGCCACGTGAACACAAACGCCACTCCGCCGCGGGGCACCGGCTTCCACCACCGGTTCATGGGGGAGAACCCGCCGGGCGCCCGGGTCCGCGTCGACGCGGACGGCCGCGAGATGATCCTCGAACGGCACGCCGACGGCACGTACCGCGCCCGCGTCGACGTGCAGGACGACGGCGGTGTCTGGCGCCAGAAACGCGGTTCGAGCACCTTCTTCCCGGACAACTGGACGCCGCAGCGGGTCGACGAGACGATCGAGGGCGCGTTCCGGTCCGGCGGCCCGCACCCGGACGACCCCAACAAATGGCAGGGGAGGGCCAACGGGCTGCTCGTCGAGGGCTTCTACAATCCCGGTGGCACGACGTGGTACTCGGCTTGGCCGGTGGGGGGACGCTAGCTGTGGGTGACATCCAGTTCGGGCGCAATCAGAACGGCGCGCCCACAATGACCAGCGGTGACGCGCGATTCCGCCCGTTCGCCTCCCAGCTCGTCAGCGACATCCAGACCTACGCCCCGGACTGTCTCGAGCTGCTGCAGTGCATCGACGACGTGATGTCCGGGCGCTCGGACTACGAGGAGTACGAGGGCAACTCCGCAGTGGTGCGCTGCACGCCGACCGGCGTCAACGTGGACAGCCTCGGGCCGGTGCCGTCGGGAGCGTCGTACACGGTCGACGAGGCCCGCACCGTGATCCTCGCCTACTTCGACTTCCTCGCCCCCTCGCCGGAGGAGAAGAAGCGCCACCTCGCCACCTGGGAGCGGGAGCACGGCGGCCCGTTCCCCGGGCGGCACCTGCTGCGTCTGCCCGGCTGACGGCCCTCAGCGGGCCAGCCGGGCGATCGCCGCCACGGAACGGTCCACGTCGGCCTCAGTGGTGGTCGCGTTCGACACCGAGATCCGCATCAGCCGCCGCCCCCGCCACGTCGTCCCACCGGCCCAGCACGTCCCGTCGGCCTGCACCGCCGCCACCACCCGGTCGGTGCGCGCGTCGTCGCCGAACCCGACCAGCACCTGGTTGAGCACCACGTCGTTCACCACCTCGAACCCGGCCGCGGTCAGCCCGTCGGCGAACCGCCGGGCCAGCGCGCAACACCGCTCGACCAGCGCGGCGACGCCGTCGCGGCCCAGCTCCCGCAGGCCCGCCCAGACCGCGAAACCACGGGCGCGGCGCGAGGACTCCGCGGTCAGCTCCGCGCCTACGGGCACACCACCGGAACCCACGAGGTACGCGGCCGCGAGCGACATGGCCGCCGCATGCGCGTCGGGCCGGGCGCAGAACGCGAACCCCGTGTCGTACGGCAGGTTCAGCCACTTGTGGCCGTCGCAGGCCCACGAGTCGGCCGCCTCCAGCCCGTCCACCAGGTGCCGGGTCGACGGGCTGGCCGCCGCCCACAGCCCGAACGCGCCGTCCACGTGCGTCCAGCCGCCGTACCGGTGGACCAGGTCGCAGGCGCGGCGCAGGTCGTCGCACGCGCCGGTGTTCACGTTGCCCGCCTGCAGGCAGACGATCGTCGGTCCGGGACCGGCGTCGCGCAGCGCCGCCGCCAGCGCGTGCGGGTCGATGGCGCCCTGCGGGCCGGTGGGCACCGGGCGCAGCGCGTCGGTGCCGAGGCCGAGCAGCCGCAGCGACCTGTCGACGGTGGCGTGCCGTTCGACGCCGGCGAACACGCGCACCGCCGGTGCGCCGGACAGGCCGCGTCGTTCCACGTCCCAGCCGGCGTCGGCGAGGACCTGGTGGCGGGCGGCGGCGAGCCCGGCGGTGTTCGCGGCCTGCCCGCCGGTGACGAACCCGGCCGACGCGGTCGCCGGGATGCCGAGCAGTTCCTTGAGCCAGGTACCGGCGGCCGACTCGGCGGCCACCGCGGCGGGCGAGGTGACCGCGTTGAACGCGTTCTGGTCCCACCCGGCGGCCAGCATGTCCGCAGCGGTGGCGGCGGGCGAGGCGCCGCCGATGACGAAGCCGAAGTAGCGCGGCCCGGCGGTGGCGACGAGTCCCGGTTCGGCGGCGGCCACCAGCTCCGCGAGGACCTGCTCGGGCGGGGTGGGCGCATCAGGCAGCGGGCCGGCGAACGCCTCTTTCAGCGCGGCCTGGTCCACGGGTACGCCGACCGGCCGGTCCGGCAGGGACAGCCGGTAGTCGGCCGCGTGGTCGGCGGCGCGCCGGAACAGGTGCCTCAGCTCGTCCATCGCCGCACCCTAGCCGAGGGCGCGGGCCATCCGAGCCGCCCTCATGAACGGTAGCGGCCGCCGGTCACCGCGAGTGCGGCGTCGAGCCGGTCCAGATGCAGGGCCACCGGCCCGACGGTGAGCAGGCCACTGCCCGCCCCGGCCAGCTCGCCCGCCGCCGGGGCGAGCGCGGCCCGGGCCCGCAGCATCGCGTCCCGGTCCTCGAGCGCCACGGCGGCCCGGCCGGTCAGGCACCACAGCGCCTCCATGAGCAGGTCACGCGGCGGCGCCGGGGCGCGACGCAACGCCCTTGCGGCCTCGTCGCGCCGCCCGTCGGCGAGCAGGAGCAGCGGGCGGGCCCAGGGCGCGTACGGCCCCCAGTCGGTGTCGGCGGGGAAGACGGCCGGCCGGTCGTGCCACGCCCGCAGGCAGAGCAGCGCCAGCGACGCCAGCCCGCGTTCCACGCCGGGCATCCCGCAGCCGGCCAGCCGGGTCGCCCACGACCGGTACGCGGCCTTCGCCTCCGGGTACGCGGCGCCGGTGGCGGCGGTCCGCACGGCCCGGTAGCCGTCGGTGAACACGCCGACGAGCGGGCTCTCGTGCCGGGCGGCGAGCCGGTCCGCCGCGTCGGCGTGCGCGTCGGCGGTGGTGAAGTCGGCGAGAGCGCTCCGCGCCTGCACCCGGATCAGGTGCCCGAGGATCTCGGCTGTGGCCAGGCCGTGCCGGGCGGCGAGCGCTACCAGTTCCACCCCGATCGCGTCCCGCTCGGCGGCCAGCCCGGTCCGGTGGAACGTCTGCATGTACACGCCGTTGAGCGCTTGGGCCAGCAGCGCCGGATCGGCCACCCGCCGGGCGATCGCCTCCGCGTCCCGCGCCGCCTCGGCGGGTCGCGGCGACGCCGTACCGCGGGACTCGATCGCGACGGTGGCCAGCAGCCGGGCGTGCGTCGCCTCCGGCGCATCGGGGCCCAGCCCGGCCAGGGCCCGCTGCGCCGCCGCGACGACCCGGGCCGCCTGCGCCGGGTCGTCCGAGCGGGTCCAGATCGCCGGTACGTCGTACCCGCCGATCACCCGCGCGGTGAACTCCGGGTCGCCCAGTTGCTCGGCCGCGGTGATGGCCGCCTCACGCTGGTCCCGGGCGGCCTCCAGTCCACCCGGCCCGGTCACCGCGAGGCTGCGCAGCAGCCCGACAGTCGACTCCAGCCGAGCCCGGGCGCCGGGGACCACACTGCGCTCGTACGCCGCTGCGGTCTCCGCCCAGACCCGCGCCGGACCGGTCGGCTCGGGTTCGGCCTGGCGCAGCAGGTCGGTCTCCAGCCGCCGCAGCCGCGGTCCCGGGTCCAGGCCGAGCTGGTCGCGCAGCAGCTCCCGGGCCCGGCGCAGCACGGCGAGCGCGTCGGCCTGCCGTCCGGCCCGGTAGAGCGCCGACGCCAGCAGCGCCCACCCGTCCTCCCGCCACGGGTACGCGGCGACGTGCGCGTCGAGGTCGGGTACGGCGTCGGCGGCCCGGTCCAGCGCCAGCAGCGCCTCGGCCCGCCGCTCCACGGCGGTCAGCCGGATCTGGTCGAGCCGGGACCGTTCGGCGTGCACCCACGGCTGGTCGAAGTCGGCGTACGCGGGTCCGCGCCACCAGCCCAGCGCCTCGTCGAGCCGGTCGAGCGCGGCCCGGGGCAGCGCCTCGGCAGTCGCGGTGACGGTGTCCTCGAACCGCCAGGCGTCGACGGTGCCCGGGTCGGCGCGCAGCGCGTACCCCGGTCCGTCGGTGACCAGCAGCCGGGCCGGCTCGCGCGGCGGACGGTGCGGTTCCAGGCGGCGGCGCAGCGCCGCGACGAACGTGCGGACCGCGCCCACCGCGCCGGCCGGTGGGTCGTCCCACAGGTCGTCGACGATCTGCCCGACCGGCACGGTCCGGCCCCGGGCGGCGACCAGCCGCGCCAGCACGGCCCGGTGCCGGGGCCCCTTCAGGTCGACCGGCACACCCGCGTCGTCCCAGGCCGTCACCGGACCCAGCACACCGAAACCGACAGGCACCGACCCTCCTCGACCAGGGTCACCGTATCGCGCTCATCGGTTGCTCATCCGGCGCCGCCACGCTGGTCAGGTACGACGAGACGAAAGAGGGATCATGATGAGCACCACCATCGCGGGATTCGACTACCAGCGCGTTCCGGTCGCCGAGGGCGTGACGCTGAACGTGGCGGTGGGCGGCTCCGGCAGCCCGGTCGTGCTGCTGCACGGCTTCCCGCAGACCCACCTGATGTGGCGGCACGTGGCCGCCGACCTGGCCGGCGGGCACACGGTGATCTGCCCCGACCTGCGCGGTTACGGCGCCAGCGACAAGCCGGCCGCGCACACCGAGGACACGTACAGCAAGCGGACGATGGCCGCCGACGTGGTGGCGCTGGTCCGCGCGCTCGGGCACGAGCGGTTCGCGCTGGCCGGGCACGACCGGGGTGCCCTGGTCGGGGTCCGGGCCGGTCTGGACCACCCGGACGCGGTCACCCACCTGGCGTCGCTCGATGTGCTGCCCACCCTCGACATGTGGGACGTGCTGCACGGCGTGAACGCCTCGGTGGCGTTCCACCTCTACCTGATGGCCCAGCCGCCCGGCCTGCCGGAGCAGATGATCGCGGGCAGCGCCGACGCGTTCTTCGGGCACTTCCTCGACGCCTGGGCCGGTGACCCGGCGGCCATGCCGGCGCAGGTGCGCGCCGAGTACCTGCGCGCCTCCCGGGAGGCGGTCGACTCCATCGTCGCCGACTACCGGGCGTCGGCCGGGATCGACGTGACGCACGACCGGGCGGACCGGGACGCCGGGCGGCAGCTGACCATGCCTACCACAGTCATCCAGCAGGACTGGGGCGCCGCGCTCGGCTACGACGCGGCGGCGGTGTGGCGGGCCTGGGCCCCGGACCTGGAGCATCGCACCACCACGGCCGGGCACTTCATGGCCGAGGAGGCGCCGGGCGAGATCGCCGAGGCGCTGCGCGCGTTGTTCAAGCGCTAGGTACGGCGGTCCGGGCGCGCGTGGCGCCCGGACCGTCCGCCCCCGTCCGCTCAGCCGGCCCGTCTCCGGACGTGCCACAGGCCGAGCGCCGCCAGCAGACCCGCCGCGCCGAGGTGGAGTGCCAGCTCGATCCACTGGAACGCCCAGAACCGGCGGTTCGGCTGGTACGCCAGGTCCACGTGCAGGCCGAGCTTGCCGAGGCAGACCGCGGTGTCGCCGAACGTGCCGGTGGCTCCGGTACGCGGCGGGTCACGGAAACAGGTGCCGAACGCCTCGTCGGAGAGCTGCCGCCCGTCGGCGGTCCGCAGCGGGCTGATGCCGGTGACCCACGCACCCGGCACGTCCAGCCCGCCGACGACCGGCGCGCCGGTGATGCTGCCCAGGTTGCGGGCCCGGTTGACGGTGTCGGCGGTCATCGGCACGGTGACCCGCTCCGGCGGCAGGTAGTGCGGGCGCAGCAGGTTCGGCACGGCGAGCTGCACCACGACCACGGCCAGGAACACCACTGCCATCGCCGGCAGGGTGCGGCGCAGCAGCAGCCCGGCGACCACGCCGAGGACGAGGCCGAACACGGCGTACCCGACCGGCGCGATCCCGCGCGCGCCGAACAGCACGGTGCTGAATCGGTCGCCGGCGACCCGGTCGACGGGCGCGGCCGCCCAGGTCAGCAGCGCGCCGAGCACACCGGCGACGAGCGCGGCGGCGGCCGACAGCACCGCCAGCTTGACCGCCAGCCAGCGGCGGTGCGGCACGCTCTGGTTCCACACCAGCCGGTGCGTGCCCTGCTCCAGCTCCCGGGCCACCAGCGGCGCGCCCCAGAACGCGCCGATCAGCGCGGGCACCAGCGCGAACCCGCCGGCGAGGAACAGCATCGTCTGCGCGTACCGGCCGGGCAGCCGGGCCGGATCGGGCACGGCCCGAATGTCCGCGCCGAGGCGCAGCAGGTAGGCGCCGGCCAGCACCAGCAGGACGGCGCCGACGAGCGCCGGGAGGCGGAACTGCCGCAGCGTCATCCGGATCATCGGGTCACCGCCGGGCGGGCGGCGGCCCGGGACAGGTACGCCAGGACCAGTTCCTCCAGCGTGACCGGCGCGTCGTCGCGTACCGCCGGGCCCCGGACCACGACGCGGCCGGGCTCGGCCCAGACCACCTCGGCCCCGGCGGGCGCGGCGGTGCTCCGGTGGTGTGTGGCGAGCAGGTCCGGGACCGGACCGGCCACCTGCACCCGGGCGGCGCAGAGTACGACCAGGTGATCGCAGACCTGCGCCACGTCGCCGAGCAGGTGCGAGGAGAGCACCGCGCCCGCGCCGAGTTCCCGCACGAAACCGGCCAGCCCGTGCATGAACTCGCGACGCGCCAGCGGGTCCAGTGCGGCGGCCGGCTCGTCGAGGATCAGCAGCTCGGGGCGCTTCGCGGCGGCCAGCGCGAGGGCCAGTTGCGCGCGCTGACCGCCGGAGAGCCGGCCCGCCTTCTGCGCCGGATCCAGGCCGACCTCGTCGACGCGCCGCCGGGCCAGCGCCGCGTCCCAGGACGGGTTGAGCCAGGCGCCCATCCGCAGGTGCTCGGCGACGGTCAGGGAGGCGTAGACCGGCGTGTCCTGGGCGACGAAACCGACCCGGGCCAGGTGCGCGGCGTCGGCGGCCGGCGGTGAGCCGAGCACCGTCAACGTGCCCGACGTCGGCGCGATCAGGCCGCAGGCCAGTTGCAGCAGCGTGGACTTGCCGGCGCCGTTGGGACCGACCAGGCCGACCACGTGCCCGCGCGGAACGCTCAGGTCGCAGTCGGCAAGCGCGGTGCGGTGGCCGTACCGTTTGGTCAGCCGCTCGGCGTGCAGGGCGAGTGGTGGATGCATGCGGCTCATCCTGGGCACGCCCGGACCGGCGGGCATCGGTCCGGAGCAGGGTCCGGCACTCGGGCGGCCCCTACTTTCGGCCGGTTCGCGACGGCCCGCGATCTCCTAACGTGCTGGGCATGGCTGGTGAACGGATCACCCGCGTGGCGGCGACGGCGGGGCTCGCCGTGGTGCTGCTCGCCGCGATCGGCGTCCAGGCGGTGGCGATCGCCGCGAGCTGGGGGCTGCCGTACTGGCTTCCCGGCGGCACGGCCGCCGTCGTGGTCGGCGTGCTGGCTCTGGTACGCGACAGGCAGCGCGTCGTCACCGCCACCGCCGGACTCGTCGTCGCCGGGTCGGCCGTCGCCGTCGCCCGGCTGTTCGACCTGCCCACCGAGCCGGGGCCGGCGCTGGCGCTCGCGTCGGCCGTCCTGGTCGGATCGGCGGTACGCGCGCTGCCGCCGCTGCCCGCCGGCCTGATCGGCGCCGGTGGTCTCGTGGTGGCGGCCGGGGCGTGGCCGGCCGCCCGGCCGGGGGCGGGCGGGTCGGGGGTGGTCGCGCTCAACGGGCTGTGCTGGCTCGGCGGGGTCGCCGCCGGGCTCACGCTGCGGCTGCTCGACGAGCGGGCGAAGGTCACCGCCGAGCGGGTACGCCGCGACGAGCGGCTGGAACTGGCCCGGGAACTGCACGACGTGGTGGCCCACCACGTCACCGGCATCGTGGTGCAGGCACAGGCCGCCCACCTGGTCGGGCGGCGGGATCCGGCGCGCGCCACTGAGTCGCTGGCCGGCATCGAGGCAGCAGGCGGCGAGGCGATGCGGGCCATGCGCCGCCTGGTCGGGCTGCTGCGCGACACCGCGGACGCGCCGCCGGCCTCGGCCGGTACGGAGCAGATCGAGGAACTGGTCGAGCGGTTCCGCCGGCAGGGCCCGCCGGTGCGGCTGCGGCTGCCGGCGGAGACGGCCTGGCCGCCGGAGGTCACCAGCACCGTGCACCGGATCGTCCGGGAGGCGCTGACGAACGTGGCCCGCCACGCCCCGCACACCGGCCAGGTCACAGTGGACGTGGTGCAGGAGCCGGACGCCGTGGTGGTCGAGGTGACCGACGACGCGTCCGCCACGCCCGCCGAGTCCCGGGGCGGATACGGCCTGATCGGCCTGCGGGAGCGCGTCGAGGCCCTCGGCGGCACGCTGACCGCTGGTCCCTGCCCCGGCGCCGGATGGTCGGTCCGGGCCTCCGTGCCGTACGGGAGGCGGTGATGACGATCCGGGTGCTGCTCGCCGACGACCAGGCGATGGTTCGCGGCGGGCTGCGGCTGATCCTGGAGGACCAGCCGGACATCACAGTGGTCGCCGAGGCGTCCGACGGTGTCGACGCGGTCGCCCAGGCCCGCCGCCTGCGACCCGATGTCTGCCTGGTGGACATCCGGATGCCGCGGCTCGACGGGCTCCAGGTGACCCGGGCGCTCGCCGGGCCCGAGGTGGCCGACCCGCTGCGCGTCGTCGTGGTCACCACGTTCGACCTGGACGAGTACGTCTACGGCGCGCTGCGCGGGGGAGCGGCCGGGTTCCTGCTCAAGGACGCCGGACCGGCGCTTCTGGTGGAGGCGGTGCGGGCGGCGTACCAGGGTGACGCGCTCGTGTCCCCGTCGGTGACGGTCCGGCTGCTGCGGCACCTGACCCCGCCCGCGCCGCCCCGCGACGAGCGCCGCCCGGCGTTGTCCGAGCGGGAGATCGAGGTGGTACGCGAGATCGCCCGGGGCCGGACCAACCTGGAGATCGGCGCGGAGTTGTTCATCTCGCTGAGCACCGTGAAGAGCCACGTCTCGACGGTGCAGACGAAGCTCGGCCTGCGGAACCGTACCGAGATCGCGGTCTGGGCGTGGGAGCACCGGATGATCGGCTGAATCATTGGCGGACGCCATACCGTACGTTGTACGTTAGTGCCCTCGTCGACGGAGGGGGAACAGACGTGGAACATGCGATCCTCGCGGAGGGCCTGCGCAAGCGGTACGGGGACACGGCCGCGCTGGACGGCTTCGACCTGCGGGTGCGACCGGGCACCGTGTGCGGGCTGCTCGGCCCGAACGGCGCCGGCAAGACCACAGCCGTCCGCATCCTGGCCACGCTGCTGCGCTTCGACGCCGGGCGGGCCGAGGTGGCCGGCTTCGACGTGGCCGGGCAGGCCGACCGGGTGCGCCACCGCATCGGCCTGGTCGGCCAGCACCCGGCGGTGGACGAGGCACTGAGCGGCCGGGAGAACCTGGTCATCTTCGGTCGCCTGTTCCACCTGGACCGGGCCGCTGCACGACGGCGGGCCACCGAGCTGCTCGACCGGTTCGGGCTCGCCGACGCGGGCGGGCGGCCGGTACGCACGTACTCCGGTGGCATGCGCCGCCGCCTCGACCTGGCCGCCGGGATGATCCTCGCGCCGTCGGTGCTGTTCCTCGACGAGCCGACCACGGCGCTGGACCCGCGCGGGCGCAACGAGGTGTGGGAGGCGGTACGCGATCTGGTGCGCGCCGGCACCACGGTGTTGCTGACCACGCAGTACCTGGACGAGGCCGACCAGCTCGCCGACCGCGTCTGCGTGCTCGACGCCGGGCGGGTGATCGCCGAGGGCACCCCCGATGCGCTCAAGTCCCGCCTCGGCGGCGACCGGATCGACCTGGTCGTTCGTGACGCCGCCGACCTGGCCACCGCCGCCGCGCGGCTGCGCGCCGTGGCCCGTACCGAACCGGCGCTCGATCCGGACCGGCGGGCGGTCAGCGCCCAGGTCGGCGACCGGGCCGGCGCGCTGACCGAGGTGCTGCGTGCGCTGGACGCCGACGGCGTGGACGTGGCCGACGTGGCGCTGCGGCGACCCACACTGGACGAGGTGTTCCTCCAGCTCACCGGCGGGCCGTCCGCCGACCGGACCGGCGTGGAGGTGACCGCGTGACCGCGACGGTGACCCCGGCCCGGCGCGCGTCGCTGGCCGGTGACGGCCTGACGCTGACCGGTCGTGCGCTGGCGCACTGGCGGCGTGAGCCCGGACCGCTGATCGGCTCGCTGGGCTTCGACATCCTGATGGTGCTGATGTTCGCGTACCTGTTCGGCGGCGCGCTCCAGGTACCGGGCGGCGGCAGCTACCGCGAGTTCCTGATGCCCGGCATGTTCGCCATGACGATGGTCTTCGGCATCAGCATGACCACCCTGGCGGTCTCGGCGGACCTGGAGCGTGGCGTCACCGACCGGCTGCGGTCGATGCCGGTGTCCCGGCTGGCCTCGCTGCTCGGCCGCGCTGTGGCCGACCTGATGTTCGCGGTGGTGACGCTCGCCGTCATGCTGCTCGTCGGCCTGGCGATCGGGTGGCGGGCACGCGGCGACCTCGGCGACACGCTCGCCGCGCTCGGGCTGATCCTGCTGCTGCGGTTCGCGCTGGTCTGGGTGGGCGTCTTCCTCGGCCTGACCGTGAAGGGGCAGAGCGCGGTGACGGCCGTGCAGACGCTGGAGTTCCCGCTGGGCTTCCTGTCCAGCGCGTTCGTGGCGCCGTCCACCATGCCCGCGTGGCTGGGCGCGGTCGCCGAGTGGAATCCGCTGTCCGCGACCGTCGGGGCCACTCGCGAGCTGTTCGGCAACCCCGGCTGGGGCGGCGACTCGTGGGTGGCCGCGCATCACCCGCTGCTGGCGGTGCTCTGGCCGCTGGTGCTGGTGGCGGTGTTCCTGCCGCTGTCGCTGCGCCGCTACCGGGCGCTCAGCCGCTGAGCCGGACCCCGGGGGCGGTCTGTGCGCCGCCCCCGGGGCCCGGTCACGGCCCGGTCAGCACGACCAGTTCGCCGGTGGCCCGGGTCATCGCGACGTACCGGTCCACCGCCCCGGCGACCCCGTCGCCGAACGCCTCCGGGTCGACAAGCACCACCAGATCGAACTCCAGCCCCTTGGCCAGCACCGGGCTCAGCGACCGGACCCGCTCCGAGGCCGGGAACGCCGGATCACCGATGACGCACACGACGCCCTCGCGGTGGGCGGTGAGCCAGCCGTCCACCACCGCGCGCAGCTCCGCGCGGGAGCCGTACCGCACCGGAGCGCCGTCGCGGATCGACGTGGGCACGTTGGCGTCGGGCAGCACGGCCCGGATCACCGGCTCGGCCGCCGCCATCACCTGCGCCGGAGTGCGGTAGTTGACGGACAGCGTCGCCACCTCGACGCGGTCGAACCCGGCCCGCGCCAGCCGCTGCGGCCACGACTCGGTGAACCCGTGCCGTGCCTGCGCCCGGTCACCGACCACCGTGAAGCTGCGCGACGGGCAGCGCGCCAGCAGCATCTGCCACTGCGCGTCGGTCAGCTCCTGCGCCTCGTCCACCACGACGTGCGCGAACGGCCCGGCCAGCAGGTCCGGATCGGCCACGCTCAACACGCTGGAGTCGACCAGGCTGGTGCGCATGTCCTCGCCGTACAGCATGGTCATCAGACCCTCGCCGTCGTCGTAGGCGTGCGACGCGATCAGCGCGTCGACCACCGTGTCCATCTCGGCGCGCTGCGCCGCCAGAACCCCCTCGTCGCGGCGCCGCCGCAGCGACGCCTCCGGGTCACCGACCCGCCGCCGGGCCGCGTCCAGCCACGGCAGGTCCGCCGCCGTCCAGGCTCGAGGGTCGGCCCGCCTCAGCGTACGGATCTCCTCGACGCTCAGCCAGGGCGCGCACCGGCGCAGGTAGGCCGGCACCGACCACAGGTCGGCCACCACGTCGAGCGGGTCGAGCAGCGGCCACGCCCGGCCGAACGCGGTGACCAGTTCCCGGTCGCGCCCCAGCGCGCGGCGGACCGCCTCCTCCGGCTCGTCGCCGCGGTACTTCTCCACCAGGATCGTGAGCAGTTCCTCCCACACCTCGTCGCGGGCCTCGTTGTGCGGGACGCCCGGCCCGGCCACCTCGAACGCCGTCGCCCAGTCGCCGGCGGTCAGCCGCACCTCGGCGTCCCCGACCCCGACAGTCATTGCGGTCGCGGGCGGCTCCTCGTAGAACCGGACCGCGGCGTCGACAACGCGCACCACGTCCCCGGACGCCTTCAGCCGCGCCACCTCCGGGTCGGTCTCCGGCGCCGCCGCCGCGCCCTCCGGCACCAGGTCGGCGAGCGTGCAGATCTGCACGTCCTCCTCGCCCAGGCTGGGCAGCACGTCGGAGACGTAGTTCAGGTACGGCTGGTGCGGCCCGACCACCAGCACCCCGCCCCGGCGCTCGCCCAGCCGCGGGTCGGCGTGCAGCAGGTACGCGGTGCGGTGCAGCGCCACCACGGTCTTGCCGGTGCCGGGGCCGCCGTCGACCACCAGCGCACCCCGCGACCCGGCCCGGATGATCGCGTCCTGATCGGCCTGGATGGTGCCGAGCACGTCGCGCATCCGCGCCGACCGGGTCGCGCCCAGGCTGGCGATGAACGCCGACTGGTCGTCCAGCGCGGCGTGCCCGGCCAGCCCGTCGGCGGTGAACACCTCGTCCCAGTAGTCGGTGATCCGGCCCGCGGTCCACCGGTACCGGCGGCGGCTGGCCAGGCCCATCGGGTCGGCGTGGGTCGCGCCGAAGAACGGCTCGGCGGCGGGGGAGCGCCAGTCCAGCAGCAGCCGGCCGCCCGCGCCGTCGGTCAGGCCGAGGCGGCCCACGTACACCGGTTCGCCGCCGTCCGCGCCGACCATCCGGCCCAGGCACAGGTCCAGGCCGTAGCGGCGCAGCGTGCGCAGGCGCGCGCTCAACCGCCGGACCTCCTGGTCCCGGTCGACCGCCTGCCGGCCCCGGCCGCCCGCGGCCCGGCGCGTGGCGTCGAGCCGGTCGGTCAGGTCGGCGATCGAGCGGCGCAGGCTGTCCGCGATGGCGGCGAAGTGCCGCTCGTCGGCGGCGATCAGCTCGGGGTCGGCCTTCGCCGACAGTCGCTCGGGTAGATCGAAAACGCTCGTGGCAGGCAGGTTCAACTCGTCTCCGATCGCGGGCACGGCCGAGCCTCCGCTCTTCGCGGCTTTTCGAATGGCACGGCAATGGGTTACGGCCGGCAATTGTGCGCCGTCACCCCGGTCTTGCGGCAAGACCGGGGTTGCGCTATATGTTGGTAGTGGCGGGAGAACCCGCCATTCTTTTTGCCCGAACAATTCTCGGGCTCCCCTTTTCCGGCGTCCCGCCGACGGCTGGTGACCGGCCCGGCCGGTAGGATGACGGCACCATGTCGAAGGAGCGCCGGCGCAAGGCCGATCCCGCCCGCAGCCTGGCCCTTCTCTGGCGCACCCGGGAACCGGCCAGCCGCGGCGCAGGTCCCGGTCTCAGCGTCGACCGGATCGTGCGGACCGCGATCGAGATCGCCGACGCCGAAGGTATCGACGCGCTCACCATGCGCCGGGTCAGCGAGGCACTCGGCGTGGGCACCATGTCCGTCTACACGTACGTGCCGGGTAAGGCGGAACTGCTCGACGTCATGGTGGACGCCGTCCTCGGTGACCTGCCGCGCCCGGCCGACGTGCCGGGTGGCTGGCGGGGCCGGCTGGAACGCATCGCGCGGGACAACCTCGCCCTCTACCGGGCCCACCCGTGGCTGCTGCGCGCCGAGACGACCCGGCCGGTGCTCGGCCCGAACGTGCTCGCCAAGTACGACTACGAGCTGCACGCCGTGGCGGACATCGGGCTCGACGACGTGGAGATGGACGCGGTGCTCACGCTCGTGCTGGGGCACGCCAAGAACGCGGCCCGGGTCGCGCTGGACGTGGTCGAGCTGGAACGTGAGACCGGGATGACCGACGACCAGTGGTGGCGGACGCACGGGCCCTGGCTGGAGAAGTTCATGGCCGCCGGCAGCTTCCCGCTCGCCGCGCGGGTCGGCACCGCCGCGGGCATGGCGCACGGCGCGGCGTACGGGCCGGACCACGCCTTCGAGTTCGGTCTGCAGCGGGTGCTCGACGGCATCTCGGTGGTGGTGGCCGCCCGCGCCGCGGGTGAGCCGGAGCGCGGGAAGACCTTGTAATCCTACTAGTTAAGTAGGAAACTCTCACTGGGGTCGATGATCCCTGTCACCCCTCGCCTCCGGCTGCCCTCCGTCGCCCGCGCGTACCCGTAGGAGCCCCTTCATGAGCAACGCGCCCACGCCACCCGAACCGCCCACCGCCGGCACGTCCCGGCTCGCCTTCAGCGAGGACTGGGCCGCCACCGTACTCGGCCTCGCGCTGCTGCTCCTGGTGCTGGCCGGCGCGATCCCGGCCGGGCTGGTGCCGTGATGGCCGCCGCCCCGGAACCCGCCGTCCGCAGCACCGCCGCCGGGCCGTCCGCGGCCTCCACCGTGGACGCCCCGGCCGCCGCGACCTCGGACCGACCCGCCGGTACGCCCGCGGTCGCTTCACCCCGGGCCGACCTGCGCTCCGGCGCGTTCTGGGCCTGGACCGGCCTGGGCCTGCTGGTGGTGCTCGGTCTCGCCGCGCTCACCCGGTACCTCGAACAGAACGTGCCGGTCTGGGCCGAGGGCAGCGCGATCGAGGACGTGGCCGCCGCGGTCGAGTACCCGGTCTACGCGATCCTGCTCGGCCTGCTCGGCAACCTGATCGTCACGGTGACCGGGCTGCGGGACCGGATCTCCGCCGCGTTCCGTACCGAGTTCTTCATCAAGACCGGCCTGGTGCTGCTGGGCGCCTCGATCAACCTGGCAGTCATCGCGAGCGCCGCCGGTCCCGCCATCGCCCAGGCGCTGCTGCTGATCAGCGGCGTGTTCCTGTTCACCTGGTGGCTGGCCGGGCGGTTCGGTCTGGACGAGAAGCTGCGGGCGCTGCTCGCCTCGGCGGTGTCGATCTGCGGGGTGAGCGCCGCGATCGCCGCCGCCGGCGCGGTACGGGCACGCCGGGAACAGCTCGCGTACACGGCCAGCCTGGTCATCGCGTTCGCGCTGCCGTCGATCTTCCTGCTGCCGTGGCTGGCCGACGTGCTCGGCCTCTCCGACGCGGTCGCCGGCGCCTGGATCGGCGGCAACATCGACACCACCGCCGCCGTGACCGCTGCCGGCGCGCTCGCCGGTGAGGATGCGCTCCAGATCGCCAGCATCGTCAAGGTCACCCAGAACGCGCTGATGGGCGTGGTCGCGGTGGCGCTCACCGCGTACTTCGCGCTGCGGGTGGAGCGCCGCCCGGACGCCCCGCGCCCCGGGCTCGGCGAGCTGTGGCGCCGGTTCCCGAAGTTCGTCCTCGGGTTCGTCGCCGCCTCGGTGATCGCCACCTGGTACCTCGACGCCGCGGGCGCGGACGGCAAGACCACGATGGCGATCGTCACCGACCTGCGGGTCTGGTTCCTCATCCTGGCCTTCGTCAGCATCGGCCTGGAGGTCCGCGTGTCGTCGCTGCGCGAGGCCGGCTGGCGGCCGGTGACCGTGTTCGCCGCCGCCACCGTGTTCAACCTGGTGCTGGCCCTCGGGCTGGCGTCGGTGCTGTTCCACGGTTTCACGGTCTGACCGGTCCCGTCCCGTACACCTTGGAGGAACGCCGTGCCCGAGCCCGCCGACACCCCGGTCGACGCCGACGCCGACGCGCTGCGGACGCTGCTGCGGCACCAGGCCAGCACCGTCACAGTGGTCACCGCCGCCGGTCCGCCCGCGGCCGGGTTCACCGCCACCTCGTTCACCGCGGTGTCGCTGCGACCGCCGATCGTCTCGTTCTGCCTGGACCGGGGGTCGTCGAGCTGGCCGGTGGTGTCCCGGGCCCGGCACGTCGGGGTGCACCTGCTCGGGCACGGCCAGCACGAGGTGGCCCGGACGTTCGCCACCAGCGGGATCGACCGGTTCGCCGAGCCGACCCGCTGGCGGCCCGGCCCGGAAGGGGTGCCGGTCCTCGACGACACGCTGGCCTGGCTGCTGTGCCGGGTGGTGGACCGGGTTGTCGTCGGCGACCACGCCGTGGTGCTCGCCGAACCGGAACTGCTGCGGCACGCCGACGTCGGCTCGCCGCTGCTCTACCACCGGGGGCGGTACGCGGGCCTGGCCGACACGACCGACCCCGGCGACCGCCGCTCCGCCGCCTGACCGGCCGCCGCTATCGTGGCCGCGTGATCACCTGCGTCGTGCACTACACGATCGACCCCGCCCAGATCGACGCCTTCGAGCGCTTCGCCCTTACCTGGATGCGGCTGGTGGCACGGCACGGCGGCGTGCACCACGGCTACTTCCTGCCCGCCGAGGGTGCCAGCGACCGGGCCGAGGCGCTGTTCAGCTTCTCCAGCCTGGCGGCGTACGAGCAGTACCGGGCCCGGTTCGGAGTGGACCCCGAGTTCGTCGCCGCCGACCGGATCCGCGAGGAGTCGGGCTGCGTCCTGCGGTACGAGCGCACGTTCATGCGCCCGCTCCTGCCCACCGACTGACGCCCCGGCCCGGGGCTACCGAGGCGTGTGCCGGCCCTCTGCCGCTGCGGCGTACCGGCGGGCCAGGCGGGCGAACGCCTCGCGCAGTTCCGGCGGCCCGACCACCTCGATGTCGGCGTCGTAGCGGCCGAGCACGGCGGCCAGCCCGGGCCACGACCAGGCGCCCAGCACCAGGCGGCAGCGGTCCGGGCCCAGCGCCTCGACGATCCCGTCGCGGGTCCATCCGGACACCACCCGGGCGGGCAGGTCGAGGATCACCTCGCCCCGGCAGGGCCAGTCACCCGGCCCGGTGGCGCCCTTGAACCGCCCGGCGACGTACGCGGCCACGTCTCCGCCGGGCAGTTCGCGGGGCGTGAACCGGGGGCCGGTGGGCGTACGCGGGCTGATCCGGTCGACCCGGAACGTGCGCCAGTCGTCGCGGTCGAGATCCCAGGCGACGAGATACCAGCGCCCGCCCCAGGTGACCAGGTGGTGCGGCTGCACCCGGCGCGGCGGCCGGCCCGCGACCGGCGGCGTCGTGGACACCGGCTCGTAGTCGAAGCGCAGCTCCTCGCGGGCGTGCACGGCGGCGCTCAACGTCATCAGCAACGCCGGTTCCACCCGGTGCCGGGCCGGCGTACCGGCGCGTTGCACGTCGACCACCCGCAGCGCGTCCACCCGGTGCCGCAGCCGCGCGGGCATCACCTGCCGCACCGTGGTCAGCGCCCGCGCCGCCGCCTCCTCGATGCCCGTCACCCCGCCGGCCGCGGTCTGCAACGCCACGGTGAGCGCGACCGCCTGCTCGTCGTCGAAGAGCAGCGGCGGCAGCGCCGAGCCGGCACCCAGCCGGTAGCCGCCGTCCGGCCCCTTGGCGCTCTCGATCGGATAGCCCAGCTCGCGCAGCCGGTCGACGTCGCGGCGCACGGTACGCGGGCTGACCCGCAGCCGTTCGGCGAGCAGCGAGCCCGGCCAGTCCCGTCGCGCCTGCAACAGGGACAGCAGGGCGAGCAGTCGGGCGGAAGTCTTCGGCACGACACGCATTCTGCCGCGAGAAGAGGACACTTCCTGACCGCTACGCCTGCGAGGGTGGACCCGTACCCGATCAGGACCGGAAGGAACCGATGACGATGACCGGCACCACCACGACCCCCACCACCCTGGACGCCGAGCGGACCGATCTGCTGGCCGAGCTCGCCGAGGCCCGGAACATGCTGACCAACACGGTCCGTGGCCTGACCGACGAGCAGGCCGGGCAGAAGCCGACCGTCAGCGCGCTCTGCCTGGGCGGCCTGATCAAGCACGTCGCGTCCACCGAGGAGGCGTGGCTGCGGTTCGTGGTCGAGGGCCCCTCGGCGATGTCATTCGCCATGCCCGAGGGCGTCACCTGGGAGGACTTCATGTCCGGGCAGGCCCGCGAGCTGCCGCAGTGGGCGATCGAGCGGGGACGGGACTTCCAGATGCTGCCCGAGGACACGCTGCCGGCCATCCTCGACCGGTACGCCCGCGTCGCCGCCCGTACCGAGGAGATCGTGGCCGGCGTCGAGGACCTTTCGGCGACCTGGCCGGTCCCGGACGCGCCGTGGAACGAGCCCGGTTCGGTCCGCAGCGTCCGGCGGGTGCTGATCCACGTCATCGCCGAGACCACCCAGCACGCCGGGCACGCGGACATCCTGCGCGAGACCATCGACGGCCAGACCACCACCTGAGCCGGCCGGGGAACGAAGCCGTGACAGTGCTCGACCGGCGTGCGCTCAACCGGGCGACACTCGCCCGGCAACTGCTGCTCGACCGCGCCGACCTGCCGATGGCCGACGCGGTGGCGCACCTGTGCGGGTTGCAGGCCCAGGAGCCGCAGGAGCCGTACGTCGGGCTCTGGTCGCGGCTGCGGGCCTTCGACCCGGCGGCCCTGTCGGACCTGCTGGTGCGTCGCCGCCTGGTGCGTACCCACCTGATGCGCCGCACCGTACACCTGCTCGCCGCCGACGACGTGCTGGCCTGGCGGTCCCGGCACGACGCGATGCTGCGGCAGCGGGTGCTCGGCGTCTACCGCGGCGAGTTCGACGGGGTCGACCTCGACGAACTCGCCGCGGCCGCCCGGAAGGTCCTGGCCGACGGCGAGCCCCGTACCACCGCCGAGATCGTGGCTGCGCTCGCCCCGCGCTGGCCGGCGACCGACCGGCGGGCGCTCGGCGAGATCGTGCTCGCGCTGGTCCCGGCCGTGCAGGCCCCGCCGCGCGGACTGTGGCGGACCACCGCCGGCGTCCGTACCGTCGCTCTGGCCCGGTGGCTGGGCCGCGACGCCGAACCGCCCGGCCCGGACGGCGACGACAGGGCCGGGCGGGCGCTGGTGCGGCGCTACCTGGCCGCGTTCGGCCCGGCCGCGTCGGCGGACCTGCGCGCCTGGTGCGGCCTCGCCGGGCTGCCCGCGGCGGTGGCCGCGGTCCGCGACGAGCTGGTGGCCTTCCGGGACGCGCGGGGCCGCACGCTGCTGGACCTGCCCGGCGCGCCCCGGCCCGACCCGGACACCCCCGCGCCGGTACGGTTCCTGCCCGCCTTCGACAACGCCGTGCTCGGCTACCACGACCGCAGCCGGATCATCGACGACGCCCACCGCAACCTCTCCGTGGCCGGGGCCCGGTTCGTGCTCGTCGACGGCCGGGTCGCCGCCACCTGGACGGTCGACGCGGGCGTCGTGGTGGTCACGCCGCTGCGCGCGTTCACCCGCGTCGAACGCGCGGCCGTCACCGCCGAGGGCGGCGCCGTGGCGTCGTTCCTGTCCGAGGGCGACAACCAGGGGGTACGCGTCGTCGCCCGTTGAGCCGCACGTCAGGCGGTCGCCGCCGCCCGGCCCATTTGGGTGACCGCCTCGGTGAGCACGGCGGGGGAGGTGGCGAAGTTGAGCCGCACGAACCCGGCACCACCGGCGCCGAAGACGTGCCCGGAGCTGAGCGCCACCCGGGCCCGGTCGAGGAACATCCGCGCCGGACCGGCCAGGTCGCTCGCCACGCCCGGTCCGTCGCCCGCCTCGGTGGGTACGCCGAGGCGCCGGCAGTCCAGCCAGGCCAGGTACGTGCCCTCGGGCGGCTGCCACGACACGGTCGGCAGGTGCTCGGCCAGCAGTGACCCGAGCAGCGCCCGGTTCGCGTCCAGGCCGTCGAGCAGCCGGTCCAGCCACGGCCCGCCGGCTCGGAACGCGGCCGTGTGCGCGAGCACCCCGAGGTGGCTGGGGCCGTGACTGACCTCCTCCGGCATCCGGGCCAGGTCGTCCGCCGCGTCCGGCCCGGCGACCGCCAGCGCCGCCTTGAGCCCGGCCAGGTTCCACGCCTTCGATGCCGACAGCAGCGCGAACGCGTTCTCCGCACCCGGCACCGTCAGGTACGGGGTGAGCCGCGCGCCGGGCAGCGCCAGCGGTGAGTGGATCTCGTCGGCCACCACCCGTACGCCGTGCCGGGCGGCCAGCTCGGCGACGGCGGCCAGCTCGTCGGGCCGGTGCACCACACCGGTCGGGTTGTGCGGGTTGCAGAGCAGGAACGCCGGGCGGTCGCCGATCGCGCGGGCGCGGCGGAACGCCTCCTCCAGCGCGGCCGGGTCGAGCCGCAGGTCCGCGCCGAGCGGCGCCTCGAGGACCTGACGGCCGGCGTTCGTGACGAACGCGTAGAACGGCGGGTAGACCGGAGGAGTGACCACCACCGCGTCACCCGGGCCGGTGACCAGGCGCAGCACCTCGACCGTACCCATCATCACGTCCGGCACCAGCGTGGCCCGGCCGACCGGGAAGTCGGCCCAGCCCCACCGCTGCGCGGCGAACCCGCCGACCGCCTCGGCGTACCCGGTGCCGAACGCGTAGCCGGTGTCGCCCAGCTCGACCGCCCGGCGCAGCGCCTCGGCCACCGGCGGCGCCAGCGGTACGTCCTGCTCGGCCACCCACAGCGGCAGCACGTCCGGCGGGTAGAGCCGCCACTTCACGCTGGTGCGCTGCCGGAGCTGGTCGAGCGTGAGCCGGGTGAGCGGGTTGCCGTCGTCGGCGGAAACGACCATGCGGCCCACCCTAGGTTCCTCCTACCATCGCCGGATGACCCACCCGGCGTACCCGCTGCGCACGCCCCGGCTGCTGCTGCGCCCGGTCACCCTCGACGACCTCGACGACGTGCACGCCTGGCAACGCCGCCCGGACGTGGTCCGCTGGATGGCCGGCGCCGCGCCGCGTACCCGGGCGGAGTCCCTGGCGTCGGTGACCGCGATGGCCGGCGAGGACGCGCTGCGCGCGGAGGGCGACTGCCTGACGCTCGCCGTGGTCCGCGACGCGCGGGTGATCGGCGCGGTCGAGCTGGTGTGGCGCAGCGCCGCGGACCGCACCGCCGAACTGGGGTACGTCTTCCACCCCGACCACGGCGGCCGGGGGCTGGCCACGGAGGCGGCCGGCGCGCTGCTGGACCGGGGGTTCGCCGAGTTCGGGCTGCACCGGGTGGTGGCCCGCTGCCACGCGGACAACGAGCCGTCGGCGCGCCTGATGGCCCGGCTCGGGATGCGGCGGGAGGCGCGGCACGTGCGCAGCTACCGGTTCCGGGACGGCTGGGCCGACCAGCTCGTCCACGCGATCCTGGCCGACGAGTGGCGGTCCCGGCAGGTCAGGTCGCCCTGACCGCGCTCAGCCCACCCGCGCCGGCGAGCAGCACGGTGTCCGGGTCGAGGGCGTGCAGGGAGCCGATCCGGCGTAGCGCGGTGGCCCTCTCGTGGACGCCGTCGTCGTCCACGCGCAGGAGGACGCCGGACCGTCGCGCCGCGACGTGACAGTGGCCCGCCGCCACCACGCCGGAGACCGGCGGGTCACCCGCACCCACGCGCCGGCGGACACCGCCGGTGGTCAGGTCGACGGCGGTAAGGCCGCCCCGGTTGTCGCGTACCCAGGCCAGGGTGCCCGTGACGGAGGGCGCGTCCGGGGTGAGGTCGGCCTCGGCGCGGAAGAACTCCTCGCCGTCGCCGGATTCGAGGTGGACCCGCCGGATCGTGCGCGGGCCGCACCGGAGCAGCACGTGGTCGTCGTCGACGGTGACGAGGGCCGGCGAGTGGTCGCTGTCCGTCAGCGGCTCGGGCAGGGCGAGCCGGCGTACCTCGTCGCCGCTGTCGGCGTCGAGTATCCGCAGCTCGGACCCGCCGAGGGCGCCCACCACGACGACGCCACCGGCAACCGCGGGCCGGACCGTGGCCACCCGCGCCGTGGTGGCCCACCGCGTCGTCCCGGTCTCCCGGTCCAGCGCGCGCAGTGCGGTGTACCCGCGCCACCCGCCCACCAGCACGGTGTCCTCGTCCACCACGAGATGACCGGTGTACGGCGGCACCGGCGCGCGCCACACCAGCGATCCGGTGCGCAGGTCGAGGCAGTCCACCTCGTCCGGGCCACGCATGTGCGACGGTCTGCTCCACCGCACCGACACCGGCGCTACGCCTGTCACATCGCGTGGCATTCGTCGCCGACGCGGATCTCGCCGGTGGTCAGCGGGACCAGGCGGACACCGAACCAGGTCTTGCCGTCGTGACGCCGGTGCCGGGCCAGCGTGCGGATCGGCTCCTTCCCGCCGGCGAGGGTCTCCGGGTCGATGAGCGTCACCGAGCAGCGGTCGCAGCGTTCGGACACCCGGAAGTCGACGGCCCCGATGCGCACCCGCGTCCAGCCGTCCTCGGCGAACGGTTCGAGCGGTCCGTCCAGCACCACTGTCGGCCGGAACCGGGCCATCGCCAGCGGCTCCGGCGCGGGCTCGCCGCGTTCCAGCGCGCCCTCGACGATCCAGTCCCGCAGCCGCCGCAGCGACGGCGTCGTGGCGACCAGCAGCGGTCCGGCGTCGGAGAGGTTCAGCGGATCACCGGGTCCACCGCCGTGTTCGGCAGACATCGGCCGGCGGCGCGGATCGTCCAGCCAGGCCAGCCGTACGGGCCGGCCCAGCCGGGCGGAGAGCCAGTCGTGGGCCTCGTCGGCGGCGAGCCGGACCGTGTCCAGCCGGGACACGTCGGTCGGAACCGGTGGCCCGTCGACCGGTTCGGCGACCGTCAGCGACGACCCGTCGCGGGCGGTGAGCGTGACCGACCCGGAGCCGGGCACGGCGGTCAGACCGAGCAGCGCCGGCAGGACGCTTGAGCCCAGCTTGCCGCCGTCGGGGCGCAGCACCAGCCAGCGGCGGTCGTGACGCAACCCCCACGGCTCAACGTCGGCCCGGTCGACGTCCACGCCGCCGAGGGACTTGACCGGATACAGGTGTACCGAGGCGAGCCGCGTCACCATGCCGTCAGCCGATCTTCGGGCTGGCGCGGTCGATGATCGCTGTCAGGTCCAGCCCGCCCGGCAGCGTCCCGTACGCCTGCCCGTGGTCGCCGTCGAGCCGGGACGCGCAGAACGCGTCGGCGACCGCCGGGTGGCCGTGGCGCACCAGCAGCGCGCCCTGCAGCACCAGCGCCAGCCGCTCCACCACCCGCCGGGCGCGCAACTCCAGGTCGGTGTGGTCGGCCAGCTCGTCGCGGACCCGTCGCACCGCCGCGTCCAGCCGGGCGTCCGCGCCGGCCGCGGCGGCCACCTCCGCCTCGTACGCGGCGAGCACCTGCGGTTCCCGGGTGAGCGCCCGCAGCACGTCGAGGGCGGCGACGTTGCCGGAGCCCTCCCAGATCGAGTTCAGCGGCGACTCACGGAACAGCCGGGGCATGCCGGACTCCTCCACGTAGCCGTTGCCGCCCAGGCACTCCAGCGCCTCGGCGGCGTGCCCCGGCCAGCGCTTGCACACCCAGTACTTGCCGACTGCGAGGGCGAGACGCTTGAACGCGGTCTCGCCGTCGTCGCCGCGCGCGGACCGGTCGGTCGCGCCGGCCAGCCGGACCATCAGGACGGTGGCGGCCTCGGACTCGACGGCCAGGTCGGCCAGCACGTTGCGCATCAGCGGCTGGTCGGCCAGGTAGTCGCCGAACGCCCGCCGGTGGGTGGCGTGGTGCACGGCGGTGGTCACGCCGTGGCGCATCCCGGCCGCCGCGCCGATCACGCAGTCCAGCCGGGTCAGGTTGACCATGTCGATGATGGTGCGCACGCCCCGGCCCTCGTCGCCGACGCGCCACGCCACCGCGTGCTCGTACTCGACCTCGGCGGAGGCGTTGGAGCGGTTGCCGAGCTTGTCCTTGAGCCGCATGAGCCGCATCGGGTTGCGGGTGCCGTCGGGCAGCACGCGGGGGACCAGGAAGCAGGTGAGGCCACCGGGCGCCTGGGCGAGCGTGAGGAACAGGTCGCACATGGGCGCCGAGGTGAACCACTTGTGCCCGACGAGCCGGTAGCTGCCGTCCGGCTCCGGCCGGGCCGTGGTGGTGTTGGCGCGCACGTCCGAGCCGCCCTGCTTCTCGGTCATCGACATGCCGGCGAGCAGGCCGCGCTTGGTCTGCGGCGGGCGCAGCCCGAAGTCGTACTCGCGGGCGGTGAGCAGCGGCTCGTAGCGGGCGGCCAGCTCCGGGCTGTGCCGCAGCGCGGGCACGGCCGCGTAGGTCATCGAGATCGGGCAGCCGTGCCCCGCGTCGGGCCGCCACAGGTAGAACCCGGCCGCGCGGGCCACGTGCGCGCCCGGCCGGTCGTCGGCCCACGGCGCGGCGTGCAGGCCGTGCCCGACGGCGGTACGCATCAGCTCGTGCCAGGACGGGTGGAACTCCACCTCGTCGACGCGGTGGCCGTACCGGTCGTGGGTGCGCAGCACCGGCTGATGCTCGTTGGCGAGCCGACCGTGCTCGGCGGCCTCCTCGCCACCGGCGAGCCGGCCCAGCTCGTGCAGGTCGGGCAGCGCCCAGCCGGCGCCCTCGCGGGCCACGCCGTCGCGCAGCGCCGGGTCGTCGGCGGTGTCGTGGCCGACCATCGGCGGGACCTGGTTGACGACCTCGTGTGTGGTCACGGCGGCAACTCCCAGCGCAGGTGGCGGATCAGGTCCGGGCCCGGATTGAACCACCGTTCACTCCGCACCGGCAAGCGCGCGACGACAAGTCAATTTGGCTGGATTCGTTTGACATCATCCGGCTCGGAGAGAAGACTCGCCGAAACTTTCTTTTGTCCGGGAAGTGGCTAGGGGGGCCTGTGTCCAGGAAGAAGCTCGGCGTGCTCGGCGCCGCACTCACACTGACCGTCGGCGTCCTGTCCGGATGCACCGGCGGCGAGGCGGTCGACGTCGGCGGCGGGGGGAACGCCGGCGGCTCCGGTGGAGTTCTCAACGCCGCGATCGGCGGCGAACCCGACCAGCTCGACCCGCACAAGACCTCGGCCTACTACAGCTTCCAGGTGCTGGAGAACGTCTACGACACGCTCGTCGAGCCGGACGCCGACCTGAAGATGGTGCCGTCGCTGGCGACGAAGTGGACCACCAGCGACGACCAGCTCACCTGGACGTTCACGCTGCGCGAGGGCGTCACGTTCTCCGACGGGTCGCCGCTGACCTCCGAGGACGTCGTCTACTCGTACGAGCGGATCATCAAGGAGAAGCTGAACAACGCGTACAAGTTCGCCACCGTCAAGTCGGTCACCGGGCCCGACCCGGCCACAGTGGTGGTGACGCTCAGCGCGCCCACGCCGAACCTGCTCGCCAACCTCGGCGGCTTCAAGGGCGTGGCGATCGTGGAGAAGTCAAACGTCGAGTCCGGCAAGGTCAAGACCGCGCCGGTCGGCAGTGGCCCGTTCAAGGTGGCCGGCTACACCTCCGGTGACAGCGTCAAGCTGGTGCGCAACGACTCGTACTGGGGGGACAAGCCGAAGCTGGACGGCGTCACGTTCACCTTCGTCAAGGACCCGACGGTGGCGCTGCAGAACCTGCGCAGCGGCCAGGTCCAGTGGACCGACAACCTGCCGCCCCAGCAGGTGAAGTCGTTGCAGGACGGCGACGACCCGGTGGTGAAGTCGGCGGCCTCTACCGACTACTGGTACGTGGCGCTCAACGAGGCCCGCAAGCCGTTCGACAACCCCGAGGTGCGGCGCGCCGTCGGGTACGCGCTGGACCGCGAGGCGATCACCAAGGCCGCGAAGTTCGGGTTGGCCACCGTCAACCAGACCGCCATCCCGAAGGCCAGCGCGTTCTACTACGACTACGCGCCCTACAGCCACGACCCGGGCAAGGCGAAGCAGATGCTCGGCCAGGCCGGCGTGAGCAACCTGACCATGGATCTGATGGTCACCAGCGAGTATCCGGAGACGGTCACCGCCGCGCAGGTCATCGCCGCGCAGCTCAAGGACGTCGGCATCACCGTCAAGATCCGTACGCTGGACTTCGCCCAGTGGCTGGACGAGCAGGCGAAGGGCAACTTCGACGGGTTCATGCTCGGCTGGCTCGGCAACATCGACCCGGACGAGTTCTACTACGCCCAGCACCACAGCGGCGGCACGTTCAACTTCCACAAGTACAAGAACCCGGCGGTCGACAAGCTGCTGGACGACGCGCGCACCCAGACCGACCAGGGCGCCCGCAAGCAGGCGTACGAGCAGGCGGCGAAGCAGATCGTCGACGACGCCAGCTACCTCTACCTCTACAACCCGGACGTGGTGCAGGGCTGGTCGAAGAAGGTCTCCGGCTACGAGGTGCGCACCGATCGGGCGATCCGGTTCCGGTCGGTCGCCCTGGCGAAGTGATGGCCCGCTTCGTCCTGCGGCGGGTCCTCCAGTCGGCGGTCGTGCTGGTCGGCGTCACGCTCGTGGTGTTCCTGCTGCTGCAACTGGTGCCGGGTGACCCGGTCCGGGTGGCGCTCG
The DNA here is from genome assembly GCF_015354395.1 of Micromonospora sp. ANENR4. Taxonomy (NCBI): domain Bacteria; kingdom Bacillati; phylum Actinomycetota; class Actinomycetes; order Micromonosporales; family Micromonosporaceae; genus Micromonospora; species Micromonospora sp. ANENR4. The sequence continues at coordinate 96,285 of NZ_JADKYQ010000014.1, forward strand.
GCACCCGGTTCGACCCGCAGACGTACGAGGCGCTGCGGGAACGCGCCGGCCTCGACCAGCCGCTGCCGGTGCAGTACGTCAGCTACCTCGGGCACGCGCTCACCGGTGACCTGGGGGTCAGCTTCCGCACCGGTCAGCCGGTCAGCCAGATCGTGCTGGAACGGCTGCCCGCCACGCTGTCACTCGCCGTCACCGCCGTGGTGTTCGCGCTCCTGGTGGCGTTCCCGCTGGGCATCGTCGCGGCGGTCCGCAGCGGCTCGGCGGTCGACCACGCCGCCCGCGTGTTCAGCCAGTTCGGCGTCTCCGTGCCGGACTTCTGGATGGGCATCATGGGCATCCTGCTGTTCGCCGGGGTGCTCGGCTGGCTGCCCCCGTCCGGCTATGTGGCGCTGACCGACGACCCCGGCCGGTGGGCCACCCACGTGGCGCTGCCGGCGGTCACCGTCGGCCTGGTCACCGCGTCGATCCTCACCCGGTTCATCCGCTCCTCCGTGCTGGAGGTGCTCTCCGCCGACTACGTGCGCACCGCCGAGGCGAAGGGGCTGCGCAACCGGGTGGTGATCATGCGGCACGTGCTGCGCAACGCGCTCATCCCGGTGGTCACCGTGGTCGCGGTGCAGCTCGCCAGCCTGCTCGGCGGCGTCATCGTGATCGAGGTGCTGTTCGCCTGGCCCGGTATCGGCCGGCTCACCTTCGACGCCGTGCAGGCCCGCGACTATCCCGTCCTGCAGGGCGCGGTGCTGCTCGTCGCGGCGCTGTTCCTGCTTGTCAACCTGCTGGTGGACATCCTCTACGCCCGCCTCGACCCGAGGATCACGGTCAGGTGAGCGCCACGACCGAGAGCACCGGACGCCGCGTCCTGGACGCGCTGCGCCGCGACCCGCTCGCCGTGGGCGGCACGATCGTGCTCGTGCTGCTCGTCGTGGTCGGCGTGGCCGGCCCGTGGCTCGCCCCGGCCGGAGTGAACGACGTCGACGTGGACCAGATGCTGCGACCGCCCAGCGGCGCGCACCCGTTCGGCACCGACGAGCTGGGCCGTGACGTGCTCAGCCGGGTGCTCGTCGCGGCCCGCGTGTCACTGCAGGTCGGCGCCGTCAGCGTCGGCATCGCGCTGGTCGCCGGGGTGACGCTCGGGCTGTTCGCCGGCTACTACCGGGGCTGGCTGGACAGCGTGCTCATGCGCTGCATGGACGTGTTGTTCGCGTTCCCGGTGCTGCTGCTGGCGGTCGCCATCGTGGCGGTGCTCGGCCCCGGCCTGCTCACCGCCATGGTCGCCATCGGCGTGGTCTACACACCCATCTTCGCCCGGATCACCCGCGCCGGCGTGCTCTCCGTACGCGAGCAGGTGTTCGTCCGGGCCGCCGTCTCCATCGGCGCGTCCGACCTGCGCATCATGCGCCGGCACGTGCTGCCGAACATCGCCGCGCCGCTGATCGTGCAGACGTCGCTGTCGCTGGCGTTCGCGATCCTCTCCGAGGCCGCGCTGTCCTTCCTCGGCCTCGGCATCCAGCCGCCCGCGCCGGCCTGGGGCCGGATGCTGTTCGACGGGCGCGGCTTCGTCACCGACGCGTGGTGGCTGGGCGTGTTCCCGGGCGCGGCGATCTTCCTCACCGTGCTGGCGTTCAACCTGGTCGGCGACGCGCTGCGCGACGTGCTCGACCCGCGCCAGCTCACCCTGGGCGAGGCCCGCAGGAGCACCCCATGACCGAGCGCACCGACCGCACCGACCGCATGCCGAGCCAGCGCCGGCACCCCACGACCGACTCGACAGTGCTGTCGGTGGACGACCTCACCGTCACCGTCGGCACCCGACGCGGCCCGGTCCGTGCCGTCGCCGGGGTGTCCTGGCAGGTGCGGCAGGGGGAGACGTTCGCACTGGTCGGCGAGTCCGGAAGCGGCAAGAGCATGACCCTGCTCGCCGCCACCGGCCTCGCCCCGCGCGCCGCCACCGTCACCGGGCGGGTGCGGCTGCTCGACACGGAGCTGACCGCGCTGCCCGACGACCGCCGCCGCAAGGTCCGCGGCCGGCACGTCGGGTTCGTCTTCCAGGATCCGATGACCTCGCTCAACCCGGTGCTGCCGGTGGGCCGGCAGGTCACCGAGGCGGCCGAGGAACACCTCGGGCTGACCCGCCGCGCCGCCCGCGACCGGGCGGTGGAACTGCTGGAACTGGTCGGCATCCCGTCGGCCGCCCAGCGGGTCGACGCGTACCCGCACCAGTTCTCCGGTGGCATGCGCCAGCGCGTCGCCATCGCGATGGCGCTCGCCTGCGAGCCGGACCTGCTGATCGCCGACGAGCCGACCACCGCGCTCGACGTCACCACGCAGGCGCAGATCATCGAGCTGGTCGCCGACCTGCAGGCGCGGCTGGGCACCGCAGTCGTCTGGGTCACCCACGACCTGGGCGTGGTGGCGGGCATCGCGGACACCGTGGCGGTCATGTACGGGGGCCGGATCGTCGAGCAGGGCCCCGTCGACGCGGTGTTCGACACGCCCACCCATCCGTACACCCGGGCGTTGCTGGCGGCCCGGCCGGACCCGTCGCGGCGCGGCGAGGACCTGGTCGCCATTCCCGGCTCGCCGCCGAGCCCGCTGGACCTGCCGCCCGGCTGCGCGTTCTGGCCGCGCTGCCCGGTCCGCGCCGATCCCCGCTGTGAACACGAGCTGCCCCCGCTGACGCCGGTCGGCGACGGGCACACGGTCCGTACCTTCTACCGTGGAGAGGCCGGATGAGCGCCGACACCCCGGACCTGGTCGCCGAACTGGACGACCTGAAGGTGCACTTCCCGACGCCGGCCGGCACGGTCCGCGCGGTCGACGGCGTCAGCCTCGCCGTACGCCGGGGCGAGACGCTGGGGCTCGTCGGCGAGTCGGGCAGCGGCAAGTCCACCGCCGGCCTGGCGCTGCTGCGGCTCGTCGATCCGACCGGCGGGCGGGTCCGGGTGGCGGGCGAGGACGTGACCCGCTGGTCGCGCCGCCGCCTGCGCGCGACCCGCCGCCACGTGGCGATGGTCTTCCAGGATCCGCAGGCGTCGCTGGATCCACGCCGGACGGTCGGTGACAGCATCGCCGAGCCGCTGATCGTGCACCGGCTCGCCAGCTCCGCCGCCGCCCGCCGGGCCCGGATCGCGGAGCTGCTGGACCTGGTCGGCCTGCGCGCCGACACCGCCGGCCGGTATCCGCACGAGCTGTCCGGCGGCCAGCGCCAGCGCGTCGGTGTGGCCCGGGCACTGGCCGGGGAGCCGGACCTGATCGTCCTGGACGAGCCGATCGCCTCGCTGGACCTGAGCGTGCAGGCGCAGATCATGAACCTGCTCCGGCACCTGCAACGCGACCTTGGGCTGACCTACCTGTTCATCGCGCACGACCTGGCCGCCGTCGAGCACATGAGCGACCGGATCGCGGTGATGTACCTGGGCCGCATCGTCGAGACCGGCCCACCCGAGCGGATCTACCGGCACCCGGCGCACCCCTACACGGCGGCGCTGCTGTCCGCGGTGCCGGTCGCCGACCCCCGGGTCGAGCGGGAGCGCCGCCGGATCGTGCTGACCGGCGACATCCCCAGCCCGGTGGACCCGCCGAGCGGTTGCCGCTTCCGTACCCGATGCCCCCAGGCCCGCCCCGCGTGCGCCGAGACCGATCCGGCGCTCGCCGAGGTGGGCCCGGGCCACGACGCGGCGTGCCTGTTCCCGCTCGACGGCGAGCGCGACGGCGGCCCGGAAGAGGAGGGCGCGACGACGCGCGCAGACGCCGCCGGCACGGCGTAGGCTCACCGCCGATGACGTTCACCACCCGGCCGACGCTGCGCGGCACGTTCGGCATGGTCTCGTCCACGCACTGGCTGGCCAGCCAGTCCGCGATGGGTGTGCTGGAACGCGGCGGCAACGCCTTCGACGCCGCTGTCGCCGCCGGGTTCGTGCTGCACGTCGTGGAGCCGCACCTCAACGGCCCGGCCGGTGAGGTGCCCGCGATCCTCGCCACCGCGACCGACCCCACCCCGCGGGTGCTCTGCGGCCAGGGCCCCGCGCCGGCGGCCGCGACGGTCGCGCACTTCCGGTCGCTCGGCCTGGACCTCGTGCCGGGCGCCGGCCCGCTCGCCGCGGTCGTGCCGGGCGCCGTCGACGCCTGGCTGTTGCTGCTGCGCGACCACGGCACCCGCACGCTCGCCGAGGTGCTGGAACCGGCGATCGGCTACGCCGCCGCCGGCCACCCGCTGGTCGGCGCCGCCGGGCAGACCGTCGCGCGGGTCCGGTCACTGTTCACCGAACACTGGCCGACCTCCGCGCGGCTCTGGCTCCGCGACGGCCGCCCACCAGCGCCGGGGGAGATGGTCACCAACCCGGCGTACGCGGACACGCTGCGCCGCCTCGTCGACGCGGGACGGGCCGCCGGTCCGGACCGGGAGGCGCAGATCGAGGCGGCCCGGCGCGCCTGGCGGGAGGGTTTCGTCGCCGAGGCGATCGACGCGTTCAGCCGGCTGCCGTTCCGTGACTCCAGCGGGCGTGCGCACGCCGGGCTGGTCACCGGCGACGACCTGGCCGGATGGTCGGCCACCTGGGAGGAACCGGTCACGCTGGACTGGCACGGGCACACGATCGCCAAGACCGGCTTCTGGGGCCAGGGCCCGGTGCTGCTCCAGACGCTCTCCATCCTGGACGCGCTCGACGACCCGCGTGTCCACGACCCGTCGAGCCTGGAGGGCATCCACGCGCAGGCCGAGGCGCTGAAGCTCGCGTTCGCCGACCGGGAGGCGTGGTACGGCGACACTGACGTTCCGGGCTCCGCGCTGCTGTCGGCCGAGTACGCCAGTGCGCGGGCCGCACTGGTCGGCGACCGCGCCGACACGACGCTGCGCCCCGGCAGCCCGGCGGGTGAGCCGCCTCGGCTCCCGTCCCACCTGCGTGCCGACGCGGGTCGCGGGGCCGTCCCGCAGGATCCGAGCACCGGCGAACCCACGGTACGGGCGGACGGCGTGACCCGCGGCGACACCTGCCACGTCGACGTGGTGGACCGGTGGGGCAACATCATCTCCGCCACGCCCAGCGGCGGCTGGCTGCAGAGCTCACCCACCATCCCGGAGCTGGGCTTCCCGCTCGGCAGCCGGTTGCAGATGTGCTGGCTGGAGGAGCGGCTCGCCTCGACGCTGCGGCCGGGGCGTCGTCCGCGTACCACGCTCAGCCCGACGCTCGTGCTGCGCGACGGTGAGCCGGTGATGGCCTGCGGCACGCCCGGCGGTGACCAGCAGGACCAGTGGCAGCTGCTGTTCCTGCTGCGGCACCTGGCCGGCGGGCAGGAGTTGCAGGAGGCGATCGACGCCCCGACGTGGCACACCACGAGTTTCCCGGCGTCGTTCTATCCGCGCGAGGTCGAGCCCGGCGTGCTGGTGCTGGAGGACCGGATCGACGCCGACGTGCTGTCCGGCCTGCGCGCCAGGGGCCACACCGTACGCCTGTCCGCCCCGTGGAGCCTGGGCCGCATGTGCGCGGTGACACGCGACCCGCGCACCGGGGTCCTCTCCGCCGCGGCCAACCCCCGAGGCGCCCAGGGCTACGCCACAGGCCGCTGACCCGACCCTCCCGCGCCCGCCCTTCCTCGTTGATCTTGCACTTGCGGCCCAGGAATGGCGGTCATAACGGGCGCGAGTCGGGCCGAAAGTGCAAGATCAACGAGGGTCGGGGCGGGGCGGCGGGGTCAGGTGTCGATGCGGGTGATGTTGCGGATCTTGTTGGCGGCGTCGAGGGCGGCCACCTTGTACGCCTCGGCAAGCGTCGGGTAGTTGAAGACGGCGTCCAGCAGGTAGTCGACGGTGCCGCCGCAGCCCATGACGGCCTGCCCGATGTGGACGATCTCGGTGGCGCCGGTGCCGAACACGTGCACCCCGAGCAGCCGCCCGTCCTCGGGTGAGACCAGCAGCTTCAGCATCCCGTACGAGTCACCGACGATCTGGCCCCGGGCCAGCTCCCGGTAGCGGGCGATGCCCACCTCGAACGGGACGGACGCCTCCGTCAGCTCCTCCTCGGTCTTCCCGACGAAGCTGATCTCCGGGATGGTGTAGATGCCGATCGGCTGCAGGTCCGACATGCCGCGCGCCGGTTCCCCGCAGGCGTGCTGGGCGGCCAGCCGGCCCTGTTCCATCGAAGTGGAGGCCAGCGCGGGGAAGCCGATCACGTCGCCGACGGCGTAGATGTTCTCGACGGTGGTGCGGTAGTCGGCGTCGACGGTGATCCGGCCCCGGTGGTCGGCGGTGAGCCCGGCCGCCTCCAGCGCGAGGTCGTCGGTCTGCCCCTGCCGGCCGGCGGAGTACATCACCGTGTCGGCGGCGATCTTCTTGCCGCTGCGCAGGACGCAGAGTGCGGCGCTGCGGTGCTTCTCCACGGCGGCCACCTCCTCGCCGAAGCGGAAGGTCACCGACAGGTCCCGCAGGTGGTACTTCAGGGATTCGACGATCTCCTCGTCGCAGAAGTCGAGCATCCGCGGGCGGCGCTCGACCACTGTCACCTTGGTGCCGAGCGCGGCGAACAGGGACGCGTACTCCATGCCGATCACCCCGGCGCCGACGACGACCATGCTGCGCGGGACGGCCTGGAGGTTGATGACGCCGTCGGAGTCGACGATCGTGCGGTCGTCGAAGTCGACGCTGTCCGGGCGGGCCGGGCGGGTGCCGGCGGCGATGACCGCCTTGTCGAAGCTGACCCGGGTCTCCCGGCCAGAACCGGCGTCGACCCAGACGGAGTGGGCGTCGGCGAACCGGCCGGTGCCGGTGATCAGCGAGACCTTGTTGCGGGCCAGCTGGTTGCGGATGACGTCGGTCTGCCGGGTGATCACGTGCTGGGTGCGGGCGGCCAGGTCGGCGACGGTGATGTCCTCCTTGACCCGGTAGCTGCTGCCGTAGAGGTCGCGCTGGCTCAGCCCGGTCAGGTAGAGGACCGCCTCGCGCAACGTCTTGGACGGCACGGTGCCGGTGTTTATGCACACCCCGCCGAGCATGTCGCGGCGGTCCACGATCGCGACGCGGCGGCCCAGCTTCGCCGCGGCGATCGCCGCCTTCTGTCCACTCGGGCCGGAGCCCAGCACCAGCAGGTCGTAGTCATACACGAGCGCCAGCCTCGCAGGGTCTCGCAACCTGTGCCAGCCGAGACGCCCCCACGAAGATCGAAAACTGCCGTAGGGTGCGCTGATGCGCCGCCCCGTAACCCTGATCATGGTCCTCGGACCGCTGCTCGTCGCCGGGTGCACCACCGCTCCCGCCGCCCCGGCCGCGACCCCCTCCGCCTCCACTCCGCCGAGCCCGGCCGCGCCCGCCGTCGACTACGCCGCCTGGCAGGCGGGGCGGTCGACGCCGGTGGCCGACCCGGTCTATCCGGCCCGGGGCACCGATGCGCTGGACGTCCTGCACTACGACCTCGCGCTGGAGTGGGCGCCGTCGACCACCACCCTCACCGGCACCGCCACGCTGCGGATCCGGCCGGTGAAGGACGCGCCGAACCTGGTTCTCGACTTCATGCCCTACCAGCTCGACAGCGTCACGATGAATGGCGCGACGGTTCCGGGCGTGGTGGCGAAGGAGAAGCTGACCGTGTCCGCCCCGGTGGTGGCGGACGAGCCGGTGACCCTGGTGGTCACCTACCACGGCCGGCCGAAGACGACCCCGATGCCGTCGCGCCGCAAGGACACCGAGGCCCTGGGTCTCACCGTCACCAAGGAGGGCGGCCTCTGGACCATGCAGGAGCCGTTCGGGGCGTTCACCTGGTATCCGGCGAACGACCAGCCGTCGGACGAGGCCCTCTACGACATCAAGGTGACAGTGCCGGCAGGCTGGTCCGCAATCGCCGGCGGCACGCCCGCCGGTCAGTCCGGCACCACGTTCAGCTACCGGAGCACCGACCCGGTCGCGACCTACCTGACCACGCTCGCGGTGGGGAAGTACCAGAAGCTGACCGCGGCGGGGCCGCGCGGCGTGCCGCTGGCCTACTGGTACCGCAAGGGCGCGGACGACAAGCTGCTGCCGTACCTGAAGAAGTCCCCGCAGTACCTGGCCTGGCTGGAGAAGAAGTTCGGCCCGTACCCGTTCCCCTCCGGCGGCGTCGTGGTGGTGGACTCGGCGTCGGGCATGGAGACCCAGCAGATGATCACGATGGGCCGGAAGATCGAGAACACCGCGGCCCGCCGGGACCGCTGGGGCAGCGACCTGCTGCACGAGTACGCCCACCAGTGGTTCGGCAACTCGGTCACGCCCACCACCTGGCGTGACCTGTGGCTCAACGAGGGCTGGGCGACGTACATCCAGGATCTGTACACCAAGGAGACGCTGAAGCTCAGCGAGGCCAGCCTGGACCGGTACCTGCGCGAGGGCGACGCCGCGCTGCGCAAGAAGCTGGGCCCGCCCGGCCGGCCCGACCCGAAGCGGTTCGCCGAGGGCAACGTCTACCTGTGCCCGGCGGCGATGCTGCGCGAGATCCACCGGACGGTCGGCGACAAGGCGTTCTTCGCGCTGGCCCGCGCCTGGGTCCAGGAGCAGCGCAACACGCCGCAGGACCGGGCCTCGTTCATCGCCTTCGTCAACAAGCAGACCGGCCGGGACTTCACCGCGCTGATCAACGCCTGGCTGGACTCGCCGACCACACCGAAGAAGATCACCCCGAAGAAGATCGCCTGACCCGGCGCGGGGCCCCGCCCGTCCGGCGGGCCCCGCGGCGCGTCTCAGCGGCCCTGGAGCGAGCGGACGTTGTCGGCGAACGTCCAGCCCTTCGACCCGTCCCAGTTGACCGACCAGGTCATCAGGCCCTTGAGGCGTCCCTGGTAGGTGTTCCACGCCTGGGCCACCAGCGCTGGGCTCAGGTAGCCGCCGCCGGCGCCGACCTGCGCGGGCAGCCCGGGGACCTGCCGGTCGAGCGGTACGCGGATGGTGGTGCCCTGCACGACCAGGCCGGTGTCGAGGCAGTTGGTCTGCGCGACGAAACCGGCGACGGTGCCGGCCGGGTACGAGTCACCGGCGCAGCCGTACATCGAGCCGTTGTAGTACTGCATGTTCAGCCACCACAGCCGCCCGTTGTCGGCGTACTTCTTGACGATCGGCAGGTACGCGCCCCAGATCGAGCCGTAGGTGACGCTGCCTCCGGTGACGTACGCGGTCTCCGGCGCCATGGTGAGCCCGAAGCCGGCCGGCATCTGGGCCAGCACCCCGTCGATGATCCGGATCAGGTTGGCCTGCGAGGGGGAGAGCTGGTTGATGTTCCCGCTGCCGGTCAGGCCGGTCTCGATGTCGATGTCGATGCCGTCGAAGTTGTGCCGCTTGAGGATCGGCACCACTGTGGCGACGAACCGGTCGGCGACCGCGCTGGAGCTGAGGTCGATGCCGGCGGTGGCGCCGCCGATGGACAGCAGCACGGTGAGCCCGGCGGCCTTGGCCTGGCACACCTGCGCGGGGGTGGGCACCTTGACGCCGGCGTCCATGCCGTCCTCCCAGAGCACTGTGCCGTCGGCGCGGATGACCGGGAACGCGGCGGTCACCACGTTGTAGCCGTGGCCGGTGATCCGGGAGTCGGTGATCGGGATCCAGCCGAGGCCGGGGTGCACGCCGTTCGCGGCGCCGTCCCAGTTCTCCCAGTAGCCCTGGAGCACCTTGCCGGTCGGCCGGGACCGCAGCGCGCAGGTGTCACCACCGGGCGTCGTCGGAGTCGGGGACGCAGTCGGCGTGGGGGAGACCGTCGGGGAGGCGGAGGCGGACGGGGAGGGCGACGGCGGCCGGGTGGTGGGGCTCGGCGACGGCGTGCCGCCGGTGCAGGCGCCGAGGTCGGTCCAGAGTGCCGGTACGGCAGCCGGGGTCCAGCCCGCGCCGGCCGGCGGGGTGTGCGTGACGAGCGCCTGGTAGAGCCGGCCACCGTAGGTCACCCGGCTGCCGGCGGTCCAGGTGACGCCCTCGGCCCAGGCCGGCGCGTCACACGCGACGAGCGCGCCGACGGCGCCGGTCGGTGTGGCGGCGGTGGCGGGCAGGGCGGCGGCGGTGGCGGCGAGCAGCGCGACGCCACCGAGCAGTGCGGTCATCCCACGTCCGAGTCGCATGACATACCTCCTCATCGATGCGCCGGAGGCTATCAGTTAACTTTGTTAAGTGTAAATGCGGCGTACCCTGTCACCACCCCGCTCAGGGCGTGACGCAGGAACGAAAGCCGCCCGCGGGCGGCCGGGAAGGACGGCGGCGGACGTGGACGCCAGACGCACCACGGTGCGCGACATGCGCCGGGCCAACAGGTCGGTCCTGCTGACCCGGATCTGGCTGGACGGCCCGCTCAGCCGGCACGAGCTGGGCCAGTCCACCGCACTGAGCCTGGCCAGCGTCAGCAACCTGGTCGGCGAGATGATCAACGAGGGCCTGGTCGAGGAGGCCGGCTCGGTCGAGTCCGACGGCGGCCGTCCCCGCGTGCTGCTGCGCGTCGCGCCCGGCTACGGCTACCTGGTCGGCGCCGACGTCGGCGAGACCCGCGTCCAGGTGGAGCTGTTCGACCTGAGCATGACCGCGTTGGCCAAGGCCGAGTACCCGATCGCCGCCGCCGACCCCGACCCCGAGCGGGTCGCCGCGCACCTGCGGCACGGCCTCGCCGCGGTCACCGAGCAGGCGGGCGTCGACCCGGCCGCGGTGCTCGGCTTCGGCGTCGCCGTCGCCGGCACCGTCGAGCGCACCGCCGACGCCGTCGTGCACGCCCAGACGCTCGGCTGGGACGGCGTGCCGCTCGGCGCGATGCTGCGCGCCGGCACCGACGTACCGGTGCACGTGGACAACGGCGCGAAGACGCTCGGCCAGGCCGAGATGTGGTTCGGCGCCGGCCGCGGCGTCCGGCACGCGGTGGTCGCCCTGGTCGGCTCCGGCGTCGGCGCGAGCGTGGTCGCCGACGGCGTCGGCTACCGCGGCGCGCACAGCAGCGCCGGGGAGTGGGGCCACACCACCATCGTGTACGGGGGCCGCCGCTGCCGCTGCGGCAACCTCGGCTGCCTGGAGGCGTACGTGGGGGCGGAGGCGGTGCTGGACCGGTTCCGCCACGCCAACCGGGGCCGCCCGGCACCGGGCGCGGACGAGGAGACCGCCTTCGGTGAGCTGCTGCGCTCCACCGGCAGCACCGCCGCGAAGGTGATCGACGAGACGGTCGGCTACCTGGGCGCCGGGGTGGCGAACCTGGTCAACCTGTTCAACCCGGAGCGGGTGGTGCTCGGCGGCTGGGCCGGGCTGGCTCTGGGCGAACGGCACCTGCCCGCGATCCGCGCGGCCACCGCGCGGCACGCGCTGCGGCAGCCGTACGCGCAGACCTCGATCGAACTGTGCCGGCTCGGACCGGACGCGGTCGCGATGGGCGCGGCCACCCTGCCGATGACCCGGCTGCTGCGCGACGGCGGCGTGCCCCGCGACCCGGCCGCCCGCCCGGGCCCGGCGTGGGGGCCGGGCCGCCGTCACTGACCGGGCCCGGCCCCACGCGGCGGCGTCAGCGCCGCCCGCGGACCCGCCGCACGGTGTCCCGGTACCACAGCGCGCTGCGCTTGGGGGTGCGGCGCTGCGTGTCGTAGTCGACCCGGACGATGCCGAACCGCTTGTCGTAGCCGTACGCCCACTCGAAGTTGTCAAGCAGCGACCAGGCGAAGTAGCCGCGCACGTCGGCGCCGGCCACCCGGGCCCGGGCCACCGCCCGCAGGTGCTCGGTGAGGAAGCCGACCCGGTCGTCGTCGTTCACGAATCCGTCGGCGTCCGGCTCGTCGTCGAACGCGGCGCCGTTCTCGGTGATCACCATCGGGGTGCCCGGGTAGTCGCGGTGCAGCCGCACCAGCAGGTCGGTGAAGGACTCCGGCACGATCTCCCAGTCCATCGCGGTACGCGGCAGGTCGCGGCGGACCACCCGGCGCACCGGCCTGCCGTCGTCGTCGCGGTCCCGGCCCTGCTCGTCCACGCCGGAGTGCAGCTGCCCGAAGTAGTAGTTGACCCCGAGCACGTCGATCGGGGTGGCGATGACGTCCAGGTCGCCCTCCTCGACGGGGATGCGTACCCCCTCGGCGGCCAGGTCCGCGATCACGTCCTGCGGGTACTCCCCGCGCAGCACCGGGTCGAGGTAGAGCCGGTTGGCCAGCCCGTCGGCGGCCCGCGCCGCGTCCCGGTCCGCCGCGCTGTCGGTGGCCGGGTCGGCGGTGGACAGGTTCAGCGTCAGGCCCAGCTCGATCGGGGACCGGGCCGCCTCCCGCAGCCGCCGCGTGGCCAGCCCGTGCCCGAGCAGCAGGTGGTGCGCCGCGGCGATGCCGTCGCCAAGGTTCCGCCGGCCGGGGGCGTGGTCGCCGTAGGCGTACCCGAGCATCGCCGAGCACCACGGCTCGTTGAGCGTGGTCCAGGTGCGGACCCGGTCGCCGAGCGCGGCGAAGACCAGCTCCGCGTAGTCGGCGAACCGGTACGCGGTGTCCCGGTTCGGCCAGCCGCCCGCGTCCTCGAGCTCCTGCGGCAGGTCCCAGTGGTAGAGCGTCACCCACGGCTCGACGCCCCGGCCGAGCAGCTCGTCCACCAGCCGGTCGTAGAAGGCCAGCCCGGCCACGTTCGCCGGACCGCGCCCGCCCGGCTGCACCCGCGGCCAGGCCACCGAGAACCGGTACGTGTCCAGTCCCAGGTCCGCGATGAGCGCGACGTCCTGCGGCATCCGGTGGTAGTGGTCGCACGCCACGTCGCCGTTGTCGCCGTTCGCCACCGCGCCCGGCACCCGGCAGAACGTGTCCCAGATGGACGGGGTGCGGCCGTCGGAGGCCACCGCGCCCTCGATCTGGTACGACGACGTCGCCACCCCCCACCGGAAGGTCGGCGGCAGCGTGTCGATCGGGTCCGCGCCGGCGACCGGCGACGGGCGGGTGAGATCGGTGTCCATGGTTCTCCTCGCGGGTAGCGGGTGGTGGTGTCGGGCGGGTCAGCGGGACAGGGGCGCGACGGCCGGGTGCAGCCGGCACGCGACGGCCCGCGCCGGGTCGTCGACGCGCGGGGCGCCGAGCACCGGCACCTGCTCGTCGCACCCGTCGAACGCCTTCGGGCAGCGGGGATGGAACGCGCAGCCGGACGGCATGGCGCGCAGGTCCGGCGGGGAGCCGGGGATGCCGGTCAGTTCGCGGCGCGGTCCGTGCAGCGCCGGGAACGAGTGCAGCAACCCCTCGGTGTACGGGTGCAGCGGTTCGGCGTACAGCCGGGCGGCGGGCGCCTCCTCGACGATCCGTCCGCCGTACATGATCGCGATCCGGTCGGAGAACTCGACAAGCAGCGACAGGTCGTGGGTGATGAACAGGACCGCGAAGCCGAGGCGTTCGCGCAGCTCGGCGAGCTGGCCGAGGATCTGCCGCTGCATCACCACGTCCAGCGCGGTGGTCGGCTCGTCCATGATGACCACCTGCGGTTCCAGCGCCAGCGCCATCGCGATCATGACCCGTTGCCGCATGCCGCCGGAGAGCTGGTGCGGGTAGCTGTCCAGCCGGTCGGCGGAGATGCCGACCAGGCGCAGCAGATCCTTCGCGCGGGCCAGCCGTCCCGCCGCCGTGCTCTTCGGCTCGTGTGCCCGGATCACGTCGAGCAGCTGGGTGGAGACCTTGTGGACCGGGTTGAGCGAGTTCATCGCGCCCTGGAACACGATCGACGTCTCGGCCCAGCGGAACTCGCGCAGCTTCGCCGGGCTGAGCGTGAGCACGTCGACCGGCGGGCCGTCGGCGGGGTGGTAGATCACCTGGCCGCCGCTGACCACGCCGGGCGGGGGCAGCAGCCGGGTCAGCCCGTACGCGAGCGTGGACTTGCCGCTGCCGCTCTCCCCGGCCAGGCCGAGCACCTCGCCGCGGTGCAGCGTCAGGTCGACGTCGCGGACCGCGCGGACCGCGTCCGCACCGACGCCGTAGTCGACGCACAGCCCGCGGATCTCCAGCACCTGGTCGCTCATGCGCTCGCGTCCTCTCCGATGGGGTCCGCCGTCCGCTGCATCGGGACCGGCGCCGGGTTCGGTGCGAGCACCGGGGTGAATCCGACGCGCATCGCGACGGTGCGGCCGTCGGCGGTACGGATCCGGGTCCGGCCGCCGGTGCGCAGCCGCGGGCTGACGAACTCGTCGATGCCGAAGTTGATCAGCGCGAGCGCGGTGCCGAGCAGCGCGATGGCCAGCCCGGCCGGGACGAACCACCACCAGGCGCCCTGCGCCAGGGCCTGCTGTCCCTGCGCCCAGAACAGGATCGTGCCCCAGTTCCACGACGACACCGACGAGACACCGATGAACGCCAGGGTGATCTCCGACATCACCGCGAAGATGACGGTGCCGACGAAGCCGGAGGCGATGATCGCGGTCAGGTTGGGCAGGATCTCGAAGCCGATGATCCGCCAGGTCCGCTCGCCGGTGGCCCGTGCCGCCTCGACGTAGTCGCGGCGGCGCAGCGACAGCGTCTGGGCGCGCAGCACCCGGGCGCCCCACGCCCACGACGTGAGGCCGATGATGAGCGCCACGAGCGTGTCGCTGGCCTGGTCGACCAGGGACGTGACGATGATGATCAGCGGCAGCGCCGGGATCACCAGGAACACGTTCGACACCGCCGACAGGCCCTCGTCGGCTGCGCCGCCCAGGTAGCCGGCGGTCACGCCGATGAGGACGGACAGGATCGTGGCGAGCACGCCGGCGGTCAGGCCCACCACCATCACGCTGCGCGCGCCGACCAGGATCTGGCTGAAGATGTCCTGCCCGAGGTGGGTGGTGCCGAACCAGTGCCGGGCCGAGGGCGCCTGGAGCACGTCGGCGCTGCGCGCGTCCGGGTCGTACGGCGCGATCCACGGCCCGATCACCGCCAGGAGCACGTAAACCCCGAGGACGGCGAGGCCGGTCGCGGCCTTGGCGTTTGCGACGAAGCGGAACCGGCGGCGGCGGGCCCGGGCCGACGGCTGCGCCATCGCTCCCTGGCCGGGGATGACCTGCTCGATGCTGGACGGGGAGAGTGTCATCGCTCAGCTCTTTCGGGTCCGCGGGTCGAGAAGCAGGTACGCCACGTCGGCGAGCAGGTTCGCCACCAGCACGGAGATCGTGATGATCAGGAAGATGCCCTGCATCAGCGGGTAGTCCTTCGATCCCACCGCCTGGAAGAGCTGGAACCCCAGCCCCGGGTACGAGAAGACGATCTCCACGAGCAGCGTGCCGCCGACGATGAAACCCAGCGACAGCGCGAACCCGGACACGTTGGGCAGCAGCGCGTTGCGGGCGGCGTAGCTCAGCGCCACCCGGTGTTCGGACAGCCCCTTGGCGTGCGCCACGGTGATGTAGTCCTCGCTGGCGACGGTCACCATCATGTTGCGCATGCTGAGGATCCAGCCGCTCATCGACGACACCAGGATGGTCGCCGCGGGCAGGATGCTGTGCTGGATCGCGCTCGGCACGAAGTACGCGTCGAACGCCGGCACCAGGCCCGGCTCGTAGCCGCCGGAGGAGGGGAAGAAGCTGCCCGGCCCGGCGAACAGGGCGATCGCGACCAGGCCCAGCCAGAAGTACGGGATCGAGGACAGGAACGTGGTGGCCGGCAGCAGCCCGTCGATCCACGAGCCGCGCCGCCAGCCGGCGCCGACGCCGAGCGCGGTGCCGAGCAGGAAGCTGACGATCGTGGTGACGCCGACCAGGCCGACGGTCCACGGCAGGCTGCTCCCGATCACCTCCGACACCGGGGCGGGGAAGAACGTGAACGACAGGCCCAGGTCGCCGCGCAGGAGCTGTCCCCAGTAGGCGACGTACTGCTCCCACAGCGAACGGTCGGAGTCCAGCCCGAACAGCACCCGCAGCGACGCGATCGCGTCGGCGCTGATCCGCCCCTGGTTGCGAGAGATCAGCGACTGCACCGGGTCGCCCGGCACCATCCGCGGGATGAAGAAGTTGAGCGTGATCGCCGCCCAGGCGGTGAACAGGTAGAAGGCCACCCGTTGCAGCAGGAACCTCATCGGGCCGCCTCCGTTCCGGCCTTTTGCGTCGCGACGGTCTCGGCGTCGAACAGCCAGCACGCGGCCCAGTGGCCGGGCGCGTCGTCAACCGGGATCGGCGGCGGCAGGTCGGTGGCGCAGCGCGGCATGGCCGCCGGGCAGCGCGGGTGGAACCGGCACCCGGCCGGCGGGCGGATCAGGCTGGGCGGCTCGCCGTGCCCCCGCTCGCCCGCCGCCGCGCCGTCGCCGCCCGCGCCGGTGATCCGCTCCGGGTCCGGCGCCGACTCGATCAGCAACCGGGTGTACGGGTGGGCCGGGCGCTGGGTGACCGTCTCGCTGTCGCCGCCCTCGACCACCCGCCCGGCGTACATGACGATCGTCTCGTCGGCGAAGTAGCGGGCCGAGGCGATGTCGTGGGTGATGTAGAGGATCGCCAGGTCGAGCCGGCCCTTGAGGTCCTGGAGCAGGTTGAGCACGCCGAGGCGGATCGACACGTCGAGCATCGACACCGGCTCGTCGGCGAGCAGCACCTCGGGGTCGGCGCCGAGCGCCCGCGCGATCGCGACGCGCTGGCGCTGCCCGCCGGACAGTTCGTGCGGGAACGCGTCCAGGTAGCGCTCCGGCGGGGTGAGCGCGACCCGGGTCAGCAGGTCGGCGAGCGCCTTCTCCAGCCCGTCCGGCCCGGTCCCGGCGTTGCCGTGGATGCGCAGCGACCGGGTCAGGTGGTAGCGGACCGTGTGCACCGGGTTCAGCGAGGCGAACGGGTCCTGCAGGATCAGCTGCACCCGGCGCACGTACGCCCGGAACCGGCGCCCGCCGCGTACCCGGATCGATTCGCCGTGCAGCCGGATGTCGCCGGCGGTGCGCGGGTAGAGCTGGGCCAGCAGCCGGGCCACTGTGGACTTGCCCGAGCCGGACTCGCCGACGAGCGCTGTCACCCGGCCACGCCGCAGCGCGATCGATACGTCGTCGACGGCGTGCACCACCGCCGGGGTGCGGGAGAGGAGGTCACGCAACCGCCGGCGGACGGGGAAGTGCTTGGTCAGGCCGACGGCCTCCAGCACCACCTCGTCGGCCGGCGCCGGTGCGCTCTCGGTCAACGTCATGCCGCATTCCTGTCTGGGGTTGCCGGTAGCGAGGGGCGGGTGCCGCCGGCCCGGCCGGGCGATCGTGGCCGGGCCAGCGGCACCGGGTCAGCCGTTGGCCGGCTCGAGGTGCAGCACCACGTCCACCGCGTTGGGCTGGGTGGGCTGGAGCGCGCCGTACGGGTTCGAGTCGTCCGGCCAGCCGGTCCAGTTCTTCGTGCTGTACGCGCCGCCGATGTTGTCCGCGCCGACCGGGATCATCGGCATCTGCTCGACGAAGATCTTCTGCAGGGTGGCCAGCGCGGTGGTGCGGGTGGCGTCGTCGGTGGCGTTGGCGTACGACACCAGCGCGTCGGTGGCCTCCTTGCTCTGGAACCGGCCGAAGTTACCCGCCGGGGAGGCGGTGCCGATCGGCTTGAGCACGCGGCCGTCCATGACGGTCCGGTAGATGTCGTACGGCGTGGCGCCGCTCTCGGTCCACCGGAACGTGGCCTCGAAGTTGCCCTGCTCGACGTTGCGGAACCAGGCGTCCTGGTTGGCCTTGTCGACGGTGGCCGCGATGCCGATCTTCGCCAGGTTGCCCTTCACGATCTCCAGGCTGGTCTGGTAGTCGGACCAGCCGGCCGGGTCGGTGAGCCGGATGGTGACCGGCTTTCCACTCTTGTCCTTGAGCGTGGTGCCGTCCAGCTTGTAGCCGGCGCCGGTGAGCAGCGCCTTGGCGCCCTCGACGTCGACCTTGTGCTCCTGGCCCTTGTACTCGGGCGCGATGAACGAGTCACCGGCGGGGCTGGGCAGGCCGGTGACGCTCTTGACCTCGGGGTGGAAGTAGCCGGCCTCGGCGGTGGTGAAGATGTCCGCCCGGTCGATGACCATGTTCATCGCCTTACGCAGCGTCGGGTCGTCGAACGGCTTCTTCGTGGTGTTCAGGTAGAGGCCGTGGATGCCCAGCACCGGCGGCGCCCACATCTTGTGGTTCTTCTGGTCCTTCGCCACGAACACGGTCTGGTAGTTCGGGATGAAGACGAAGCTCCACTCCGACTCGCCGTTGGCGAGCGCGGTGGTCTGCGCGCTGTTGTCGGTGTACGACGTGTACCGCAGCTCCTTGACCTTCGGCGCGTCCTGCCAGTAGCCGCTGTCGCGTACCGCGAGCGTCATGCTCGCCGGGGTGAACGACTTCAGCGTGTACGGGCCGCTGCCGACGGGCTGCTTCACCGGGTCGGTGGCCGGGTCGGCGATCTTCTCCCACAGGTGCTTCGGCACGATCGGCACCCGCCACAGCACCTTCTGCTGGTTGACGAACTGCGGGCTGGCCATCGAGATGGTGACCTCGTTGCCGCTGGCCACGGCGTCGGTGTACGGCACGCCCTGGTCGTTGAGGGCCGGGAACTTCTTCACCAGGTTGTAGGTGAACGCGACGTCCTCGGCGGTGACCTTCTGCCCGTCGGACCAGGTGGCGTTCTCCCGGACGGTCACCTTGACCGTCTTGTAGTCCGACGACCACTCGGCCTTGGTGGCCAGCCACGGCTTGAACGGCTCGGCCGGCTTGACCGGGTTCCACATCATCAGCGGCTCGTAGATCTGCCACCGGTAGCCCAGCGACGCGGCGGCCGAGGTGGTGAGGAACGGGTTGTTGTTCTCCGCCTGCGGGCCGTTGGGCATGCCGACGTTCAGCACTGTCGCGGCCTGGCCGCTCTTCTTGTTCGCGTTCGGGCTGTCGCCGCAGGCGGCGGCGCCGGTGACCATCGCGCCGGCCAGCGCGAGGGCGAGGAGTTGCCGTCTTCTCATGGAGGTCTCCCTCGGTGGTCCCGCAGTCCTCGGGCGGGATGTGGTGGATGGAGGGTGTGCGGTGGTGCCACCGGCGGGCGGGCCCGCCGGCGTGGTCGCCGGTACGGCGGGGTGGGGTCAGGTGACGCGGGTCGAGTCGCGGGCGGTGAAGCCGGTCGGGATGACGGTCGGGGTGTCCGGCAGCGGGGTGCCGGTGAGGTGGCCGATGAGCAGGCGGGCCGCTGCCGTACCCATCTCCCGCAGCGGCTGGCGCACGGAGCTCAGCGGAGGGTGGGTGTGCCCGGCCAGCGGAAGGTCGTCGAAGCCGACCACCGCCACGTCCTGCGGGACGCGCCGCCCGGCGTCGCGCAGCGCCTGCAACGCCCCGGCCGCCGACAGGTCGTTGTGGGCGAAGACGGCGTCGAACGGTACGCCGTCGGCGAGCAGCCGCCGCACCGCCGCGCGCCCGCACTCGAAGGTGAAGTCGCCCTCCACCACCCGGTCCGGGTCGACCGGTACGCCCGCGTCGGCATAGGCGCCGGCGAACCCGGCGAGCCGTTCCCGGGTGCAGCCGAACCGGCGCAGGCCGGTGACGACGAGCGGCCGTCGCCGGCCGAGTGCCAGCAGGTGCGTGGCGGCGGCCCGTGCGCCCGCCTCGTTCGTGGTCCGCACCGACGGGAAGCCGGGCTGGTGGCCCCGGTCGTCGATGAGGATCACCGGCAGGCCGCGCCGGTGCAGCTCGGTGATGTAGTCGAGCGTCCCCTCGGGTTCGACCACGAGCAGGCCGTCGAACGACTTGGCCGAGACCTGGGAGGCGAACCGGCGCATCGACTCGTCGCCGTGGGTGCAGGTGAACAGCAGCATGCCGTAGCCGGCGGCCTCGACCACGTCGGCCGCGCCCTGGAGCACCTCGCCCATCCAGGGCCAGGTCAGCGCCGGGACCAGCATCCCGACCACCCGGGTACGGCCCCGGGCCAGCCCGACCGCGCGGGCGCTCGGCACGTATCCGAGGTCGCTGATCACGGCGCGGACCCGGTCGGCGGTGCGCATGTGCACCTCGCCCTTGCCGTTCAGCACCCGGGAGACCGTCGTCTTGCTCACCCCGGCGCGGGTGGCGACGTCGGCGATGGTGATCGGCACGTGACGCTCCCGGGTCGCAGGGATGAGCGGGGTGTTTCGGAACCGGTTGCGGAAGCGGTTCCGTGGCAGTCAACCCAAGTGGCGCGGCTCACGTCAATCACAGATGAGTAACGATGCACTGCTAAGTTCGAGCCTTGAAAAAAGTGCCCGGGCTGCTACTCCGCCGATCACGGCGATGAGCAGGGTCGATGCCTTGTTTCCTCGTCTAGGACTGTCCGAAATGGACGCTCAGGGGACGGGCGTACACGTCCCCTGAGTTGGCCTCGTCCGGCAGCGTGCGCAGGTACGCGGCCACAGCGGCGGCCTGACGCCAGCCGGGTAGCGCGAATTCCATCTCGTCACCGATCGCCACGGTGAACCGGGTGAAGCCGAGCGCGGTGAGCCGGTCCAGGCAGCGCGCCGCCGCCACCCGCGCGATGGTGGTGAACTCGAACGACAACGCGGGGACCGGCCGGCTCAGCCCGGCCAGCACGGCGTCCTCGAAGCCCTCCACGTCGATCTTCACGAACGCCGGTACGCCGTACGCGGCCACGAGCGCGTCCAGCGTGGTGCCGGGCACCTCGATCTGCGCGTCCCAGGTCTCGCCCGCCCAGCCGGGCGCCCCGTCGGCGGCGCGGACGAACCCGGGGGAGGCGGTGGAGACCGTCGGGTTGGCCGAGTTCACGTGCAGTCGCACCGGCCCGGCGGTACGCCCGCACGCCGCCTCCACCACTGTCACGCCGTCGTCGCCCGCGTACATCTCGCGCAGCACCCGGGCGCACAGCGGCTGCGGCTCGACCGCCACCACGCGCGCACCGAGGCGGCGGAAGCTGCCCAGCCGGTCGCCCACGTGCGCGCCCACGTCGAAGACCAGGTCGCCGGCGCGGACCAGCGGGGCGTAGAACGCGTCGAGGGCGGCCTCGCGTGCCGGGTCGCCGTGGTAGAAGTCCAGCGACCGGCGCAGACCGGACATCGCCGGGTCCGCCTTGAGCGCCTCGATCACTCCGTCTCGCACCCCCTCGACGCTAGCCAGCGCCGCGCTGGTGCGAGCCGCATTCGCATCCTTCCCGCCGCCGACGTTGCGAGATCACCCCACCCTCCTAGGATGCTCCAGAGGTGGTGAGGCCGCTCGCACGGTTAGCAACGCCGATCGCCCGCCGCGAACGGGGAGCTGGCCGCTGCGGTGAGGTGCCGGTCTCGCGGCGGCTGGGCCCTCGTCGCGGTCGGGGGGCCCGCGAGATCTTGGTACGAAACGGCCCTCAGAGGGGCCACTTCGTACCGAGATCTCGATGCCGTCCCGCATCGCAGGACACGGATCCTGGTTGCCGAGATGCTCGCGAGTGGTCCTCGGCCGCGAACGTCACGTCGCCGCGCGACTGTGGTGTGAGTGGAACGCCGTGGGTGTCAAACAGGGCGGGAGACACCCATGGCGTTCCAGTGGCCGGCGAATTCCCCGTGGCTGGGAAGGATGGACGGCCGGGGCAGGGGATCGGCGGGCCGATCCGTCAGCCGCGCCGACTGGCGGCGACACCGCCGCCTGCCTGCAACTGGCGGTCGGCCCTTCGGCCGTGCCGGCCTATGCTGGTCAGTCGGCACGGTGAGGCGGGCGGCCCGACGGTGCGGTTACGGCGTTTCGACGACCTCCTGGCCGAGTGGCCACAGCGCCGCCGGGACCAGCTTGAAGTTCGCCACCCCGAAGGGGATGCCGATGATCGTCACGCAGAGCGCGATGCCGGCGAGGATGTGCGACAGGGCCAGCCACCAGCCGGCCAGCACCAGCCAGAGCACGTTCGCCAGTCCGGAGGGGAGCCCGGCACCCGGCTTCGACACGAGGGTGCGGCCGAACGGCCACAGCGAGTACGAGGCGAGCCGCAGCGAGGCGACGCCGAACGGGATGGTGACGACGAGGACGAAGCAGATCAGGGCGGCGATGCCGTAGCCGAGGGCCAGGACGAAGCCGCCGCCGAAGACGAGCCACAGGAGGTTCAGCAGAAAGCGGATCACCACTCCATGGTCGCCTGCCCTCGCAAACCCGCCGACGTCGATCAGTCCGCCAGCAGCGCCGCCACCGCGTGAGCCGTCGCCGGGTGCGCGGCGAGCAGCACCGACGCCCCGTCATCCGGCGATGTGCCGTCGTCGACGAGCGGCTGCCAGTCGCCGGAGCAGCCGAGCAGCGCCGCCACCGCGTCGACCGCCTCCGGGTAAGCGACCAGCAGACCGTGTACCGGACCGGTTCCCGGGGACGGCGCGGACGCGGCGGACGGGGTGGGCGCGGCCGCCCACGGCGGTGACCAGGCGTCCAGCGCGGGCAGCGTGGCGGGGAATGTGCGTTCCGCCTCGCGGACCAGCAGCGGCACCAGCTCCGGACCGTGTTCGCGCAGTGTGGTGATCAGCGTCGGCAGCCAGGGCAGCAGCACCGGGTCGGGCAGTCCGGTGAAGGCGGACGACATGGTCTCCACCACGAACGGCGCGAGCCCCGGCACCGGTTCGAGCGCGTGCACGAAGCCGGACAGGTACTGCGGGAACGCGGGCACCACGAGCGGATTGGCGAGCAGTTCGGCGCATTGTTCGCGCAGGCGCGCCAGCGGCAGCAGGCCGAGCTGGTGGCGGGCGGCCCAGAGCAGCGCGAGCTTGGCCGGCGCCTCCGGGTGGGCCTGCGCGACGGCCAGTTCGAGCTGGGTGCGGTCGCACCCGAGCGACAACGCGAGGCTCTCCATGCTGAACAGGAAGCCGAGCATCGCGCCGACCTGCCGTACGCCGGTGGACTCGTCCACGAACGCGGTGGGCAGCAGCGTGCAGTAGTGGGCGTATCCGGTGGTGACGAACGTCCGGCACCAGGCGGGCAGCACCGGTCCGGTGGTGCGGTGGTGGGCGAGCAGCCGCCGGATGCGGCGCAGCACCTCCGGTGCGTCGTCCACTGTGCGTTCGGCGGCGAGCAGCTCCACCGCCCGCGCGCCGAGTTCGTCGACCAGGCGCGGGCTGTCCAGCAGCCGGATGGCGTCCTCGACGGCGGCGAGCGCGCGGGCGGCTGTCGCGTCGGGGCCGCGTACCGCCCGCCGCAGCCGTTGTTCCAGCACCTGCTCGACGGTGACGCCCTCGTAGCCCAGCTCGATCAGGGCGCGCTGGTTGCGACCGAGCGCGAGGTCCCAGCTCTCCTGTTCGGAGCGGTGACCGAGGCGGCGCTCGCCCATGATCGGGCGGACCGCGTCGGCCGGCAGCAGGTGCCGCAGCATCCACAGCAGGTCGGAGCAGGGTGCCAGCGCCGGGTCGGCCCGCAGGTCGAGCAGCGCCCGCTGCACGGTGCGCCGTTCCAGGTCGAGGCCGAGGGGGCGCAGCCGGTCCAGGACGTCGCGGGCCAGCGGCGGCAGGGAGTCGTACCCGACCTGGCCGACGCGGTCGCCGCCGAGGAGGATCTCGCAGAGCCGGCGGACGTCGCGGCGGCCGGGCACCACGTCCTTCTCGATGCAGGTCACGGCGGCGTCGGCGAAGTCGTACGGCGTGGGCCGTGCGCGGTTGCGCATGGTGGCGAGCAGGATCGACGTCTCGAACACGGCGATCGCGTCGGCGGTGCTGGCGAGGTAGCCGTTGCGGCGGGCGAGCCGGACGATGTCGACGCACCAGCCGCGCAGTTCGGCCTCGTCCAACTCGTCGAGGACGGGCGGGGCGGCGAGGAACCCGCTGAGCCGGTCGGTGGCCGGGCCCGCCGGGACCGGTGCGGCGGAGCGGGAGCGGCGGCCCTTCTTCTCGGTACGCTGCCCGGCCAGCCGGTACGGAGTGAGCCGGGTGCGGCCGACCGCTGCCGTCCAGTTGGCGGCGGCGATGGACACGGTGCCCGGGGCCAGCCCGAACTGCGCCTCGATGGCCGAGTGGCTGGACGGGATGAGGCCGTAGCGCCAGCGGGTGCCGGTGCGCGGGCTGATCGGGAAGTCCGGCGCGGTCGAGTCGAGGCCGAACTGTTCCACATGGCTGGCGGCGTGGAAGGCGCCGCAGACGTAGAGGCAGTCGGCCGGGTCGGCGCCGCTTTCGGCGAGGTGCTGCCGCATCCGGGTCCACATGTACCGTTCGCGGTCCTCGTCGCGTTCGTCGCGGGCGGACCGGGACGGGCGCAGCCGCCGGAACAGGCTGCCGATCAGCACCATGACCTGCCGGTAGGTGTCGTGGTCGGCGTCGGCGAGCGGCCGTTCGACGTACTGGTCCCACCATTCCGACCAATGGCGCACCTTGCCGTGGTGCAGCAGGTGGGCCTCCAGCTCGGCGAACCGGGGGCGCAGGTCGCCGATCTCCACGCCGACCGCGTCGCCGTGCAGTCCCGCGTCCTCATCCGAGGACGGAGCGCCGGAGCCCCACTCCGGGCCGGTGTCGTCGCGGTGCGTCCACTGGAACACGTGGTCGGTGGAGCGGTCCACGAGCACCAGCTCCACGCCGGGGGTGTCCAGGGCGTACGCGATGGCCTGGTATTCGGCGGACGCCTCGGTGACCGGCGCGACAACGCTCAGTGGGCTCCACTCGGCGGGGAAGCCGTCGAGTTCGGTGGCGAACGCCTGCACCGCGACCGGCAGGCGGCAGTTGCGCAGCTCGTCGAGCAGCGGTCGCAGGTCCTCGCACAGCTCCAGGTAGATCACCTTGGGTGGCCGGGCGCGCAGCCGTCGCGCCATGGCCAGCGCCGAGGCGGGGGAGTGGTGGCAGACCGGGAAGATCTCCAGCCGTTCGCGGAGCGCCCGGTCGACGTCGTTGACCATCCCGGCGAGGATGCCGGCGAGCGCGTCCGGGGAGCCGGCGAACGCGGCGGCTGCTTCGGTGAGCTGCTCGCGCAGCGGGCCGAACAGTCCGGTGGGTGCGGGCGCGGTCATGACAGCGACGCGATCGCCTGGCGGCCGCCGTCGAGGAAGCCCTCCCAGTCGCCACCGTCGGCCTTGGCGCGGGGTTCGACCACGCCGTGCAGGTACTTGTTGAGGATGGCCAGGTCCTCCGGGGCGCGGCGGGCCAGTGAGCCCATCAGCGAACCGGCGAGCGTCTGGGCGCGCAGGGTGCGGTCGCCGAAGAACTGGCTGTGCAGGATCGCGTCCTCCAGCACGCCGATCTGCTCGGCGGTGGACAGCGCCGACTCCAGCTTCTCGTCGTCGCTGGTGGCGGCGGACGCGGCGGCGCGCAGGTCGGCGAAGCTCTGGAGCAGGATGCCGAGCAGGGTGGGCGGCACGTCGAGTTCGATGCGGTGCCGGCGCAGGAGTTCCTCGGTGCGGAAGCGGACGATCTCGGCTTCGCTGCGCTTGTTGGTGACCACCGGGATGCGGACGAAGTTGAACCGCCGCTTCAGCGCGGAGGAGAGGTCGTTGACGCCCCGGTCGCGGCTGTTGGCGGTGGCGATGATCGAGAAGCCGGGCTTGGCGAAGACGATGTTGTCGTGGTCCAGCTCGGGGATGGAGACGTACTTCTCGGACAGGATCGAGATGAGTGCGTCCTGGACGTCGCTGGTGGAGCGGGTCAGCTCCTCGAACCGGCCGATCACGCCCTGCTCCATCGCGGTCATGATGGGGGAGGGGATCATCGAGTCGCGGGACTGGCCGCGGGCGATGACCATGGAGACGTTCCACGAGTACTTGATGTGGTCCTCGGTGGTGCCGGCGGTGCCCTGCACGACGAGCGTGGAGTTGCGGCAGATCGCGGCGGCGAGCAGCTCGGCGAGCCAGCTCTTGCCGGTGCCCGGGTCGCCGATGAGCAGAAGGCCGCGGTCGGAGGCGAGCGTGACGATGCTGCGTTCGACGAAGCTGCGGTCGCCGAACCACTTCTGCGGGATCTCCCGGTCGAGGCCGTCGGCGCGTTCGGAGCCGAGCACGAACAGCCGGACCATGCGAGGGCTCAGTCGCCAGGAGAACGGCTTCGGCCCGGTGTCGACCGATTCCAGGTAGGCGAGCTCGTCGGCGTACTTGACCTCGGCCGGGGCGCGGAGCATGTCGGACATCAGGGGTGCTCTCCTAGGTGAGGAAGTTCTTCAGCTCGGCGACGAGCTTGCGGATGTGGCCGGAGATGACGGGGGTGCCGAGGTCGGAGAAGCGCTGCCGGAACCAGGGGTTGACGCTCTGGCTGCCGGAGCTGTTGACCGAGCCGACCGGGATGAACTTCACCCCGGAGCGGTGCACGGCCTCGATGCCGTCGAACAGCGGCTGGGACCTGTCGAACTCGTAGAAGTCGGAGATCCAGACCATGACCGTGTTGCGCGGCTCGACGATCTTGGGGCGGGCCAGGGCCATGGCGACCGGGCCGTCGTTGCCGCCGCCGAGGTTGGTGCGCAGCAGCACCTCGAACGGGTCGTGCACCCACGGGGTGAGGTCCAGCGCCCGGGTGTCGTACGCGATCAGGTGCACGTCGACCTTGGGCAGGCCGGCGAAGATCGAGGCGAGGATGGTGCAGTTGACCATCGAGTCGACCATCGAGCCGGACTGGTCGACCACCACGATCAGCCGCGACGGGGTGGTCCGCCGGGCGGTCTGCCGGTAGTAGAGCCGGTCGACGTAGAGGCGCTCGTCGTCCGGGCTCCAGTTGGTGAGGTTCTGCCAGATGGTGCGGTCCAGGTCGAGGTTGCGGAAGACCCGCTTGGGCGGCACGGACCGGTCGACGGCCCCGACGGTGGCCTGCGCGACCTGGGTACGCAGCACCTCGGCGACCTGGTCGACGTAGCGGCGGATCAGCGACTTGGCGTTCGCGAGCGCCACTCCGGACAGGTTGGACTTGTCCCGCAGGAGCTGCTCGATCAGGGACATGCTCGGGGTCAGCCGGGCGGCCAGCGACGGATCGGCGAGCACCTCGCGCAGCCGCATCCGGGCCACCAGGTCCCCCTCCAGCCCGGCGAGGGTGGCACCCAGGCCGGTGCCCCCGCGGCGCAGCTCACCGGCCTGCGCGCCGCACGCCTGCTCGAACCAGCCGGCGTCGGCCTGCCAGCGGGCGAGCTGCCCGGCGCTGACCTCACCGCCGCCGGTGGCGAAGACGTTGAGCAGCAGCTTGGACGCCAGCGCGGCGCGGCGTACCTCGGTCTCGGCCGGCTGGAACGGCCCGGCGGCGGTGGTGTCGTCGCCGGGGGTGAGCAGGCCGCGCAGCTCGTCGGCGAGGGCCGGGAAGCGCTGGACGACGGTGTCGACGGAGACGGCCGGGTCGAGCAGCGCGGCGGGCAGGCCGAGGTCGTCGACGACGGCGACGCTCGCCGACTCCAGCCCGGGCTGCTCGTCGGGGCTGAACAGGCGGGCGAGCAGCCGCCAGTAGAGCACCTGGCGGCGGTTGGCGTGGGTGCGGTCGTCGGTCATCGGCGCAGCAACCGTCCCGCGCGTTCGCGCAGCACTGCCACGGCGTCGCCCGCCTTGGCCTCGGCCTTCGCCGTCTTCGGGTCGGTGACGCCGCACGCCCAGTCGCCGTTGTGCGCCTCGACGGTCTGCTTCCTGACGGTGGCCCGGACCGCGAGGGGTTGCAGCAGCCAGCGGCCGTCGTCCCAGCGGAGCAGACCGAGGCAGGCGGTGGAGGCGGCGACGAGCGCCGGGGTGAGCGGACCGGCGGCGGGCAGCCGGCCGGTGGCCAGGCGCAGGGACCGGCCGTCGAGGTCGAGCGCCGGGGCGCCGTCGTCGTCGCGGACGGTGTAGCCCTCGACCAGGACCGGTTCGGCGATGGCGGCGGGATGGCGCAGCAGCGGTGCTGTCGCCGCGGCGGTGGCGCCGGTGAGCAGCACCCGGGCGGTGGCGAACGGGTCGGCCGGCTCGCCGAGCGTGGCCCGCTCCTCGGCCCAGCGCAGGTCCGCGCCGTGGGCGGTCAGGTCGGTGACGGTGATCGACCGCCGCTGGGCCAGGGCGGTGAGCAGGATCGGGTACGCCTCCAGCAACCGCCAGCCGGCCGGACCGACGATGGTGGCGACCTTCGCCGCGACCACTGTGACCCGGACCAGCCGGACGGTGCCGCCGCCGGCCGGTTCGAGCAGCGCGTGCACCTGTGCCTGGAACGCGGTGTCGTGCTCGTGCACGTCGACGCCGAGGGGGAGCAGCCGTCCGGAGACCGGCTCGCCGGGCGCGGTCTCGCCGTGCGTACCGTGGCTGAGCAGGACGGCGCGGGTCCACAGGTCGGCCCACCGGCGGGTGGGCACCTGCGGCAGGGCCGCCACCGGCAGGGCGGCGCGCAGCTCGGCGGCGAGGCCGTCGAGCAGCACCGCGATGCGGCGCAGTGCCGGTTCGGCGAGCGCGGCTTCGACCGGCGCGGCGGCGCCGGAGAGCAGCTCGTGGTCGGCGCCGCGCCAGCCGGCGAGTGCCAGCTCGTGCAGCCAGGCTTGTGCGCCGGCCAGGGCGGGAGGAGGCGCCGCTGGGGCCTCGGGCGCGGCGGCCCACGGGGCGCGGAGCCGGCCGAGCGCCGTGTCGAGGCGGTCGAGCAGGGCGTCGTGTGCCGCGCCGAGCAGTGCGGCGCGGGCCCCGGCGAGGGCGGCCAGGTGGTCCTCGGTGAGCGCGCCGGTGCGCACCGCGCCGGCCGCCTCGGTGACGCGGGCGCCCAGCGGCGTGCCGCCGACCGCGCCGGCCAGTGCGGCCCAGGCGGCGGCGCCCGGCTCGTCGAGGCGGGCCAGGCCGGCGGTGAGTGTGTCGTCGGCACCGTCGACGACGGCGAGCGTCTCGGCCAGCGCGGGGATCGTCCCGTCGTGGAGCTGCGTGAGCTGTGCGGCGAGCATCAGCGCACCGCCGCAGTGGCCGGGAACCAGTGCAGCTCCGGCACCGCTGCCGTGTCGGCGGGTATCTCGAGGTAGGCCAGGTGGCGCAGGAAGCGGCTGAACACCACGGCGGCCGGGCCCGGCTCGTGCCGTGCGTCGGTGCGGGCCAGCAGGGCGGTGCCGCTGTCGACGCCGTCGCCCACGTCCACCCGCAGGTAGCGGGCGACCTGCTCGGCGCCGTACTGGAGGACCGCCTCGTCGGCCAGCGCGTGCAGGTGCTTGCAGAGCATGGTGCCGCGCAGGCCGCCGCAGGGCCGGTTGTTGTTGGTGCTGCAGTTGACCGCGTGCGTGCCGGCGGTCACCGAGGAGACGTAGACCCGTTCCACGTCGGAGCCGCTGGACACCACCCCCTGCAACCGCCCGTCGGCCAGCTCCACGAAGGGCACCTTGGCCAGCTTGCGGGCCCGCGCGGGCGGCGCCACCCGCAGCACGCTGCGCCGTCGCCACGAGGCGTCAGTCGCCTCCGTCATCTTCCCGACCTCCCCGCCGGCCGGCCGCCGCCGGGCACGCCGGGACGCCGTCGCCGGCCGTGATCCGTGCCGCTGTGACGACAAGGATCATGGACCACGGGTACGACAGGAGCGCCGTCGCGGGCGGCGCCGGGAATACCGTGCGGCCCGGCGGGTAGAGGGGGGCGTGATCGAGCCGGAGCCGTCGTGCCTGTGGCGCCCGGGCAGGCGGGTGGTGCGGTGACCCCGGTGGCTCCGGCGGCGCGCCGCGAGGTCCGGGAGGCGTACGAGCGGCTGCGCCGGTACTTCATCGTGGCTCTCCAGGCCGGTCTGGCCGCCGGTCTGGCCTGGTACGTGGCGAGCACGCTGCTCAAGAACCCGCAGCCGCTGTTCGCGCCGGCGGCTGCGGTGGGCACCATCGCGGCGGCGATCGGCAACCGGATCCGCCGTACCGCCGAACTGCTCGGCGGTGTGATCGTCGGCGTGCTGGTCGGCGACCTGATCATCAAGCTGATCGGGGCCGGTCCGGTGCAGACCGGCCTGGTGGTCGCGCTCGCCATCTCGCTGGCGGTGGTGATCCGGGGCAACGGCGCCGTGATGGTACAGGCCGGCAGCACCGCTGTGCTGCTGGGCACCGTGGAGCCCAACGCGCCCGACCTGGCCGTGCCGCGTACCGCGAACGCGCTGGTGGGCGGCGCGGTGGCGGTGGTGGTGGCGCTGCTGCTGTTGCCGCTGAACCCGGTCCGGGTGGTGCACCGCGCGGCCGGGCCCACGCTGGACCTGTTCGCCAACGAGCTGACGGCCACGGCGGACGCGCTCACCGCCCGGGACGCCGGGGCGGCCGAGGCGGCTCTGGGCCGGCTGGAGGCGGCCGAGGCCGAGCGGAAGCAGACCACCGAGATCGTCGCGGCGGCCCGGGAGGTGACGTCGCTGTCACCGTGGCGGTGGCGGCGACGGGCCCAGTTGCGCCGCTACGAGAACGCGGGCGCCCACCTGGAGCTGGCGTACACGAACAGCCGCAACATGGTGCGCCGGGTGGTGGCGTTGCTGGAGGCCGGGGAGCCGGTTCCGGCGGCCCTGCCGGCCGGGGTCGAGGCGTTCGGGCAGTCGCTGCGGCTGCTGCACCGGGACTTCCTCGCCGGGCGGCCGCCGGACATCGCGCGGGCGCGGGCGCGGGACGCCGCGCGGGACGCCGGCCGGGCGCGTGCCGCCGGTCTGGGTTTCTCCGGCACGATCGTGGCCTCGCAGCTGTTCATCGTGGTCGGCGAGTTGCTCCAGGCATCGGGCATGACCAAGATCGAGGCGGACCGGCTGGCCGGCGTCTGCGGGCATCGTCCGGACTCCCGCCCGGACCCAAACGACCGTTAAGCTTCGGGGTGTGGGAATCGAGGAACTGTACCCCGCCGGGCGTCTCGTCGCGGCCCAGCGCGCCACCGCCGCGGCGGGCCTGGACGCGCTGCTGCTCACCCCGGGTTCCGACCTGCGCTACCTGACCGGCTACGACGCCCGCGAGGGTGAGCGGCTGACCTGCCTGGTGCTGCCCGCCGAGGGGCAGCCGACGCTGATCGTGCCGGTGCTGGAGCGGCCGGACGCCGAGGCCGCGCCCGGCACCGGGTACCGGATCGTCGACCACGCCGACGGCACCGACCCGTGGCCGCTGGTGCGCGCGGCGCTGCCCGGCCCGGTCCGCGCCGTCGGGCTGGCCGACCGGATGTGGGCGCAGCAGGTCCTCGCGCTGCGCGACGCGCTGCCCGGTACGGCCCAGCGGCTCGCCTCCGACGTGCTGCGGGAGATGCGGATCCGCAAGTCGCCGGCCGAGGTGGCGGCGCTGGCCGAGGCGGGCGCCGCGATCGACGCGGTGCACCTGCGGATGGGGGAATGGCTGCGCCCCGGCCGCACCGAGCGCGAGGTCGCCGCCGACCTCGCCGCCGCGATCCGGGCGGCCGGGCACGCCGCCGTCGACTTCGTCATCGTCGCGGCCGGGCCGAACGGCGCGAGCCCGCACCACGGCACCTCGGACCGCCCGATCGGCGCCGGCGAGCCGGTGGTGGTCGACATCGGCGGCACCATGCCGTCGGGCTACCGCTCCGACTGCACCCGCACGTACGTCGCCGGCGGCCCCGCCCCGGCCGAGTTCGTGGACTACTACGCGGTGCTGCGGGAGGCGCAGCGCGCCGCCGTGGCCGCCGTCGCGCCGGGCGTGACAGCCGAGGCCCTCGACGCGGTCGCCCGCGACGTCATCGGTGCCGCCGGATTCGGCGACGCCTTCCTGCACCGCACCGGTCACGGCATCGGCCTCGACGGCCACGAGGAGCCGTACGTGGTGACCGGCAACCCCCGGCCGCTTCAGGCCGGCATGGCTTTCTCGGTCGAACCCGGTATCTACCTCGCCGGGCGGCACGGAGCCCGGATCGAGGACATCGTCGTCTGCACGACGGACGGCGGGCAACGGCTCAACACCACCCCCACGGAGCTCATCGCGCTATGAACGTCGACCGGATCCTGCCCACCGACGAGGCCCACGACCTGCTGGACCTCGCCACCGAACTCGCCGACCGGGAGCTGGCCCCGGCCGCCGCCGGTTTCGAGGCCCGCGCCGAGTTCCCCCGGGAGGTGCTGCGCACCCTGGGCCGGGCCGGCCTGCTCGGCCTGCCGTACGCGGAGGAGCACGGCGGGGCCGCCCAGCCGTACGAGGTGTACCTCCAGGTGCTGGAGATCCTCGCCAGCCGGTGGCTGGCAGTGGCCGAGGCGGTCAGCGTGCACACGCTGTCCTGCTACCCGCTGGCCCAGTTCGGCACCGACGAGCAGCGCAAACTGCTGCCGGACATGATCGGCGGGGAACTGCTCGGAGCGTACTGTCTCTCCGAGCCGCAGGGTGGCTCGGACGCGGCGGCCCTGACCACGCGGGCGGTACGCGACGGCGACGCGTACGTGGTCACCGGCACCAAGGCGTGGATCACACACGCCCGGGTGGCCGACTTCTACAACATCTTCTGCCGCACCGGCGGCCCCGGCCCGAAGGGCATCTCCTGCCTGCTGGCCGACCGGTCCACGCAGGGCATCCACCCGCAGGCCGCCGAGCGCACGATGGGCCTGCACGCCTCGCCGATCGCGCAGATCGCCTTCGACGACGCCCGGGTGCCGGCGGAGCGGCTGATCGGTGGCGAGGGCGCCGGGTTCACCATCGCGATGTCCGCGCTGGACTCCGGCCGCCTGGGCATCGCCGCGTGCGCTGTGGGCCTGGCGCAGGGCGCGCTGGACTACGCGGTCGGCTACGCCCGGGAGCGCCGCCAGTTCGGCCGGGCGATCATCGACTTCCAGGGGCTCGGGTTCAACCTGGCCGACGCCGCCACCCAGATCTCCGCCGCGCGGGCGCTCACGCTCGCCGCCGCGCGGCTGCGCGACGCCGGACGCCCGTACTCGATCGAGGCGGCCAAGGCGAAGCTGTTCGCCACGGACGTGGCGATGCGGGTGACCACCGACGCGGTGCAGGTGCTCGGCGGCGCCGGGTACGTCGCCGACCACCCGGTCGAGCGGTACATGCGGGAGGCCAAGGTGCTCCAGATCGTCGAGGGCACCAACCAGATCCAGCGGCTGGTCATCTCCCGCGCGCTGGCGAAGGGCTAGCCTGTCGCGGTGACCTTCCCCCGGATCACCGTGGACCCCGACGTCATGGGGGGTGCGCCCTGCGTACGGCAGTCGCGCATCCCCGTGGCCACCCTGCTGGCCATGATGGCCGAGGGCATGTCCGTCACGGACATCCTCACCGATCTGCCGTTCCTGGACGAGGAGGACATGGCGGAGGTGCTGAACTACGCGGCGGACGCGGTGCGCGACCGGACGGCGCGCTGAGCGTCACCGCGGCGGGCCGGGTACGGCGTGGGAGCGCTTTTCCGGCTACTGTGCAGCGCGTGGAGGAGATCGACCGTGCCATCGTCGCCGCGCTGACCGGGGACGGTCGGCTGTCGTACACGGATCTGGCCGAGCGGGTGGGCCTGTCGGTGTCGGCCGTGCACCAGCGGGTCCGCCGGCTGGAGCAACGCGGGGTGATCAAGGGGTACGCCGCGCGGGTGTCGTTCGAGGCGCTGGACCTGCCGCTGACCGCGTTCGTGGCGATCCGGCCGTTCGACCCGTCGCAGCCGGACGACGCACCGGAGCGGCTGGCGCACCTGCCCGAGATCGACTCGTGCTACTCGGTGGCGGGGGAGGACTTCTATCTCCTGCTGGTGCGGGTGGCCGGCCCGGCCGACCTGGAGCGGGTGCTGCAGGAGATCCGTACCGCCGCGAACGTCACCACGCGCACGACAGTGGTGTTGTCCACGCCGTACGAGAACCGGCCGCCGAAGATCAGTGGCGAGCTGACCGGCCGGGGGCGTCCCCGCCCGTCGGCGGAGCCGGCAGGTTCCACCGCCTGAGCACCCGTCGGCCGTGCTCGTGCCCGAGCACGCTGAGCGTGGCGGTGTCCAGCCGCAGCAGCGCCCCGGCCGAGGGCGGCAACCCGATCCAGCGCGCCCCGAGCACGCGCAGGCTGTGCCCGTGTCCGACGAGCGCGACGTCGCCCTGCTCCAGCAGCGGCGCGATCCGGTCCAGCACGCCGTCCAGGCGGGTGCCCACCTGCTCCGGTGACTCGCCGCCGGGGCCGCCGTCGGCCCAGATCGACCAGCCGGGCCGGTCGGCCTGGATGTCCGCGGTGGTGCGGCCCTCGTACTCGCCGTAGTTCCACTCGGCCAGGTCGGGCTCGATGGCGTCCACGGTGAGCCCGGCCAGGGCGGCGGTGCGGGTGGCGCGCTGCCGGGGGCTGGACAGCACCCGGGCGAATCGCCGGCCGACGAGCAGCGGGGCCAGCGCGCCGGCCTGCCGCTCGCCGTCGGGGGTCAGCTCCAGATCGGTGTACGAGGTGTGCCGGTGCGCGGCGCTCCAGGTGGTCTCGCCGTGCCGGATCAGCAGGATCTCGTTCACCGGCTCAGTCAACCACGCCGGGGACTTCCCGACCGGGCGAGGATTCTCCAACCTATTATCCTAGGACGCCCTACGCGATGTGCGCCGGTCAACAGCGTTTGACCCGACAGTCACCGGGGACGCGACAAGGGCAAGGCGTAGCCGGACGAGGGAGGGCGACATGAGCTTCACCGACAAGGCGAAGAACAAGGCCCAGGAGATGAGCGGCATGGCCAAGGAGCGGATCGGCGACGTGACCGACAACGAGCGGTTGCGGGCCGAGGGCGCCTCCGAGCAGAGCACGGCGCGCGCCCGGCAGGCCGGGGAGCACGCCAAGCAGGCGGGCCGCGACGTCAAGGACGCCTTCAACAAGTGAGTACGCGAAACGGCGGGCCACCTCTTGCAGAGGTGGCCCGCCGTCGTGGGTCTGGCGGCCGAGGTCAGTCGTCGCGGTGCGCCAGCCACCAGGCCTGGCCGGCCTCGGGCAGCGTGTCGATCGGGTCGTAGTAGGCGTAGCGCTTGTTCAGCGCCTCCAGGTCGGCCGACTCGATCGAGGTGCGGTAGTTCTTCGTCCAGTACGAGATGCCGCGCTCACGGTCGTAGTCGGTGAGCATGTGCACCCAGCGCTTGCCGACGAACGGCACGTCGCAGACGATCCGCGGGGTGGCGTAGCCGGGCAGGTAGCCCATGATGTCGTGCTGGAGCTGCTGGGCGTGCCAGACCGGGACGCGCCAGTGCTCGGCGTTGGGGATCATGTCGCACATGTAGAAGTAGTACGGCAGGATGCCCGCCTCGCCCTGGAGCGCGAAGCAGAGGTCCAGCAGGTCGGCGCTGGTGGCGTTGACGCCGCGCATGAGCACGCCCTGGTTGCGGACGTCGCGGACGCCGACGTCGAGCGCGGTCTGTGCGGCCTTGGCGACCAGCGGGGTCAGCGACTGGGCGTGGTTGACGTGGGTGTGGATGGCCAGGTTGACGCCGCGGCGGGCGGCGGTGCGGGCGACGCGTTCGAGGCCCTCGACCACGTCGGGCTGGAGCCAGTGCTGGGGCAGGCCCATGAGTGCCTTGGTGGCGAGCCGGATGTCGCGGATCGTCTCGATCTCCAGCAGGCGCATCAGGTACGACTCGAGGTTGCGCCACGGCACGTTGGCGACGTCGCCGCCGGAGACGACAACGTCACGCACACCGGGGTGGGCCTTGAGGTAGGTGATGTGGGCGTCGTAGCGGTCGACCGGCTTGAGGGTGAGCTTGAGCTTGTCGACGGCGGGGGTGGAGTTGCCGACGAGGTCCATGCGGGTGCAGTGGCCGCAGTACTGCGGACAGGTGGAGAGCAGCTCGGCGAGGACCTTTGTGGGGTAGCGGTGGGTGAGACCCTCGGCGACCCACATGTCGTGCTCGTGGAGGCTGTCGCGGCTGGCGTACGGGTGGGACGGCCAGTCGGTGCGCCGGTCGGAGGCGACCGGGATCATGTAGCGGCGGATCGGGTCGGCGAGCAGCGCCTCGGTGCTCATCGGCTCAAACGGCACCATGGTGTTGAGCATCTGCGGCGGCACCAGCATGGACATGGTGGCCAGCGCCTTCTGGTCGGCCTCCAGGTCGGCGTAGAAGGTCTCGTCGACGGTGTCGCCGAGGACGGCGCGCAACTGCTTGATGTTCTTGACGCAGTTGACCCGTTGCCACTGGGCGCTCTCCCACTGTTCGCGGGTGATGTGGCGCCAGCCGGGGAAGCGGGTCCAGTCGGGTTCGACGAGGGGCGCGCGGCGGTATTCGTAGGGCTGTCCGGCGGTCGGGACGGCGACCGGCGCGGGGCGGGGCGTCGGGATGGTCTCCACCGGTTGGGTCTGGGTCACGGCCCCTCCTCGTCAGCGTGCGGGTTGATCAACGGATGCGTAGGCTACTGGAAAATCTGCGGTGAAGAAATTAGTCTGCCGGAAGTTTTCCCGCGACGCGACCCCTGGCCGGGGGTTCGGGCGGCTGGACATAGGGGGTCGGCGTGACGTCACCGGTGGGTCTGCACCGAGTCGTGGAACCGGTGGGTGTGCTCCCGCAGGCGGCCTGGCGGCTGGACCCGGACCCGCGGATCGCGGCGAACGAGGTGCGGATCCGGGTCGAGCGGCTGAACCTGGACGCGGCGAGTTTCCGGCAGTTGGCGGAGAAGCACGGCGGCGACGGGGAGAAGGTCCGCGCCGAGGTGCTGGAGATCGTGTCGGCCCGGGGGAAGATGCAGAACCCGGTGACCGGTTCCGGCGGCATGCTGATCGGCACCGTCGAGGAGGCGGGCCGCCGCTCGCCGCTGGGGCTGAAGGCGGGTGACCGGGTGGCGACGCTCGTGTCGCTGACGCTGACGCCGCTGACGATCACCGACGGGCTGGCCCGCTGGGACGGGCGCAGCGAGCAGGTGCCGTGCGACGGGTACGCGATCCTGTTCGCCCGGTCGATCGCGGCGGTGCTGCCGCCGGACCTGCACCCCGAGCTGTCCCTGGCGGTGCTGGACGTGTGCGGGGCGCCGGCGTTGACGGCGCGGGTGGTGGCCGAGCAGGTGGCGCGGCGCTCGCGTGAGGGTGATCCGCGTCCGGTGTCGGTGGCGGTGATCGGTGGGGCCGGCAAGAGCGGGTCGTTGTCTCTCGCGGCGGCGCGGCGGGCGGGTGCCGCCCGTACCGTCGGGGTGGTTCCGGTGGACTCGGAGCGGGACGCGCTGACGGCGGTCGGGCTGGCCGACGTGGTGGCGCTGGCGGACGCGCGGGATCCGGTGGGGCTGTCGACGGCGGTGACGACGGCGCTGGGTGTGCCGGCAGACGTGACTGTGGTGTGCGTGGACGTGCCGGGGTGTGAGCACGGCGCGGTGCTGGCCACGGCGGACGGCGGTACGGTGATCTTCTTCTCGATGGCGACGAGCTTCGCGGCGGCGGCGCTTGGTGCGGAGGGCCTGGCGGCGGACGTGACGATGCTGGTGGGCAACGGGTACGTGCCGGGACACGCGGCGCTGGCGCTGGATCTGTTGCGGGCCGAGCCGGGGGTGCGCGGCCTGTTCGAGGCGCGTCTGACGGCAGACTGAGACCATGACGAACCCCTCGACGCTGTATCGCGGCGGAGTGCTGCACTGTCCGGCCGACCCGAGCGCGACGGCGCTGCTGGTACGGGACGGGCGGATCGCCTGGTTGGGAACCGACGCGGAGGCGCCGCGGGCGGACCGGGTGGTGGAGCTGGGCGGTGCGTTGGTGACGCCGGCGTTCGTTGACGCGCACGTGCACGCGACCGACACCGGGTTGGCGTTGTCGGGGCTGGATCTGTCGGCGGTGCGGTCGGCGGATGGGCTGCTGGAGGCGGTGTCGGCGTTCGCGGCGGGCCTGCCGGGTGACGCGGTGGTGCTGGGGCACGGCTGGGACGAGTCGGGCTGGGCGGACGCGACGTTGCCGGACGCCGCGGCGCTGGACCGGGCGGCCGGTGGGCGGCGGGTGTATCTGTCGCAGGCGTCGATCCATTCGGCGCTGGTGTCGGCGGCGCTGCTGGCTGCGTGCCCGCAGGTGGTGTCGGCGGCCGGGTACGAGGCGTCGGGGTGGCTGCGGCGCGACGCGCATCACGTGGTGCGGGCGGCGGCGTTCGCGTCGGTGACGCGGGCGCAGCGGGTGGCGGCGCAGCGGCGGGCCCTGGAGCACGCGGCGTCGCTGGGTATCGCGGCGGTGCACGAGTGCGGTGGTCCGGACATCTCCGACGAGGAGGACTTCACCGGGCTGCTGGCGATCTCGGGGGCGGGGGTGCCGGAGGTGTACGGGTACTGGGGTGAGCTACTGGGTGCGGCGAAGGCCCGGGAGTTGGGCGCGGTGGGCGCGGGTGGTGACCTGTTCGCCGACGGGGCGCTGGGGTCGCGGACGGCGCACGTGTCGGCGGCGTACCTGGACGGTGAGGCGGGGGCGTGCGGGCACGGGTACGTGTCGGCGGAGCAGGTGCGTGATCATCTGCTTGATTGTGCGGCGCACGGGTTGCAGGGCGGGTTCCACGCGATCGGGGACGCGGCGATCGGGACGGTGCTCGCGGGGTTCGGGCTGGCGGCGCGGTCGCTGGGTGTGGACCGGTTGCGGGCGGCCCGGCACCGGGTGGAGCACGCGGAGATCATGAGCAAGGCGTTGATCGCCGGGTTCGTGGAGTACGGGATCGTGGCGTCGATGCAGCCGGCGTTCGACAGGTTGTGGGGCGGCGCGGGCCGGATGTACGAGTCGCGGCTGGGGTTGGCGCGGTCGCTGGAGTCGAATCCGATGGGTGCGATGCACGGCGTCGGGGTGGCGCTTGCGTTCGGGTCGGATGCGCCGGTGACGCCGCTGGATCCGTGGGGGTCGGTGCGGGCGGCGGCGGCGCATCACAACCCGGCGCAGCGGATGAGTGTGCGGGCGGCGTTCGCGGCGCACACGCGCGGCGGCTGGCGGGCGGTGCACCTGGACAACGAGGGTGTGCTGGCGTTGGGGGCGCCGGCGACGTTCGCGGTGTGGGACACCCCGGCGGGCGTCGAGCGGGGGCTGCCGGTGGTGCTGGCCGAGGATCCGGAGTTGCGGGGCGCGGACGATCCGACGCCGCTGCCGGTGTGCCGGGCCACTGTGTTGCGCGGTGACGTGATCTATCAGGAAGGGTCTTCGTGACAGGGAAGCTTGGGCTGGATCCGGCGCTGGTGGCGCGGGCGCGGGAGTTGGCGCGCCGCGCCGGGCAGCCGGTGGTGGATCTGGCGCGTAGTCACACCACGGTGTCGGTGGAGCGGGCGGTGCTGCGGCTGGCCGGGGTGACCGGCGCGGACCCGGACGGTATTCCGTGGGTGAACCGGCTCGTGGACGCGGTGGTCGCGGACGTGGGGCTGGGGCACGGGGTGGCGGCGCCGGTGTTCGACGCGCTGGCGCGTGAGGGCGTCACGGATGTGACGTTGCTGGCGCAGAAGGCGGCGGCCGGGTCGGTGCGGTTCGCGCAGCCGTCGGGGAAGGCGGCGACGGCTGCGCGGCGGGCGTCGCGTAAGGCGGTCGCGGCGGGGATCCGCAGTATCGACCGGCGGCGCGCGGAGCGGGACCGCCTCGTCAAGCGGTTCGGGGATCCGGCGCGGCGGCCGTGGATCTACCTGATCGTGGCGACGGGTGACATCTATGAGGACATTCCGCAGGCGCAGGCGGCGGCGCGGGCCGGCGCGGACGTGATCGCGGTGATCCGGTCGACGGGGCAGTCGCTGCTGGACTACGTGCCGGAGGGGGCGACCCGGGAGGGGTTCGCCGGCACGTACGCGACGCAGGAGAACTTCCGGTTGATGCGGGCGGCGCTGGACGAGTCGTCGCGGGAACTGGGCCGGTACGTGCGGCTGACGAACTACGCGTCGGGTCTGTGCATGCCGGAGATGGCGACGCTGGCCGGGTTGGAGCGTCTGGACATGATGCTCAACGACTCGATGTACGGGATCCTGTTCCGTGACATCAACCCGATCCGTACGTTCGTGGACCAGCGGTTCTCGCGGCAGGTGCACGCGCGGGCGGGGATCATCATCAACACCGGTGAGGACAACTACCTGACCACCGCTGATGCGGTGGACGAGGCGCACACGGTGACGGTGTCGCAGTTGCTGAACGAGTTCTTCGCGCACGAGGCGGGGCTGGCGGACTGGCAGCTGGGGCTGGGGCACGCGTTCGAGATCAACCCGGATGTGCCGGAGTCGTTCCGGTTGGAGCTGGCGCACGCGTTGCTGGCGCGGGAGTTGTTCCCGGACGCGCCGTTGAAGTGGATGCCGCCGACGAAGCACATGACCGGGGACGTGTTCCGGGGCAACCTGCTGGACGGGTTCTTCAACCTGGTGGGCACGATGACCGGGCAGGGGATTCTGCTGGTGGGGATGATGACCGAGGCGGTGGTGACGCCGTGGTTGTCGGACCGGGACATCGCCCTGCAGAACGTGCGGTACGTGCTGGGCGCGGCGGGCGGGTTGCACGAGGACTTCGTGCCGGCGCCGGGCGGGTTCATCCAGGAGCGGGCGCACCGGGTGCTCGGTGAGGCGGTGGACCTGCTGGAGCGCATCGGGGACCAGTCGTTGCTGACGGCGATCGCCGAGGGCACGTTCGGGATCATGAAGCGGCCGGCGGACCGCGGGAAGGGCCTGTCCGGGGTGGCGCGGCACGAGGCGGACTACTACAACCCGGCCACGGAGATCCTGGAGCAACCCTCATGAGCGAGAAGACGGTCGTGCGGCCGTACGGGGACACCACCGGTGACGGCATGGTGCAGGTGTCGTTCACGTTGCCGGTGCCGCACGACAAGCGGGCCGAGGGCGCGGCGGTGCAGCTGGCAAACAAGATGGGCATGGACCCGGCGATGCTGGTGCACGCCAAGCCGATCGGTGACGGGTTCACGTTCTTCGTGGTGTACGGGCGGGTGAACCACCTGGTGGACCTGGCGAAGGTGCAGGTGGTGGAGCGCGACTATCCGCTGCTGTCGGCCAAGGAGGTCAACGCGGTGGTGAAGCGGCAGTTGCGCCGCAAGCTGTCGGTGGTGGGCGCCTGCATCGGCACCGACGCGCACACCGTGGGCATCGACGCGATCCTCAACGTCAAGGGCATCGCCGGCGAGAAGGGCCTGGAGTACTACCGGGAGCTGAAGGTCACGAATCTGGGCGCGCAGGTGAGCGTGCCGGAGCTGGTCGAGGCGGCCCGGCGGGAACGCGCCGACGCGGTGCTCGTGTCGCAGGTGGTGACGCAGCGCGACGCGCACCTGCACAACACGCGGGAGATGTCGGCGGCGTTCCGGGAGGCGATGCCGGCCGGGCGGCGGCCGCTGCTGATCGTCGGCGGGCCGCGGTTCGACGAGACGATGACCGGTGAGCTGGGCGTGGACCGGATCTTCGGCCGTGGCACCACCCCGGGTGAGGTCGCCAGTTACCTCGTCCACGCTTTGATCACCTCCAGGAAGGCGAACGTCGCATGAGCGATCCGCGTGTCGGTCTGACAGTCACCCACCGCCGGTATGTGCCGTACTCCCACGCCCACTACGCGGGCAACCTGGTCGACGGGGCGTACGCGCTGGGGTTGTTCGGGGACGTGGCGACCGAGGTGTGCATCCGCACCGACGGCGACGAGGGGTTGTTCGCCTCGTACGCCGACGTGCAGTTCCGGGCGCCGATGAGGGCCGGTGACGTGCTGGAGGTGACGGCGACGGTGACCCGGGTGGGCACCCGCAGCCGCACCATCGACTTCGCCGCGACCGTGGTGTGCCGGGGCCGCCCGGACAGGGGCGAGTCGGCCGCCGAGGTGCTCGACGAGCCGATCGTGGCGGTCACCGCGACCGGCACGGTGGTCGTGCCAAGTCCGGCGTGAGCCCGAGGAGCGTCGTGTGCGCCGATGTCGGGTCGACGTACACGAAGGCCGCGGTGGTGGACCTCGACGGCGGCCGGCTGGTCGCGGCGGCGTCGGCGCCCACCACGGTGGGCACTGACGTCCTGCACGGCCTGGACGCCGCGGTCGGCGCGGCCACCGCGTCGGCCGGGGTCGCTGAGGTTCCCTGGTACGTGTGTTCGTCGGCCGGGGGTGGGCTGCGCCTGGCGGTGGTGGGTTACGAGCCGCTCGTGACCGCTCAGGCGGGCCGGCGGGTCGGTCTGTCGGCGGGCGCGAACGTGGTGCACGTGGCCGCGGGTCGGCTCGCCGGGGCGGACGTGGCGGCGTTGCGGGCGGCCCGCCCGGACGTGGTGCTGCTGGTGGGCGGCACCGACGGCGGGGACGCCGAGACGGTGACGCACAACGCGACGCGGCTGGGGAAGGCCCGCTTGCGGGTGCCGGTGGTCCTGGCGGGCAACGCCGACGTGCGCGACGAGCTGCACGCGCTGCTGGCCGGTGCGGGGGTGCCGGTGACGGTGGCGGACAACGTGCTGCCCCGCATCGGGGTGCTGGAGCCGACGTCGGCGCGGGCGGCGATCCGGGAGGTGTTCCTGCGGCACGTCATCGGCGGCAAGAAGCTGTCCCGGGGTACCCGGTTCGCGCGGCTGGTCCGCGCCGCCACCCCCGACGCGGTGCTCACCGGCGTGGAGGTCCTCGCCGGCACGCTCGGCGGTGACCTCGCGGTGGTGGACGTGGGTGGGGCGACCACCGACGTGTACTCGGTGCTCACGCCCGACGAGCGGGACAGCGGCCCCAGTCAGGAGGTCGCCGGGACGCTGTGGCGGGCCCGCACCGTCGAGGGGGATCTGGGCATGCGGTGGAGCGCGCCGGGTGTGGTGCGCGCCGCGGCCGAGGAGCGGCTGCTGGACGCGGCCGAGGAGGCGCAGCTGACGGTCGCGGCGGCGGTACGGGCCGCCGACCCGGGGTTCCTGCCCGCCGGTGACGGTGAGCGGGCCGTGGACCGGCGCATCGCGGCCCTCGCCGCGACTGTGGCGTTGCGGCGGCACGCGCGTGGTGCGGCGACGGGGGAGCGGGCCGGGCGGGACCTGCGGGAGGTGAAGCTGCTCGTCGGTTCCGGCGGGGTGCTGCGGCACGCCGACCCGGGCGACGCAGCGGCGGTGCTCGACGCGGTGCTCACCGACCACGCCGGCGGGTGGGCGTTGCCGCGGGCGGCCCGCCCGGTCGTCGACGTGGACTACGTGCTGGCCGCCGCGGGGCTGCTCGCCGACGACCATCCGGGTGCGGCGGCGGCCATGCTGCGGCACCACCTCGGCGCCTGAACCGGCCTCACGAATCGAGACGCGCCGACGCGACACGCCGTGTCGCAACACACGACAGGCCCGGGTGGGTTGACAGCGGCGGGGGTCTACGCCGTACCGTCTTTGAGTCCTACCACGGGAAGCGGCTGTTGTTCGCTTCGTCCCTTCGTCCGCTGGCCGAGCGACCGGAAGGTTGCGGCGGCCAGGTCCAGCGGGCGGGGGTCGGCGGGGCGGCGCGAACCGGCCGCGGTTACCGGTGTACGGGCAGGATGAGAGGCACGGCCAGTAGACAACGGCCAGGCGGGGGCAGCCAGTCCACGTCGGGTCGGTCCGAAGGTCGGCGCCGATCGTCTTCGCCCCACCGGCCGGGAAGGGCCTGGGAGCATCGGGGCGCGGCTTCGGCCGCGCCCCGATTTCATCCCCCCGATGGTCCCCGTGTCAGCGGCCCAGCCGCCGGTAGCGGCGCACCGCCGCGGGGGCGGCCACCGCGATCAGCGCCAGCGGCCAGGCGATCGCCAGTTCCAGCGCGTGCCGGGCCGGCCATGAGTCGCCGCTCAGGCCCGGGTTGCCGAACAGGTCCCGGGCCGCCGCCACCGTGGCCGACAGCGGGTTCCAGGCGGCGATCGCGCCCAACCAGTCCGGCATCAGCTCCGGCGCGACGAACACGTTGGACAGGGCGGTCAGCGGGAACGCCAGCGGGAACACCACCACCGCTACCGTGTCCGGGTTCGGCACGAGCAGCCCGAACAGGATTCCCACCC
This sequence comes from Micromonospora sp. ANENR4, assembly GCF_015354395.1. Lineage (NCBI taxonomy): Bacteria > Bacillati > Actinomycetota > Actinomycetes > Micromonosporales > Micromonosporaceae > Micromonospora > Micromonospora sp. ANENR4. Next base: position 139,707 of record NZ_JADKYQ010000014.1, read on the forward strand.
AGGTCATCGCGACGCGCAGCAGCAGGATCAGCGCCACCGCGGCCAGTGCCGGGCCGGCGCCCTCGCGCCACTGCCAGCCGACCAGCAGCCCGCACACCACCAGCGTGGTCATCTCCAGGCAGGCCCGTACCAGGTCGGCGCCGGCGCGGCCCGACAGCAGCGCCGAACGGGCCATCGGCAGGGACCGGAACCGGTCCACCACGCCCCGGCCGGCGTCGGCCGCGATCGCCGACGCGGTCGCGCCGAGCCCGTAGAGCATCGTCATGACGAACACGCCCGGCAGCAGGAACTCCCGGTAGCTGCCGTCGCCCGGCACGGACATGCCGCTGCCGAACACGTAGCCGAACACCAGCACGAACATGATCGGCAGGCTGAAGTAGATGATGATCTCCTCGGGGGCGCGGACCACGTGCCGCATGTTCCGCCCGGCCATCAGCCATCCGTCGGTCAGCGCCCTCACGACGCCACCCCCACCCGCTGTGCGTCTGCGTGGCCGCCGGTGAGCCGCAGGAACGCCTCGTCCAGTGTGGGACGGCGGACCAGGACGTCGTCCACGGCGATCCCGGCGTCGTCGAGGGCCCGCAGCACGGCGGTGAGCACGGCGATCCGGTCGGCCACCGGCGCGTCCACGCGCCGCAGCTCGACGTCAACAGTCGCGGTCGTGCCGGTGGCGCGTTCCACGACGGCTGCCGCCGCGGGCAGGTCCGCCGCGTCGCGGACCACCAGTTCCAGCCGGTCGGCGCCGATGCGGGCCTTCAACCGCTCCGGGGTGCCCTCGGCCACGACCCGGCCGGAGTCGATGACGCACACCCGGTCGGCGAGATGGTCGGCCTCCTGCAGGTACTGGGTGGTCAGCAGCACGGTGGTGCCGTCGTCGACCAGTTCCCGCACCGCCGTCCACAGGCCGTTGCGGCTGCGCGGGTCCAGGCCGGTGGTCGGCTCGTCGAGGAACAGCACCCGCGGCGGCACCACCAGGCTGGCCGCCAGGTCCAGGCGGCGGCGCATCCCACCGGAGTAGCCGCCGGCCGACCGGTCGGCGGCCTCGGTCAGGCCGAACCGGTCCAGCAGCTCGTCGGCGCGGCCGCGGGCCCGGCGCGCGGACAGCCGGCGCAGCCGCCCGAACAGCACCAGGTTCTGCCGTCCGCTGAGCACCTCGTCGACCGCCGCGTACTGCCCGGTCAGGCTGATCGCCTCACGAACCCGGTCCGGTTCGGCGGCGACGTCATGCCCGGCCACCCGGGCCCGGCCGGCGTCGAAACGCAGCAGCGTGGTGAGGATCCGCACCGCCGTGGTCTTGCCCGCCCCGTTCGGGCCGAGCACGCCGTACACGGTGCCGGCCGGCACGGCCAGGTCGAAGCCGTCCAGCGCGGTGGTGCGTCCGTACGTTTTTCGTATCCCGTCGGCCAGTACGGCCGTCGCGTCGTCGGTCATGGCGGTCAGCGTCACCGGCGGCGCTGACCGGGCGCGTACCGCGCGCGCACCGGGCGGCGCCGCGCCGGTCAGCGCCCGTCGACCAGTGCCAGCGCCCGCTGCCGGGGCAGGTCCGCACCCCGGGCGTACGCGGTGGCGAACGCCGCCTCACCCAGGTGTTCCCGCAGCTCGGCGGCGGTGGGTGTGCCGGCCGGGGCGTCGGCCGCGCCGGTGCCGGCCAGCAGCGCCGCCGCCGCGCCCAGCAGCCGGGCCGCCGACTCGGGATCGCCGTCGCGCAGCAGCGGCCCGGCCAGCCCGTCCGCGGCGGCGGCCACCACCGGCACGTCCCACACCCCGACACCGGCGGTGAGGACCTGCCGGTAGTGGGCGCGGGCCCCGGCCGGGTCGCCGGTGGCGTCGGCGAGCTGCCCGAGCGTCACCAGCGCCGCGAGCCGCACCACATCGGCGCCGAACCAGCCCGACGGGCACTCCGCGACCGCCCGCTCGCACAACGTCCGCGCCCGCTGCGGGTCGCCGTCACGGCGGGCGATCTCGCCGAGCCCCAGGTACGCGGCGGCGACCAGCTCCGGCGCGCCGGCCGGCCCGGCGATGCGCCGCACCCGCCGGAAGTCCTCGGCCGCGCCGGTCAGGTCACCGGCGGCGAGCCGCCCGTCGGCGCGGGTCCGCAGCAGTTCCGCCAGGTCCAGCGTGGAGCCGAGCTGCTCGGCCAGCTCCAGCGCCTCCGCCATCGGCGCGGCCGCCGACGCCACGTCACCGGTGCGGTAGGCCGCCTCGGCGTGGGTGGACAGCGTCACGATCATGCCCCAGCGGTCGTCGAGGGCCCGGAAACCGGCGAGCGCGCCGTCCAGGTCGGCGTGGGCCTGGGCGTGACGGCCGTGCAGCAGGCTGACCATCGCGGTGCCCAGCAGGCCCAGCGCCCGGCTCCACGGGTCGGCGCCGAGCAGCCGGTCCCGGACGGCCTGCTCGTGCAGCGCCGCCGCGTCCTGCGGCGACGGCGGGCCGCTGGCCATGCCGGACAGGTAGAGCAGGAACGGATGCCGGGGCGGCCGAGCCAGGGTCCACAGGATCCGCGACGCGACGTCCACGTCGCCGCGCTCGCCGCCGCCGGCGAGCGTGGCGACCAGCAGGGCCAGCGCGTACTCCTCGGCCAGGCCGTCGGGCGGGCCGCCGAGCCGGTCGACCAGCCGCCGGGCCAGCGCCGCGCCCTCCCCGCGCAGGCCCCGCAGCCACCAGTAGAACGCCAGCGCCGCGACCAGCCGCAACCCGGTCGCGGTGTCCGCGTGCCGCAGCGCCGCGTGCAGGTCGTCGCGGGCGGCGTCGAGGCGGCGCAGCCACCGCTCCTGACCACCGCCGCGCAGCGCCGCGTCGCCGGCCTGTGCCAGATCCAGGAAGTACGCGGCATGCGCGTCGCGCACCCGCCCGGTGTCGCCGTGCTCGGCCAGCCGGGCCGCCGCGAACTCGCGGATCGTCTCCAGCATCCGGTAGCGCCCGCCGGTGGCCTCCACCAGCGACTTGTCCACCAGGCCGGTAAGCACGTCCAGGACGTCACCGGCGTCCGGCGCGCACACCGCCTGCACGGCGGCCAGGTCGGCGGCGCCGGCGAACACGCTCATCCGGGCGGCCAGCCGCCGCTCCGGCTCGTCGAGCAGGTCCCAGCTCCACCCGACGACCGCCTCCAGCGTGCGGTGGCGGGGCGCCGCGGTGCGGTCGCCGCGGCGCAGCAGCCGGAACCGGTCGTCGAGCCGGGCCGCGACCTGCGTCACCGGCAGGGCCCGCAGCCGCGCCGCGGCCAGCTCCAGGGCCAGCGGCAGCCCGTCGAGGGTACGGCAGATCCGCAGCACCGCCGGGGTGGTGGCGTCGTCGAGGGTGAACCCGGGCGACACGTCGGCGGCGCGGTCGGTGAACAGCCGCACCGCCGGGTACGCGGCAGCCGCCTGCGGCGCGGCCGGCCCGTCCGGGGCGGGCAGCCCACCGACCGGGCACAACGCCTCGCCGGTGAGGCCCAGCGGTTCCCGGCTGGTGGCGAGCACCCGCAGTCCGGGCGCGGCGGCGAGCAGCCGGCCGGCCAGCCGGGCCGCGTCGTCGATCACGTGCTCGCAGTTGTCCAGCACCAGCAGCAGCCGCCGGTCGGCCAGCGCCGCCACCAGCCGGCCGGTCAGGTCGGCGGGGCCGCCGGGGGTGCGCAGGGCGGCGTCGCGCAGGTCCAGCGCGGCCAGCACCGCGGGCGCGACCGGCGCGCCGGTGGCCACGGCGGCCAGCTCCACCAGGCACACCGGCCCGTCGCGGCCGGACGCGACGGTGGTGGCCAGGCGGGTCTTGCCGGCGCCGCCCGGGCCGTGCAGGGTGACCAGCCGCGCCGCGCCGAGCAGTTCGTGCACCCGCCGTAGCTCCGGTTCCCGGCCGACGAAGCTGGTGAGCGGGCTGGGCAGCCGGACGGCCGGCGCGGGCTCGTCGCGCAGCAGCGCCGTGTGCAGGGCGGCCAGTTCCGCCGACGGGTCGGTGCCCAGTTCCTCGGCCAGCACCCGGCGGGCATCGGCGTAGACGGCGAGTGCCTCGGCGCGGCGGCCGGCACCGTGCAGGGCCCGCATCAGCTGCCCGTACAGCCGTTCCCGCAGCGGATGCGCCGCCACCAGGTCCCGCAGCTCGGCGATCAGCGGCGCCCCGGCCGGCGCCAGCGCCAGCTCCGCCTCGACCCGGTCCTCGACCGCGGCCAGCCGCGCCTGCCGCAGCCGGGCCGCCTCGGCGTCGGCGAACGGCGCGCCGGTCACGTCCGCGAGGGGTTCGCCGCGCCACAGCCCGAGCGCGTCACGCAGCAGGGCCGCCGCGCCGGCCGGATCACCGGCGGCGAGCGCCGCCCGCCCGGCCGCGGCCAGCCCGGTGAACCGGTGCACGTCGACGCGCTGCGGGTCGACCGCCAGCCGGTAGCCGGCCGGACCGAACTCGATGTGCGCGTCCGGCAGCAGCCGCCGCAGCCGCGACACCTGCGACTGGAGGGCGTTCGCGGCCTGTTCGGGCGGCCGGTCGCCGTACACGCCGTCGACGAGGCGCTGCGGCGCCACGGTGCGGTCCGCGTCGAGCAGCAGCAGCACCAGCAGCGCGCGCAGCCGCCCACCGGCGACGGGCAGCACGCTGCCGTCGGCCGCGTACGCCTGGGTCGCGCCGAGCACACCGAACCGCATGCGCCCGATTGTCGCCTGTCGCCGGCACCGCCCACACTCCCCACCCGCCGGTCACAGGTGACGCCGACGCCATTCGGACTGCTCCCGCTCGGCGGCGACCTGCTCGTCCAACGCGGTCCGGCGCACCTGACGACGCCAGGGATCACCCGCGCGCAGACCGAACAGCACCAGGAAGACGCTGACCGCCGCCAGGATCGCCAGAGCGGCCACCACCGGCAGCCGGCCCGCCCACGGCAGCCCCACCGCCAGCACGAGCACCACACCGGTGGCGACCGCCGGAATCCGGCCGGTCGCCCGCACCGCCAGCGCCAGCAGTCCCAACATGTAGATGACCACCCCGGCGAACAGCACCCGGCTGTCCAGCTCGGCGGCGTGTTCCCACCAGGGATCGCCGTGCGGGTGGGAGATGACGGTGAGGTAGCGCTTGAGCCCGAGGGCGAACAGGATGATCCCGGTGATCAGCGGCAGGTGCAGGTAGGCGTAGGCGTCGCGGGCGAGCGCCGCCCGTGCCCGGACGTCGCGGGTGCGATGCAGCCGCTGCTCCAGCGCGGGTGCCAGAGTGTCGAAGTACAGCCACCACAGGGACGCGATGATGGTGACGCCGAGCACCGACGCCACGATCACCGGCCACGTGGCCGGCAAGCCGGCGCTCAGCTTCGGTCCCAGCCCGAGCGAAATGATCGACTCGCCGAGCGCGATGAGCAGGATCAGCGCGTACCGCTCGGCCCAGTGGGCGGCGGACACGACTGTCAGCCCGGCGCTGGGGGCGAGTCCCCCGGAGGTGTACTCGATGCAGACCGCGGCCAGCCACAGCGCCAGCGGCAGCCACCTCCCCCAGGGCTGCTGGGGTGACTCGGGCAGGGCCTTGGTGGAGAGGATCAACGCCACGCTGGTCAGCGGTGGGAGACCGAGGCGCAGGGCGGTCCGTCCGCGGCGGCTGCTGCGGGCCAGGAACACCAGCACCTGGGCCGCCCGGATGATGAGGTAGCAGCAGGCGAACAAGACCAGACCGGGCGGACCGGACTGCTGCTGCGCCGGCTCCTCGGCGAACGCCGACGGTGTGCTCAGCGTCAGCACGAACAGCGCGGCCACCGTCACCGCGCCGACAAGCGGCATCACCCCCTGGTCGGTGCGGACGACGTTGCCCAGGGCGGCGAAGGACACCCAGCACCACCACAGCAGCAACAGCAATGCCAGCCCGGCCAGCAACGACCTGCCGCTCAGGGTTTCGGAGAGGACGTTGGTGACGTTCAGGAACGCGAACACGAACACGAGGTCGTAGAACAACTCCACCCGGGTGACGCGCGAGCCGGGCGCGGTCGGCAGGACACGGCCCCGTCCCCGCTCAACGCTCATGCTGCCGAGCATGGCAGCGGGCCCCGCCCGACGCGGCGCTGTTGTCCGATCGGTGGCACAGGGGTGCGGGCCGACGACCGGTACGGGCGGGTAGCCTTCGGCCCGTGACCGTGGGGAGAAGCCGGTGACGACGCTGGAGCAGGAGCAGTCGCGCACCATCGCCGAGGGGGCGCGTCCCCTGCCGCTGACGCTCGCCGTGCCGGCCGCCGTGCTGGCCGGGCTGGCGCTGCTGCTGGCGTTCCCACCGTACGGGATGTGGCCGCTCGCGCCGGTCGGGGTGGCGTTGCTGGCCGCCGCGGCGCACCGGCGCCGGCTGCGCGCCGGCGCGGGACTGGGCTTCCTGACCGGGGTGGCGCTGTTCGCGCCGCTGCTGGAGTGGACGAACCTGCACACCGGCTACCTGCCGTGGGCTCTGCTGTCGCTGCTGCAGGCCGCCTATCTGGCGCTGCTGGGCGCCGCCACCGCCTGGGTGTCGCCGCTGGCCGACCGGCACCGGGCGTCGTGGCCGCTGCTCACCGGTGTGCTGTGGGTGGGGCAGGAGGCGCTGCGTGACCGCACCCCGTTCGGCGGGTTCCCGTGGGGCCGGCTCGCGTTCAGCCAGGACACGTCGCCGCTGCTGAAACTCGCCGCGCTCGGCGGCGCTCCGCTGGTCACGTTCGCCGTCGCGGTCGCCGGTGGGCTGCTGGTCACCGCCGCGTGGCGGGACTGGCGGCGTGCGCCCGGGCAGTGGCGGCCGGTCGCCGGGCTCACCGCCGCGCTGGTGGCGCTGCTCGCCGCCGGCACGGCCGTGCCGACCGGGGTACGCGGCGCGGGCGACACCGTCACCGTCGCGATCGTGCAGGGCAACGTGCCGCGCCTCGGGCTGGACTTCAACGCCCAGCGGCAGGCGGTGCTGAACAACCACGTCGACGCGACGCTGGAGCTGGCGCGGCGGGTCGCCGAGGGCGGCCAGGACCGTCCGGACGTGGTGGTGTGGCCGGAGAACTCCAGCGACATCGACCCGCTGCGCAACCCGGGCGCGGGGGAGCGGATCTCCCAGGCCGCCGACGCGATCGGCGCGCCGATCCTGGTCGGCGCGGTGCTGGTCGGGCCCGGGCCGGGTGAGGTGCGCAACGCGGGGCTGCTGTGGCGGCCGGGCACCGGCCCGGATCTGGACCAGGTGTACACGAAGCGGCATCCGGTGCCGTTCGCCGAGTACGTGCCGCTGCGCTCCATCGCCCGCAAGGTCAGCTCCCAGGTCGACCGGGTCCGGTCCGATTTCGTAGCCGGTGACCGTCCCGGCGTGCTGAACACCGGCCCGGCCGTGCTCGGCGACGTGATCTGCTTCGAGGTCGCCTACGACGGCATCGTCCGGGACACCGTCACCGGCGGCGCGCAGCTGCTGGTGGTGCAGACGAACAACGCCACGTTCGACGTGGCCGAGGCCCGCCAGCAGCTGGCGATGGTGCGGCTGCGGGCCGTGGAGCACGGCCGGGCCGCGTTGATGGCATCCACTGTCGGTGTGTCCGGGTTCGTTTCCCCGGACGGGCGGGTAGACGGTGCGACCGGGTTCAACACCGCCGCGGTGGTGGTGCGGCAGATGGAACTCGGTGACGGGCGTACCCCGGCGACCACGGCCGGGGTGTGGCCGGAGGTGGCGCTGACGGCGCTGGCGGTCGCGGCCCTGGCCGGCGCGGCCGTGCTGCGCCGCCGCCGGGAGGTCGCTCCCGGCTGAGCCGACGAGAGGCGGTGCGACGGTGGGCGTGGCAGCCGACAGGCGGACGGTCGGCCATCCCGGGGTGGGGCGGGTCCTGGTGGTCATCCCCACCTACAACGAGGCCGACAACGTCGGGCGCATCGTCGCCCGGGTACGCGAGGCGGCACCGGCGGTGGACGTCCTCGTCGCCGACGACAACAGCCCCGACGGCACCGGCGCGATCGCCGACACGATCGCCGACGGCGACCCCGGGGTGCACGTGCTGCACCGGGCCGGCAAGGAAGGACTCGGCGCGGCCTACCTGGCCGGGTTCGCCTGGGCGCGCTCCCGCGGCTACGACGCGGTGGTGGAGATGGACGCCGACGGCTCGCACGCCCCGGAGGATCTGCCGGCGCTGCTGCACGCCGCCCGCGACGCCGACGTGGTGATCGGCTCCCGGTGGACGCGCGGCGCGCGGGTGCTGAACTGGCCGTGGCGGCGGCTGCTGCTGTCCCGGGTCGGCAACCTGTACGCGCGGCTGGCGCTGGGCATGCCGGTCAGCGACGCCACCGGCGGCTACCGGGTGTACCGGTCCAGTGCGCTGGACGCGATCGACCTGGATTCGGTGCGGTCCCAGGGGTACGCGTTCCAGGTGGAGCTGTCGCGGCTGGCGCACCGCGCCGGGGTCCGGATCGTGGAGGTGCCGATCACGTTCGCCGAGCGGGAACACGGCGACAGCAAGATGAGCCCGCTGATCGTGGCGGAGGCGTTGTGGCGGGTCACCCGCTGGGGGGTGCGGGACCGCCTGGCGACCGCTCCTGCCCGCCCGGACGCGCTCGCGCGCTGGCCTTGAGCGAGGGCGTGTCATGCTTGAGGGGCGTGATGACCCCGGGCTGATGAGGTGAGATGCGCCGAGGACTGAAGTACGTACCACCGGCCCTGCTGCTGTTCGCGCTGCTGGAGCTGACCGTTTTCGTGCTGGTCGGCCGGGCCGTCGGGTTCGGCGCGGCGGTGCTGCTGGTGTTCGGGGCGTCCCTGCTGGGGCTGGTGCTGCTGCGCCGCGAGGGCATGCGGGCGTGGCGCGGTTTCCGCGCGGCGGCGCAGGCCGGCCGGCCGCCGGGTGCCGAGGTGACAGACGGCCTCGTCGGTCTGCTGGGTGCGCTGCTGCTGGCTATGCCGGGCCTGGTCAGCGGCGTGGTGGGCCTGCTGTTGCTGGTCCCGCCGCTGCGCCGGCTGGCCGGTGGCGGGGTGCGCCGGGCCACCGAGCGGCGGGTGTCGTCGATGGTCGCCGGTGACCTGTTCGGGCCGCGCCGGGTGCGTGTGTACCGGGGTGCGCCGCAGCCGACCCCGGAGCCCGCTCCGGCCCCGTCGCCTGGTCCCGTGCCGTCGCCGCAGCCGGTCACCGACCCGGGCAAGGCCATCGAGGGCGAGATCGTCGACCGCTGACGTGCGCCCCGCCACCCCGCTCGCTTGATCGACACCAGTTCGGGGAGGTGGCGGCATCAGAGCGCGTGCGATACCGCCACCTCCCCGAACTGGCGGGGCTTCGCCCGGGCAACGACAACGCCCCCGGGTGATCCCGGGGGCGTTTCGGCGCGTTACGGACGGTCAGGCACGACCGCGGCGGGTCCGGACCTCCTGGAGCCGCTCGGCGAGGATGTCCTCCAGCTCGGCGATCGAGCGCCGCTCCAGCAGCATGTCCCAGTGGGTACGCGGCGGCTTGGCCTTCTTCTGCTCCGGCTCGGTGCCGTCGACCAGGCGGGCGACGCTGCCGTCGAACTTGCACTCCCAGGTCGTCGGGACCTCGGCGTCGACGGCGAACGGCACCTCGAACTGGTGGCCCTTGGCGCAGAGGTACTCGCGGGTCTGGCGCGGCGCGAGCTCCGTGTTGCGGTCGGACTCGTAGCTGACCGCTCCCAGCCGGCTACCGCGCAGCATGCGCTCGCCCATGATCGACTTCCCCTCGTTCGTGGTGCTGGTCTTCAGGTGTAACGGCCGGTCACCGCTCGCCCATTCCCGGCCCACGCGGCAGGGCCGTACGCGGGTCGGGAGTGTCAAGGGTAACCGGCCATGACAGCTGCCCGGCGGGGTCGTCCCCGGCCGGGCCGAATCGGTGGAGTGTTTCGCCTGTCAACGGGGATGTTACCCACCTGTTTGCGTGCCGGAGGTGACGATGAGCAGTGACGCGCCGGTCGGGGCCCGACCACCAGCCGGGAAGACCTTCTTCGGTCACCCCCGCGCGCTGTCCACGCTCTTCCTCACCGAGATGTGGGAGCGGTTCAGCTTCTACGGCATGCGGGCGATCCTCGTGCTGTACCTGACCGCTGCGGTCGCCGACGGCGGACTGGACCTCGGCGAGTCCAGCGCCAACGCGGTGTACGGCACCTACAACGCCATGGTCTACCTGATGGCGCTGCCCGGCGGCTGGGTCGCCGACCGGCTGATCGGCGCGCGGCGCAGCGTGCTGTGGGGCGGCGTGGTGATCGCCGCCGGTCACTACGTGATGGCGATCCCTGCCGGGTGGAGCGTGTTCGCCGGCATGGCGCTGATCGTGCTCGGCACCGGCCTGCTCAAACCGAACATCTCCACCATGGTCGGTGACCTGTACGAACGGGACTCGCCGCGCCGCGACGCCGGGTTCTCCATCTTCTACATGGGCATCAACCTGGGCGCGTTCATCGCGCCACTGATCACCGGCTTCCTCGGCGAGAAGATCAACTGGCATCTGGGGTTCGGCGCCGCCGCGGTCGGCATGACCTTCGGCGTGCTCCAGTACGTGCTGGGCCGCCGCAACCTCGGTGACGCCGGCGCGCGTCCGGCGGACCCGCTGCTGGGCGCCGACCGGCGGCGCGCGCTGACCCGCATCGGCGTGGCATCGGTGGTGGTGCTCGCCGTCCTGCTGGTGCTGCTGGTGGCCGGCTGGTTCACCGTCGACACGGTGGTCAACCTGCTCACAGTGGTGACGGTGCTGGTCACCGTCGGCTACTTCGCGCGGATCCTCACCGACCGGGAGATCAGCGACACCGAACGCAGCCGGATGAAGGCGTACGTGTGGCTCTTCCTGTTCGCCGCCTCGTTCTGGCTCATCTACGACCAGGCCGGGTCGGTGCTGAACATCTTCGCCGCCGACCAGACCGACAGGTCGGTGGGCGGGTTCACGTTCCCGGCGTCCTGGTTGCAGTCGGTGAATCCGATCCTCATCATCATCGGCGCGCCGCTGGCCGCCGCGCTGTGGCTCAAACTCGGCCACCGGGTGTCCACGCCCACGAAGTTCGCCGTCGGCCTGGTACTCAACGGCCTGTCGTTCGTACTGATGGCCGCCGCCGCGCAGGCCGCCGTCGGCGGCGACCTGGTCTCACCGCTGTGGCTCGTCGCGGTGTACGCGGTCCAGGTCGCCGGTGAGCTGTCCCTGAGCCCGGTCGGCCTGTCCGCCACCACGAAACTCGCCCCGGTGAAGTACGCGAGCCAGATGCTGGGCCTGTGGTTCCTCGCCACCGCCGTCGGCGACGCCATCGGCGGCCAGGTGGCCCGGCTGGCCGGCACGTGGTCCCAGCCGGTGTACTTCCTGACCTTCGGGCTGGCCTCGGTGGTGCTGGGCCTGGCCGCGGTGATGTTCACCCGCCAGATCCGGCACCTGATGGCCGGCATCCACTGACCGCGCTCAGCCCGCCGGGGTCGGCGGCAGCGGCAGCGGCAGGCCGGGCAGCCCGTCGATGCTGGTGGCGACGTGGTCCTTGCCGGCGAAGTATGCGCTCAGCGACGCGTCGTCCTCCCGGGAGAACCGCCGTTCGTGCAGGTCACGGTCGGCGTCGTAGGTCATGAACGGCACCGCGTAGCCGCAGGTGTCGCGGACCAGCTCGGCGCGCACCACGATGATGGCCCGCAGGCCGTGCGGGCCCGGGTCGATGTCCGGGAAGCGGGTCAGCAGGCCGGGCCAGCGCGGGTCGTCGCGGAACACCGGCTCGCCTCGGCCGTGCACCCGCACGATGTTCGGCGGGCCGGCGAACGCGCACCACATCAGCGTGATCCGGCCGTTCTCCCGCAGGTGGGCGATGGTCTCGGCGTTGCTGCCGGCGAAGTCGAGGTACGCCACGGTGTGCTCGTCGAGCACCGCGAAGCAGCCGCGCAGCCCCTTCGGGGACAGGTTGACGGTGCCGTCACCGGACAGCGGGGCGGTGGCCACGAAGAACATCGGCTGCGCCTCGATGAAGTCCCGCAGCCGGCCGTCGATGCGCTCGTACGTCTTTCCCATGCCCCGATCCTCGCCGCCGGCCCGGGTGTGGCGCTGCCCCGTTCCCAGCCCGTGGCGGCATCAGCCGGTACGCGTACCGAGTCGCGCCAGCGCCGTCGCCAGATCGCTGACCTGGTCGGCGAGTTGCCCGGCCCGGCGCTGCGCGGCGTCCCGGTCGGCCTCGATCACCGCCGTCCGCGCGGCCAGGTCGGCCGCCCGGGCCTCCGCGGCGCTCGCCGCCCGCCGCGCGTCGGCCAGCTCCGCGGCCAGCGCGTCCCGTTCGGCGGTACGGGCGGCAGCCTGCTCGACGGCGGCGGCCACGTCGGCACGGGCGCGCTCGACGGAACCGGCAGCCTCGGCGTGGGCTCGTTCCAGTGCCGCCTCGGCGTCGGCGCGTGCCGCGTCGGCGCGGTCCCGCTCGGCGACTGCTTGCCGCGCGGCGGCGGCCTCGGCGTCGGCACGTTCGGCGGCGGCCCGGGCCGCGCGTTCCGCCTCGCCGGCCCGGGCCTGGGCGGCCTGCGCCTCGGCGCGGGACTGTTCGGCCCGGTCCAGGGCCTCGGTGGCGGAGCGGGTGGCCCGCTCGGCGTCGGCCCGGGCGGCGTCCCGTTCGGCGGTCAGCTCGGCCGCGCGGCGGCGTTCGGCGTCGCGTTCGGTGCGTACCGTGCGCAATTCGTGCCGGGCGGCGTCGCGGTCGCGTTCGGCCTGCACCCGCAGCGCCTGCGCGGCACCCGCCTCGGCGCGCGCGGCGTCGCGGGCTTCCTCCGCGGCGGCGGCCCGCTCGGCGGCGGCGGACGCGGTGGCCTGCGCCCGTTCGGCGCGGTCGGCGGCGGCGTCGCGGTCGGCGTATGCGGCGTGGGTCTGCTGCCGGTCGCGGGCCGCCGCGGCGGTCGCGTCCTCGGCCTCACGGCGGGCCTCGTCGCGTTCGGCGTGCGCGGCGGCGACCTGCGCGGCGGTCTCCGCGCGCAGGTCGGCGAGCTGCCGCTCCACACCGGCAGGGGACAGTTCGGCGTGCAGCGCCTCGGTGAGCGTCTCCACGATCTGGTCGAGCCGGTCCACCGCCTCCCAGGTGCGCGCCACCTGCCCGGGCAGGCCGGGGGAGTTGCGGTGACGCATCCGCGAGTTGCGGGCGGCCCGCTGGCAGGCGCCGTCGTTGTCCCGGCAGTAGCGGAACGGGCGGCCCGCGCCGACGCGCTGCGGCACGTCGCGTCCGCAGTGGGCGCAGGGTCGGGTGTCGGTGGCGGGCTCGGCGTCCATCGGGGGCGAAGTCTAGTGGGCCGCGTCCGCGCGGGCCGCGCCGTCGAGGGTGTAGCGGCGTTGCAGCAGCACCGCGACCACCATCACGGCGGCGGGCAGCAACCCGAAGCCGTAGCGCAGCGCGTCCAGCGCGGCCGGGGACTGGGTCACGCTCTGCCCGGCGGTCGAGGCCACGAACCCGCCGGCGGCGAGGCACAGCGCGTACGCGTAGGGACCCAGCGCCGCACCGGTGGCCTCGGTGGCGGTCCACACCCCGGTGTACGTGCCGGCCCGCTCGGTGCCGCCGGCCGCGCGGATCACGTCGGGCAGCATCGAGAATGGCAGCAGTTGCATGCCGGCGAACGCCACCCCGAGCACCGCCACGGCGGCCACCAGCACCGGCAGCCCGGCGGGGCGGCCGATCGCCAGCACCAGCGACCCGGCGGCGAACGCGGCCTGCGCGGCGAGCAGGGCGCGTTGCTTGCCGATCCGCCGCGCCACCGCCAGCCAGCCCGGCGTGACGAGCAGCGCCGGTGCGACGAACCCGGCCACCAGCACCGTCGTGAGCCCGGGGCGGCCCAGCTCGTACTCGGCGTAGTAGGGCACCCCGGCGAGCACCAGGTGGGTGGTGGTGGACATGGCCAGGTACGCGCCGACCAGCCAGCGGAACTGCCGGTCCCGCAGGCTCGCCGCCAGCGCCCGCCACCCGCCCGGGCCGTGCGGCGGGGCCGTGTCGGCGGCGGTACGGCGCAACCGGCCGATCCCGGCGACGCCGACCAGCATCGCGGCGAGCATCCCGGCCGCCAGCACCACGCCCATCCGCAGGTAACCGTCGCGTGTGGCGTCGTCGCCGCCGGCCAGCAGCGGCGCGAGCAGTCCGGAGACCAGGATGCCGAGCGTCAGCACCACCATCCGGAACGCCATCAGCCGGGTCCGCTCGTGGTAGCCGATCCGCAGGTCCGCCGGGGTCGCCAGGTAGGGCACCTGGTACGCGGCGAACAGCAGGTTGCCGGCGACGAAGAACACCGCCACCCAGCCGGCCGCGGCGGCGCCGGTGAGGCCGCCGGGCACCGCGAACAGCGCGGCGAACGCCAGCGGCAGCACACATCCGGCCAGCAGCAGCCGGCGGCGGTGGCCCCGGCGGGCCTGCTCGACGTCGCAGCGGTGCCCGATCCACGGGTGCAGCAGCACGTCGGCGATCTTCGGCAGCAGCAGCGTGAGCCCGGCGAGCCACGGCGCGACGGCCAGCACGTCGGTCAGGAAGTAGAGCAGCAGCAGCCCCGGCACGGTGACCCAGACGCCCATGCCGAGCGAGCCGGTGGCGAACCCGACGAGCGGGCCGCGCGGCAGGGTGACCGCGTCGGAGCGCTGATCCAGCCCGGTCATGGCGGTCTCCTGTCCTCGGGGCACGCCGCCCCCAATCCAACGGTTGCTGGATTGTAGGGGGAACAATGGCCGGATGACCATGCCCCGCCGCCGGCCCGGTCGGCCCCGCCGCGACGACCAGCGGCCGACCCGTGACCTGGTGCTCGCCGCCGCCACCGCGTTGTTCGCCGAGCGGGGCTTCGACGCGGTGAGCGTCCGCGACGTCGCCGCCGCCGCGGGCGTGGACGCGGCCACCGTCGTGCACCACACCGGCACCAAGGCGCAGCTCTACGACGCCTGCTTCGCCCGGGTGTTCAGCGCCGAGCGGCAGGTCGTCGAGGCGGCGGGGGAACGCGCCCGGGCGGCCCTGGCGGCGGGCCCGCAGGACGCGCTGCGCGCGCTGCACGACCTGCTGGACGTGTTCGTCGACTTCCTGGAGGACCGGCCGGAGACGACAGCGCTGTGGCTGCGCCGCTGGCTGGAGCCGCAGCGGCACGGCGAACTGGACCGCCGCTACGCCGCCCCGCTGTACGGGCTGGTCGAGGAGCTGCTGGTGGCGGCGTCCGGAGCGGGCGCCCTGACCGAACCGACCCCGCACGTGACGGTGCGTTCCCTGGTCTGGGCGGTGCACGGGCACGTGGTGGCGCTCGCCGCCGGGACCGGCTCGGATGCGCGGGAGCGGCGGGAGTTCCGGGCGTTCGTGCACCGGTTCCTCGACGCGCTGTACGCCGGCGGCGCGGGAGGCACCCGCCCTTGACGCCGGCCCGCGCTCCGGGGATTATCCATCGGTCGTTGGATTAAGGAGGCGGGCATGGCCGCACCCAGGGTCGCTGTCGTCGGCGCCGGAGCCGCCGGCCTGGCCACACTCAAGGCGCTCGCCGACGCCGGTGTCCCGGCCGTCGCGTTCGAGACGGCCGACACGCTCGGCGGCCTCTGGGTGTACGGCGCACCCGGCTCGCCCGCGTACCGCACGCTGCACCTGAACACCAGCAGGGGACGCACCGAGTTCGCCGACCACCCGATGCCCGCCGACTGGCCGGACTACCCCGACCACACCCGGATCGCGGGCTACCTCGGCGACTACGCCGACCGGTTCGGGCTGCGCGAGGCGGTACGGCTGCGGCACACCGTCGACCGGGTCACCCGCACCGGCGACGGCTGGCGGGTGCGGGCCACCGGACCGGACGGCCCGGTCGCTGTCGACGTCGAGGCGGTGGTGGTCGCCAACGGGCACAACCGGGTGCCGAAGCGGCCCGAGCCGTACCCGGGCGAGTGCACCGCCGAGCAGATGCACAGCCACGACTACCGCGGCCCGGAACAGCTCGCCGGCCGCCGTGTCCTCGTGGTCGGCGGCGGCAACTCCGCCATGGACATCGCCGTCGACGCCTCGTACGCCGCCGCGCGGACGCTGCTGTCGCTGCGCCGCGGCGTCTGGGTGGTACCCAAGTACCTGCTCGGCCGCCCGTCGGACACGCTCAACGGCGCGCTGGCCCGCCGGCTGCCGTGGCGGCTGCGCCAGCGGATCAGCCAGACCATGATCACCACAGCGGTCGGGCCGCCCACCCGGTACGGGCTACCAGCACCGGCGCACGGCTTCCTCCAGGACCACCCGACGCTGTCCGACGCGCTGCTGTCCCGGCTCACCCACGGCGACATCCAGGCCCGGCCCGGCATCGCCCGCTTCGACGGCGACCGGGTCGAGTTCACCGACGGCCGCCACGACGACGTCGACCTGGTCGTCTGGTGCACCGGCTACCGGGTCGAGATGCCGTTCCTCGACCCGGCGCTGCTCGGCGACGGCGCCGACCGGCTGCCGCTGTACCGGCACGTGTTCCACCTGGACGCCCCTGGCCTGGCGTTCGTCGGGCTCATGCAGTCCACCGGCGCGGCGTTCCCCCTGGTCGAGGCGCAGGCCCGGCTGGTGGCCGCGCGCCTGGCCGGCACCTGGGCGCCACCGGACCCGGCCCGGCAGGCCGCCGCCTGCCGCGACGAGCTGCGCGCCGCCACCGCCCGGTGGGGGCAGCGCCGCCCGCACATGCGCGTCGACTTCGACGTCTACCTGGCCGAGCTGGGCCGCGAACTGGCCGCCGGTCGGCGCCGCGCGGGAGCGGGACGATGAGCGCGGCAGGCAAGGGGCGGGCCGGAGTGGACGCGTCGGTCCGTGGCAGCGGGCTGGCCGGACGGCGGGTGCTGGTCACCGGCGCCCGGGGCACGTTCGGGCAGCACCTGGGCGCGGCGCTGACCGCCGCCGGCGCGCAGGTGGTCGGGCTGGACCTGCACGCCGACCTCGACGCCACGCCGCCGGTGCTCGGCGTCGACCTGACCGACCCGGCCGCGACGCCACCGGCGGTGGCTGCAGCGGTCGACCGGCTCGGCGGGCTGGACCTGCTGATCAACAACGCCGGGGTGGGCGGGCCCGCGCCCGCCGAGCTGCCGCCGGACGAGGTGGTACGCCGCCAGATCGAGGTGAACCTGCTCGCCTCCTGGCGCACCACCGCCGCCGCGATGCCCGCCCTGGAGGCGGCCCGCGGCCGGGTGATCTTCGTGGCCAGCCGGATGGCGGTGCTGCCGCTGCCCCTCGCAGCCGCGTACGGCGTCAGCAAGCGGGCGCTCGTCGCGTACGCCGACGCGTTGCGCCACGAGGTAGGCACCCACGTCGGCGTCAGCGTCGTCTACCCGAGCATGGTCGCCTCCCCGATCCACGACAGCACGGTGGCGGCCGGACTGTCGCTGAGCGGGGTGTCCCGCCCGGAGCCGGTCGAGGGGGTGGTGGCGGCGATCCTGCGCGCCGCCACCGCCCGGCGCGCGCCACGGGACGTGGCCACCACCCGGCGCGGCCGGATCGAACTGGCGCTGGCCCGCCACGCTCCGGCCCTCGCGGACCGGATGGTGCGCCGTACCGTCGCCACCCGGCTGGCCGCCGGTGACCTGGACGGTGCGGCGCTGGCCGAGGGCATGGTCCGGCGGCACCGGCAGGACCGCCGGTAGCCTGCTCGGCATGGCCGTCTCGCCCTACATCGCCCGGCTGCGCCGCCACGTCGGCCACGACCTGCTCATGCTGTACGGCGTCAGCGGCGTGGTCACCGACGACGCGGGACGGGTGCTGCTGGCCCGCCGGGGCGACAACGGCCGCTGGTCCGTGCCGGCGGGCACCGTCGACCCGGGCGAGCAGCCGGCCGACGCGCTGGTGCGCGAGGTCCACGAGGAGACCGGCGTCAAGGTGGCGATCGACCGGCTCGCCGGCGTCGCCACCCACCCGGTGGTCTACCCCAACGGCGACGCCTGCGAATACCTGAACATCTGGTTCCGCTGCCGGGCGGTCGGCGGCGCGCCGACCGCCGACGGCGACGAGTCGCTGGCGGTGGCCTGGTTCGCCCCGGACGCACTGCCCGACCTGGACGACTGGGCACGGCTGCGGATCGGCACCGCGCTGACCGACGACGCCCCGCCCTGGTACGCCGCGCCGGGCGAGAGCCACCCGGCGCTGCACCAGCCCGACAACCTCTAGGCGAACAGCACCTCGTACGGCCGGTCCGGGGCCAGATCCACCGCACAGTGGCCGCCGGGCGCGTGCACCACCACGCGCTGCGCCACCGGCGACACCAGCCGCGCCCGGATCCGGCCCGGCGCCCAGGTCAGCTCCTCGACGGTGACCCGGCCCCGGCAGGTGATGCCGCGCAGCGTCCCGGCGGGCAGATCCGGCAGCGGCGCCGGCAGCAGCCGCAGCGTTCCCGGGCGCGACTGCACCAGCGACTCGATCAGCACCGCCGGCAGCGCGTGCGCGGCGTCGGCGTTGTACGTGGTCCGGCCCGGGTTGTGCGCGCTCATCAGCGACCGGAAGAACATGTCCGCGCCGACGATCTTGCGCAGGTTCGCCGCGACCAGGTCGCCGTCACGCAGCCGTGCCGCCGCCAGCGCCCGGTGCAGGCTGCCGTGCGCGGACCGGTTCTCGTCGCCGCGCAGCGTCAGTGCCCGGTGGGCGGCGACGGCCAGCTCCGGGGTGTCGTCCCTGTCGATCTCGTGCAGCGGCCACACCGGATACAGGTGGCTGACGTGCCGGTGGTCCTCGTCGCCGGTGCTGCCGGGCCACGCCCACTCGGCGAGCGCGCCGCGCCCGTCCACCAGGTAGTCCGGCGGTCGCACCCCGGCCCACCTGTCGTCGCCTGTCACCTCGGCGGCCAGCCGCAGCGCGTGCCGGGCCGCCGCGACGTCCATCGTGGCGTTC
This sequence comes from Micromonospora sp. ANENR4, assembly GCF_015354395.1. Classification (NCBI taxonomy): domain Bacteria; kingdom Bacillati; phylum Actinomycetota; class Actinomycetes; order Micromonosporales; family Micromonosporaceae; genus Micromonospora; species Micromonospora sp. ANENR4. The sequence goes on from NZ_JADKYQ010000014.1 coordinate 158,402, forward strand.
ACCGCGACCGGCGCGATCCGGCGAGTGCCGTCGTACGGGCCGGTCTCCGGCGAGTACGACGGCACCAGCGCCGGCCGGCCGTCCACTGCGGTCAGCACGTCGGCGAAGAAGTCCGCCACCTCGGCCAGCCAGCCGGCCACCTCGCCCAGCGGCTCACCGGTGACCAGGTGGTGTTCGTGCAGCGGGTGCAGCAGCCAGTCCGCGCCGGCCAGCCACGCGGTGAACGGCCAGTCGGGGTGGACGTGGAACAGGTGCCCGTGCTCGCCGTCGGTGCGGCTGGGCGCCAGCAGCCCGCGTGCCCCGTACACCACGCGGGCGTTGGCACGCCAGTGGTCCACCTGGGCGGCGACCAGCCGGGCGTGCGCCGCTGTCACCTCCGGCAGCGCGCCCACGTTCGCGCCTGCCAGTTGGAGGTTCAGGTTCGCGTCGGTGGTGAAGTCACCGGCCCACGCCGCGTCCCAGGAGCCCAGCCACAGCCCGGTCAGCCGGGGCGGCAGCACCCCGCTGGCGCTGAACAGCAGGTACCGGCCGGCATGGAACAGCCGTTCCAGCAGCGCCGGGTCCAGCCGGTCCGGCGTTGCGGCCTGCCTGGCCAGCAGCTCACCGACTGGTAACGCCCGGTCGGCGGCGGGCACGCCGAGGTCCAGGCCGACCCGGGTGTACGGACCACGATGGCGAGGTACGTGCCGGGCCAGCAGCGTGCCGTAGTCGGCGGCCACCGCGGCGAGCCGCCGCTCCGAGGCCCGGGTCCGCCAGGGCGGCGCGTCGGGCCGGTCGACGAGCGTGGTGAGCAGCGCCGGTCCGCGTACCCGCACCCGGTCGCCGTCGACGGTCACGTCGCCGCGCAGCAGGGTCAGCCCCTCGAACCCCCACGCGCCGCCGGCGTCCGGGTAGCGTGCGCGTACGCGCAGGAACACCAACCCGTCGCGGCGGTACGCGGCGTGCTCGTAGACCACGTCGGCCGGCTTGCCGGGCAGCTCACCGGTCGCCCCCACCACGCAGTCGCCCTGGTCGAGGTGCAGCACCGCGACGCCGTCGGCGCGGGAGGCGAAGCAGCGCCGCCGCCCGCCCGACCACTCGACGGTCACCTCGCCGTTGGTGAAGTCGGTGTCGCGCCGGTAGTCGCGTACCGGTCCGGGCGGCGCGTCGACCGTGAGCGCGTACCCGGGGTGGAACGACTGGGTCCACTTCAGTTCCCGGCCGCCGGTGAGCAGCCGGGCGGCCTCGGCCCGGCGCCCGGCGAGCACCAGCGCGCGGATGTGCGGCATCCGGTCGGCCAGCTCGGGCGCGCGGGCGTTCCGGGTGCCGTTGGGCAGGACGAGCCGGTGGTGGTTCACCACGATCCGTTCCGCGTGCGGCCGCCCGCGGACCATCAGTCCCAGCTCGCCGTTGCCGGTGAGGAACGCGTCCGTCCAGTGGCCTGCCGGTGCGGTGTCGTGGATGCGGTGCGCCGTCACCGGGCGGCGCTGGTGTCCCGCACGGTGAGGTGCGGCTCCAGCAACGTCACCTCCGGCACTCCCTCGCCGCTCAACCGCCGCATCAGCAGCGCCACCGCCTGCTTGCCGACCTCCTCGGCGGGCACCGGTACGCAGGTGAGCCCCGATTGTTCGGCCAGCTCGTCCGGGCAGATCGCGACCACCGACACGTCGCGGGGCACCCGGCGGCCCAGCAGCGGCAGCGTGGCGAGCACCGGCCCGACCGCCGACTCGTTCTGCACCACCAGCCCGGTGACGTCCGGGTGGTCGGCGAGCAGCGCCTCCAGGTCGTGGCGTACCGCGGCCGGTCCCTCCTCGCAGGGCCGGGTCACCGCGTCGACGCCGAGCCGCTCGGCGGCGGCGCGTACCCCGGCGCGGGTGCGGTGGGCGAACCCGGTGCCCCGGTCGTAGACCGCGGCGGGCGCGCCGAGCAGCGCGATGCGCCGGTGCCCGGCGGCGGCCAGGTGTTCCACGCACAGCTCGCCCGCGCGCCGGAAGTCGAGGTCCACGCAGGCCAGCCCGGTGCTGTCGGCGGGGTGCCCGATCAGGACACCCGGCAGCGCCAGGTCCCGCAGCAGCGGCACCCGGGAGTCCTCCAGCTCCACGTCCATCAGCAGCACGCCGTCGACGAGTGCGCTGCCGGCGATGCGGTGCAGCCCGGCCGGCCCCTCGTCGGCGGTGACCAGCAGCACGTCGTGGTCGTAGCCGCGGGCGGTGGTGACCACTGCGGTGGCGAAACGCATCACCACCGGCACCTGCATGCCGGTACGCAGCGGCAGCACCAGCGCGATCACGTTGGCCTTGCGGCTGGCCAGCGCGCGGGCCCCGGCGTGCGGGTGGTAGCCGAGCGCGCGGACGCTGGCGAGCACCCGGCTGCGGGTGGTGGCCGAGATGGTGCGTTTGCCGCTGAGCACGTACGACACGGTGCTGGCGGCCACCCCGGCGTGGCGGGCCACGTCGGCGATGGTGACCTGCTCGCCGGGGGTCCGGCCGGTCACCGGGCCGCCCCGAAGCTGGTGCCCGCGGGCTCGGCCGTGGCGTCGCCGCCGGTGACGGCGAGCGTGCCGGCCAGCCGGATGTCGCGCGCGGACCGGCCGACCAGCACGGAATGGACGGCGTCCTCCACCACCATCGCGGCGCGGGTCTCGTCCCACCAGGCCAGATCGGCGGTACGCAGCCGCAGCGTCACCCGGGCGGCGCAGCCCGGGTCGAGCGTGACGCGGGCGAAGTCGCGCAACTGCCGCAGCGGCTGCTTGACCCGGGAGCGCCGCTGCCGGGTGTAGAGCTGCACGACCTCGGTGCCCGGGCGGCGGCCCGTGTTGGTGACCTCGACGCTCACCTCCACCTCCTCGCCGGCACGCGCCGTGCCGGTGCTCAACCGGAGGTCAGCGTAGTCGAACGTGGCGTAGCTGAGCCCGTGCCCGAACGGGTACAGCGGCTCACCTCGGTGGTACAGGTAGGTGGTGTCGGCGCCGATGACGTCGTAGTCGAGCAGGTCGGGCAGTTCGGCGGCGTCGGCGTACCAGGTCTGGGTGAGCCGCCCGCCCGGGTCGGCGGCGCCGAGCAGCACGTCCGCCAGCCCGTTGCCGTGCTCCTGTCCACCGTGGGCGCTCCACAGCACCGCCGGCACGTGTTCCTGCGCCCAGCCTGCCGCGTACGGGTAGCTGCTGGTCAGCGCCAGCACGGTACGCGGGTTCGCGGCGTGCACGGCCCGCAGCAGATCGGCCTGGCCGGTGGGCAGCGCCAGGTCGGCCCGGTCCTCGGTCTCCCGGCCGTTGACCATCGGGTGGTTGCCGAGCACCACCACGGCCACGTCGGCGGCGGCGGCGAGCGCGGCGGCAGCGGCAGCTCCGTCGACGAGCAGCGTCACGGTGAACACGGCCGGGTCGCCGGTGGCGACGCTCAGCCGCCCGTCAGGTGCGACGCCGACGTACCGGCCGGTGGAGAGGTGGTGCAGCAGCGCGGTGCCGTCGGGCCGGTGGTGCAGGCGGAACGTCTCGCGTACCACCCAGCCGCCGGGCCCGTCGCGGTCGGCGACGAGCGCCCCGGTGTCGTCGGCGCCGACGTAGCGGCCGGTGTCCACGGCGCGCAGCGCCACCACGTCCTGCCCCCAGTCGACCACGTCGAACTCGGCCGGGCTGTCGCCGAGCGCCAGCGGGCCCTCGTCGCCCTGGCGTACCGCCCGGTCGCCGACGTGCAGGGTGATCCGGTCGGTGCCGGGGTGGGTGGTCACAGCGGGCAGCCGCCCGAGCAGCCCGCCGTACGGGCTGATCGCGTACGGCGGGGTGCCGCTGTACCAGTCGGTGAGCACGGTGTCGGCGAGCGGGCCGAGCACGGCGACCCGGGTGCCGGGGCGCAGCGGCAGCAGGCCGTCGTTGCGCAGCAGCACCACCGACTGGCGGGCGGCCTCGCGGGCGAGTTCCCGGTGGGCGAGGCTGTCGAGCGTGTCCGGCGGCACGTCGTCGTGCGGGTCCGGGGCCAGGTCGCCCAGCCGCGACCGGACGGACAGGATCCGCCGCACCGCCCGGTCCACGTGGGAGGGCTCGATCAGCCCGCGCGCCAGCGCCTCGGTGAGACGCTCCACTGTGGGGGCGCTGTCCTCGTCGTCCTCGGTGAAACTGTCGATGCCGGCGCGCAGCGCAGCGGCGAAGCCGGCCACGTGGTCGGGCAGGTACTCCTGCACGCCGGCGATGTTGCCGACCGCCCCGGCGTCACCGACCACCATGATCTCGTCGTCGGCGTAGCCGCGCAGCTCACCCTCGATCAGTGGGCTCAGGTGCGCCGGTACGCCGTCGACCAGGTTGTACGACGCCATCACCGCCACCGCCGCGCCCGCCGCCAGGGGAGCGCGGAACGCGGGCAGCTCGTACTCGTGCAGCACCCGCGGCGGCAGGTCGCTGGAGGTGGTGGCCCGGTCGGTCTCGTTGTTGTAGCCGAGGAAGTGCTTGAGCGTCGGCGCGGTCCGCAGCCGGATCGGGTGGTCGCCGCGCAACCCCAGCGCGTACGCGGTGGCGAGCCGGCCGGTCAGCCACGGATCCTCGGACCAGCCCTCCTCGTTGCGCCCCCACCGGGGGTCGCGCAGCGGGTTGACCACCGGCGCCCACACGTTGAGGCCGACGCGGTCCGGGTCGGCCCGGTGCTTGACCCGCACCTCGTCGCCGACGGCGGACCCGACCGCCCGGATCAGGTCCGGGTTCCAGCTCGCGGCGAGGCCGATCGCCTGCGGGAAGACGGTGGCGGTGCCGAGCCACGCGACGCCGTGCAGCGCCTCGGTGCCGGTGCGGAACGCGCGCAGGCCGAGCCGGGGCACCGGCGCCTGCCACTGGTGCAGCAGGCCGAGCTTCTCCGGCAGCGTGAGCCGGGCCAGCAGGTCGTCGAGACGGTGGGGGACGAGGTCGGTCATGGTGGGCGCCTCCGGTCGGCGTTCGGGCCGCCGCTCCTTCGTCGAAGCGCTTCGACGAACGAGCCGGTGATGCGGCGGCGCGTACGCGAGAAAGGGGTGGTGGTGGGGTTCGGCGGTGTCGGCCCGGAGCGGTGGTGAAGCGCTTCGACAATCGCCGAAAAATACGCCGCTTCGCAGGTTGCCCGGTCCCGGAACGCGGCGCTACCGAGGTTGACACCTTCCGGCGGGTGCAGTCAAGGGGGTCATCCGGCGGGCAGGCGTCCCGCCTCCACGGTGGCCAGCGCGGCGGTGGCCCCACCCAGCGCGCCGGCCGCGGACCCGAGCGTGCTGACCTCCAGCCGTACGCCGGGCGGGACGGGTGTGCGGGCGGCGAGTTCGGCGTGGGCGGCCGGCAGCAGCCACGGCGCGAGCGCCGCCAGGTGGCCGCCGACCACCACCACCTCCGGGTCGAGCAGCCCGGACAGCACCGACACCGCCTGCCCGAGCAGCCGGCCGATCTCGGTGAGCCCGGTCCGTACCGGCTCGTCCCCGGCGCGGGCCAGGGCCTGGATCCGCTCGATCTCCGGCAGGTGGTCGGTGACCGGCCCGGCGTCCGGCAGCAGCCGGCCGATCACCGCGTCCACGCCGAGGAGCGCGGTGAGGCAGCCGCGCCGCCCGCAGTCGCAGGGCGGGCCGTCGGCGGCCAGCGGCAGGTGCCCGATGTCGCCGGCGAAGCCGCGGCCGCCGCGCAGCAGCCGGCCGCCGCTGATCAGGCCCGCGCCGATCGTCGGGCCGCCGGTGAGGTGCACCAGGTCGGTGGTGGCGGCGTACGGGCCGTGCCGCCGCTCGGCCAGCACGGCGAGGTTGGCCTCGGTGTCGACGGTGACGGGGAAGCCCCTGTCGCGCAGCGCGCGGCGCACCGACGCGGCAAGCGGCACACCGCGCCAGCCCAGCGCCGGGGCGGCCGGCACGTCGCCGTCCGGATCGACCAGCCCTGGTACGGCAACGGTCAGGCCGAGCACGGTGCGGTCGGCGCCGATGCGGGTGACGGCCCGCCGGACCAGGGCGGCGAGCGCCTTCACCGTCTCCTCCGGGCCGGCGGTGGCGGCGGGGAACGCGCGCCGCCAGGTGAGCACCGGGTCGCCGCCCAGCCCGGCGGCGACCGCCACCAGTTCGTCCGCGCCGACGCGCAGGCCGAGCCCGGCGTAGCGGGAGCCGTCGAGCACGAGCATGGTGGCCGGGCGGCCGACCCGGTTCTCGGTCAGCCCGGTCTCGCGCAGCAGGCCGTGCTCGATCAGTTCGGCGACCAGGCTGGAGACGGTGGCCTTGTTCAGCCCGGTGCGCGCGGCGACGTCGGCCCGGGAGCAGGGGGCGTGCCGGCGGACGTGCCGGAGCACCGCGGCCCGGTTGGTCACCCGCACGTCGCCGAGATCGGCCGTCGGCCGGTCGATGCTGATCACGTACTGCCCGCCTCCTGCGCCCGGCCCGAGTTCGGCTACAGCTTAAACTAAATGGGCGAGATTCCGGCCGGCCGGTCTCCGCCGCCGAACCACGGCGCGAACGGCGTCACCGGGACCGGCTCGCCGCCGAGCACCACCCGGCGCGGCGGATCCTCCCCGACCACGCTGACCCGCCGCACGTCCAGCGGCCCGTCCACGCGTACACGCAGCGTGTCCCCGTCGCGTGCGGCGGTGATCGTGGTGTCGCCGTCGGGGTCCCGCACCACGCCCACGCCGTCGCCGCCGCCCCAGGCCACCAGCGTGACGTCCCGGAACGGGCCGGTACCGACCGTCGCCGCGGGCGCCACCGTGGGGATCAGCGCGCCGTGCCGCACGTACAGCGGCAGCCGGTCGATGGGTACGCGCACCCGCAGGTGCTGGCCGCCGGGGTGCCGCTGCCCGGTGTACGCGTCCAGCCAGTCGTCGCCCGCCGGCAGGTACACGGCGCGTTCGCCGGACGGGTCGAGCACCGGCGCCACCAGCAGGTCGGGGCCGAGGCGGTACTGGAGGTCGGCGGTCCAGGCGGCCGGGTCGTCCGGGGTGTCGACGAGCAGCGCCCGCATCATCGGGCCGCCGGTACGGGCGCTCGCCACCGCCGCCGACCAGAGGTACGGCAGCAGCCGGTAGCGCAGCCGCAGCGCGTCCACCGCGTGCCGTTCCGCCTCGGGCGGGAACTCCCACGGCAGGCGGCTGGTGGTGCCGTGCAGCCGTACCAGCGGGGAGAGCGCGCCGAACTGGGTCCAGCGCACGTACAGGTCCGGTTCGGGGGTGCCGTGGAAGCCGCCGGTGTCGTGGCTCCAGAACGGCACGCCGGACAGCCCGTGGGACAGGCCGCCGCGCAGCGTGCTGGCCATGCCGGGCCAGGTGGCGTTGACGTCGCCGCTCCACTGGGCGCTGTGCCGCTGCCCGCCCAGGTACGACGAGCGCGCCCACACGGTACGGTGCCCGGCCACCTCCTCGGTGACGTCGGCGACCGCGTCGTTGAACAGCAGCGCGTAGACGTTGTGCAGTTCCACACCGGTCATGCCGTTGTGGGCGACCGCGTCGGCGGGTACGCCCTCGGCGAAGTCGGTCTTGAACACCGCGACGCCCTGCGCCAGCAGTGGCCGCAGCAGGCCCTGGAACCAGCGCACCGCGGCCGGGTTCGTGAGGTCCACGACGGCGCCAGCCGGGTAGCTGCCGTGCCAGGTGTCGGCGACGTACGTGCCGCCGTCGGGATGGCGCAGGAAGTACCCGGCGGCCTCGGCCTCGGCGTAGAGCGGGCTGCCGGTCATCAGGTACGGGTTCATCCACAGGCACACCCGGAAGCCCTGCTCGGTGAGGTCCTTGAGCATGCCGTCCGGGTCGGGGAAGGCGTCGGCGTCCCAGCGCAGGTCCGACCAGTGCCCGGCGACCTGCCAGTAGCAGTCCAGGTGCAGCACGTCGCAGGGGACGTCCCGCTCGCGGAGGCGCCGGGCCCGCTCCAGCACCCGCTGCTGGCTGTCCGGGAAGAAGCCGGACGAGATCCACGCGCCGAACGCCCACCGCGGCGGCAGGTACGGCCGCCCGGTCAGCGAGTCGAGCCGGTCGAGCACCCGCTCCGGGGTGGGCCCGGCCAGCACGTAGTAGTCGAGCAGGTCGTCCGGGACGAGGATCTGCACGCTGCTGTGGGTGCTCGCGCACACGTCGAACTGCACCGGCAGCCCGCTGTCGACGAGGACGCCGTAGCCGCGGTCGGACAGGTAGAACGGCACGTTCTTGTGCGAGCGGTCGGACTCGCCGCCGAAGGCGTCGAAGTTCCACATCAGCGGTCGCTGGCCGCGCTTGTCCAGCGGCGTGAACTTCTCGCCGAAGCCGACGAACCGTTCGTCGCCGGGTGCCACGAAGCTCTCGTGCCAGGCGACCGGCTCGCCGTCGACTGTGGAGCGGCCGAGCGGCAGCGTGCGGCGGCGGCCGCTGATGTCCCGCGTACCACCGTCGGAGGCCAGCAGCAGCCGCCCGTCGGAGGCGAGGAAGCGCAGCCCCCACGGGTCCAGGCGCACCTCGGCGACCACGCCGCCGGCGCCCACCCGGACGTGCCCGTCGGCCACGGTCACCGTCGCCGGGTGCGGCTGCGGGTGGACCAGCGTCAGCGCGGCCGCGGACCGGCTGCGGACGGAGAGGTCGTCGGCGAGGCGTACCCGGATGATCCCGTCTCCGGCGGCCTCGACGCGCGCGACCAGCGTGCGGCCGGACGCGCAGGTCGCGGTGAGCGTGACGCCGTGCGCGTCGGTCGCGGCGACCTCGGCCCGCAGCACGTCGTCGGCGCCCTCCTCGCCGGGGGCGCGGACCGGCAGGTCGGGCGGGTCGGCCACGAACGTCTCGTACGGGACCAGCGGCGGGCGGTACGGCATGGGCGTCTCCTCGCGGCGTCCACGGGCGGTCCCGCCAGTTTCTTTGGAAGCCCAACTAACTGTCAATGATCGACGGCATTGACTTTCCTTCTCACCTGTTCCTATTTTGGCCGGGATGCCAACTAAAACGCCGTGGGACGACGGCCGGCTCTGCTACGGCGGGGACTGGAACCCGGAACAGTGGCCGCCCGAGGTGTGGCGCGAGGACGTCGCCCTGATGCGCGCGGCCGGGGTCGACCTGGTCACCGTCGGCGTGTTCGCCTGGTCCCGGCTGGAACCCGAACCCGGCCGCTACACGCTCGGCTGGCTCGACGACGTCCTGGACCTGCTGCACGCGAACGGCATCCGGGCCGCGCTGGCCACCCCCACCGCGTCGCCGCCGCCGTGGTTCTCGCTGCAGCACCCGGACGCGCTGCCGGTCACCGCCGACGGCGTACGCCTGACCCACGGCAGCCGGGACACCTACTGCGCCGCCGCGCCCGCGTACCGCGACGCCGCCCGCAGCATCGCCGAGGTGCTGGCCGCCCGGTACGCGCACCACCCGGCGCTCGCGCTGTGGCACGTGCACAACGAGTACGGCACCACCTGCCACTGCCCGCACACCGAGGCGGCGTTCCGCCGCTGGCTCACCACCCGCTACGGCGACCTCGACGCGCTCAACGACGCCTGGGTCACCAGCTTCTGGAGCCAGCACTACTCCGACTGGGCTCAGGTCGGCACACCCCGCGCCACCCAGTACCTCGCCAACCCCGGCCAGCTGCTCGACTTCCGCCGCTTCTGGTCCGACACGTTGCTGTCCGCGTACATCGAGCAGCGGGACCTGCTCCGCGTGGCCAACCCGGCGGTGCCTGTCACCACCAACTACGTGCTCGGCGACTGGGTGCCGGTCGACCACGCCCGCTGGGCACGCGAGGTCGACCTGGTCGCGATCGACCACTACCCGTCCGCGACCGGCATGGGCGCCGAGGAGCAGACCGCGTTCGCCGCCGACGTGGCCCGCGGCTGGGCCCGCCACGGCGCCGGCCGTCCGGTGCCGTGGCTGCTGATGGAGAGCGCCCCCAACCAGATCCACACCGCCGGGCGCATGCACACCAAGGAACCCGGCCGGATGACCCGGCACAGCCTCGCCCACGTGGCACGCGGTTCCGCCGGCGTGATGTTCTTCCAGTGGCGCGCCCCGGCCGGCGGCGCGGAACGCTTCCACTCGGCTGTGGTGTCGCACGCCGGGGCGGACACCCGCGTGTTCCGCGAGGCCGCCGACCTGGGCGCCGCGCTGGGCCGCCTCGCCGGAACCGTGGCGGGCCGCGTCCAGGCGGCGGTGGCCATCGCGTACGACGCGGCGAGCGGCTGGGCGCTGCGGCACCCGGGGATGCCCCGCGACGCACTCGACCACCCCGGCGAGGCCGCCGTCGCGCACCGGGCCCTGTGGCACGCGGGCGTCACCGCCGACGTGGTGCCGCCCGGCACCCCGCTCGACGGTTGCCGGCTGCTCGTGCTACCCGCCCTCTACCTGGCCTCGGACGCCACAGTCGACTGGGTACGCCGGCACGTTCACGACGGTGGGCACCTGCTGGTGACCTGGCTCAGCGGCGTCGCCGACGAGCACGCCCGGGTACGCCTCGGCGGCTACCCGGGCGCGTACCGGGATCTGCTCGGGGTGCGGGTGGAGGAGTTCCACCCGCTCGCCGACGACGATCACGTGCCGCTGAGCGGGGGCGGGACCGGCCGGATCTGGTCGGAGACGGTGCACCCGGCCGGCGCGGAGACGGTGCGCGCCTACGCCGGGGGAGTGCTGGACGGGCGGCCCGCGATCATCCGGCACCGGGTCGGTGACGCGTACGCCTGGTACGTCTCCACCCGCCCCGACGACGACACCTACCGGCGGCTGCTCACCAAGGCAGCAGGGCTCGCCGGTGTGACCCCGGCCTGTCCCGGCGCGCCCGAGGGCGTCGAGGCGGTACGCCGCCACGACGGCCTGCTCTACCTGCTCAACCACACCGACCGGCCGCAGCGGGTGCCGACTGCCGGGTTCGAGCTGCTGACCGGCGCGACCGTCGACGGCGAGTTGACGGTGGCGCCCGGTGGCGTGGCGGTGGTACGCGAGGAGATCCCGTGACGCGCTCCGGCGGTGGGACTGCGGCGGGCGCTGACGCGCGTACCCCGGGTCAGGGGGTGGCGACGGCGGCGCGGGAGCGGTCGGCGGCGATCCGCACCGCGAGCGCCGCCAGCACCGTGCCCATCACCCACCGCTGCACGCGCGCCCAGCCCGGACGGCGGGTGAGGAACGCCGACACCGAGCCGGCGCTCAGCACGATGAGCGCGTTCACGGTCAGCGCCACGGCGATCTGGGTCAGGCCGAGCAGCAGACTCTGCACCGCCACGTGCCCCCGCGCCGGGTCGACGAACTGCGGCAGCAGCGACACGTACAGGATGGCGATCTTCGGGTTGAGCAGGTTGGTGACCAGGCCCATGATGAACAGGCGCCGGGGCCGGTCCGGCGGCAGCGGCGCCGGGGTGAACGCCGACGTGCCACCGGGGCGCAGCGTCCGCCAGGCCAGCCACAGCAGGTACGCCGCGCCGGCCAGCTTCACCGCCGTGTACAGCGGCGGGACCAGCACGAACACGGTGGCGATGCCGGCCACCGCGGCGGCCAGGTAGACCAGGAAGCCGACCGCCACGCCGAGCAGCGACACCAGCCCGGCCCGCCGCCCCTGCGTCACCGACCGGGACACCAGGTAGACCATGTTCGGCCCGGGCGTGAGCACCAGACCGAGCGCCACCAGGGCGATTCCCATGACCGCGCCGACAGTGACCACGTCGCCTCCCCGTTGCCGCCTTCCCGGACCCTACGCCCACCCGCCGCCCCGCACTGTCCCCGCCCGCCCTCACTGCGTCGATCATGAAGTTGACTGCCGGCGGTGCCCGATTTGTCGCCGCCAACCTCATGATCGCCGGGGCGGGGGGCGGTGGTGCCGGTGCTGCGGCGGTGATACTTGCCGCATGTCGATCGTGCTGTCCGCACCGGCCACCCCGACCGCTCCCGCCCTGCTGCTGCGCCCGTGGCGCGACGGTGACGCCGACGCGCTGATCGAGGCGTACCGGGATCCGGTGCTGCGCGCCTGGACCAGGCATCCGGTGACCGGACCGGCGCAGGCGCAGGTGTTCCTGCGGCGCAGCCACCAGGGCTGGGCGGCCGGGCACCGGTTCATGTTCGCGGTGCTGGAGGAGGACCGGGTGGCGGCCTGCGTGGTGCTCAAGGACGTCCGTCCGGGACGCCCGTCCGCCGAGATCGGCTACTGGACGGCCGCGCCGGCACGCGGCCGCGGCGTCGCGCCACGGGCGGTCGAGGCGGTCACCGCGTGGGCGTTCGCCCGGTTCGCCGCCGCCGGCCTGACCCACCTGGAGCTGCTGCACCAGGTCGACAACCCGGCCTCCTGCCGGGTGGCGGAGAAGAGCGGGTACGTCTTCACCGAGGTGCTGCCGGCCCGCGCGCCGTTCCCCCGGGACGGCCACCGCCACGTCCGCCGCCTGCCCTGACGGCGGCCCGGTCTCAGCGGCCGAGCAGGCGCAGCAGCAGCCTTGGCTCGCCCGGCCACGCGTCGAGCAGCACTTGCCGGGGCATCTGCCGGGCGGCGTAGCGCAACGCGAGCGCGACCACCACGATGTCGTCGAGCGGGCCGATCACCGGCAGGAACTCCGGGATCAGGTCGATCGGGCTGGCCACCCAGATTCCGGCGACCACGATCGCGACGCGGGCGCGGCGCGGCACCCGCGGGTCGCGGCGCAGCCGTCGTACCGCTGTCACGCAGTCGGGCACGAACGCGGCCAGATCACGCAGGATCCCCGGTGGCAGGCGCCGGGCCAGCAGCACCAGCACCGCCCAGCTCCCGACCAGGCAGGCCGCCGCCACCGCGAGTCCGATGAGCCAGTCGCGCACGCCGCCACCCCTTTCGGTACCCGGTGGCACGCTACGCGGCGGACCCGCCCGGCGCGCGGGAACAGCCCGGCCCCGCGCGACGCTGACTCTTGTCGGACGGTGGCGGTTACCGTGGGTACGGGAGGTGACGGCGGTGACGACAGGCTGGGAGGCCGCGGTCGAGGCGCAGATCCGCTCGGCCCAGGAGCGTGGCGAGTTCGACAACCTGCCGGGCGCGGGCAAGCCCATTCCGGGGCGCGACATGCCCTACGACGAGGGCTGGTGGATCCGCAGCTTCATGGAGCGCGAACAGATCCCGTCCGACCTGCTGCTGCCCACACCGCTGCAGCTGCGCCGCCGCATCGAACAGCTTCCGGCCGAGCTGCGCGACCTGCCCACCGAGGACGCCGTCCGCTCGTACGTGGCGGCGCTCAACACCGAGGTGGTGGCCTGGCTGCGTACCCCGACCGGGCCGCGCGTGGTGGTCCGCCCGGTGAACGTCGAGGAGGCGGTGCACCGCTGGCGCACTGATCGGGAACGTGCCGCGCCGGTCGTCGCGGCACCGGAGCCGCAGCACGCCACCTCGGCCCGCCCGCGCCGTCGGTGGCGCTGGTGGCGTCGCTGAGAGCGTTCAGGGACGTGCGGCCTGCCAGGTCCACGCGGTCCGCCGCGGCCTGCCGCCGAGCGGCGCGCGGCCGGTCAGCCACAGCAGCACCGGCGCCGGGTCGCCGTCCGGCGCGTCGGGGAACAACCGGCGCACCACCCGCGCGCACAGCCCGGCGGGCGGCGACCAGTTCAGGTCGAGCCCTCGGGTCAGGTCGTGCGTGTGCAGCACGATCTCGGCCACGCCCATCGCGGCGAACCCAGCCGGATCGCACGGGCCGAAGTGCCATGCCCGGTCGTCCGGGCTCGCCTCGTCGATGGTGGCGGCGAGCATCCCGGCCGCGGCCGCCGCGACGGTGAGCACCTCGGCGGGCGCGGCGTCGGCGCGTACCCGCAGGTCGAACGGGAGGTAGCCGCCGTCGGGCCGGCCGGACACCTGACCGGCGTACGCGACCAGGTCGTGCGCGATGTGCGCGGCCGTGGTCCAGCAGGACCAGTCCAGGTCGCCCGCGCGTACCGTCCAGTCCCGGTCGGCGGCGGGCCGCAGCACGGCGGTCATCGCGTCAGCGGCGGCGCGGACGTCGCCACCGTTCACCTGCGCCGTACCCGCAGTACGCAGGTGAGCATCGGCAGCGTGAACTCCCCGTCGGCCGTCTCCGGCCGGCTCGCCAGGTACGCGCGGATGCGGTCGAGCGTCTCGGTGCGTTCCCGTTCCGGCATGACGAGCATCCCGGCCCGGGTGGCGAGCGTCGCCACGAGCGAATCGGCGGTGCGGCGCTGCCCGTGCGGGAACTCCGCCTGCTCCGGCGAGCCGAACCGGGCCTCGCCGCTCTTCGGCAGGTGCATGGCCGCCGTCGCGGCGCGCCAGCTCGCGGGCGTGTCCCGGGGGCCGATGGCGGCGCTGCCGCTGACCGCCGCGAGCCCGGCGACCCAGTCGACCCGGTCGTCCACGACGTTCCACAGTCCGGCCAGGACACCGCCGGGGGAGAGGACGCGGGCGATCTCCGGCCCGGCCACGGACATGTCGAACCAGTGCATGGCGTTGCCGGCGACCACGGCGTCGACGGAGGCGTCCGGCAGCGGGATCGCCTCGGCGCTGCCGGACAGCGCACGTACGCCAGGCAGGGTGCGGCGGAGTTCGGCGAGCATCGCCGGGTCCGGCTCCACGGCCGCGACGTCGTCGCTCACCTCGGCCAGCGTGGCGGTGAGCTTGCCGGTGCCCGCGCCGAGGTCGAGAACCCGCGCACCGGGTGCGCCGTCGAGCGCCCACCGCAGGGCGGCCCGCGCATAGTCAGGGCGGTGTTCGGCGTACGCGGTGGCCGCCGCGCCGAACGAGGTGGAGTGCCGAAGTCGTGCGTCTTCGTCCATCCGGTCACCCTAGCGACGGCCCGGACTCCTTGACGTGCGAACACCACTTCGTGAATACTGGATCGTAGTTCGAGGGGGAGTACCCGACGTACCACGCACCGCCGTCAGTACGGGCCCGGCCCATCCGGATCCCGGCGGTGCAGCCACCGCCGTCAGTGGCCCGGGGAGACCTTCGTCCAGCAGCGCCGGCACCCGCCGGCCCGGGCGAGAGGTCTCCTTCGGTATGTCCGTGTCCTGGTGGATCTGGGCAGTACTCATGCTGGCGATCGCGGCGATGCTCGCCGTGGACCTGTTCCTGCACCGCGACAACCACGTCATCGACTTCCGTGAGGCAGCGGTCTGGTCCGGTATCTGGATCGCGGCCGGCCTGCTCTTCGGCGTCGTCCTGTGGGTCTGGCAGGGCGGCGACGTGGCGGGCACCTACTACGCCGGCTACCTGATCGAGAAGGCGCTGTCGATCGACAACGTCTTCGTCTTCGCGCTGATCTTCACATCCTTCGCCGTGCCCGCCGCGTTCCAGCACAAGGTGCTGTTCTGGGGGGTCATCGGCGCCCTGGTGTTCCGGCTGGTGTTCATCTTCGTCGGTGCCGAGCTGCTGGAGACGTTCTTCTGGACCGCGTACGTGTTCGGCGCGTTCCTCGTCTACACCGGCTACAAGATGGCGTTCCGCCACGGCGAGCAGACCCCGCCGGACCGTAACCCGGTCGTCCGGCTGGTCCGCCGGATCGTTCCGACCGACCCGGCCTTCCACGGTGACAGGTTTTTCACCCGGGTCGACGGGAAGCGGGTCGCGACCCTGCTGTTCGTGGTCCTGATCGCGGTGGAGGCCACCGACCTGATCTTCGCCGTCGACAGTGTCGCCGCGATCCTGGCGATCACCACCAGCACGTTCATCGTCTGGACCGCAAACGCCTTCGCCATCCTCGGCCTGCGCAGCCTCTACTTCTGCCTCGCCGGGCTGCTGCGCCGCTTCGTGCACCTGCACTACGGCCTGGCCGTTCTGCTCGCCTTCGCCGGCGTGAAGTTGATCCTCTCGGAGACGCCCGTCGGCAAGCTGCCCATCCCGGTCACCCTCGGCGTGATCGTGGTGACGATCGCGGTGTCGATCGTGTGGAGCCTGCGCAGCACCCGCGGCACCGCGCCGGACGGCAGCTGACGCGAGGACGGGCGCACTACCATCTGCGCATGGGCTCGGGCGGGGCGTCTGTCGAAGCCGTCTTCTTCGGCACCTCGACCGTCCACGTGTCCGACGGCAGCTCCGGAATCCTGATCGACGGTTTCCTGAGCCGGCCCTCACTGCTGCGCGTCGCGCTGGGCCGCGTGGCCCCCGACCTCGGGCGGATCACCGCCGCGCTCTCCCGGGCCGGCGTGACTCGTGTCGACGCGCTCTTCGTCTCCCACTCCCACTACGACCACGTCATGGACGCCCCCGAGGTGGTGAAGCACCTCGGGGGACGTCTGTTCGGCTCCGAGTCCACTCTCAACGTGGGACGCGGCGCGGGCCTCGACGAGCAGTCGATGACGCGCATCGCCGACGGCGACGAGTACCCCGTCGGCGCGTTCACCGTGCGCGTGTTCGTCGGCGACCACAGCCCGGGCAACAGGTTCCCGGGTGTGATCGAGGCGCCGCTCGTCCCGCCGGTCAGGGCGAGCAGATACCGCGACGGCGGGTGCTTCTCGTTCCTCGTCACCCACCCCGGCGGTTCGCTGCTGATCCACCCGAGCGCCAACTACGTGCCGCACCGGTTCGACGGGCTCGACGTCGACGTCCTCTACCTCGCGATCGGCGCCCTGGGGGTGCAGCCGCAGCAGTTCCAGAGCGACTACTGGCGGCACGTGGTGGACGCGACCCGGCCCGGCCTGATCGTACCGATCCACTGGGACGACTTCTTCGTCTCCCTGGACCGCGGGCTGCGGCCGCTGCCGAGGTTCTTCGACAGGTTCGCCGTGGCCAGGGCGTTCCTCGACCGCAAGAGCCGGGAGAGTGGCATCGCCGTACGGTTCCCGAAGCCCTTCGAGGTCGTCAGGCCGTTCGTACGCTAGGTGCTCTCGTCGCACGCGGCGCCGATCGCGAGTCGCACCTCGACCTGCCGTCCGGGCGACTTGATCACCAGCGGTACGCACGCCGGGCCCGCCACCCACGTGCCGCCGGTGTAGACCGACCATGCGGTCGACGCGCTCGCGGCCGGGCACGCCTCGACCTGCACAGTGGTCGCCGGGACGGCGCCCGGGCCCCACCCGATGCGGGCGCGGTCCTCCCAGCCGGGCGCCACCCGCACCTCCACGGCCGCTCCGGCCCGTACGAGCAGGCCCCATTTGGCGAAGAGCCGCGTCGGCCCTCGGTCATCGGACGACCCGGTCGGTTGCACCACAGTCGACGACACCGCCACGGTGTCAGCCACGACGCGGTACCCCTCACCCGGTTCCGGTGTCGTGGCGATCGAATCGGCGCACCGCAGGCGCTGCCCGCCCTCGGGCAGTGGTGGCAGCGGCGCGGCCTGCGCGCCGGGAGAGGAGGGGTCCGGCGCGGCCGGTGCAGGTCGCTCCGCATCGTCCTCGCTCGTACAACCTGCGGCTGCGAGCAGCAGGCAGGTGGTCAGGGCGACGTGCCCCCATCTCCGGTTAGCGGCGCGCACGCCTCGATCCTCCCAAACCTCGCCTTCGAGGCAAGCCCACGCGGGGATCTGTTTAACGGATTACCGGTAACAGCAATCCGATAAATCATGTGGTCAAACAGGACGAATCGACACCGCACCATAATGACAGTTATGTGCGCGCGGGTTCAGGAGGCCGCTGTCGGCGTACGATCAGGCCACCGCAGCCGACCCCAGAAAGCAGGCGATGGTGTTCGACGCGACGCTGACCCGGATCAACGACGGCGTGCAGATGCACCACCAGCACGGCCGACGGGAGGACGCCCGCGACCTGTTCGCCCGGATCTGGGACGAGATCGGCGGGGAACAGGGCGACCCCCTGCACGTCTGCGTCCTCGCCCACGCGATGGCCGACGTGCAGGACGACGCACGTCAGGAGCTTGCCTGGGACCGGCGGGCGCTCGCGGCGGCCGACCTGCTCACCGATGCCCGGGTCGCACAGGCCGGGGTGCCGATGTCGGTCGCCGGGCTGTACCCGTCGCTGCATCTGAACCTGGCGGAGTGCCACCGCAAGCTCGGCGAACTCGACCAGGCCCGGGACCACCTCCAGCGGGCCCGGGAGGGGATCGGCGCGCTCGGCGACGACGGCTACGGAAAGCTGATAAGGGCTGGACTCGATCGGCTGTCGCAGGAACTGGCCGCCGGATAGGCCGCAGACGACTGGCTAGCCGCTGGTGCGCGCTGACGGGGTGACGGCGGCGACGACCAGGTCGACGATGCCGTCGGCGTAGTCGTCGGTCAGTGGGCCGTTGCGCAGCAGCCAGCGGTGGTAGAGCGGGCCGAACAGCAACTCCACCACCTGGTCCAGGGCGGCGTCGGGGCGCACCTGGCCGGCCTCGCGGGCGGCCTCCAGGCGGGCGCGGACCGCGTTCAGCTGGGGACGGAGCAGCCGGTCGCGCGCCTGGCCGCCCAGGTCCTCGTCGGCGAGTGTCTCGATGGTGACGGCGCGGGTGGTGGCGGACAGCCGTGGATCGGCGAACTCGGCGACGGTGGCCCGGAGCACCTGGCGCAGATCGGCCCGCAGGTCACCGGTGTCGGGAAGGGTGATGACCTCCGGCATGTCGTCGGCGAGCGCGTCCAGGATGACCGCGCCCTTGCCGCGCCACCAGCGGTAGATGGTCTGCTTGCCGACCCCGGCACGGGCGGCGATCGCCTCGACGGTCAGGGCCTGGTAGCCGGTCTCGGTCAGCAGCTCCAGCGCG
The DNA here is from genome assembly GCF_015354395.1 of Micromonospora sp. ANENR4. Lineage (NCBI taxonomy): Bacteria > Bacillati > Actinomycetota > Actinomycetes > Micromonosporales > Micromonosporaceae > Micromonospora > Micromonospora sp. ANENR4. The sequence continues at coordinate 176,873 of NZ_JADKYQ010000014.1, forward strand.
GCGGCGAGGATCGCGCGGCGGGACTGCTCGTTGCGGCGGGTGGGCTGCGGGGTCACAGCGAGAGCCTACAACGAGACGAGACGTATCGTCTTGACGGCCACGTCGAGCTGTGCTCTGCTTTGGCAAGCGAGACGGGACGTCTCGTCTCAACAGAGATCAGGAGATCACGTGCCGCACATCGCAATGGTCAGCATTCCGTTCCACGGCCACGTCAACCCGAGCCTGGAGATCATCAGTACCCTCGTGCGGCGCGGTCACCGGGTCACCTACGCCAACGATCCCGCCTTCGCCGAGGTCATCCGGGCCACCGGCGCCGAGTTGAAGCCGTACACGTCGACGCTGCCCGCCGACGGCGGCGCCGGCATCGACGACCCGATCGCGCAGCTCACGCCCTTCCTCGACGATGCGATCGCCATGCTGCCGCAGCTGCGGGCCGCCTACGCCGACGACCGGCCGGACCTGTTCCTCTACGACATCGCCGGCGCGCCGGCCCGGCTGCTCGGCGAACAGTGGGGGATCCCGGCCGTCCAGCTCTCCTCGACGTTCGTCGCCTGGGACGGCTACGAACAGGAGATGGCGCCCGCCGTGGAGGCGATGCGGGCCGATCCGCGCGGCGCCGACTACTACCGGCGGTTCACTGAATGGCTGACCGCCGAGGGTTCCTCGGTCACCGACAGCATGGCGTTCCAGGGGCGGCCGGTGCGCAGTCTCGTCCTGCCACCGGAGGCGCTCCAGCCGAACGCCGACCGGGTGGACCGGTCGGTCTACAGCTTCGTCGGCCCGGTGCTGGGCGACCGCTCCGGCCAGGGTTCCTGGGTACGACCGGAGCGCGCCGAGAAGGTCCTGCTCGTCTCGCTCGGCTCTGCCTTCACCCGGCAGCCCGAGTTCTACCGCCGCTGTGTCGCCGCGTTCGGTGACCTGCCCGGCTGGCACACCGTTCTCCAGATCGGCAAGCACGTCGAACCCGCCGAACTCGGTCCCGTCCCGGACAGCGTCGAGGTGCACCGGTGGGTGCCGCAGCTGGCCGTACTGGAGCAGGCGGACGCCTTCGTCACCCACGCCGGCATGGGCGGCAGCAGCGAGGGTCTCTACTGCGGGACGCCGATGATCGCCGTACCGCAGGCGGCCGACCAGTTCGCGAACGCCGAGCAGCTGGCCGCGCTCGGCGTCGCCCGGGTCGCCGACTCGGCCGGCGTCACCGCCGCGGAACTGCGCGAGACGCTGCTCGCCCTCACCTCGGACCCCGTCGTGGCCGCCCGCAGCGCGGAACTCAAGCGGCAGGCCCGCGCCGCCGGCGGCGCCGACCGGGCCGCCGACCTGATCGAAGCCGAACTCGCCGCGGTACGGGGCGGCGCCGCGAGCGGCGGGTGAGGCGTGGTCGCGGCGGCACCCGGCCGCCGCGACCACGCCCCGGTCAGTCCTCCGCCAGCACCGTGAAGGTGAAGGCGGAGCTCGTCGGACGCTTCAGCGGAATGTCGCACTTGACCCGGCGCAGCACCTCGGACCGGGTGAGCCCGAACCGGCGGGCGATGAGCCGGTCCGGGCGTACCGGCACCGGGTCGGCGAAGGTGACGTCCACCTGGACGGGCCACCGGTCCAGCGGCACCGTGGGCGCATCGAGCGTCCACGCGTCCGTCCAGTCCAGGGTGAAGCGGCAGCGCCGGGCGAACGCCGGATCCAGCAGTGTGGCAGCCACCAGGGCGGGGTCGTTGAGCTGGTGGCCGTGCAGCTCGGTGGGATCGAACGAACTGACGGCCGCCCGCTCCCGGACGGTGAGCTTGACGGTGCGGTCGCAGGACACGCACCGGACGAGCAGCCACACGTCCAGCAGCTTGCCGTTGGCGTTGACGCGGAACCGGCCCTTGGCGGCGGTGGCCGACTCGGCCCGGCAGACGGCGCAGCGCAGCGACAGCAGCGGAAGGCGGGTCCGGCGCACGACCCAGGGCAGCACGATATGCGGTTGGGATGACATGGAGACCTGATCTCTGAAGACCTGACGCGAGGCCGATTACGCGCGGCCTCGGACGCTGTGGCCGGGCGCGCGAGGGCAGCCCGGGGAGCCGGCGCGCAACGGCCGGCTACAGGCGTGGGGAACGTGTCAGGTTCTAGAGAGCAGGAGGGGTCACGCGAAATCGTCCTTCTTCGCTGCGGCAGGAGTGCGGGAAACGTACGGGACGTCCGGAACCGCTCTCAACCCGTTTTCCGGCGCCGCTGCCATGCGGCGCCCGTCACTTCACTCACTAAAAGTTTGCACTGTCTGCAAGATCACTCGTAGAGTCGGCGCGTGACCCCGGATCAGAGCCGCCCCGGCCTGCGTGACCGCAAGAAGCGCCAGACCCGCGCCGCCCTCAGCGCCGCCGCGCTGCGCCTGGTCGCCGAACGCGGCCTGGACCAGGTGACGGTGGAGGAGATCAGCGAGGCCGCCGACGTGTCGGCCCGCACCTTCTTCAACTACTTCCCCAGCAAGGACGAGGCGCTGCTCGGCGACCAGCCGACCGACCGCGAGGTGCTTGCCGCCCGCATCGTCGCCGCCCCGCCGGAGCTGTCCGCGTTCGACGCGCTGCGGCAGGCCTTCGACGACGTGGTCGAGGCCATCGAGGCAGATCGGGACGTGTGGCTGCTGCGCCTGCGGGTGATCGCGGCGAACCCGTCGCTTCTTCCGCGCCTGATCAGCGGCAACGCCGAGACCGAGCAGGTGATCGTCGCGGCGGTGGCCACCCGGCTGGGGCTCGGCCCGTGCCACGGCCACCCGACGCTCGTCACCACAGTCGCCGGCGCGGTCTTCCGCACGGCCCTCATGCAGTGGGTCGAGCGACCCGGCACGGCGACGCTGCGCGAACTGACCGCCGAGGCGTTCGCCGCCGTCGCCGCCGGCCTGCCCGACCCGTACTGACCCCTCCCGCCCGCGCACGGCCGCTCGCCTGCGCACACGACAAGGAGTTCGATGACCACCGCCACTGTTCCGCCCGCCGAGACGGGTACGCGGATGTCACGCCGGGAGGTCCTCCAGGCGTTGTCCGGCCTGATGGTCGGCATGTTCGTGGCGATCCTCGCCTCGACGGTGGTGGCGAACGCGCTGCCCCGGATCATCGCCGACCTCGACGGCAGTCAGACCGTCTACACCTGGATCGTCACCAGCGAGCTGCTGGCGATGACCGCGACGGTGCCGCTGTGGGGCAAGATGGCCGACCTCTACAGCAAGAAGCTGCTGATCCAGTTGTCTCTCGGCCTGTTCGTGGTCGGCTCGCTGGTCGCCGGCTTCACCCCGAACGTCGAGGTGCTGCTGTTCAGCCGGGTCATCCAGGGCATTGGCGCGGGCGGCATGACCGCGCTCGCCACGATCGTCATGGCGGCCATGATTCCGCCGCGTGAGCTGGGCCGGTACGCCGGAATCTTCGGCGCCGTCTTCGGTGTCGGCACCATCGCCGGCCCGCTGATCGGTGGCGTCCTGGTCGACACGTCCTGGCTCGGGTGGCGCTGGTGCTTCCTGATCGGCGTGCCGTTCAGCCTGCTGTCCATCGCGCTGCTGCAGAAGACGCTGCACCTGCCTGTGGTACGCCGCAAGGTCCGCATCGACTGGCTCGGCGCCCTGCTGATCACCTCGGGCGTGTCCACGCTGCTGATCTGGTCGTCGCTGGCCGGCAACAAGTTCGACTGGGCGTCCGGCTGGACCGCGCTGCTGGTCGGCGGCGGGCTGGCGCTGCTCGCGCTCGCCGTGTTCGTCGAGTCCCGCACCGAGGAGCCGATCATCCCGCTCGGCATCTTCCGCAACCGCACCGTCAGCCTCACCACGATCGCGAGCATCCTCGTGGGCGTGGCGATGTTCGGCGGCACCGTCTTCCTGTCGCAGTACTTCCAGACCTCGCTCGGCAAGTCGCCGACGGCGGCCGGCCTGATGAGCCTGCCGATGGTCCTCGGCCTGCTGGTCTCCTCGACGGTGGCCGGCCAGCTGATCACCAAGTACGGCCGATGGAAGATGTTCCTGGTCGCCGGCGCCGCGGTGATGACGGTCGGCATGCTGCTGCTGAGCACCATCGACGCGAACACGAGCGTGCCGATGCTGTCGGTGTACATGGCGGTGCTGGGTGTCGGCGTCGGCATGCTCCTGCAGAACCTGGTGCTGGCCGCGCAGAACGACGTACCGGCCGCGGAACTCGGCGCGGCCACCTCGGTGCTGACGTTCTTCCGCAGCATGGGCGGCGCGGTCGGCGTGAGCGCGCTCGGCGCGGTCCTGGCGAACCGGGTGACCTCGCTGACCGTCGAGCGGCTGGGCCCGATCGCGACCGGCGGCGGATCGGCCGAGGTGCCGGACCTGTCCGCCCTGCCGGAACCGGTGCTGCGGATCGTGCAGGACGTCTACGGCATCGCCACGTCGGAGATGTTCCTCATCGGCGCGCCGTTCGCGCTGCTCGCCCTGATCGTCGTGCTGTTCATCAAGGAGAAGCCGCTGAACACGCTCAGCGGAGACGAGCGCCGGGCCCGCGAGGAGGCGGCAGCAGCCGGCATGCACTGACCGCGTCCGGTCGAGCGTGACAGGCCGCCCCCGGGAGCACCGGGGGCGGCCCCTTTCTCCCGTACGGTCAGCGTTCGGTGCGGTCGTTGATCTCGGTGCCGGACTCGCCGGGCATGGCGCCGATCGCCTCCTCGGCGGCCCGGCCGCCGGTGCTCTCGTCGCCCTGCGTCAGCGAGCTGCGGGGCAGCCCGGCCAGGTGCGCCGGGTCCTCGATCGGCTGGGGCGGCCACTGGTCCTGCGTACCGTTCGTCACCCCGGCGCGGCGTAGCGCCTCGACCAGTTGGTCCGGCGACAGGCGGTCGACCTCCTGTATGCCGGCCCCGCGCGCAATCGCCTGCAGTGTCTTCAGGTCTTCGCTCACGAATGTCTCGGCCATGCCCGAGCCTTCCCGGCCCCCAAGACAAGGAAACCGGCGGGCCTGCCCCGTCCGGGTCGATCATGAAGTTGTACCGGACAAACCGGGGCGCCGGACACCGTCAACCTCATGATCGACGCGAAATGGGGGGTTCGGTCAGCGGCGGGCGGGTTTGCGGTCGGGGCGAGGACGGTCCCGTTCCGGGTCGACGCCCACCTGCACGGCGAACGCCGGGTCCACCGCGAGCAGGGGACGGGGGCCGAACAGGGCCATTCCGGTGAGCAGCGTGTCGGTGTCCCGGCCCTGCCAGACCGGGCGGCGCTCGGGGTCGAGGTCGGCGTGCTCGCGGCGCAGCCGTCGCAGCAGCGCGCGGGCGGCGGCGCCGGTCTCCGGCACCTCGGTCAGCCACCAGCCACCGAGCGCGGTGGCCAGGCAGCACAACAGCAGCCCGGCGACCGACGCCGGACCGCCCGCCGAGCGCCCCTCGACAGCGCTGTCCACGAGCCGGGTCAAACCGACCGCGGCGACCGCGAACAACGGCACCGTGCCCAGCGCGATCCGCCGCCGCTGCCCGGGGGTGAGCAGCCAGCCGTCGCGGACCAGCCGCCCGACCGTACGGCGCAGCGCCCGGCCCACCGCCGGGTCGGCGAGCACCGCCGCCCAGGTCTGCGGGCGGCGCAGCGCGGAGTGCAGGGCGCGCACCAGCGCGGGCGAGCCGGCCGGGGGCGGTCCCTGCGCGTGCAGGGTGGCGAGTTCGCCGACGTCGACCCCGCCTGCGCGGCGCAGCGCGGCCACCCCGACCTGGCAGGCCAGCAGCGCCCGGTCGGTCAGGTACGCCAGCTCGACCCGGTCGGGTGTCGCACCGCGGGTACGGCGGCCGGTCAGTTCGCGTACCGCCACGGCGATCACGACTGCCACGGCGACCGCGCCGAGGTAGTCGAGGAGGAAGATCGGCCCGCTGACTCCCCAGAGCATGGCGGCAATTATCTCAGGAGCCGTGGCGTACCTCGGTGTCCCAGATCTGTGACCACGGACGCCGCAGGCCCCGGGCGAGGAAGATCGGCTCGCCGTTCTCGTCGTTGTCGACGTCGACCCGCTGGTCGACCCGGCCCGCCTCGGTGAGCTCGGTGAACCAGGCACGCAACGGCTCCGGCCGGGACCAGCCGACGACGATCACCACGTCGGCGTCGTCGGGCGGCCGGCCGAACGTGGCCATGCTGTTGTGCCCGGAGTACGCGCGGGGCAGTCCCCGGGCCGGCCCGTACCGGGCCAGCGCGCCGGCCTCGCCGTAGTTGCCGGTCAGCACCACCGCCCGGTCGCGCTCGGCCGGCGGCAGCGCGCGGTGCACGGCGGCCACCGAGTCGGCGAACTCGGGCCAGCCGATGGTCTCGCCCGCGTCGTAGTTGGCCGCGACCACGAACCCGGGCAGCCGGTCGGCCGGCAGCGTGGGCAGCAGCAGCACCGCGCTGCTCGCGGCCATCAGCACGGCGGCGGTGACCAGCAACGCCTGCCGGACCCGGGGCGCGCCCCGCCGCGCCCACGCGACGACCGGCACCACCCCGGCGGCGGCGAGTACCAGCAGCAGCGGCGCGTCGTAGTAGCCCTTGCCGCCGGCCACCACCACGATCGCGACCACCACCAACCACGCCCAGGCAAGCGACCGGTACGCCGCCCAGGCCGGCCGGCGCAGCAGCGCCACCAGCCCGGCGACCCACACCGGAACAGCGAACGGGCTGATGATCAAGAACTGGAGCACCACCGCGTCGATCCGGCCGCTGTAGGAGCTGTCCCCGTCGGCGATCGACGCGGCGACGTCGAGCTGCGGGAAGCCGTGCGCGGCCTGCCACGCCGCGTACGGCACGGCGAGCAGCGCGGCGACGCCCGCACCGGCGAGCACCCACCGGTCCCGCAGCAGCCCGCGCGGCCCGGCGATCAGCAACCCGGCGACCAGGCCGACGCCGAGCAGCGCGGGCAGCGGCTTGTTGAGCAGGCCGACACCGAGCGCGAGCCCGGCGCCGAGCGCCCACCGGGTGTCGCCGGTGCGCAGCATCCGTACCACGCACAGCGTGGCGGCCAGCCACACCAGCAGGTCGACGCTCGTGGTGCTGAGCAGATGGCCGCCGGCCAGCACGATGCCCGAGGCGGCGGCGAGCACCGACGCGGCCGTCTGGGCGGCGCGGCCGGCGCCGAACTGCCGGGCGGTCGCGGCGACCAGGACCACCGCCGCGCCGCCGATGAACGCCGACGGGGTACGCAGCACCACCAGGTTGCCCGGCGCGATCGTGTCGGCCAGCCGGGCCAGGGCCGGCACGAGGGGCCCCTGGTCGACGTAGCCCCAGTCGAGGTGCCGGCCGCACAGCAGGAAGTACAGCTCGTCGCGGTGGTAGCCGTAGCGGCCGGCCAGCGACAGCAGCACGACAGTGAGGACCGCGCCCACCACCAGGGACGCGGCGGTACGCGGACCGGCGGGCGGCGGGCCGCCGGGTGCGGCGGCCTCGCTCCGATCGATGTCGGCGACTGATTCGGCCACCCGTCCATGATGGCCCCGGCCGGTGGTCCGTCGATGCCCCGCCACCCTCGGCCGGGTGGACGGAAACCGGTGGCCGGACGGCCGGGGCGGCGGCTAGCGTGCGCGCCGATGCTGATTCGTGACTACACAGACGCCGACTGGGCCCCGGTCCGGCCGATCCTCGCCGACGTCATCACCGCCGCCGACACGTTCCCGTACGACCCGGACTGGCCGCCGGAGACGTTGCGGGAGGTGTGGGTGGAGCGCCCGCCGGGGCGTACCTCGGTCGCGGTGGACCACGACGGCGCGGTGTGCGGCACCGCGAAGATGGGCCCGAACCGGCCCGGGCCGGGCTCGCACGTGGCGACGGCGAGCTTCATGGTCGCGGCGGACGCCCGCGGCCGGGGTGTGGGCCGGGCGCTGTGCGAGGAGGCGCTGGACTGGGCCCGGCGGCAGGGTTTCGCCGCGATGCAGTTCAACGCCGTGGTGGAGACCAACGCGGCAGCCGTGGAGCTGTACCGGCGGCTCGGCTTCACCGTCATCGGCACCGTGCCGGAGGCGTTCGCGCACCCGACGCTGGGACGGGTCGGGCTGCACGTGATGCACCGGCGGCTGTGAGCCCGGCGGCCGGAAAACGCCTCGCCGGATCCGGCGGGTTGCTGACAGGCTGCCCGCCATGACCGCTCAAGCCCTCGCCGGGGCGCTCGCCGACGAGCGCCGCCGGACCGTGTTCGCCGCGATCGTGCTCGGCGCCCGGGACGTGCCGGCCGTGGTGGCCCGTACCGGCCTGCCCGCCCGCGACGCCGCAGTGGCCGTCCGCCGTCTCACCGACGCCGGGGTGCTCGCCGACGACGGCGGCCTGCGGGTCGACGCCGAGCGGCTGCGCGAGTTCGCGCGGGCCGGTGCGGCGGCTTCGGCGGCGCCGGCCGCGAACCCGCGCGAGACGATCCTGCGCACGTTCCTGCGCGACGGCGCGCTGACCCGGCTGCCGGCGCAGCGGGGGCGCCGCCGCGTGCTGCTGGAGCACATCACCGAACGCACCTTCGAACCCGGGCGGCGCTACCCGGAGCGGGAGGTGGACGACGCGCTGCGCCGGTGGTGCGAGGGCGGCGAGGCCGACCACGTGACGCTGCGCCGCTACCTGATCGACGACATGCTGCTCACCCGCGAGCAGGGCGTCTACTGGCGGACCGGCCCGTGACCGGCTGGAGCACGCGGGTCGTGCACCCGGACGAGCCGGACGCGGCGCTGCTGCTGCGCGAGTACATGGCGGAGATGGTGCGCCGCTGGTATGGCCGTCCGGAGCGGCCCGCTGAGGTGGACGCCGCGCTGGCCGAGGACCCGAGCGACGACCTGGTCCCGCCAGCCGGGCTGCTGGTGCTGGCCCGGCGCGACGGCCGCCTCGCCGGGTGCGCCGGGCTGCGATGGCAGCCGGACTGGGCCGAGCTGACCCGGGTGTACGTGCGCCCGGAGCACCGGGGTGCCGGGGGTGGGGCGGCGCTGATCGCCGCGATCGAGGCGTACGCGACCGCCGGCGGGGTGACGCGGATCCGGCTGGACACCCGCTCCGACCTGGTCGAGGCGCGTGCCCTGTATGCCCGGCACGGTTACCGGGAGATCCCCGCCTTCACCAGCGGACCGTACGCGCAGCACTGGTTCGAGAAGACGCTTGCGGGACGAGTTGACGAGGCGGCGCAGGCGCGCTAAAACAGAACCAGGAACTTGAGTCACTTAGACTCAACTTGAGACCTTGGGCCAGGAGAACCGAGGAGGCAAGAGCCATGTTGATGCGTACCGACCCGTTCCGCGAGATCGACCGGATCGCCGAGCAGTTCTTCGGCACCACCGCCCGGCCCGCCGTGATGCACCTCGACGCGTACCGCGACGGCGACCACTTCTACGCGGCGTTCGACCTGCCCGGTGTGGACCCGGACAGCATCGACTGCACCGTCGAGCGCAACGTGCTGACCGTCCGCGCCGAACGCCGCCGCCCCACCGGCGAGAACGTCGAGCTGGTCGCCGCCGAGCGTCCGATGGGCACGTTCACCCGGCAGCTGTTCCTGGGCGACACGCTCGACACCGACCGGCTTGAGGCCGGCTACGACAACGGGGTGCTGACGCTGCGCATCCCGATCGCCGAGCGCGCCAAGCCGCGCCGGATCACGGTGAGCACGCCCGCCGAGAGCAACGGCCACCGTCAGCTCACCACCGCCTGAGCACGTCACGCCGACGCGGGGGAGGCCGGAGCACCGGCCGACCCCGCGTCGCCGTAGAGCCGGGCCAACGCATGCGCGGTCGCGATGAACCGTTCGCGCAGGTCGGCCGGGGTCAGCACCTCGACCTCCGCGCCGAGCTTCAGCAATTCGGCGTGGGCGTGCCGGACCGACTCGATCGGCACCGTGGTCTCCAGCCATCCGTCCGGGCCGGGCTCACCGGCCGCGGCCCGGGCGGCGCGGCTCATCTCCGGCGGGAACACGTACGGCATGAACTCCAGCGCCGCCACGGTGAGCCGGATGCGGGCCTGGTCGCGGTATACGTCGCGTTCGTAGCGGGCGGTCCACTCCCGCCAGTACGCGGCCAGGTCGAAGTCGTCGGACCGCGCGTACGGCTCGTCGGTGACCTCGACGTCGAGCACCGCACCGACCCGGTAGGTGCGTACCTGTTCCTCGCAGCGGCCCACCAGATACCAGCGGCCGGCCTTGAGCACCACGCCCAGCGGGGCGACGAGCCGGGTCACCTCCCGCGGCGCGCGCCAGCGCCGGTAGCGCAGCCGCACGAGCCGGTCCCGCCAGACCGCGCCGGCCAGCGCCTCCAGGTGCGGGGTGGCTTCGGGGTGCCGGAACCAGCCGGGTGCGTCCAGATGGAATCGTTGCCGGATCCGGCCGCTGCGGTCGGCCAGCTCACCGGGGAGCGCAGCGCGCACCTTCAACTCGGCGGCGGCCACCACCGACGCCAGTCCCAGTTCGGCGGCCGGGCCGGGCAGACCGGCGAGGAACAGCGCCTCGACCTCCGGGCCGGTCATCCCGGTGAGCCGGGTCCGGTAGCCCTCCAGCAGTCGGTATCCGCCGGCCGGCCCCCGATCGGCGTACACCGGCACACCGGCGGCGCCGAGCGACTCGACGTCGCGGTAGACGGTTCGCACCGACACCTCCAGGGCGTCGGCGAGTTCCGGGGCTGTCATCCGCCCCCGGGTCTGCAGGAGTAGCAGCAGGGAGACCAGCCGGCTGGCACGCACCCGGTGACGGTAACCCGGCCCGGGCGGCCGGGAACGGGCGCGCCTCGTCGCCAAACCCCCCACTTACTGAGAACCTTTCTCACATGCTTCGCCCCGAGGTGCTGCCCCGCGCCCGCCCCGCCGCCCTGCCCGCCGGCCCGGCCGACGTCACCGAGGCGTGGCTGCGCAACCGGCGGCTGTCCGAGCACACCCGCGACGCGTACCGCCGCGACGTCACCGGCTGGCTGAGCTGGTGCGCCGAACACGGCGTGGATCCGCTGCGGGCGACCTTCCTCGACGTCAACACCTACGGCCGCGAACTGGAGACCACACCCCGCGGCCGGGCCGGCCGCCCGCTCACCCCGGCCACCGTCGCGCGCCGGCTGTCCGCGCTGTCGAGCTGGTACGACTTCCTGGTCAAGCTGGGCGCGGTGCCGGCCAACCCGGTGTCGGCGGCGGATCGTCCGCGCGTGGACCGGGACCACTCCGCCACCGTCGGCCTGACCCCCGAGGAGGTCGACGCGCTGATCGCCGCCGCCGAGGCCGACACCGGCCCGGCCGCCGCCCGGAACCGGGCCGCCGTCGCACTGCTGGCCGACCTGGGCCTGCGGGTCGGGGAGTTGGTCGCGCTGGACGTGTCCGACCTGGGCACGGAGCGCGGTCACCGCAGCGTCCGCTTCGTCGGCAAGGGCGGCAAGGTACGCCGGCGCGCACTCACCCCCGGCACCGCGTACGCGGTCGACGCCTACCTGGCCGTGCGGGCCGCCGCGCAGGTTGTCACGGTGCCGGAGCTGACCGGTCCGCTGCTGGTCACCTCCACCGGCGGCCGGCTGGACCGGCACGCCGTGTTCCGGCTGGTGCGCCGCCTCGCACAACGTGCCGGGATCGCCGCGTGGGCGAAGCTGTCGCCGCACTCGCTGCGCCACGCGTTCGCCACCACGGCCCGCTCCGAGGGGGTTCCGCTGGAGGACGTGCAGGACGCGATGGGGCACGCCGACCCGCGTACCACCCGCCGCTACGACCGGGACCGGCACAACCTGGACCGCGACCCGGCGTACGCGATCTGGGCCGCGCGGGCCCGCCGGCGCGGCTGAGCCCGTCGTAGCCCCGCCGTAGGGTGCCGGCATGCGACACGGACTGGAGATCGCCTGCGGCGGGGCGGCACTGACGGTTACCGACCTGGTGGCCCTCGGTGAGCTGGCCGAGCGGGTCGGCTGGGACGGGATCTTCCTGGAGGACTACCTCGTCCACCACTCCGGCGACGACCCACCCACCTGGGATCCGTGGCTGGTGCTGGCCGCGATCGCCGGGCGCACCGAACGGGTACGGCTCGGCACCACTGTCACCGCGCTGCCGCGGCGCCGACCGGCCAAGCTGGCGCGCGAGGTGCTCACCCTCGACCACCTCTCCGGGGGCCGGGCCGGCGTCGCGGTCGGAGTCGGCGACCCCGCTGACCCGGGTCTGGCCGCGTTCGGCGAGCCCACCGACCTCAAGACCCGCGCCGCGATGCTCGACGAGGGCCTCGACCTGCTGGTCGGGCTCCTCGGCGGCAAACCGGTCACGCACCGCGGCGTCCACTACCGGGCCGAGGGCGTGGCGTTGCGTCCGGCGCCGGTGCAGTCGCCCCGGGTGCCGGTCTGGGTGGGCGGCAGCACCCAGGCGAAGGCGGTGCTGCGGCGCGCCGCCCGGGCGGACGGGATCGTGCCCTACAAGCTGACCGACACCGAGGGGTGGTCCGACTTCACGCCCGACGAGGTGGCCGAACTGGTCGCCGCACTGCCGGCCCGCCGGGCGGACGGCCAGGCATTCGACGTGGCCCTCGGCGGCCGGCGGCGGAGTCCCGACGAGCGGGCCGAGCGGGCCTACCTGGCGCAGGTAACGCAGGCGGGCGCCACCTGGTGGCTGGAGTACGTCCCGGCCGCCGATCCGGCCGCGATGCGGGCCGCGGTGCTCCGCGGCCCGCTGCGCTGACCGGTCAGCCCTGCGGGCGGGGGCAGAGGCAGAACGGCTGGCCGATCGGGTCGAGCAGCACGGTCCACCGCTCACCGCCGGGCTGGAACCCGGGCCGGGTCGCGCCGGCCGCCACCAGGTCCTTCTCCGCGACCGTCACGTCGTCGACGTAGAGGTCGAGGTGGTACCGCTTTCCGCCGCTCTCGTCCGGCCAGGCCGGCGGCGCGTAGCCGGGCACCAGGCCGAAGCCGATCGACGTGCCGTCCTTGACGATCATCGCGTACTCGGCCTGACTGTGGGTGATCTCCCAACCGAGCGCGTGGGCGTAGAAGGCCGCGTGTGCGGCGGGGTCGGAGCTGTCCAGGTTGATCATGGCGATGTCTGCGTGCGTGGTCATACCGGGAGTCTGCCGCTCGTACCTGCCACCTGTTGTCAGGTACGAGCGCGAGGCCGGCTCGGCCGGAGCACCGCAAGTGCCTGCGCGCCGCTGCCCGGTTGCCTACCGTCGTCGGTGATGGGCAGGCAACGGGAGTGGCAGCACCCGGCCCGGCGTCGCCGCCCGCTACGCGCGGGCGTGCTGATCGCCGGTCTCGGCGTGGGCACCTGCCTGATCGGGGTGGCCGGTCTGGCGGCGTGGAACGCGCAGGTGGTGCTCCAGGCCGACGGGCCGGTGCGGGAGACCGCCGACGGGTTCTTCCGCGACGTCGCGTCCGGGGACACCGACGCGGCGTACGAGCGGCTGTGCGCCGAGGCCCGGGGCAAGTGGAGCAAGTCGGGCTTCGGCAGTTGGGTCCGTACGCCACCGCAGGTCAGCGGCTACGAGATCGTCGACGTGTCGGTGGCGACCCGGTCCGGCAAACCGACGGGGACGGTGATCGTGCGGATCAACCGCGACGGCGGCGGCAGCGAGGAGCGGGAGCTGCCCGTGGTGCCGGAGGGCGGCGGCTGGCGGGTGTGCGGAGACCCGTTCTGACGTTCAGCCGCGCGGGCCGAGGTCGCCGGAGCGGTAGTGGCGCCGGCACAGCACCTGGTAGCGCACGTCGGCGGTGTCGACGGTGTCGCCGATGACGACCTGCGCGCCCTCGCGCACCACCCGGCCGTCCACCACGCGGGCGTTGAGCAGCCCTTCCCGGCCGCACCAGCAGAGCACCTCGACCTGGATGCGGGCCACCTCGTCGGCCAGCTCGAACAGCCGCTGCGCGGCCGGGAACAGACAGGAGCGGAAGTCGGTGGCCAGGCCGAAGGCGTAGACATCGACGTCGAACCGGTCGACCAGCTCGGCCATCTGCTCGATGTGTTCGAGGTTGTAGAACGACGCCTCGTCGCAGATCAGGTAGTCCACGCGTACCCCCTCGGCCCACGCGTCGCGGACCAGGGCGCGCAGGTCGAGGTCATCGGTGACCTCGACCGCCTCGTGGGCCAGGCCGATGCGGGTGGTGACCTGCGGGCCCAGCGAGCGGTCGATACGGGTGGTGACCAGGCCGCGGCGGCCCTGCCGGGCGTGGTTGTGGTTCATCTGCAACGCCATGGTGGACTTGCCGCAGTCCATCGGCCCCCAGAAGAACTTCAGCGCGGCGGCGTGCAGCGGCCGGCCGTCGACGCCGCGGGCGGCGGCGCAGCCGGCGGCCCGGTCGTCGCCGGGCCCCGGCAGGGGGCGGGCCAGGCAGGTCTGGGCGGCGTCGTCGGTCACGTCGGGGCAGCCTAGTCCATCGACACCACCCGATCAGGCCCCCGATGATCGACGGGCACGGCGGGTCAGAGCACCCGGGGCGGGGTGTTGCCGGCGGCGATGATGGCCCGGCGCATCGGCACGGCGGCCAGCAGCGCGAAGCCGACCACGAAGAAGATCAGCAGAGACACCAGGCCCACCCGGTATGACGAGGTCAGCTGGAAGACCAGGCCGAACGCCAGCGGGCCGAGCCAGCTGGTGCCCTTGTCGCTGATCTCGTAGAAGCCGTAGTACTCGCCCTCCTTGCCGGCCGGGATGAGCTGACTGAACAGTGAGCGGCTCAGCGCCTGGCTGCCGCCGAGCACCAGGCCGATGCAGCCGCCGAGGATCATGAACGGCACCGGCGCCTCGGCGGGCAGCCGGAACGCGGCGATGATCACACCGGTCCAGAGCACCAGCGACAGCAGCACGGTCTTCCAGGCGCCGATGCGCTTGGCGAGCGAGCCGAGGGCGAGGGCGCCGCCGAAGGCGAGGAACTGCACCAGCAGGATGGTCACGATCAGGGTGCTCTGCTCCAGCCGCAGTTCCTCGGTGCCGTACTGGCTGGCGAGCGTGATGACGGTCTGGATGCCGTCGTTGAAGACCAGGAACGCGAGCAGGAAGAACAGCGTCAGCGGGTACGTCTTCAGTTCCCGCAGGGTGCGCCCGAGCTGCCGGAACCCGTCGGTGAGCACGTTGCCGCCCGCCTGCAGGGCTGCGGCGGTGGGGTGTTCGCGCAGCCAGCGCAGCGGGACCAGGGTGAACGCGGCCCACCACACGCCTGCCGACACGATCGACCAGCGGGCCAGGTCCAGCGTGCGCTGGGCGTTGCCCTCCTCGCTGAGCATCGTGACCGCGACCAGGTTCAGCGCGAGCAGCAGGCCGCCGCCGAGGTAGCCGATGGCCCAGCCGCGGCTGGAGATGCCGTCGCGTTCGTCCGGGCCGCCCAGTTGCGGCAGGAACGAGTTGTAGACGACCACGGCGGCGCCGAAGGAGATGTTCGCGATCAGGAACAGCGCGCCGCCGAGCAGGTAGCGCTCGCCGGTGACGAACGCGAACGCGATGGTCGCGCCGGCGCCGGTGAACGCCGCGGCGGCGAGCAGCCGCTTCTTGTGCGCCGACCGGTCGGCGATCGCGCCGATCACCGGCAGCACGAACACGGTGAGGAAGACCGACAGCGAGATCAGGTACGGGTAGAACGAGCCGGCGGCGACCTTGATGCCCAGCGGGTACACCGCGCCGTCGCAGCTGTCCGCGCCCAGTTCGCACCCGGCGGCGAGTTCGGTGACCGTGGTGAGGAACGGCCCGAGGAAGACCGTGATGACAGTGGTCTGGAACGCCGAGTTCGCCCAGTCGTAGAAGTACCAGCCGGTGCGCTCGCGGCGGGTGCTGCCCGGTCCGGCGGGGTCGGCGACGGCGGGGGTGACCGTATCGGCCATCGGGGGTCGTCCTCGGGGGCTCAGGCGGCCCAGTGGCCGCGACTGCGATAGACGTCACGGAGCACGCTGACGTGATCGGTCATGATGCCATCCACACCAAGATCAAGTAAGTGGTGCATCTGGGTGGGATCGTCGATCGTCCAGACGTGCACCTGCAACCCGAGCCGGTGGCAGTACGCGAGGAACCGCCGGTCGGCCACCGGCACCCGTCCGAAGGCGACCGGCACCTGCGCGGCCACCACCGACGGGGGCAGCCGTAGCGGCCGTCCGTGCAGCGAGGCCAGCCGCAGCCGGGCCACGCCGCGCATGCCGAGGCTGGTGGCGACCTTCGGCCCGGCCAGCGCCCGCAGCCGGGCCAGCCGGGCGTCACTGAACGAGGCGAGCAGCACCCGCTCACCGGCGCCGGTCCGGGTGACCGTGGCGACGGTGGGCGCCACGCCGCCGTCGGACTTCACGTCGATGTTGAAGCGCACCTGCGGCCAGGCGCCGAGCACCTCGTCCAGGCGTGGCACCAGGGCGGCACCGCCGACCCGTACCGAGGACAGGTCGGCCCAGCGCAGGTCCGCGATGCGGCCCGGCTCGCCCGTGACGCGGCGCAGCGTCGGGTCGTGGAACACCACCGGTACGCCGTCGGCGGTGGCGTGCACGTCGGTCTCCACGTACCGGTAGCCCAGGGCGACGGCACGGGCGAACGCGGTGGCGGTGTTCTCGTCGCCGTCGGCCGCGCCGCCGCGGTGGGCGAACGCCAGCGGCGCGGGCGCGTCGAGGTAGCCGTGACGGGGCTGCACGCGGGCAGTATGCCCGGCCCGGGTGACGCGCACATGGCCAGGCAGTGAAATTACCTATCGTTCCCTATCGTCGCTAAGATAGGGTGCGATGAGTAACGACATGTATTCGGTGGAGCAGGTTGCTGACCTGCTCGGCCTGCACGTGCGCACGGTGCGCGGCTACATCCGCTCGGGCCGGCTGCGGGCCACGCGGATCGGCAAGCAGTACCGGATCGCCCGCGCGGACCTGGACGCGCTGACCGGCCGGCCCACGGCGGCTGCTCCGGCGCCGGGAGCGGAGGTGTCCAGCGTCGTTCGCCTCGACGGCGTCGACCGGGCCGCCGTCGACCGGCTCGCCACGCTGGTGCTGGCGGGCGTGAACACCCACCACGACCCGGACCGCCCGCTGCGCGTGCAGACGGTCCACGACGAGGAGCGGCACCGCATGACCATCGTGATCCTGGGCGATCTCACCGCCACCGCCGACCTGCTGCGCCTGCTCGACGGCGTGCTCGACGGCGGCAACGGCCTGCTCGGCGGGGAACGCCGCGATGGCTGACCTGATGCAGGAGCGCGCCGGCGTGCCGGTGCTGGTCTGCGGCCCGGACGGCCCGCCGATCGCCACCGAGGCCGACGCGCTGGACCTGATCGGCGCGGCGTTCCTCGGTGCGACCGTGGTGGCGGTGCCGGCCGAACGGCTCGACCCCGGCTTCTTCACGCTCGGCACCCGCTTCGCCGGTGAGGTGATGCAGAAGTTCGTCAACTACCGGCTGCGCCTGGCGATCGTCGGTGACATCTCCGCGCACCTGGAGCGCAGCGGCGCGCTGCGCGCGCTGGTGGCCGAGTCGAACCGGCACGACCAGGTGTGGTTCGTGCCCGACCTGACCGCCCTCGACGAACGTCTGCGCGCTACCCCCTGACCCACCCTGCCCACCCCCGCCTCGCCGATCCTGCACTTGCGGCCCTCGTCGAGGGCGGTTGGCCGGATTTGCCGGGGCGCCAAC
>NZ_JADKYQ010000015.1:0-179185 GCF_015354395.1 Micromonospora sp. ANENR4
CGGGGGGATCTCTCGGCTGCTCGCGGGGGCGGGGCCTCTACGCGGCGCCGGAAGCATGTCCAACGACCTGCGACCCGGCATCATTCCCGGGCCGGCTCACGCCGTCGGAACCGTGTTCAACGACCAGCCCGCCGGGATGATTCCCGGGCTCACGGACGCCGCCCGGCTCGCGGGGCACGGCTGGTCCTCGGTCGTTCACCCGTCTACAACGCCACCCACCCGCCGACGATTCCGCCGCCAGAGTGCCGCCCACCACCCCCGAACCGGACACCCCCACCCACACGCCCCCCGACCTGCCGCGCCTCACCAGCACCTCGGATCCCTCTCGCCAGCGCGGTCTCCCATCACCTGGGACACATGGCCGTTTCCCGAGAGCATCCGCAGAGCTTGGTAGGAAAGTGCCCCCATAGGGGCCGTTTCGCACCAAGTCTCCGGACAGCTCGGGTCGCCAGGCGGGAGGGGGGGCAGGCGGCAGAGTGGCCGCCCCGCCGGCATCCTCTGCATCGCCTGCACGGCTCGCACCACACGCACCCGCCCCCACTTGGTCGATCATGAGGTTGGCGGCGACAAACCGGACACCGAACGTCGTCAACTTCATGATCAACCAGGTCGGGGCGGGTTCGTGAACTCCGGGGTGGACTCGTCGACCTTGGAGTTGTGGCACCTCGCGAACTGCGCTAACCGGGCATCCGAGGCGCCACAAGTCCAAGATCGAGGGTGACCGGACGGCGCGGGACAGGTTGGGGCGGGGTGTTGCTCAGTGACGGGAGGGCTGGGTTCTGCCGTTGGCAGATCCGCTGACCGTGAAACAGGGCAGCCGTACCCGACGCGCGGCGGCAGGCTGGGGCCTATGCGACTTCTCATGCTTGGTGGTACGGGCTTTGTCGATGGTGCGGTCGTGGCCGAGGCGGTACGCCGCGACTGGCAGGTGACAGTGTTCAACCGGGGTGTGCACGGGCGGGTGCCGGACGGCGTACACCGGTTGCGGGGTGACCGGACCGCGCCGGACGGGCTGGCCACGCTCGTCGGCGGTGAGTGGGACCTGGTGGTGGACACGTGGGACGGCGCGCCCCGCGCGGTACGGGACGCGGCGGCGGCGCTGGAAGGCGCGGTGCCGCACTACGTCTACGTGTCCAGCGGATCGGTGTACGCGCCACCCGTCGCGCCCGGCAGCGGCGAGGAGGCGCCGACAGTGGCGGCCGACGCGAACGCCGACGACGGTGACTACCCGGCGAACAAGGCCGGCGGGGAACTCGCCGCGACGCGGGTGTTCGGCGACCGGGCGCTGCTGGCACGCGCCGGGCTGATCCTCGGGCCGGGGGAGGACATCGGGCGGCTGCCGTGGTGGCTGAACCGGGTCGCCCGGGGCGGGGACGTGCTGGCGCCGGGGCCGCGTGACCTGCCGATCCAGTACGTGGACGTCCGGGACCTGGCGACCTGGCTGCTGGACCGGGGTGCCGAGGGCGTCGGCGGGGCGTACAACGTGGTGGGTCGCACCGGGCACGCGACGATGGGTGACCTGCTCGACGCGGCGGTGACGGTGACCGGGTCGGACGCGAGGCTGCGGTGGACCGCGCCGGAGCCGCTCCTGGCCGCGGGGGTGGAGCCGTGGAACGACCTGCCGGTGTGGATTCCACGCGGGCACGAGTACCGCTGGATGCAGGAGCGGGACGTGGAACGGGCGTACGCGGCGGGGCTGGTCTGCCGGCCGGTGACCGAGACGGTCGCCGACACCTGGCGGTGGCTGCGCGAGGTGGGGCGCGTGCCGGACCGGGCGGGGCGGCCGGCGCGCGCACCGGTCGGGCTGGCGCCGGAGCGGGAGACGGCCCTGCTGGCCGCGCTCCCGGCCTGACCGGGGAACAGCACCGTACGGCGGACCTGGGGCCCGCACAGGCGGCCTGAGCCCGGCCGGCGCGGGCGGGCGGGGCGAGCACTCCCGGCCTGGCCTGCGGAGGGATACGGGTCAGGCCGGCACGACCGGCAGGTCGAGCACCTCCTCGACCGAGCGGCGCGGGGTGGCACGACCCGGCTGGCCGTACCCGATCCGCATCACCATCTGCGGGGTGCCGAACCGGCCCAGCGACATCCGCAGCGCCTCACGCGCGGCCGGCACCTCGATCGGCTGGGACAGCATCGACACGCTCAGCCCGGCGTCGGTGGCGGTGAGCAGCACCCGCTGCAGCGCCTGTCCGGCCAGGATCTGGTCGGCCGAGGTGTTGCCGGCCGAGCCGAGCACCGCGACCAGCGGCTCCGGCTCGAAGTCGCGACCGGGGGCGCGGTTGCGTCCGCCGAAGCCGCGTTGCGGCAGCAGGTCCTGCGGTTCGCTCTGCGGCCCGCCGGCGCCGGTCGGCACGCCGTCCGGGGCCGGCTCGGAGCGGATCCACTCGGCCCGCTCGGCCACGTAAGCGGGGTCGCGTTCCAGCACGCGGTGGGCGCTGCGGGCGACCTCGGCGACCGCGTTGACGGCGCTGGTGCCGATCACCAGCTCCAGCCAGCACTGCTCGGCGCGGGCCGCCTCGCCGAGCCGCCAGCGGGCCTCGGCCGGCACCGGGTCGGGCCAGAACGGTGCGCGGTTGCTGAACCGGTGGCCGATCGCCCCGTACAGGCTCTGCTCGACCGGGGTGGGACGGCGCGGCACGTCCGGCACCAGCCGGGCCACGACGTCCGGGTCGGCGGGGTACGGGCGCAGCCGCACAGTGGCCGGGGTGCCCGCCACGGCGAGCGCCAGGCGCAGGTTGAACAGGGCCGCACCGGCGGCGATCCGCGCGCCCCAGCCGGTCGGGTCGGTGGCGGGCAGGCCGCGCAGCGGGTCGACGGAAACCTCGATGCCGCCGTCGACGAGCCGGAACCGCCACGGCTGGGTGTTGTGCAGTGACGGGGCCCGGACCGCGTCGGCGACCGCGGCCCGCAGTTGCTCGGCGGTGTATTCGGTCGTCATGGTGCTGCTCCCTCTCGTGCGGCGCCGGCTCCCCCGGCCGGGTACACCACTACGGTGCGTCAGGGGACGGCGCGGTGAGCAGGGCCGGAGGTCCCCACCTGGGCCCGGCCGTCGGTCCCGGCCGGCGCGCGCAGGACGGGACTTTCGACCCGTGCTACGGGGGCGGGAAAGCGGGTAGAAAGGACGGATGATCCGGGTGTTCCTGCTCGACGACCACGAGGTCGTCCGTCGTGGCCTTGCCGACCTGCTCCAGAGCAGCGGCGACATCGAGGTGGTCGGTGAGTCCGGCCTGGCCCAGGAGGCGGCGCGCCGCATTCCGGCGCTGCGCCCCGACGTGGCGATCCTCGACGCCCGGCTGCCCGACGGCAACGGCATCGACGTCTGCCGGGACGTCCGCGCCGTGGACTCCTCGATCAAGGGCCTGATCCTCACCTCGTACGAGGACGACGAGGCGCTGTTCGCCGCGATCATGGCGGGCGCCGCCGGGTACGTGCTCAAGCAGATCCGCGGCACCGACCTGGTGGACGCGGTCCGCCGGGTGGCGGCCGGGCAGTCGCTGCTCGACCCGGCGATCACCACCCGTGTGCTGGAGCGCATCCGCAGCGGTGTGGAGCAGCCGCGGGAGCTGAAGTCGCTCACCGAGCAGGAGCGGCGGATCCTGGAGTACGTGGCGGAGGGGCTCACCAACCGGGAGATCGCCGGGAAGATGTTCCTCGCCGAGAAGACGGTGAAGAACTACGTCTCCAGCGTGCTCGCGAAGCTCGGCCTGGAGCGGCGTACCCAGGCGGCGGTGCTGGCCACCCGCCTGCTCGGCAAGAACACCTGACGGCTGTCAGTCGAGCGGGGCGCTCCAGCGCACCTCGGTGCCGCGCGGCTCGGCCCGGCGCAGCGCGAACTCGCCGCCGAGCCGCTCGGCCCGTTCCCGCAGGTTGACCAGCCCGCTGCGGGCCGCCTCCGGGTCGCAGCCGATCCCGTCGTCGGTGACGGTGATCTCGACCCGGCCGGAGTCGACGCGGACGCGCACCGACACCCGGTCGGCCTGCGCGTGGCGTACCGCGTTGGAGAGCGCCTCGCGCAGCACGGCGGTGAGTTCTCCGCGCAGGTCGTCCGGGACGGCGCTGTCGATCGGGCCGATCAGTTCCAGCTCGGGCCGGTAGCCGAGCGACTCGGCGGCCACCTCGATCGCCTCGCGGATCTCGGTGCGCAGCGCCGCGCTCATCGGGGTGCGCAGCTCGAAGATGGTGCGGCGGATGTCGCGGATGGTGGCGTCCAGGTCGTCGACGGCCTGGTTGATCCGCTTGGCGGCCTCGGGGCGGGCGTTCATCGCGCCGCTCTGCAGTTGCAGGCCGGTGGCGAACAGCCGCTGGATCACCACGTCGTGCAGGTCGCGGGCGATGCGTTCGCGGTCCTCCAGGACCACCAGCAGTTCCCGCTCCTCCTGCCCGCGGGCGCGTTCCATTGCGAGCGCGGCCTGCCCGGCGAAGCTGGCGAGCAGCGCGAGGTCGTCGTCGGCGGCGGGCCCGTGGTCGGGCCGGTAGCCGATCACCAGGACACCGTGCAGCGTGTCCGCGGCGGCGAGCGGGGAGACGACTGCGGGCCCGGCGACCACCGGCCGGGGCCAGGGCGCCGCGGCGGCGAGGTCGTCGACCTGGTCGTGGCGGCCCTGCGTGACTGATGCGGCGAAGCTGGTCTCGGCGGCCGGCAGCACGGCGCCGACCAGTTCCCGGGTGACCGGGTCGGCGCCGTCGACGACCTCGACGGTGAACTGCGCCTCGTCCTCGTCGTAGAGCAGCACCAGCGCCAGTTCGGCCTCGGCGACCTCGCGGGCACGGCGGGCCACGAGCGTCAGCGCGTCGGTACGGCGTACCTCGCCGAGCAGCACCGAGGTGATCTCCGCGGCGGCGGCGAGCCAGCGTTCCCGCCGGTGCGCCAGCGCGTAGAGGCGGGCGTTCTCGATGGCCACGCCGGCCGCGGCGGCCAGCGCCACCACGATCTCCTCGTCGTCCTCGGTGAACTCGGCCGCGCCCTGCTTCTCGGCCAGGTAGAGGTTGCCCCAGACGTGGTCGCGGATGCGTACCGGCACGCCGAGGAAGCTGTGCATGGGCGGGTGGTTCGGCGGGAAGCCGTACGACTTCGGGTGCTTGGTGATGTCCGGCATGCGTACCGGTTTCGGCTCGTCGATGAGCAGACCCAGCACGCCGCGGCCGTGCGGCAGCTCGCCGATCTTGGCGTGCAGCTCGGGACTGATGCCGTGGACGATGAAGTCGTGCAGCATGCGGTCGGGGCCGATGACGCCGAGCGCGCCGTAGCGGGCGCCGGCCAGCTCGCACGCCGACTGCACGATCCGCTGCAGCGTGCTGCGCAGATCGAGGTCGGACCCGATGCCGACGACCGCGTCCAGCAGGGCCCGTAGCCGCTCGCGGCTGGTCACCACCTCGCCGACGCGGTCGAGCATCTCCTGGAGCAGTTCGTCCAGGCGGACACGGGACAGCGGGGTCAGCCCGAGCGACGGCGTGAGGTGCTCGTGCGGGGACTGAGGTGCGGCGGCCACCGGGCGATGGTATCGCCCGGTGGCCGCCGTGATCGAGACCGGTCAGGCGAGCCGGTCGCGGACCGCCGAGGTGTCGACCGTCTGCGTGACGTCCAGCCGGGGCGTGTGCGGCGGTCCGGCGTGCGTCGGGTCGGCCAGGCCGAGCCGCATGCTGATGTACGGGAACCCCAGGCCGGAGAGCATCTGCCGCAGCACCTCGCGGGTGCCCTCGACCTCCACCACGCCGGACAGCGGCACCAGCGACACCCCGTGCCGGGTGGCGGTGAGCCAGGCGGCGGAGAGCGCCTCACCGGCGCGCAGCCAGCTCATCAGCTCGTCGTCTGAGCCCCACAGGATCCCGTACACGGCGGCCTTGTCGTGGCCGGGCCCGATCGGCAGCGAGCCGGCGCGGCCGAAGTCGCGGGCCGGAACGGTCGTCTGCGGGGCCTGCTCGGGCAGCACCTCCGGCGGCAGCCCGGTGCCGGTGCCGGCCCGGCTGGTCCAGTACGCCAGTTCCTCGCGCAGCTCCGGGCTGTCCGCCTCGACGGCGGCGGCCTGCTGGGCGGCGGCGGCGAGCTGGATCTTCTGGGTGTCGTCGAGCAGTTGCAGGTTCACGCCTTCCAGCGTGGCGGCCCGGTCGATGTCGTTCAGCGCGTCGGTGGGGATCGGCTCGTCGCTGACCGGCCGCCGGTCGGTGTGCCGCACCTGCATGCACTGCACGACGCGCATGGCGTCGGGGTCGGCGCCGGTGTGCTTCAGGCTGGTGATCCGGGCCAGCAGGTCGGGTTCGGCCGGGTCGGGCAGCCGTTCCACCACCGGGGTCCAGCCCTCGGCGGCCAGCGCCACCCGGGCGTGGTGCAGCGCGGCGCCGCAGCTCACCACCAGCAGGTGCCCTTCCGGGTCCAAGGCGCTGAGGTGCCGTTCGCGGACCACCCGCAGCTCCAGCGCGTCGGGCAGGACCGTCCAGTGCCACGGCTGCGTGTTGTGCACCGAGGGGGCGTGGCCGGCCATTCCGGCGGCCTCCGCGAGCGCGGTGGTCAACGGGCGATCGCCGGCCGGCGTCTCGTGGCTCATCGTCACGACCTTTCCTGTTTTCCCCATCGTGCCCCACGGGCGGGTGGGGACGCCGTTCCATCCCCCGGATTACCCGCATCGCCCTGCCCGTCCCACGTCGGGGCTGAGACGATCCACACGTGGGAACCGAGCCACGCGAGTGCGTACCCGAGCAGCCGGCCCGCGCCCGGCGGTGGGCCCGGGCCGAGTGGGCGCCGCTGGTGCTGCTCACCGTGGCCGTGCTGGCCGGTGCGGCGCTGTGGTTGGCCGGCGCGCACGACGCCGCCCGGCTGGTCTGGGCGGCTGTCACGGTGGTCGCTCTGGTGCCGGCGGCCTGGACGACGCTGCGCCAGCTCTGGCTGCGGCAGTTCGGGGTGGACGTCATCGCGGTGCTGGCGCTGCTCGGCGCGCTGCTGGTGCGGGAGTTCCTGGCCGGCGCCGTGATCGCGGTGATGGTCGCGACCGGGCGGGCGCTGGAGGAGTACGCCCAGCGCCGCGCCACCCGTGACCTGCGGGCGCTGCTGGAACGCGCGCCCCGGCAGGCTCGGCGGCGTACCCCGGACGGCGGGATCGAGGTGGTGCCGCTGGACCGCGTCGAGGCGGGGGACCGCCTCGTGGTCGGGCCGGGCGACGTGGTGCCTGTGGACGGCGTGGTCGAGGAGGCGGCGACGCTCGACGAGTCGGTGGTCACAGGCGAGTCGCAGCTGGTCACCCGCGCGGCAGGGGAGCAGGTCGCCAGCGGCGTCGTCAACGCGGGCGCCGGCTTCGGGCTGCGGGCCAGCCGCAACGCGGCGGAGAGCACCTACGCCGGCATCGTCCGCCTGGCCGGCGAGGCCACCGCCCGCAAGGCCCCGATGGTACGGCTGGCCGACCGGTACGCCGCCGCGTTCGTGCCGTTCACGCTGGTGCTGGCCGGGCTGGCGTGGCTGCTGTCCGGCGAGTTCACCCGGGCGGTCGCGGTGCTCGTGGTAGCCACCCCGTGCCCGCTGCTGCTGGCGACCCCGATCGCCGTGGTCTCCGGGCTGTCCCGGGTGGCCCGGCGCGGCGTACTGGTCCGCGACGGCGGGTCGCTGGAACAGCTCGGCCGCGCCCGTACCCTGCTGCTGGACAAGACCGGGACCCTCACCGCCGGGCGGCCCCGGGCGGCCGAAGTGGTGGTGGCGCCGGGCGGCGACCGGGACGAGCTGCTGCGGCTGGCCGCCTCGGTCGAGCAGCTCTCCCCGCACGTGCTGGCCGCCGCGCTGGTCCGGCAGGCCCGCGAGCGCGGGCTGGCGCTGGCCGAGCCGACGCAGGTCACCGAGGAACCGGGGCACGGGGTGAGCGGCCGCGTCGACGGACGGATGGTGCACGTCGGGCAGCTCGCCGGGGAACCGCCCGAGTGGGCGGACCGGCTCGGTGAACGCGCCGAACGGGCCGGGCGTTCCGCGGTCTGGGTCAGCGACGACCAGGGGCCGCTCGGCGCGATCCTGCTGGAGGACCCGGTCCGCCCGGACGCCCGCCGGACTGTGCGGCGGCTGCGCGAGGCGGGCCTGGAGCGCCTGGTCATGGTGACCGGCGACCGCCCGGGCACGGCCCGGCAGGTGGCGCAGATCGTGGGCGTGGACGACGTGATCGCGCGGTGTTCGCCGCAGGAGAAGGCCGATCGGGTACGCGAGGAGTCGGCGCACGCGGTGACCGTGATGGTCGGCGACGGCGTGAACGACGCGCCCGCGCTGGCCGAGGCGCACGTCGGTGTGGCGATGGGCGCGACCGGGGCGACCGCCTCGGCGGACGTGGCCGACGCGGTGCTCACCGTGGACCGGCTGGACCGGCTCGCCGACGCCGTCGAGATCGCCCGGTACGCCCGCCGCATCGCGGTGCAGAGCGCGACCGTCGGCATGGGACTGGCGGTGCTGGCGATGCTGGTGGCCGCGGCGGGCCGGCTGCCCCCGGTGGCCGGCGCGTTCCTCCAGGAGGGCATCGACGTCCTGGTGATCCTCAACGCGTTGCGCGCGCTCGGCGGCGGCCTGCGGCGGCGGGACCTGCCGGCGCACACCCGCGAACTGCTCGACCGGTACGCGGGCGAGCACGGCGGCGTCCGCGACGTGCTCGCAGGGCTGCGGGACACCGCCGACATGGTGGCGACCCGCCCGGACGACCCGGCGTGCCTGCCGGCGCTGCGCGAGGTGCACCGGCGCCTGGTCGACGAGGTGCTGCCGCACGAGGCGGCCGAGGACCGGCAGCTCTACCCGGCGCTGGCCGGGCCGCTCGGCAGCGACGAGGCGACCTCAACGATGAGCCGGGCGCACGTGGAGATCGTGCGGCTGGTGGAGCGGATCGGCGGGCACCTCACGGCGCAGCCGGACGGCCGGCTGCGCCGTGACGAGGTGCCCGATCTGCTGGCTGCGCTCTACGGCCTGGACGCGGTGCTGCGCCTGCACCTGGCTCAGGAGGAGGAGGACTACTTCTCGCTCAACCCGGAGGACGGCTCGACCGCGTCCGGCCGCTGAGTCAGCGCTCGCGTACCACGGCGACCGGGCAGTGCGAGTGCTGGATGAGCTGCTGGCTGACCGAGCCGAGCAGCATGCCGCGCAAGCCGCCCCGGCCCCGGCTGCCGACCACCACGAGTTGCGCGGACCGGCTCGCCTCCACCAGCAGCGCGGACGCGCTGCCGGGTACCGCCTCGATCTCGACCGGCACGTCGGGGAAGCTCTCCCGCCACGGCGCCAGTTCCGCCTCGGCGGCGGCCCGCTCGCTCGCGGCGACCTGCTCCGGGTCGAAGTCCGGCGGCACCCACCTGTCACCAGGCGGCTCCCAGGCCCGCAGCACCCGTAGCGGCACGTCCCGCTGCGCGGCCCGCTCGACGGCGAAGCCGAGCGCCCGCAGCGCCGACTCCGAGCCGTCCGATCCGACCACCACCGGCCCGGACGTGGCGGCCTGGCCGTCGCGGACCACCACCACCGGGCAGTGGGCGTGCGCGGCGACCGAGACCGCCGTGGAGCCGGCCAGCAGCCCGCCGAAGCCGCCGTGGCCCCGGCTGCCGAGCACCAGCATCCCGGCGTCGGCGGACCGCTCCTGGAGCACCAGCGCGGGCGGCCCGTCGAACACCTCGCCGTGCACGGTCAGGCCGGGCCGGTCGGCGGCGGCGTCCGCCGCCGCCTTGCGGACCAGTTCGTCGACCTGCTGCCGGGCCGCCTCGTCCGGCCACACGCCGGGTGCCACGCCGGGGCCGATCCAGCCGGTCACTGTCAGCCACTCGAAGACGTACGCCAGGCGTACCGGCCGCCCCGACCGGCCCGCCTCGTCCAGCGCCCAGTTCAGGGCCACCGACGCGTCGGCGGACCCGTCGTAGCCGACCAGGATCTCCTCGCCGCTCATTCGCCACTCCTCAGGGCCGGGTCGTTCTCGCGGATCCAGCGCCACTCGGCGACCCGGGGGTCGTCCTCGCCGTAGCGCCGGGTGTAGTCGCGGCAGGACTGGCGGGCGTCCACCATGTCCTGGCGCAGGTGCGCGGCGCGCGACCGCAGCCCCGGCACCCGGTCGATCACGTCGATGACCAGGTGGAAGCGGTCCAGGTCGTTGAGCATCACCATGTCGAACGGCGTCGTGGTGGTGCCCTCCTCCTTGTAGCCGCGCACGTGGAGGTTCTCGTGGTTGGTCCGGCGGTAGGTGAGCCGGTGGATCAGCCACGGGTAGCCGTGGTAGGCGAAGATGACCGGCTTGTCGCGGGTGAAGATGGTGTCGAACTCGTTGTCCGGCAGGCCGTGCGGATGCTCCGACGGCGGTTGCAGGCGCATCAGGTCGACCACGTTGACGACCCGCACCCTCAGGTCCGGCAGGTGCCGGCGCAGCAGGTCGACGGCGGCGAGCGTCTCCAGCGTCGGCACGTCGCCGGCGCAGGCGAGCACCACGTCCGGCTCGGTGCCGTCGTCGCTGCTGGCCCAGTCCCAGATGCCCAGGCCGCGGCGGCAGTGCTGGATCGCCTCGTCCATGGTCAGCCAGTTCGGCGCGGGCTGCTTGCCGGCCACCACCACGTTGATGTACTGCCGGCTGCGCAGGCAGTGGTCCATCGTGGACAGCAGGGTGTTGCCGTCCGGCGGCAGGTAGACCCGGACCACCTCGGCCTTCTTGTTCATCACGTGGTCGATGAAGCCCGGGTCCTGGTGCGAGAAGCCGTTGTGGTCCTGGCGCCACACGTGGCTGGACAGCAGGTAGTTCAGCGACGCCACCGGCTCCCGCCACGGGATGTTCCGGGTCACCTTCAGCCACTTGGCGTGCTGGTTGACCATCGAGTCGACGATGTGGATGAACGCCTCGTAGCTGGTGAAGATGCCGTGCCGGCCGGTCAGCAGGTAGCCCTCCAGCCAGCCCTGGCACAGGTGCTCGGAGAGCACCTCCATCACCCGGCCGTCGGGGGAGAGGTGGTCGTCGCCGGGCACCTCGGCACCCACGAACGCGCGGTCGGTCACCTCGAACGCCGCGCCGAGCCGGTTCGAGGCCACCTCGTCCGGGCCGAACAGGCGGAACGTCTCCGGGTTGCGGGCGATCACGTCGCGGACCCAGGGGCCGAGCACACCGGTCGCGCCGGCCATCGGCTCACCCGGCGTCGGTACGTCGACCGCGTAGTCGCGGAAGTCCGGCAGTTCCAGGTTGCGCAGCAGCCGGCCGCCGTTGGCGACCGGGTTGGCGCTCATCCGGTGGTCACCTGTGGGCGGCAGGCCGGCCACCTCGGCGACCGGGCCGCCGGTGGCGTCGAACAGCTCCTCCGGCCGGTAGCTGCGCAGCCAGCGCTCCAGCTCGGCCAGGTGCTCCGGGTTGTCCCGGACCTCGGAGATCGGCACCTGGTGGGCGCGGAACGTGCCCTCGACCTGCTTGCCGTCGACCCGGTTGGGACCGGTCCAGCCCTTCGGCGTGCGCAGGATGATCATCGGCCAGCGGGGACGCTCGACGTGCTCGCCGGAGCGGGCCCGGCGCTGGATCGCGGCGATCTCGTCGAGCGCGCGGTCGAGCGTGCCGGCCAGCAACTGGTGCACCGTCGCCGGGTCGTCGCCCTCGACCACGTACGGCTCGTAGCCGAAGCCGCGCATCATGTCCCGCAGGTCCTCGGCGGGGATCCGGTCCAGCACCGTCGGGTTGGCGATCTTGTAGCCGTTGAGGTGCAGGATCGGCAGCACCGCGCCGTCGCGGGCCGGGTTGAGGAACACGTTCGACAGCCAGCTCCCGGCCAGCGGGCCGGTCTCCGCCTCGCCGTCACCGATCACGCAGGCCACGAGCAGGTCCGGGTTGTCGAACGCGGCGCCGTACGCGTGGCTCAGCGCGTACCCCAGCTCGCCGCCCTCGTGGATCGAACCCGGCACCTCCGGCGCCACGTGGCTCGGGATGCCCCCGGGGAAGGAGAACTGCCGGAACAGCCGCTGCATGCCGGTCTCGTCCCGGGGGATGTGGTGGTACAGCTCGCTGTAGGTGCCCTCCAGCCAGGTGTTCGCCACCAGTGCCGGGCCGCCGTGGCCGGGGCCGGTGACGAAGATGGCGGACAGGTCCCGGTTCACGATGACCCGGTTGAGGTGCGTGTAGAGCAGGTTGAGCCCGGGGCTGGTACCCCAGTGGCCCAGCAGGCGAGGCTTGACGTGCTCAGGCCTGAGCGGTTCGCGCAGCAGCGGATTGTCGAGCAGGTAGATCTGGCCGACGGTCAGGTAGTTCGCCGCGCGCCAGTAGGCGTCCAGCCGGCGCAACTCGGCTTCGGTCAGGGGGCTGTGCAGGTTCACCGCGGTGTCCATGCTGCCTTAGCCTCTCGTGGCTCGGGGTCGGCTGCCACTCGGGGACCACGTCTTCTCCCCGGCGCGTCCAGCGTCGTCCCCATCGGGGGTCGCCGGTCAGGGCCGTAGGTCCCGCCTCGCGCGGGCGTCATGACCCGTCCTCCGCACCTGCGGCGACTCCCCGCACCACGATCAGCGGAGCCGGCGAGTGGTAGAGCAGGGACTGGCTGACCGCGCCCAGAGTGGACCCTACCGGCCCGTCTCCCCAGGCGGCGACCACCGCGAGCTGCGCGGCGCGGGACCGGTCGAGCAGGACGGACTTCGGGTCACCGTGGACGGTCTCGCAGTCGGCGGCGACCCGGGGGTACCGCCGGGCCGTCCGGGTGACCGCCTCCTCCAGCCGCCCGTCGACGCGGTCGCCGGACTCCGGCTCGATCACCCGGACGGCGAGCAGGCGGGCACCACGGTGCTGCGCGCAGTCGAAGGCGTACCCGAGGGCGGCCTGCGAGCTGGGTGATCCGTCGAAGCCGACGAGCAGCGGCCCTGGTGGGGCCGGCTGGGTGCGCCCGACCAGCACCGGGCAACCGGCCCGGGCGGCCACGTCCACCGCCGGCGTGTCGGCCGGTACGCGGTCCGGGTGGGCGGACATGCCGCCGTCACCGAGCGCGATCAGGAACGCGGTGTCGGCGACCCGCAGCAGCGCCTCGACCGGCGAGCCCTCGACGATCCGGCCGCTGACCGGCACCCGCGGCGCGCACTCGGCAACGACCTGCCCGGCGTGCTCCAGCACGTTCTCCGCGTCCGTGCGGGTGCCACCGGCCGGGGCCGGGCCGGGCGTGGCGGCCCAGTTGAACGCGTGCAGCAGGTGCAGCGGCCGGTCGTGGGCGGCGGCCTCGGCGGCGGCCGTGCGGACCACCGTCAGGTCGGCCTCGGACCGGCTGACGCCGACCACCACCGCGCCGTGGCTGGGTGCGGCCACCCCGGCTCACCTCCCGACCCGTGCTTTTCACTCACCGTAGTCGCGGGACCGGGTGCGCCGGAGCGGGTCGGCGGAACTGGCGGTCAGCGCGGGGCGGGCAGCGCCGGGTGGACGCGCAGTACGACGGCTGTGGCGTTGTCCTCACCGCCCTCGTCCAGGCTGGCGGCGAGCAGGGCCTCGACGGTGCGCGCCGGGTCGCGCCGCGCGGCGAGCAGGTCGCGCAGCCGGTGGTAGCCGAGCTGGTCGCTGATGCCGTCGGTGCACAGCAGCCAGGTGTCGCCACGGCGCAGTGGCACGGCGAGCAGGTCCGGTTCGGGGCGGTCCGGGTGGCCGACGTAGCGCAGCAGCTGGTAGCGCGCCCGGGCCGCCTCCGGCGAGTCGGCCGGCCACCAGCCGTGCAGCAGGCCGAGCCAGGCCATCGTGTGGTCGACGGTGACCAGTTCGAGCAGCCCGTCGCGCAGCCGGTACGCCCGCGAGTCGCCGAGCTGCACCAGCCAGCCCTGCTCGCCGTCCGGCTCGACCACGAGCGCGGTGAGCGTGCACCCGGTCAGGCCCGGGTGCGCCGCGCCGGCCTGGCGTACCCGCCGTTGGGTATCGGCCACGGCGGCGCGCAGCGCGGCGGCGCCGACGGCGGGCCAGTCGGCGCGGACCCGCGCGGTGAACGTCCGGGCCGCCGTCGTGCCCGCCACGCGGCTGCCTTCGCCGTCGCCCATCCCGTCGCAGACCACCGCGAACGGCAGCTCGGGGTCGACGTGCAGCACGTCGTAGTTCTCCGGGTAGCGGTGCCCGACCACGCTGCCCCCGGCGATCTCCAGGGTGAGGCGGCCGGCGGTGAGCCGGCGCGCGGACTCGACCGGCCGGTCCAGCGGACGGCGGCGGAACACCAGCGGACCGTAACACCGGGACGGGCCGGGCAGCGGCAGGCCGGGTCGCCTGTCAACCAAGGTTGACAGTTGGGTGCTGTCAACCTACATTGACAGCATGAGTCAGGCGACGGAACTCGCGGCGGCGGCCGGCAGCACCGACCCCAAGGTCGGCCTGCGTGCCGTACTCGCCCTGCGCCGGCTGCTGGAGCGGCTCGAGGTGATCCAGGTCGACAACGCCCGCCGGCAGGGCTGGTCGTGGCAGGAGATCGCCGACGCCCTCGAGGTCAGCCGGCAGGCGGTCCACAAGAAGCACGCCGGACGACCGGCGGTGCGCGAGAGCTGGGAGGCGTGATGTTCGAACGATTCACCGACCGGGCCCGCAGCGTGGTGCACCACGCGCTCGACGAGGCCCGCACCGAGGGACGGCGGCCGGTCGGCACCGAGCACCTGCTGCTGGGCGTGCTCGCCGACCGCGACAACCTGGCGGTACGGCTGCTCGCGGCCGGCGGCGTCGAGGCCGACGCGCTGCGTGCCGCGGTGGCCCGCCACACCGCGCAGGGCGTGGACGGGCTCGGCGCGGCGGACGCCGCGGCGCTGCGCGAGATCGGCATCGACCTCGCCGCGATAGTGGCCCGGATCGAGGAGTCCTTCGGCCCCGACGCGCTGCGCGAGGCGACCCCGCGTCCGCGCCGGTGGTGGCGTCGTGGGCCGCACCACGGCACGTTCTCGCCCCGCGCCAAGAAGGTGCTTGAGCTGTCGCTGCGCGAGGCGCTGCGGCTGCGTCACCGGCACATCGGCACCGAACACATCCTGCTCGGCCTGCTGCGCGAGGGGAACGGCCCGGCCGCCGTGGTGCTCACCGAGGCCGGGGTGGACATCGACGACCTGCGGCGGCGCGTCGACGCGGCGCTGCGCGAGGCGGCCTGACCCGCACCCGGATTTCAAACCTGTTTGCGGTCCTCGCAACGTCCCGCTGCGCCGGGTCGCCGTCACGCCCCGTGTCCTGCACACTGACGCCGTGGACGGTGCAGACGACAAGCGCCCGGTGAACGCGGAGAACCGCACCCCGCGCTCGGCA
The DNA here is from genome assembly GCF_015354395.1 of Micromonospora sp. ANENR4. Classification (NCBI taxonomy): domain Bacteria; kingdom Bacillati; phylum Actinomycetota; class Actinomycetes; order Micromonosporales; family Micromonosporaceae; genus Micromonospora; species Micromonospora sp. ANENR4. The sequence continues at coordinate 15,180 of NZ_JADKYQ010000015.1, forward strand.
GTGGTGGTCAACCCGGTGAAGGTGGCCGACCTGGACGAGTTCCGCCGCACCGTGGACGGCGCGCTCGCCGCCGCCGGGTGGCCGGCCCCGACCTGGTACGAGACGACGGTCGAGGACCCGGGCCGCGGGCAGGCGGAACAGGCCGTGAAGGCGGGCGCGGAGGTAGTCTTCGCCTGCGGCGGCGACGGCACGGTGATGGCCTGCGTGACCGCGCTGGCCGGCACCGACGTGGCGCTGGCCGTGCTGCCCCAGGGCACCGGCAACCTGCTGGCCGCCAACCTCGGCCTCTCGAACGACCTGGCCGCCGGGCTGGAGGTCGCCGTCGAGCGCGGGATGCGCCGCCTCGACGTCGGCGTGGTCGGCGACAAGTGCTTCGCGGTGATGGCCGGGATGGGCTTCGACGCCCAGATGCTCGACTCCACCTCCGAGACCACGAAGAAGCGGATCGGCTGGCCCGCGTACGTGGTGGGCGCCGCCCGCCACCTGCGCGACCGGCCGATGCGGGTCTCGGTGCGCATCGACGGCAAGCCGCCGCTGCGCCGCCGGGCCCGCTCGGTCCTGGTCGCCAACGTCGGGCGCCTGCAGGGCGGGGTACGCCTGCTCACCGAGGCCGAACCGGACGACGGCTGGCTCGACGTGGCGGTGCTGACGCCGCGTACGCTGCGCCACTGGCTCGCGATGGGCTGGGCGGTGCTGCGCCGCCGCGACAGGGTGCCGGGGATGGAGGTGTTCCGGGCCCGCTCGGTCGAGATCACCAGCACCCGGGCGCAGCCCCGGCAACTCGACGGCGACCTGATCGAGCCGGGCCGCTCGCTCAAGGCCACCATCCGGCCCGAGTCGCTCTGGCTCTGCGTACCGCGCCCGGAGGAGCACCCCGACCTGGCGGTGGACGCCGACGCGGTCGGTGAGCGCGGAGAGCACCTGGTCGAGGAGGCCCGCCGTGAGTAGCACCAAGCTGGTCCCCGAGACCCGGTTGATGACCGAGAACGAGCTGTCCGCCGACGACGCCTGGCACACACTGCGCCGGCACGGCGGCTGGTGCCTGCTGCGGGACGCGTTCATCCGGTTCCGCTACGGCGACGGGTTCAGCCACTCGCGGGCGCTGGCGTTGCAGCTCTGCCTGGCCGTGGTGCCGTTCCTGATCGCGCTCACCGGCCTGATCACCGACCTCGGCGTGGACGAGGGCGGCAAGGTCGTCGCCGACACGGTGCTGGCCATCACGCCCGGCCAGAGCGAAGCCATGGTGCAGGACCTGCTGACCGACAGCGAGCGCACCGAGGACGCCGGCGAGCTGGCGCTGACCCTCGGTCTGCTCACCGGGCTGGTCGCGCTGACCACCACGATGGCGCAGATCGAGCGGGGCGCCAACCGGATCTACGGCGTCGAGCGGGACCGCCCGGCGCTGGCGAAGTACCTGCGCGCCGCGATCCTCGCGGTGGTCGCCGGCGTGCCCGCGCTTGCGGGCTTCCTGATCCTGGTCGGCGGCCGGGCGATGGGCGAGTCGGTACGGCGGCACTACGAGTGGGGCGACCTCGCCATGGCCGGGTGGGACGTGATCCGCTGGCCGCTGAGCCTCGGCCTCACCGTGCTCGCCGTCGCGGTGCTGTTCCGGCACGCACCCCGGCGTCGCCAGCCCGGCCTGTCCTGGCTCTTCTTCGGCGCGTCCATCGCCATCGCGATCTGGTGGCTGGCCAGCCTGCTGCTCGCCGCCTACGTGAAGTACAGCGGCGGATTCGGCCAGACCTACGGCGCGCTGACCGGCATGATGGCCCTGTTGCTCTGGGCCAACCTCACCGGGATCGCGCTGTTCGGCGGGCTGGCGTTCGCCGCGCAGCTCGAAGCGATGCGCATCGGCGTGGAGGAGCCCGCCAAGCCGGACCTGTGGGAGCCGGAGGCGCAACGCGAGGAACTTTTCGACACCGGTGAGATGACCTCGCTCTGACGCCGCGCCGGTACGGCGTGAGACGCCGCGCCGGTGCGGCGTGTACGGGACACGCCGATCGGGTACAGCGCGCCTCGCAGAAGAACGAGGGAGGTGCGGTGTGACCGCGGTCAAGGAAGCCGGGCGCCGGCCGCTGGGCCATTTCGCCGAACGGAGCCTCGCGGGCCTGCTCGCCGTGGCCGGCGCGGGAGTCGGGTTCGGCGTGCTGCTCATGCTGGTCCGGTTCCGGTGGAGCCCGCTGGGCGACGCCGACCACGCGGTGGCCGAGTGGTTCAACAACCTGGTGGCGCCGCACGGCCCGCTGGTCACAGTGCTCCAGGCGATCACCGACCTGGGCGGACGGCCGGTGTTGATCTGGCTGGTCACCATCGCGGTGGTGGGCCTGCTGATCCGCCGCCAGTCCCGGCTGGCGGTCTACCTGATCGTCACCGGCGCCGGCGGGCTGATCCTCGACCCGTCGCTCAAGGCGCTGGTCGGGCGGCTGCGCCCGGTGGTGGACGTGCCGATCGCCAGCGCGCCGGGGAACAGCTTCCCCAGTGGCCACGCGCTCGGCTCGTTCGTCGCGTACGGGGCGCTGCTGCTGGTGTTCCTGCCGGCCATGTCGCCGCGCTGGCGCAAGCCGGCCATCGCCGTCGCCGGCGTGCTGATCTTCCTGGTCGGGCTGACCCGGATCGCGCTGGGCGTGCACTTCGTGTCCGACGTGATCGGCGGCTGGCTGCTCGGCGCGGCCTGGCTCGGCGTCACCGCGTACGCCTTCCGGCTGTGGCGGCGCGAGCGCGGCCGGCCGGTGCCGCCGCTGCGCGAGGGACTGGAGCCGGAGGCGGGCGAGGACCTGGCGCTCGCGCCGGACGAGGAGAAGGTGCTGGAGCACCCGCGCTCGGCGGTGGCCGAGCTGCTGGTCGGCTGGGTGCTCGTCTTCGGTGTGCTCTACGCGTTCGGCATGTTCGTCAGCTACCACGCCAAGGGCACGTTCTTCGACACGCTCGACACCGAGGTGCCGCGCTGGTTCGCCGAGCGGCACACCGACGCGCTCACGGAGCTGAGCTGGTGGTGGAGCAAGTTCGGCGACACCCACGCGATCCTGCTGGTGTCGCTGGTGTTCTGCCCGATCGTGCTGGCCGTGTGGCGGCGCTGGCGGCCGGTGCTGTACGTGGTGCTGGCGATGTTCGGCGAGCTGAGCCTGTTCCTGGCCAGCGCCCGCGTGGTGGACCGGCCCCGGCCGCCGGTGGAGAACCTGGACGGGCAGATGCCCACCTCGTCCTTCCCGTCCGGCCACATCGCGGCGACCATCTGCCTCTGGGTGGCCATTGCGGTCATCGTGTTCCCGCGTACCGACAGGTGGTGGCGGTGGCTGTTCGTGGGCACGGCCGTGCTGATGCCGGTCGGCGTGGCGACCTCCCGGATGTACCGGGGCATGCACCACCCGACCGACTTCATGGGCGCGATCCTGCTCGGCGCGCTCTGGCTGTCGCTGCTGTACTGGGTGATCAAGCCCAACGCCGACGTCCACGAGGGCAACCGGCCGGCGATCGAGTCCGAACAGGTCGACGAGCTGGACGACGAGCTGGCCAAGGCCGCGCGGCCGGACTGAGCCGATGCTGCGGGTGATGACCTGGAACATCCGGACCGGCGGGCGGGACGGCGGCGGCGCCGACCGCCGGGACCGGATCGTCTCGGTCGTCACCGCGCAGCGTCCCGACGTGCTGGCCCTGCAGGAGCTGCGCGGCATGGACGCCACGCTGGACGGCCTGGCCGACCGGCTCGGGATGGCGGCGTACCCGGCCCGGTCCTGCTTCGGTCAGCCGGTGGCGGTGCTGGTCCGCCCGCCGCTGCGGGTGCTGCGTGCCGGCCGGGTCCGCCGCCCGTTCCACCACGCCGCCGCCCGGGTGCAGGTCGCCACCGGCGCGGGACCGCTGACCGTGCTGAGCACGCACCTCTACCCCTACTCGGGTGGGCGGCGGCGGATGGAGGCGGACTGGCTGGCCGCCGCGCTGCGGCGTACCGGGGGAGACCTGGCCCTGCTCGCCGGGGACATGAACACGCTGGAGCCCGCCGTGGACCACACCGCCCGGCTGGCCGGGCTGGCGACGGCGTACCGGCGGCGGCACCTGCGCCGTGACGGCCGTACGTTGGACACCCGCGCGGTGGCCCGGCTGCTCGACGCCGGCCTGGTGGACCTTTGGCCGCGGTCCGGTGGCGACGAATCCGGCGGCCTGACCGTGCCGACCCGGCACGGCGGCGTCGAGTTCGCCGGGATGCGGCTGGACTACCTGCTCGCCACCCCGGCGCTGGCCGACCGGGTACGCGCGGTGCGGGTGGTCCGCGACGGTGACGCGGACACGGCGTCGGACCACTATCCGGTGCTGGCCGACGTGGACGTCACGGCCGGCTGAACGACCCGGACGCCAGGTCGGCCACCACGAAGGCCACGAAGATCAGAATGACCGCCTCGCTGACCAGCCAGGAGTGCCTGTCGGTCCAGGAGCGGAACACGGGCAGAAGCCGGTCCGCGCGCTCGCCGAACAGCAGCAGCGCCAGCAGCGGAAGCGCCAGCAGCAGCACGGTGAGCGCCGTGAACGGCAGCAGATGCCACCACGGGCGGCCGTGCCCGGCCATGCTGCCCGCGACCGACGCCATGACCAGCTCGTCGCTCGGCACCGCGACGGCGAGCACCAGCCCCAGACCGAAGGCGTAGGTGGGCCGCGGGTCCTGCAACCGGCGCAGCCACCCGGGCGGCCGGTCGCGCCGCCGCCTGCGGAACGTGACGACCATGAGGACGGCCAGCAGGCCCAGCACGATCCAGTCGATGAGCCGGCGGCTGCCGCCCACCCCGATGCCGTGCACGGCGGTGTGCCGTACCACCCGGAACGCCGCGTACCAGAGCGTCAGCGGCCCGAGGACGCCGATCGCCACGCCGCCCAGGAAGGCCGCCGAGCTGCGCCGCGGATGGTGGCCGCCGGCGAGGACGACGGCGCTGACGAGCTTCGACCCGGCGACCATCTCCAGCGCCAGCGGCAGCGTGGTCAGCAGGGGCATGCCCCATTCTGGTGCCGCCGTCGCGCGCGCCGGGCCGGGTTCTACAGGACCAGGTTGAGCAGCACGGTGAGCACCACCGAGGCGACGATCGAGAAGAGGATCATCAGCAGGCAGCCGAGCCCGCCTCCGGCGGGACGGATCTCGGTGTTCCCGATACGCATGGCGTCAACTCCTCAGCGGTCACAGCTCGCGCAGCCGGGGCAGCAGCTCCTCCTGGGCCCAGTCGAGGAACATCGGCTGGGTGTCACCGCCCACCTGGACCAGCGCGACGTGGGTGAAGCCCGCGTCGACGAACTTCTTGAACGCCTCGACGTGCCGGTCCGTGTCCGGGCCGCAGGAGATGCCCTCGGCCACGTCCTCCTCGCGGACGAACTGGGTGGCCGCCTCGAACGACTCCGGGCCGGGCAGGTCGGCGTTGACCTTCCAGCCCAGGCCGAACCAGCGGAACTGGTCGTGCACGATCTTGCGGCACTCGTCCTCGTCCGGGCCGTAGCAGATGGCCACCTGACCGTAGCGGGGCCGGCCCGCGCCGCCCGCCTCCTCGTACATGTCGATCAGGTGGGACAGCGGGTCGGTGGCGATCATGGCGTCGGCGTACTCGGCGGCCAGCGTGGCCGACTGCCGCCCGGACGCGGCCACCGCCATCGGCACCGGCCGTTCCGGGCGGTCCCAGACGTACGCGTCCGGCACGTCGAAGTGGTTGCCGGAGAACGTCAGCGTCTCGCCGTTGAGCAGCGGCCGGATGATCTGCAGCGCCTCCTCGAACATCTCGTGCCGCTGCTGCACGTGCGGCCATCCGCCCACCACGTGCTCGTTGAGGTTCTCCCCGGCGCCGAGACCGAGCGTGAACCGCCCGTCCGAGAGCACCCCGATGGTGCTGGCCTTCTGCGCCACGACCGCCGGATGGTACCGCCGGATCGGGCAGGTCACGAACGACATCAGCTCGGCCCGGCTGGTGGCGTGGGCGACCGCGCCGAGCACCGACCAGGCGTACGGGGAGTGGCCCTGGGACTCCAGCCAGGGGTAGTAGTGGTCGGACATGACCAGATGGTCGAAGCCGGCGGCCTCGGCGCGTACGGCGTGGTCGACCAGTTCCTTCGGGCCGGCCTGCTCGCACATGAGGGTGTAACCGACGTTGACCATGACACGTCTCCTTCCCGGGCGGATCGTCCCCGGATACCCCGCCCCGCGCGGGTCAACCCTGCTGTCCGCTTCGCCGCCCGCGTCCGGTCGATTGTCTTAACCGGTTCAGCACGTGTGGCCGGTCAAACCCCGTCGCCCACCGGCGCGCTCCGCTTAACCGGTTGCCTAAAGTCTTCCATCGCCCTACGCTGATGCCTGCGTCCGTTCGGGAACCGGGCGGCGGCTACCGGGCTCAGTCGCCACCACCCTCTCACCGTCACCGCACCCCCGCTCGGGCGCGGGGGAGACCTTCCCCTGAGGACAGCCATGAAGAAACTGCTCTCCGTCGCGGGCGCCGCCCTGCTGACGGCCCTCGCCGCCGTCTTCGCCCTCGGGCAGCCGGCCCAAGCCGCCACCGGGTTCACCGTCTCCAACGGGCGGCTCTACGACGCCGGTGGCGTCGAGTTCGTGATGCGCGGCGTCAACCACGCGCACACCTGGTACCCGCAGCAGACCAGCTCCTTCGCCAACATCAAGGCGCTCGGCGCGAACACCGTCCGGGTGGTGCTGTCCAGCGGCGACCGCTGGACGAAGAACAGCGCCGCCGACGTGGCGAACGTGATCTCACTGTGCAAGGCCAACCGGATGATCTGCGTGCTGGAGGTGCACGACACCACCGGGTACGGCGAGGACGGCGCCGCCACCACGCTGGCGAAGGCCACCGACTACTGGCTGAGCATCGCCGACGTGCTCAAGGGCCAGGAGAAGTACGTCATCGTCAACATCGGCAACGAGCCGTTCGGCAACCAGGGCTACAGCGCCTGGACCACCGACACCTCGAACGCGATCAAGCGGCTGCGCGCCGCCGGCCTGACCCACACGATCATGGTGGACGCGCCGAACTGGGGCCAGGACTGGTCGTTCACCATGCGCGACAACGCCGGCACCGTGTTCGCCGCCGACCCCCAGCGCAACACCGTCTTCTCCATCCACATGTACGGCGTGTTCGACACCGCCGCCGAGATCAGCGACTACCTCGGCCGGTTCCGCACCGCCGGGCTGCCCATCGTGGTCGGCGAGTTCGGCTTCAACCACTCCGACGGCAACCCCGACGAGGACGCCATCATGGCGTACGCGCAGGCCAACGGCATCGGCTACCTCGGCTGGTCGTGGAGCGGCAACGGCGGCGGCGTGGAGTACCTCGACATGACCACCGCGTTCAACCCGGCCCAGCTCACCAGCTGGGGTCAGCGGATCTTCAACGGAGCCAACGGCATCGCCGCCACCTCCCGCGAGGCGTCGGTGTACGCGAGCACCACCCCGACCGTCAGCCCGACGGTCAGCCCCACCGTGAGCCCGACGACCAGCCCGACCGTCAGCCCGACCCCGCCGCCGCCCACCACGCCCCCGCCGGCCGGTGGCTGCACCGCCACCTACACCGTCGCGAACTCGTGGCAGGGCGGCTTCCAGGGCGAGGTCAAGGTGACCGCCGGAGCCGCCGCGATCACCGGCTGGACGGTGCGCTGGACGTTCGCCAACGGCCAGTCCGTCACCCAGGCGTGGAACGCGAGCGTCAGCAACAGCGGGTCGGCGTACACCGCCCGCAACGTCGACTACAACGGCCGCCTCGGCGCCGGCGCGAGCACCACGTTCGGCTTCATCGGCAGCTGGACCGGCACCAACTCCACCCCCGCGACTACCTGCACCGCGAGCTGACCCGCACCCCTAGTGGTTGATCAAGGAGTTTGTGTCCAGATCGGACCTCGACGGAGACGCAAACTCCTTGATCACCGGGGTGAGGCGGGGTGAGCCCCAGGGAGCGGTCAGGCCGTGACCACCTCCAAGAGGAGGGCCTGTTCGGGGTGCAGGGCGGGGAGCTGAACGCCGACAGTGCCCAGCACCGAACCGCTCACCGTGATGCCGTCGCCCGGCCAGGCCAGCCAGCCCGGCGGGGACAGCTCCAGCAGAGCCGGTTCCGGCACCCCGGCGGGCGGGCGCACGAGGTAGCGCCGCTGCGGGTCCAGCCCCGGCAGCCGTACCGCGCCCGGCACCTGCGCCGCGGAGGTGGCGAGCCGGCTGACCGCGTACACCGCATGGGAGCTGTCATGGGCGACCACGCCGTGGGCCTGCACGGCCGGGTCCGGGTGGTCGACCCGGACCACCCGGCCGGTGTGCAGCAGCGGGCGCAGCCGCTTGTGCAGCGCCACCCAGGCGGCGAGTTCGGCCCGTTCGCCGGCGTCGATCGCGCTGATGTCCCACTCGATGCCGTGGTGGCCGAACAGCGCGGTGACCGCCCGGAAGCTCAGGTCGTGCACGCGGTGCGTGGTGTGCGAGCGTTCCGGGCCGATGTGTGTGCCGATCAGTTCCGGCGGCAGCAGCAGGCCGGTCCAGCGCTGGATGGACAGCCGTTCCAGCGCGTCGTTGCAGTCGCTGGCCCAGACCCGGTCGGTGCGGCGCAGGATCTCCAGGTCGACCCGGGCGCCGCCGGAGGAGCAGCTCTCGATCTCGACGTCCGGGTGCCGGGCGCGCAGCTCGTCCAGCAGCCGGTAGACCGCGAGGGTCTGCGCGTGCACCCCCGGCCGTCCGGCGTGCCCGGCCTCGGTGAGGTCGCGGTTGTGGTCCCACTTCAGGTACGCGAGCCCGTCGTGCCCGCTCAGCACCGCGTCGAGCCGTTCGAGCAGGTACGCGTACGCGTCCGGGTGGGCCAGGTCGAGCACCTGCTGGTGCCGCCACGGTGGCGGCAGTCGGCCCGGCGCCTGGAGCACCCAGTCCGGGTGGGCGCGGAACAGGTCGGAGTCGGGGTTGACCATCTCCGGTTCGACCCACAGCCCGAACTGCATGCCGTGCCCGCGAACGTGGTCGATCAGCGGCTGCAACCCGTCCGGCCAGACCTCGCCGTCGACCCACCAGTCGCCGAGCCCGGCCTGGTCGTGCCGCCGGCCGCGGAACCAGCCGTCGTCGAGCACGAAGCGTTCCACCCCGACCTCGGCGGCCCGGTCGGCCAGTGTCCGCAGCCGGTCCAGGTCGTGGTCGAAGTAGACCGCCTCCCACACGTTCAGCGTCACCGGCCGGGGCGTGCGCGGGTGCGACGCGCGTGCTCGCAGGTGCGTGTGCAGCGCGTCGCTGAGCCCGTCCAGCCCGTCGGCCGAGTGGGCCGCGTAGAGCAGGGGAGTGGTGTACTCCTCGCCCGGCCCGAGCACTACTTCGCCGGGTGCGAGCAGCTCACCGCCGCCGAGCGTGGACTCACCGGTCGGGCGACGCTCGGCGGCCGTGACGTGGTCGCCGCTCCACGCGGTGTGCACGGCCCACACCTCGCCGTGCCGAAAGCCGAACCCGGCGGTGCCGGCGACCAGCAGCAGAGTGGCGTCGTGGCCGGTACGGCCGTGCCGTCCCTCGCGTACCCAGGCGCCCATCGGCCACGGGTGCCGCTGCGGGGCGCGTTCCCGGCACCAGCGGCCGGTCAGGTCGAGCAGTTCGGTGGCGACCGCCGGCACCGGCAGCACCGGCGTCAGCTCCCGGACCTCGTACCGGCCGTCGCCGTCGTTGCGCAGCCGGTGCCGCAGCGTCAGCACCCCCGCCGCATCCAGCGTGATCTCGACGGTCAGGCTCAACCCCGCGCCCGGGTCCGCCGCCCGCACCGTGACCCGCGCGGCGCCGGCCCCGTCGCGGTTGCGCTCCTCATCGGATACGCGCACCGCGTCCCCGCCTTCGGCCACGCCGCCCGGAGCGGGCATGCCCGCCGTGCCGCCAGGCGGGGACGGTGCATCGTGCACGTCGAGGCCGGTGAGGCGGAACGCCGTCGACCAGTCCCGGCCGTCGCGATGACCGGCGAGACCGGGCCGCCCGCTCCACCCGGCGCTCGCCTCGGGCAGCAGCGACAGCACAGTCGGCGCGTCGAAGCTGCTCGGCACCACCGGCGGCACCGTGGCGTCGACGACTGCGGGCAGGTCCTCGTCGGGCAGCGGGCCGAGGTCGGCGCCCCAGTGCACGACCCGGGGCAGCCCCGGGCCGCGGGCGTCGAGCACCAGGCTGGTCCGCGCGCGGCGCAGGTGGACGATCGTCATCCCTTGGAGGCTCCCAGCGTCAGACCCCGGACGAACTGCTTCTGGAGGAGGAAGAAGATCACCAGGGTGGGGATCGCGACCAGCACCGAGCCGGCCGAGACCAGGTTGTTGTCGGTGAAGAACTCGCCGCGCAGGTTGTTCAGCGAGCTGGTGACCGGGAACTTGTCGCCGGTCCGCATGAGGACAGTGGCCCAGAAGAACTCGTTGTAGATCCAGGTGACCTCGAGCGTGGCGAGGGCGGCGAGCGCCGGGCGGCACAGCGGCAGCGTCACCTGCCAGTACTGCCGCCACACGTTCGCCCCGTCGACCATCGCGGCCTCGTACAGCTCGTGCGGCAGCGCCTTCATGTAGTTGCTGAGCACGAACACGCAGAAGCCGCACTGGAACGCGACGTTTACCAGGATGAGTCCCCAGTAGCTGTCGTACAGCAGCTCCGAGTCGCTCATCCAGGCCGGCAGCGGGATCTCGGTGAACATCCGGAACAGCGGGATGAGCAGCGCCTGCTGCGGCAGCAGGTTCGCCGCGGTGAACAGGCCGAGCAGCGCGATGTTGAGCTTCCAGCTGAACCGGGCGATCACGAACGCCACGCACGAGGCGAGGAAGAGCGTGAGCAGCACCGCCGGGACGGTGATGTACGCGGAGTTGAGGAAGTGCTTGCCGAACTCGGCGGTACGCCAGGCGGTGACGTAGTTGTCGATCGTCCAGCCGCCGAGCGACACGTAGCCGTTGGCGGCGGTGTACTCGTAGGAGCGGAACGAGGTGAGCACCGCCCAGAGGATGGGGAACAGCCAGCCCACGGCGACCGCACCCAGGAACAGGTGCAGGACGACCCGGGCGGGTCGCACGGGGCGGCGGCGGCCGGCGGAGACGGCGGTCATCGCTTGTCCTCCCGCATCACGGTCCAGAGGTAGATGGTGATGAAGACCAGCGAGACGGCCAGCATGATGGTCGCCAGCGCGGAGCCGAAGCCGATCCGGCTCGCCTCGCCCACCACGTTCTGGGTGACCAGCGCGGAGATCAGTTCCAGCCCGTTGCGGCCCTTGTTGATGACCCAGACCAGGTCGAACGCGCGCAGCGACTCGATCACGGTCACCACCAGCACGATGATGTTGATCGGGCGCAGCACCGGGAAGACGACCCGGAAGAACGTGCTGGTCTCGGACGATCCGTCGACCGCGGCGGCCTCGCGCAGCGACGGGTCGACGCCCTTGAGGCCGGCCAGGTAGAGCAGCATGATGTAGCCGACGTGCCGCCAGCCGGCCGCCACCAGCACGGCCCAGATGTTGACGTTCGGGTCGCCGTACCAGTCGGTCTCGCCGCCGAACACGCCGTTGAGCAGCCCCTGGTCGCGGCTGTAGATGAGCTGCCAGACGAAGCCGATGAGCGCCAGCGACAGCACCACCGGCAGGTAGAGCGCGGTCTGGTAGAAGCGGCTGCCGCGGATCTCCTTGTCGAGCAGTACGGCGAGGAACATGCCGAACGGGGTGGCCACCACGAACAGCGCGGCCAGCCAGAGCAGGTTGTTCTGCACGGCGGGGACGAACGGCGGGTAGATGTTCACCACGTCGTCGTAGTTCTTGGCCCCGACCCACTCGATCTCGGAGATCGGGCCGATGCCGTCCCAGTTCGTGCCGGAGAGCAGCACCGTCGCCACCGCGGGCAGCCAGACCAGCCCGGCGACGAGCAGCAGGGGTACCAGCACCATGAGCGTGATGACCACGCGGTCGGTGCGGGACAGGAGCCGTAGCCGGCGACCGCGACCACCGTTCGTGGTGGTCGCGGCCGGCGGCGGCACGGCGCGATCCGCTTGGATCAGGGGCAGGTCGGACATGATGTCCTTCCCCCTTCCGCCGTCAGCTGGTGAAGATCGACTTCTTCTGGTTCTCGATGCTGGTGAGCAGCCCGCTGATGTCCTTCGGGTCCTTGATGAACTGCTGCAACGCCGGGATCATCACGGTGGAGGCGAAGTCCGGCCGGGTGTCGCGATCGAGGAACTGGGCGATCTCGGTGGCGGAGCCGACCAGCTCGGCCGCCTTCTTCTGCAGCGCGGTGTAGGCGCCGGTGTTCGCGCCGCTGTTGGCGACGAGCGTGCTCGGGTCGTTCTTCACAGTGATGTCCGCCGCCTCCTTGGAGCCCAGGTAGGTCAGCAGCTTCTCCGCCGCGTCCTTGGACTTCGGCTTGCGGGCCATCATGTAGCCGTCGATCGGGGCGTCCAGGGCCTTCGCGCCGATCGTGGAGTCGACCTCGGGGAAGGTGAAGAAGTCCAGGTCCTCCAGGTCCGCGCCGCTGAACTGCTGGCCGACGAACAGGCCGAGCAGGTACATGCCGCTCTTCTTCTGCTGCAGCGACTGGGCGGCCTCCTGCCAGGTGCGGCCGAGCGAGTCCGGCTGGTGCAGGGGGAGCAGCCCGGCCCAGGTGTCGAAGACCTTCTTCACCTTGTCGGAGGTCCACGCCTCCTTGCCGGCCATCAGGTCGATGTGGAACTGGTAGCCGTTGATCCGCAGGTTGAGGATGTCGAACGTGCCCATCGCGGGCCAGCCGTCCTTGTCCGCGAACGCGATCGGGTTCAGGCCGTCCTTCTTCATCTGCGCGCCGAGTGTGTTGAGGTCGTCCAGCGTCTTGGGCACCTCGTAGCCGCGCTGCTGCCACACCGACTTGCGGTAGAAGACGGCCCACGGGTAGTACGACGCCGGTACGAAGTACTGCTTGCCGTCGTCGCCTGTGGACGCCTTCTTGAACGCGTCGGAGTAGCCGTCGAGCTTGCCCCACACGTCGCTGAGGTCACCGGCCAGCCCCTTGGCGGCGAAGAACCGCATCCGGTAGCCGGCGAACCAGGTGAACACGTCGTCCGGCTTGCCCTGCAGGTAGTTGTTGATGTTCTCCTGGAACGTGTTGTGGTCGACCGTGTTGATGTCGACGGTCACGCCGGAGGACGTCTTGAAGCCGTCCATCACCTTGGCGACGACGTCCTTGGGCTTCGGGTCCGACTGGTTCGAGCCGAGCGAGACGCTCTTGGCGTCGCCGCCGGAACCGGAGTCGGAGTCGCCGCAGCCGGCGAGCAGCCCGGTGCCGAGCAGCGCCCCCGCGCCGGCCGCGCCGGCGAGCAGCGAGCGCCGGTTCAGGCCGGCGACGGACGGGGGTACGAGCCGGGCGAGGTATTCGGCTTGCGAGCGGGGACGGGACATGGTGCCTCCTGCGTGGAAGAGGTGCGCTGCGCTCATGGACCGTGATCGTTGGCGGTGAGCGGTGTTCGTGTCGGCAGTGGCAGATCCACCGAGAATCCACACGTCCGAACACAAACAGCCGGTGGCGCTTGAAGCTACCCCTTGGCGCGGCGCTGTCAAGAGGGCAAAAAGACGACGCTGTCAGCGGCAGGGCAGGGCAAAGAGCCGGTAAACGTTGGAACTTCAGTCGATGTTGGAAAGTGTTGACTTGGGTGCTGTTCGGGGGCAACCTCTGCTGTCATGCGGAACTGGCACGGCGAGGGCATCTGGTACGGCGCCGACTACAACCCGGAGCAGTGGCCCGAGCAGACGTGGGCCGAGGACGTCGACCTCATGCGACGCGCCGGGGTCAACCTGGTCTCGGTCGGCATCTTCTCCTGGGCCCTGCTCGAACCCACCCCGGGGCGGTACGTCTTCGACTGGCTGGACCGGGCGATCGACCTGCTGCACGACGGCGGCATCAGCGTCGACCTGGCCACCGCCACCGCCAGCCCACCACCGTGGCTGGCACACCGGCACCCGGAGACGCTGCCCCGCCGGGCCGACGGCACGGTGCTCTGGCCCGGCGGCCGGCAGGCGTACTGCCCCAGCTCGCCGGTGTTCCGGGACCACTCGCTCGCCCTGGTCGAGGCCGTCGCCCGGCGATACGCGCGGCACCCCGCGGTCGTGCTCTGGCACGTCTCCAACGAACTCGGCTGCCACAACGTGCACTGCTACTGCGACGTCAGCGCCGAGGCGTTCCGCGGCTGGCTGCGCGAGCGCTACGGCGACCTGGACTCGCTCAACGCCGCCTGGGGCACCGCGTTCTGGAGCCAGCGCTACCACGACTGGGCCGAGATCAATCCGCCGCGTACCGCGCCGACGTTCGCCAACCCGACCCAGCAGCTGGACTTCCTGCGGTTCTCCTCCGACGAGCAGCGCGCCCAGCTGCGCGCCGAGCGGGAGCTGCTGAACCGGCTCGTCCCGCAGCCGGTCACCACGAACTTCATGATCGGCACCGGCATCAAGTACCTGGACTACCACTCCTGGGCCTCCGACGTGGACGTGGTCGCCAACGACCACTACCTCACCGCCGCCGAGCCGCAGCCGCAGGTCGACCTGGCGCTGGCCGCCGACCACACCCGGGGCGTCGCCGGCGGTGCGCCGTGGCTGCTGATGGAGCACTCCACCAGCGCGGTCAACTGGCAGCCCCGCAACGTGGCGAAGACGCCCGGCCAGATGCGCCGCAACAGCCTCGCCCACGTCGCGCGCGGCGCCGACGGGGTGCTGTTCTTCCAGTGGCGGGCCTCCCGGGCCGGCGCGGAGAAGTTCCACTCCGCGCTGGTGCCGCACGCCGGGCCGGACACCAAGGTGTTCCGCGAGGTCTGCCGGCTCGGCGCCGACCTGCGCGCGCTCGCCGAGGTACGCGGCAGCCGCGTCGACGCCGACGTGGCGATCCTGTTCGACTACGAGGCCTGGTGGGGCGCCGAACTCGACTCCCACCCCAGCGTCGACGTCACCTACACCGACCGGCTGTCCGCGCTGCACGCCGCGCTCTGGCGGGCCGGGGTCACCGCCGACGTGGTGCACCCGTCGGCCGACCTGTCCCGCTACCGGCTCGTCCTGGCGCCCACGCTCTACCTCGTCCGCGACGCCGACGCCGACGCGCTGCGCCGGTTCGTGGAGGCGGGCGGCACGGCTGTGGTCACCTACTTCAGCGGCATCGTCGACGAGCACGACCACATCCGGCTCGGCGGCTATCCCGGCGCGTTCCGCGACCTGCTCGGCGTACGCGTCGAGGAGTTCTTCCCGCTGCGGGCCGGCGAGACGGTACGCCTCGACGACGGTGCCCGCGCCGACGTGTGGACCGAGTGGCTGCACGCCGAGGGCGCGGACGTGCTGGCCGCGTACACCGACGGGCCCCTGCCCGGCGTGCCGGCGCTGACCCGCAACGCCGTCGGCGCGGGCGCCGCCTGGTACGTCGGCACTCGCCTCGACGACGAGGCCACCGACCGGCTGGTGGCCCGGCTGCTCGACGAGACGGGTGTCCGTCCGCCGGTGGGCGCGCCGCCCGGGGTGGAGGTGGTCCGCCGTCGCTCGGCGGACCGGAGTTGGCTGTTCGTGGTCAACCACACCACCGAGCCGGCCCGGCTGGCGGTCACCGGCACCGAGCTGCTCGGCGGCGCCCGGTGCGACGGCGAGCTGGAGGTGCCGGCGGGTGAGGTGGCGGTGGTCCGCGAGGAGCCCGCGCCGGTGCCCGCGACCGCCTGACCGGTACGTGGCCGTTCGCGCCGAGGAGGTCCCCCATGCTCGCCCAGCAACGGCAGAGCGCCATCCTGGAGTTGATCCGCCAGAGCGGCGGCGTCCGGGTCAGTCACCTGGTCAGCCGCTTCGGTGTGTCCGACATGACGATCCGCCGCGACCTGGAGGTGCTGGCCGACCGCGGCCTGATCGACAAGGTGCACGGCGGCGCGACGCTGGCCGGACCGGGCTCCACCGAGGAGCCCGGCTTCGCCGCCAAGTCGGTACGCCAGCAGGCCGAGAAACGCGCCATCGTGGAGCGGGCCGCCGGCCTGGTCGAGCCCGGCATGGCGGTGGCGCTGTCCGCCGGCACCACCACCGCCGCGCTGGCCGCCCGGCTGGCCGAGGTACGCGGGCTGACTGTGGTCACCAACTCGATCCCGGTGGCCGACGCGCTCTACCAGAATCCCCGCGCCGACCAGACGGTGGTGCTGACCGGCGGCATCCGTACCCCGTCGGACGCGCTGACCGGCCCGGTCGCCGAGGCGGCCATCGCCGCCCTCAACGTCGACCTTCTCTTCCTCGGCGTGCACGGGATGAGCCCGCGTACCGGATTCACCACGCCCAACCTGCTGGAGGCGGCGGTGAACCGCCGGCTGATCGGGTCCGCACGGCGGCTGGTGGTGCTCGCCGACCACACCAAGTGGGAGACCATCGGCATCGCCACCATCGCGCCGCTGGAGGAGGCCGACGTACTGATCACCGACGGCGGCCTGCCGCCGGAGGCCCGCCGGCAGCTCGGCGAGCAGGTCGGCGAGCTGGTGGTGGTACGCGCCGACTGAGGCCACGGCGTGCCTCACAGCCACTTTTCAGCCGGGCCGTTTAGGGTGCCCTGACGAAGCGTCCGACGGTCCATGTCGGAGTGCCGTTCAGCGGGAGTGACCGATGGTCTTCAAGAAGATGTTGAGCGCGTTCGGCGTGGGTGGCCCGAGTGTCGACACGGTGCTCACCAACCCGAACACCCGGCCCGGGCTGACCCTGGACGGTCACGTCAACCTGGTCGGCGGCGACAGCCCGGCGCGGATCGAGCAGATCAACCTCGGCCTGGTCACCCGCGTCGAGATCGAGGGTGGCGACCACGAGTACGCGGGCGTGATGGAGTTCCACCGGATGCCGGTCAGCGGCGCCTTCGAGCTGGCCCCCAAGCAGCAGCTCTCCATCCCGTTCCAGATGCCGGTGCCGTGGGAGACCCCGATCACCGACGTGTACGGCCAGCGCCTGCACGGCATGACGATGGGCCTGCGCACCGAGCTGGCGGTGGCCCGCGCCGTCGACAAGTCGGACCTGGACCAGGTGTCGGTGCACCCGCTGCCGATCCACGAGCGGATCCTGGAGGCGTGCCAGGCGCTCGGCTTCCGGTTCAAGCACGCCGACCTGGAGCGCGGCCACATCTACGGCGTGCCGCAGACGCTGCCGTTCTACCAGGAGATCGAGTTCTTCGCCGCGCCGCAGTACGCGCAGACGGTCACCGAGGTCGAGCTGACGTTCGTGACCAGCCAGCAGGGCGTCGAGGTGATCCTGGAGTGCGACAAGCGCGGCGGCTTCCTCAGCCCCGGGCACGACGTCATCGGCCGCTACTCGGTCCCGCACACGGACGCCACCCGTACCGACTGGGTGCAGGTCGTCGACGGCTGGCTGCGGGAGACCACCGGCCGTTACGGCAGCATGCGGGCCCAGGGCTTCGGCATGCCGCACGGCGGCC
The DNA here is from genome assembly GCF_015354395.1 of Micromonospora sp. ANENR4. Classification (NCBI taxonomy): domain Bacteria; kingdom Bacillati; phylum Actinomycetota; class Actinomycetes; order Micromonosporales; family Micromonosporaceae; genus Micromonospora; species Micromonospora sp. ANENR4. The sequence goes on from NZ_JADKYQ010000015.1 coordinate 32,550, forward strand.
ACGGCTACCCGGGTCACCACGGCTATGCCGGCCACGGGCGGCGCGGCCCGGGCATGGGCGGCGTGGTCGCGGGCGCCGCGCTGGGTGTCGCCGGCGGCATGATCGCCGGGGAGATGCTCGACGACGCGTTCGACGGCGGCGGCGACGACTTCGGGGACTTCGGCGAGGAGTGAGCGGACGCGACGACGCCCCCGGGACGGATCCCGGGGGCGTCGCCGTTCGCGCGGCGTACGGTCAACGTCCGCGGCGCTCCTTGCCGGAACGGCGCGCGCTGCCCGCCTTCGACAGGCCACGGCTGACCAGGTACGCGCCGGTCAGCGCGGTCAGGTACCACCACGCCTGGTTCGGGTTGTTGATGTTCAGGCCGTTGGTGGCGGCGCCTCGCCAGAACGCGGCGATCACGACGACCGCGACCGCTGCGGCGTACACCCAGAACTCGGTGGTCAGGAACGCCTGCTTCGTCTCCGTACCCGGGGACGGCATGTTCTCCCGGTGACCGTCGTGCATCGACGGCATGTGCCGGGTCGACGTGTCCTGCATGCTCGACCGGTTCTGGACGTCGGACATCGGCCGGTTCATCGGCCTGGTGGATGCAGCCTGCGTGCTCATCTGGTCCTCCTCAGGATTTGATGAGTCGTACCTGCACACCCTCGCCCCGCTACCGCAGGTCGGCCACGGCGCGGTTCGCGCTCTGTGGCGGGGGCACCCTGGGTCTACCCGGGGCCGGAGACAAGGTAACCGCCGGTCACCGTCGAATGGCCGCCGCGCTCGGCTCGCGGCCGGAACCGGACACCGGGGCGCACACCGGTCCTCCCGCCGCCGCTTCCGGTTTCAGCCACCCGCCCTCGGGCACGCACCACCGATACCCCGAGAGAGCTGCGAGGTGGTTGACGTGCGTGAGGACGACATGCGGCAGGACGCCGCCCGGCGGGCCGAGCAGCGGGTCGCCGGAGGCGTGTACGGCGAGGGCGCGCTGGACGAGGTCAACGTGCCGCAGACCGACGTGGAGCGGGTGCGGCAGGAACTCGACCCGGACGACCCGGCGGACGTACCCGTCGACCCGACGGTGCTGCGCGACGGCGGACCGACCCGGGGTCAGGGCGCGGTGACCACGACCGGCGGTACGGCGGGGCCGGCGAGTGTGCGCCGGGTGGCCCGCCAGCCCGAGAAGCACCCGGGCAAGGTGGCGCCCACGACGACCGGTGACGCCGGTACGGGTGGCCTGAGCACCCCGGCCGGCGGTTCCACGAGCGACAACTCGGCCACCGGTGCCCAGGTTGGCAACTTCACCAACAACCGCTCCAACCCGGGCTGACCGAGGCAGGGACGGCGGGACGGCCTCCGGCCGCCCCCACCATGCGCACCCCTGACTGCGCCACTTCGCCGAAGTGGCGCAGTCAGGGCGGCCATGTTGTGGCAACTTCCCCGATGTGGCGCACGCGACCACCACTCCGGCGCTGGCGTGTTCGCCGCACCCGATCCCGCCCTCTCTGGCCATGTGCTTTCCCCGGCTGGCGCTGGCGACGTCCCGCCACTTCGGGGAAGTGGTGTGGTGAGGGTGGCCGTGATGTAGCAACTTCCCCGATCTGGCGAACGGGCCGCAACTCCATGATCGCGGAGCGGAGCGACGGCGGAGAGGGGGCGGAGAGGGGGCGCAGCGGGACTTGAGGCAGCACGTGCTCGACCCCGTTGACCATGAAGTTGACGGCCGATTTGGAGATCCACATCGCCGCCAACTTCATGATCAACGGGGTGGGAGGGTGGGAGGGGGTGGGGGTTACGGGGTGCGGAGGATGCCCAGGCGCTGGGTGGCTCTTGTGAGGGCCACGTAGAGGTCGCTGTGGCCCCTCGGGGACTCGGAGACGATGCGGGCCGGGTCGACCACCAGCACCGAGTCGAACTCCAGGCCCTTTGCCTGCTCGGTGGTCAGCACCACGATCCGGTTCGCCAGCTCCGGCTGCTCGCCCACTGTCGCCTCCGGCAGTGCCGTCACCACCGCGCCGCCCAGCTCGGCCACCCGGCCGGTCGGCACCAGCACGCCGAGCCGCCCGTCACCGAGCGACGCGGCCTCCCGGGCGGTGGCCTCGACCAGCTCCGCCACCAGCCGGTCCGCCGGTACGGTCCGGTCCCACGGCGGTACGCCGGTGGCGCGTACCGAGCGGGGTGGCCGCAGCGCCGGGTCGATAGCGGCCAGCACGTCGGCGGCGACCGCCATGATCTCGGCCGGGGTGCGGTAGCTGACCGTCAGCTCCTCCAGCCGCCACCGGTCCGCCACGTACGGCGCCAGCGCCTCGCCCCACGACGGCGTGCCCGCGAGCGCGCCGGTCTGCGCCACGTCACCGACGATCGTCATCGACCGGCTCGGGCAGCGGCGCATCAGCAGCCGCCACGCCATCGGCGACAGCTCCTGCGCCTCGTCCACGATGACGTGCCCGAACGCCCAGGTACGGTCGGCGGCGGCGCGCTGGGCGGTGGTGAGCCGGTCGGACTCCTCCTGCCGCTCGGAGAGCCGGTCGGCGTCGATCAGGTCGGTGACGCCGAGGATCTCACCGCCGTCTGCCTCGTCCTCCACGTCGATGGAGCGGGAGCCGCGCCAGATCTCCAGCACACCCTCGGCGTACTCGCGTTCCAGCGCCCGGATCCGCTCCCGGCGCGCCACCGCGGCGCGCTCGTCCTCGCCGAGCAGCTCGGCGGCCTCGTCCAGCAGCGGCACGTCGGCGGGCGTCCAGCCGCCCGGCTCGCGGTGCAGCGCGGCCCGCTCGGTATCGGTGAGCATCGGCGCGGCGGTGGCGATCCGCTCCGGCGAGGCGTACAGGTCGGCGAGCAGGCGCTGCGGGGTCAGCACCGGCCACAGCTCGTCCAGCGCGGCCCGGATCTCCGGCTCCTCGCGCAGCTCGCGGCGGATCTCCGCGCGGTCGGCCTCGGAGAGCAGGTTCTCCCCGCCCAGCGGGTCGGCGCCGATCCGCTCGGCCACCTGGTCGGCGAGCGCGTGCACGATCTCCACGTCGAACAGGGCCCGGGCCAGGTTGTGCGGGCGGCCGGTGCGGCGTACCCGGTCGCGGGCCTGCCGCACGGTCTCCGGGTCGAGCGTCAGCACCTCCCGTTGCGGCAGCTCGATGGTGACCGGCTCGTCGGGCACCCACTGCCGGTCGCGGACGGCGGCGGCGAGCACGTCGGCCAGCACCGCGCGGCCCTTGAGCGCCGCGGTGGTGGCCGGCTCCGCGCGGCGGGCGTGTACGCCGGGGAACAGGTCGGCCTGGGTACGCAGCAGCACGCCGGTCTCGGCCAGCGTGGGCAGCACCTGGGAGATGTAGCGCAGGAACGTGGCGTTCGGGCCGACCAGCAGCACGCCCCGGGTGGAGAGCTGCTGGCGGTGGGTGTAGAGCAGGTACGCGGCCCGGTGCAGCGCCACCGCCGTCTTGCCGGTGCCGGGCCCGCCCTGCACCACCATCACGCCGGGCAGGTCGGCGCGGATGATCCGGTCCTGCTCGGCCTGGATGGTCTCGACGATGTCGCGCATCCGGCCGGTACGCCCGGCGTTGAGCGCGGCGAGCAGCGACGCCTCGCCGGTCAGCTCCTCGTGCGCGGTGGGGGAGGCGGCGGTGATGTCCAGCACCTCGTCGTTGAGCCCGGTCACCTTGCGGTCGCGGGTGCGCAGATGGCGCCGGCGGCGTACGCCCTGCGGGTTGGCGGCGGTGGCCAGGTAGAACGGCCGGGCGGCGGGGGCGCGCCAGTCCATCAGCAGCGGGTCGTACTCGCCGGACGAGTCGAAGATCCCGATCCGGCCGATGTAGCGGACCGCGCCGTCGTCGCCGTCGAGGCGGCCGAAGCACAGGCCGCTCTCCACCGCGGAGAACTGCTCGACCTGGTCGGCGTACATCGCCACTGTCGAGTCGCGCTGCGAGCGGGCCTGCTGCGTGCCACCGGTGTGGCGCAACTCCTCGTCGAGCCGCCGGGCGGCCTGTTCCCGCATGCCGTCCAGCCGGTCGTACAGCATCGAGACGTATTCCTGTTCCCGGCCGATCTCGTCGTCCTGGCGCAGGTCAGCCGACACGTCGGAGTGCGTTGACAATCCGGCTCCTCATTGACTAAAATTGCCGCAGGAATGGCATTCAGAAGCCATTCCTTTTTTGTGCCTGAACTGAGAAAGATAGCGCGTCGGCAGCCACCCGACCAAGCCCGGACACGACTCGGGGCCCGGCCGGCGTCAGCCGACCGAGCCCCGGGCACGGCGATTCTCAGCCCTTTGCCGCCTCGTAGAGCCGCTCCGGCGCGACCAGACCGGCGATCACCCGGCCGTCGTCTGTGAGCAGCACGCTGAACAGCTTGCCGCTGAGCAGCCGGCCGCTGCCCCAGTCGCCGCTGACCTTCGGCAGGTCACCGAGCACGCCGGCCAGCATCTGGGCGTCCGGCGCGTCCGCGCCGGGCTTCGCACCGCCGCCGGTCGCCGCGTCGCCGATCTTGGCGACCACCACCGTGGTCCAGCCGGTGCCGACGGTACGGACGTCCGGCTTCTCGGCGTCCTTCTTCTCGAACCGCTTGCCCGCCGGTCCGGGCCGCTCGCCCTCGGTCGCCTCGGTGACCTTCACGCCGGGCGGCGGGTTGAACCGGAACTGGTCGGCCTCCGGCGTGCGGAAGTCGACCTGGGTGAACGCCACCTGGAACGCCGGCTCGTCCTGCCCGTCGGCGAGCACCTGCAGGCGCAGCGGCACGTGCTCCTTCGCGTCCAGCGCGATCCGGACCTGGTGGACCAGGGACACCTTGTCGCGCGGCGTGAGCACCAGCTCGTACGCGTCCCGCCCGGCGACTGTGGCGGTGCGGCCGACGGTGACCGCAGTGGTCGGGTCGATCGCCTCCAGCGCCCGGTCCGCGGCGTCGGCCGGGGTGGCCGGCACGGTGGCCCGCTCCGGCGCGTCGGCCGGCAACTTCCGGTGCGTGGCGGTGTTCTCCCGGCTGTTCCAGGTCCAGACGTCGCGGCCGTTGCGCAGGATGTCCTGCTCGCCGAGCGTGTCGACGAGCGCGAGCCGCTGCCGGTCCTCGCCGCCGTACCAGACGCGCAGCGTGTGCGTACCGGAGACCAGGCCGGCCAGGTCGTTGCCGGTGGCCTGGCCGGCGAGCGCGGCGATCGGCGGCAGGCCCAGGTCGGCGCGCTGCACCACGGTGCCGGAGAGCCCGTCCAGGCGGGACGTGCGCAGGTCTTCCAGGAGCTGGGCGGCGCTGCGCGGCGGCAGCGCCGGGTCGGCGCCGGCGGCGAACGTGCCGACGGCGGCGCCACCGCCGATCACGGCGACCCCCGCGGTCACCGGGACCAGCCAGCGCAGCACGGCGCGGTTCTTCATCACTGACATAGTGTGCACCTCCTGCGCTCCATGCTGCGCGACCGTCGCTGTGACCACGCTGAGGAGATCCCCTACGGGTGAGCCCGTGGTGGCACCCTGGACCGGTGCGGTTGCTGGTGGTGGAGGACGAGACGCGGCTCGCGGCGGCGCTGCGCCGGGGCCTGTCGGCGGAGGGTTTCGTGGTCGACGTGGCGGCTACCGGCCCGGACGGGCTGGACGCTGCCCGGCACGGCGAGTACGACGCGATGATCCTCGACGTGATGCTGCCCGGCCTGTCCGGCTACGAGGTGGTGCGTCGGCTGCGCGCCGAGCAGCGCTGGCTGCCGGTGCTGATGCTGTCGGCCAAGGACGGGGAGTACGACCAGGCCGACGGCCTGGACTGCGGCGCCGACGACTACCTGACCAAGCCCTTCTCGTACGTGGTGCTGCTGGCCCGCCTGCGGGCGCTGCTGCGCCGTGGCGCGCCCCGGCGGCCGGCCGTGCTCACCGTCGGCGACCTGCGCCTGGACCCGGCCCGCCGCCGGGTCACCCGGGCCGACGTCGAGGTGGTGCTGACCAGCCGGGAGTACGCGCTGCTGGACTACCTGATGCGCCGCCCCGGCGAGGTGGTCTCCAAGACCGAGCTGCTGGACCACGTCTGGGACGCCTCTGTCGAAACCGCGCCGAACGCGGTGGAGGTCTACGTCGGCTACCTGCGGCGCAAGATCGGCCGGGAGCGGCTGGAGACGGTACGCGGCGCCGGTTACCGGCTGGCCACATGAGCCGGTGGATACGCGGCCCGCTGCCGCGCCTGGGCCTGCGCGCCCGGCTGCTCGCGCTGGGCGTGCTGGGCCTCGTGGTCGGGTTCGCGTTCGGCGGGGCGCTGCTGCTCGGCGCGCTGGGCTGGACGCTGCAACGCTCGGTCGACGAGGAGGCGCTGCGCACCGCCGACGCGGTCGCGTTGCTGACCGCCGAGGACGCGCTGCCGGACCCGCTGCCTGTCGCGGGCGGGCAGTTGCGGGTGCAGGTGGTCGACGCGCAGGGCCGGATCCGGGCCGCTTCGATCGACGCGGACCGCCTGGTGCCGATGCTGGGCCCGGACGAGCTGCGTCCCGGGCAGCGGCAGCGGCTGGTGGTGGACGGGCGGCGCGCCGGGATGCCCGGCCCGGTCCGGGTGGTCACGGTGCCGGCCGGCACGCCGCAGGAGCCGCGGACGGTGCTCGTCGCCAAGTCGCTCACCGACGTGCGGCACAGCCTGCACGTGGTCCGCAACCTGCTGCTCGTCGGCTTCCCGCTGCTGGTGGCGGGGCTCGGCGTGGTGGCCTGGCGGGTGGTGGGCGCGACGCTCCGGCCGGTCGAGCAGTTGCGCAGCGGCGCCGCCGAGATCACCGGCCGGGCCGGGGCGGAGCGGCTTCCCGTACCGGCGGGGCAGGACGAGATCCACCGGCTCGCGGTCACGCTCAACGACATGCTGGACCGGCTGGCCGCGTCCCGGGACCGGCAGCGGGCGTTCGTCGCCGACGCCGCGCACGAGCTGCGCAGCCCGCTGACGAACATGCGTACCGAGCTGGAGGTGGCCCGGCGTCTCGGCGACGACACGGACTGGCCGGCGGTCGCCGACGACCTGCTCGCCGACACCGAGCGGCTGAGCCGCCTGGTGGACGACCTGTTGCTGCTTGCCCGCCTCGACGAGCAGGACGCCCGGCCGTCCCCGGTGGGCCCGGTGGAGCTGGGGGAGCTGTTGCGTACGGTGGCCGCCCGCTATCCGTCGCCGCCGCTGCGCCTGACGCCGCCCGACGCGCCCCGGTGGGTCGAGGGCGACGCGGGGGAGCTGCGCCGGGTGCTGGTGAACCTGGTGGACAACGCGCTGCGGCACGCGTACACCGGTGTCGATCTGGCGGTGAGCGGGCCGGACGGTGCGTACCACCTGATCACGGTGACCGACGACGGTCCGGGCATCCCGGCGGCGGACCGGGAGCGGGTGTTCGCCCGGTTCACCCGGCTCGACGACGCGCGGGCCCGCGACGCGGGCGGCGCCGGTCTGGGCCTGGCCATCGTGCGCGAGCTGGTGCGCCGGGCCGGCGGCACGGTGGAACTCGCCGACGCGACGCCCGGCGCCGCCGCGCCGGGGCTGCGCGCGACGGTACGGCTGCCCGTGCTGGCCGAGCCCGAGCCGGAGTGAGCGGTCATCGGCGTTTCGTGCAGACCGGCCCGGTGCGGGCGACGCTGTCGGTGGACCAGACCAGCGCCACTGTGAAGCAGTAGTCGGTGGTGCGGTCGAGCCCGTAGGCGATGTAGTCGGCCGACCCGGCGGGCAGCGTCGCGAACGTGCCCTGCGGCTGCCCGGCCCGGCCCCCGGCGACCACCACCGGTCCTTCCGCGCCGGCCGGGTACGTCCAGCTCAGCACGATGCTGTCGCGCCGGTCGGTGAGGGTGAGCCGTCCGGGCGGCGTGCCGGGCTCGGCGGCGGCGGGGGTGGACGGCGCGGGAGCGGCGGAGGTCGCCGGCGGCGCGCTGGAGGCCGGCGGCGGGGTGCCGCGGCCGTCGTCGACCCGGGACACGCCGGCGATCACCGCGATGGTGCCGAGCAGCAGCGCCACCGCCACGCCGAGCACCACGAGCGGCAGCCAGGGACGGGCGCGCCGCTCGGCCGCGGGTGGCCGGGGCACGTGCACCGGCAGGTAGCGCGACGGCGGCTCGGGCGGTGGCGGCGGCACGCGGCGTACCCCGTCGGGCTGGTCGTCGGCGAGCCCGACCACAGTGGGCGGCAGCGGGTCCGCGCCCGGTCGCCACGGTTGCTCGGCCGGCTCGTCGGGCGGCCACGGGTAGTCGTCGAACGCGTCGCCGTCGGCCTCCGGCGCGGTACGCGGTGTCGGCACGTGCGCTGTCTCGGCGGCCCGGCCGGGCGGGTGGTAGAGCGGCGTCTCGACCGGCTCGTCGAGCGCGGGCGGGCTGTAGGGCGGCAGGTCGTGCGGGCCCTCGGTGGCCGGGGGAACCCGGGCGGCGGGCACCACGGGCGTGGTCCGGGCGGGCGGCGGCTCGGGCGGCGGAGCGGCGGGCGCGGGGCAGACGTGGTCCGGGTCGGCGGCGGCGCGGGCCAGCCCGGCCACCTGGGCGGCGAGTGGGTCGTCGAAGTCCAGGTGCAGGCGGCACAGCTCCTCGGCGAGCGTCAGGTGCTCGTGCGAGTCGGCGTACCGGCCGCAGTCGCGTTCCATCGCGCCGAGCTTCGCCAGCATCTTGATGCCGCTGGGGTGGCCGTCGCCGTACACCTCCCGGTGCAGCTCCCAGGCGTCCTGCAACCGGTCGCGGGCCACCTCGCACTGGCCGCGCGCGTACTCCACGGTGGCCAGATCGGCGTGCGCGGCGAGCACCTGCTGCGACTCCGGGCCGTTGCGGGCGGTCAGCTCGATGATGACGTCGGAGTAGAGCCGGGCGGCCCGGGCGTCGCTGCCGACCCGGTGCAGCACCGCGGCGAGCGTCGCGGCGGCGGTGACGGTGCGCTCGTCGGAGCGGCCGTACAGCCGGGTGGCGGCCGCGTACGCGAACGCGGCCCAGCCGCGGGCGGAGTGCGGCTCGCCGAGCGCGACGAGCACCTTGGCCTGGAGCCCGGCCGCCTCGGCCAGCTCGGGGGAGGCGTTGCCGGGTCGGGGATCGGCGTCGCTGAGCGCGTCGGCGAGCAGCCGGTGCGCGCCGTCGAGGTCGCCTTCGGACACCAGATGGTGCGCCTGGACGGTCAGGTCAGCGAAGCCGGAGGACACGCCCCATCGTGCTCGTCCGGCGACGGTATGTACAAGACCCGGAGTGGATCAGTTTGGTCCCGAATCCGTCAGGTGGTCGGCGAGCGTCTCGCTGATCCGCCGGAGCTGGTCGACCTGGGCCGGGCTGAGCGCGTCGAACAGGTGCCGGCGTACCCCCTCGACGTGGCCGGGCGCGGCGGCGGCCAGGGTGGCGAAGCCCTCGTCGGTGAGCACGGCGACCTGCCCGCGCCGGTCGGTGGGGCAGCCCTCCCGGCGGATCCACCCGGACGCCTCCAGCCGCGCGGCGGCGTGCGAGAGCCGGCTGCGCGACGAGCCGGTCAGCTCGGCCAGCTCGCTCATCCGCAGCCGCCGGTCGGGGGCCTCGGAGAGGCGGACCAGGATTTCGTAGTACGCGTGCGGCATGCCCGCGTCGCGTTGCAGCTCGCGGTCGAGCGTCTCCATGAGCCCTCGGGAGGCGGTCAGGAAGGCCCGCCAGGTCCGCTGCTCGTCGGGGTCCAGCCACCGGGTCATGGCGCCCATCATACCGTCGATAGTTGAACGCTCAACAAAACCGGGGTACGGTCGGTGACATGGGCATCCACCGACTCAACCACGCCGTCCTCTACGTCAGTGATCTGGAACGCAGCGTCGCCTTCTACGGCGACGTGCTGGGCTTCCGCCGGGTGCCGATGACGCCCGAGGGCTTCCGCGGCGCCGCGTTCCTCCAGGCGCCCGACTCCACGAACGACCACGACCTCGGCCTGTTCGAGATCGGCGCGGCGGCCGGGGCGTCCCAGGCCGGCCGGGCCACCGTCGGCCTCTACCACCTGGCCTGGGAGCTGGACACGCTCGACGAGCTGGCCGCCACCGCCGAACGGCTCTCCACCGCCGGAGCGCTGGTCGGCGCGTCCGACCACGGCACCACCAAGAGCCTCTACGGCCGCGACCCGGACGGGCTGGAGTTCGAGATCGTCTGGATCGTCCCGGCCGACCTGCTCGACGACGCCGCGCTCGCCGCGCGTACCCGCATCGGACGGCTCGACCTCGACCGCGAGCGGCAGCGCTACGGCGGGCAGACCCGCGGCGGCGTGGGCATCTCCGTCCCGGTCTGAGCGGGGTTCGCGGCCGGGCCCGCCGCGCCGTGCGGTAGAAACGGCACCATGCCGACCGACGCCGTCCTGCGCGAGCTGCTCGTCCGCCAGCTCGACCACTGGCTCCCCGCCGCGCTGCACCGGGCGCGGCGGGCCACGCTCGCGCTCGCGTACGCCGGGGGAGACGCCACCGGCGCGGAGGATGCGCTGCGGGTGGTGGCCGAGTTCGCCGACCGGCTGCGCGGGCGGCGGCTGACCGTGCTGGTGGTCGCCGACGACGGCACCGACCTGCCGGTACGCCTCGGCGCCGCCGAGGCCACCCTGCCCGCCGACGTCGCCGTGCACCTGGTGCCCGGCGGCCCGGACCGGCTGCCGGTGGCGCTCAAGGCCGCAGGTGCGGCCGGCGCGCCGCTGCTCGTCGTGGCCGACGGCGCCGACCCGGACCCGGCCCTGCTCGCCGCCGCCGCGTCCGGGCGCCCGGCCGAGCTGCTGCTCGTCACCACGCCCGGACGGTCGCTGCGGCCGGCGCTCACCGGTGCCGGGTTCCCGCTCGTCACCGAGGTCGAGCTGGTGCCCGACGGGGACGGCCCGGCGCGGCTGCTCGGCTACGCCACCGGCTCCGACAGGGGGCTGGAGGCGGTCAAGGACGCGCTCTGGGCGGTCGACGAGTACGCCGGCGTGCGCTACCGCGACCCGGCCGATCCGCAGGGCCGCCTGCTCGACATCTCGCTCGATCCCGAGCCCGGCCCGCTGCGCCGGGAACTGCTGGCCGAACTGGCCCGCTCCGGCCCGCAGACGGTCACCGATCTGCGCCGCTTCGCCACCACAGCGACCGTCTACCGGGCCGCCGACGCCAACCGGGCGCTGGCCTCGCTGCTCGCCTCGGGCGCGGTGACCCGCGACCCGGAGCACGGCCGGCTCGGCGGGGACGTGTCGATCAGCGTCGTCCCGAGCGCTGGGTCATCTGCTTGACCACTATCGACGCCCCGGTGGCGACCACGCCGATGCTGAACACCATCTGCGCGCACACCGCCACCCGGGCGATCTGACCCTGGGCGTGCACGTCGCCGTAGCCGACAGTGGTGAGCGTCGCGAGCGCGAAGTAGAGCGCGTCGACCCGGGTGCGCAGGCCGACGAACTCGCCGGGCCGGGTGTTCGCCACCACGTAGTCGCCGAGCGCGAAGACCAGCAGCCCGGCGATCAGCGCGACCGCGAGCCGGGTCAGCGCCCGGTCCTCGTCCCGGCCGGTCGGCTGGTCCTTGACGAGCTGGCGGCGGACCTGGCCGGTGACCAGGAACGCGATCACTGCCACCAGGACCAGCGTGCCGGCCGAGCGCAGGACCAGCCGCAGGCCGTTCGGGTCGGCCTCGACCGGCACCAGGAAGTAGCCGACGAGCATGAGCAGGCAGGCCGCCACGGCCCGCCGTCGTATCCGCCGCAGCAACAGGTCCGCCATGTGGCGATTCTCCGGCCACCGCAACGCCGTGACGGGCTGAACCGCGATCCCGGCCGCAGACGACGAGCGGGGTGCCGGCGAATCGCCGGCACCCCGCTCGTCGCCTGGAAGGTCAGGCCTTGTCCTGCTTCCACGACAGCGGCCCCGGAAGGTCCACGCGGTGGGCGCGGGTGTTCGAGTTCCAGGACCAGCGGCCGATCTTGATGCTCCACGACGAGAAGCCGTTCTGGGTGAAGTGGAGGATCAGCGGCCCGTACTTCTTACGCTTGCGGAACTGGACGCCCATCGGGGGTGCCTCCTTCGTCTCCCTGCCTCTGCAGTCGTCTGCATGCCTTCGCGGCATCGAACATGCCCGGATCGACGATTCGCGAAACCCTGCCCGATCCGCTCTGGACGGTGGGACCGGCGCCCGGCAGAATCTCTATCCAACGGGTAGGTGTTAAGGAGTAGTAAATGCTGGTGGATACGCGCTGTAACAAAGCCAGCGATGAAAGTCTCACTGACTGGAAGGGCGTTGACCGGCGCCGTGAGTGGTCGGCAGCATGAGTGCCGGGTCGCCCCGCATCGCCTCCCTCATCCGGGGGTACCGAGAGAGAACACAGCGCCGCCGCTGCTACCCCTGGACTGGAGGCTCTCGTGGACCACGTGCATGCACCGTCACGTCGTGAGCTGGTGGCGTCGTGACCACCGTGGACCGGCCCGGTGCCACCACCGTCGAGCTGCGCCCGGTCGACGTCGACTCGTTCCGCGGCCTGCTGCGCCGCCAGGCGTCCACCGTCACCGTGGTCACCACCCCCGGCCTGCGCGGCAACCGGATGCGGCCGGACCTGCCGCCGGCCGGTTTCACCGCCACCTCGTTCACGTCGGTGTCGCTCGACCCGCCGCTGGTCTCGGTCTGCCTGGGCCACGCGTCGTCGAGCTGGCCCACAGTCGAGCAGGCCGAGCACGTCGCCGTGCACCTGCTCGCCTCCGGCCAGCAGGAGATCGCCCAGATCTTCGCCACCAGCGGCATCGACAGGTTCAGCGCCCACCCGGGCTGGACCACCGGGCCGTTCGGCGTGCCACTGATCGGCGACGCGCTCGCCGTGCTGCTGTGCCGGGTGGTCCGCCGAATCGAGGCGGGCGACCACACCATCCTGCTCGGCGAACCGCTCGCGCTCGGCGCGGGCGAGGACGGCGATCCGCTGCTGCACCACCGGGGCACCTACACCACCACGCTCGGCGACTGGCCCGAGGCGTGGTGACCACCGCCGCCGAGGAGCTGATCGCGCTCGACCGGGCCGCCCAGGACCTGCTGTTCCGGGCGGCCCGCACCGCAAACGCGTTCACCGACGAGCCGGTCGCCGACGAGCACGTCCGCGCCGTCCACGACCTGATCCGGTACGGCCCGACCGCGATGAACGCCCAGCCGCTGCGGGTGCTGCTGCTGCGCTCCGCGGCGGCCCGGGCGCGGCTGCTGCCGTACGTCAGCGCCGGCAACCGGGACAAGACGGCCTCCGCGCCGCTGACCGCTGTGCTCGCCGCCGACGTGGACTGGCACGACCGGCTGCCCGAGCTGTTCCCGCACCGCCCCGGCGCCCGCGACTGGTTCACCGGCGACCCGGTCGGCCGGGAGGCGCAGGCCCGGTTCAACGCCGCGCTCCAGATCGGCTACCTGCTGGTCGGTGTCCGCGCCGCCGGGCTGGCCGCCGGACCGATGGCCGGGTTCGACGCCGCAGGCGTGGAACGGGAGTTCTTCCCCGGCGGGCGGCACCGGGTGCTGCTGCTGATGAACATCGGCCGCCCGGCGCCGGACGCCTGGCGGGAACGGCTGCCGCGCCTGCCCTACGAGGAGGTGGTCGACACGCTGTGAGTCAGCGCGGCTCCCACGCGTCCGGCTGGGCGGTCAGCTTGCGTACGTGGGCCGGCAGCCGGCCGCTGACCAGCTCGTCCAGGCTCACCTCGTCGACCACGCGGCGCACCGAGGCGCGGACCGCCACCCAAAGCCGGGGCAGGTTCTCCGCCGCCCCCTCGTACTGCGTCTCCTCGGGGCGCAGCCCGCGTACCCCGGCGAGCGGACCGTCGACGGCGCGCAACACGTGCCCGATGGTGATCTCGCGCGGCGGCCGGGCCAGCGTGTAGCCGCCCTCGGCGCCGCGCTGTGCCCGGACGACCCCGGCCCGGCGCAGGTCGGCCAGGACCGCCTCGAGGAACTTGCGCGGCATGTCCTGCTCCGCCGCGATGGCTTGGGTGGACAGCAGGGTCGGGTACGCGGTGGCCAGGCTCAGGGCTGCCCGGACCGCGTAGTCGCCGCGCGCGGAGATCTGCACAGTGCCATCATGCCTGGCCGCCGGGTACGGGGGAGTCGGCGGGCGGCCGGGGTCGCACCAGACGGACGGGCAACGGGCGTTCCCGCTCGGCCCGGAAGGTCCCCGGGCTCACCCCGACCTCCCGGGTGAAGAAGCGGCCGAAGTTCGTCGGCTCGGGAAAACCCAGCTCCCGGCCGATCGCGGCGATCGACTCGTCGGTGGCGGCGAGCAGCCGGCACGCCTGCAACGCCACCCGCTCGTCGATCACCTGTTTGGCGCTGCGGCCGGTCACCGCCAGGCAGGCCCGGGTCAGGGTACGCACCGAACAGCCGAGCTGGGCGGCGTAGTCCTCCACCCGGCGGGTGTGCCGGTAGCCGCGTTCCACCTCGCGGCACAGCCGCCGGAACGTCTCCGTCTCGGCCCGGGGCGTCGCGCCGTCGCGCGGGTGCGGCAGCAGGCTCAGCCGCAGCAGCAGGACGGCGAGCTGGTGGCGCAGCAGCGCCGCGGCGGCCGGCACCAGCGCGTGGCGCTCGGCGTCCACTGCCAGCTGGCTCACCTCGCTGATCACCGCGTCCTCGTCCTCGCCGGCGAGCTGACGGTGGGCCGGCACCGCGTCCGGGTCGACGTCGAGGCCGCGCAGCGCGTCCGGCCGCCAGCTCACCACAGTCGCGTCGAGCTGCGCGCCGACGAACCGCAGCGCCTGGCCGGGACGGGCGCGCAGCAGCGTGCCCGGACGGCAGGGGACCGGACGGAAGTCCAGCTCGGCGGTGCCGTGCCCGTGGGTGACCAGGATCAGCAGATCACGGTCGAGCAGGACCGGGCGGGGCCAGCCGGGCTCGGCGGCGAGGTCGCCGAGCACACCGGTGACGATCTCGTCGGTGCCGGGGCGGAGCTCCGGCAGGCCGGTGCGGGTGGCCGGGGAGGGCTGACCGGTAGTGACCATCATCCCGACGGTAACCGGAGCGCCCGCACGTTGCATCTCGACGGTTTCACCCGCTCGGGCCGCTCTTGTCGGCACCCGAGCCGGACGGTTAGGTTACCGATCGGTAAGACCCTGGGGCCGGTGTGCGTCGTGCACCCGGCCGACGCGGCCCCGGCCGACCGGCCCGCGGCCGGGCGACGGCGATGGGATGGGCATGACGGATCTGTTCTCGGTCGACGGCAAGACGGTCCTGGTGACCGGCGGCTCACGCGGCATCGGGCTGATGATCGCGCGGGGCTTCGTCCGGGCCGGCGCGAAGGTGATCATCTCCTCGCGCAAGGCCGACGTGTGCGAGTCGGTCGCCAAGGAACTGTCCGCCGAGGGCCACTGCGAGGCGATCCCGGCCGACCTGGGCAGCGACGCGGGCGCGCTGGCGCTCGCCGAGGCCGTGCGGGAGCGCCATGACCGGCTGCACGTGCTCGTCAACAACGCGGGCGCCACCTGGGGCGCGCCACTGGAGGAGTACCCGGAGGGCGCCTTCGACAAGCTCTGGGCGGTCAACGTCAAGGCCGTCTTCCGGCTGACCACCGCGCTGCTGCCGCAACTGCGCGCCGCGGCGGGCGCCGACGACCCGGCCCGCGTGATCAACATCGGGTCGATCGACGGCATCCGGGTGCCGTGGATGGAGGTGTACGCGTACTCCGCCACCAAGGCAGCGGTGCACATGCTCACCCGCGGCCTCGCCCACCAGCTCGCCGGCGAGCAGATCACCGTCAACGCGATCGCGCCCGGACCGTTCGAGAGCAAGATGATGGCGTTCGCGCTGGACGACCCCGAGTCGCGCGCGGCCATCGAACAGCAGGTGCCGCTGGGCCGGATCGGCCGCCCCGAGGACATGGCGGGCACCGCGATCTACCTGGCGTCCCGAGCGGGCGCGTACCTGACCGGAGCGGTCATCCCGGTCGACGGCGGGATCACCACGCGCGGCTGAGGCGTACCCCCGGTTGCAGACGGCCCGGGGCCGCGCGGACTCGGCAGATCCGCGCGGCCCCGGGTGTCGCCGTGTCAGCGACCGGCCAGCAGCCGGTTCACCGCGGTGTCGACGTCCAGGTGCTCGGCCTCGCGGCCGCGCGGGACGACGACGTAGGTCCGGCGCAGGAAGCGCACCAGCACGCTGCGCGGAACCTCGAACAGGGCGTTGCCGTCCGGCGACGACAGCGCCAGCGCGACGAAGTCGCCGCGCGGGGTGGCCCACGGCCAGACCCGCACATCACCGATGCCGGCCGGTTCGTCGAGCCCGGTGACCAGCAGTTCGCGTGCGAACGACCAGCTCACCGCCTCGCCGCCGGCGGACTCGGCGTGGAACAGGACATGGACCGCATACGGGTCAGCAGGGTCGTAACGCAGGCTGGCACGCACCGGCAAGGCGGTGGCGTCAGGCGCGACGAGCCTTAGCGACGTCTCGACCTCTACGGTCGTCGGTCGGATGACACTCATGGACGTTCTCCCCCCGGCACCGCTGCGGAACGCGCGTGTCCCGCTTTTCCCATACTCAGGTGCTGCTCCTGGCTACGCTCCGCCATACGCTGACTTCACCCAGTGGTGGGAAGGGGTTCCGAAAGCCCCCGGGACCGCGTGGCCCCGCGTAGAATTTCCGGTTCCGCCCACTCCGTCGTTCCGCCCGGCAACGGGTGGTTCAGTCGTCGACTTACTCCGGTAACGTCCAGTCGTGAGCAGGGGTGACGGTCCCGCGCCACACTGGGGGTGGAAATGGTCACGAGGGGCTCCTCGGTGACGTCGCGGGCCACGGCCGAATCGCCGAAAGGTGCGGCCCGAGCAGCCAAAAGTCGGGGGTACGAGGTGCCGGTGGAAGGGCGGTCGCAAGGCGCTCTCATGGAGCAGCGCCGGCGGCGACGGGGCTGGCGCGGGCGCCTGCACACCACGCTCGACCTGATCCGCGCCAACCCCACCGGCCGCGTCGCCCTGAAGATCTTCATCGGCATCCTCGGCGCCATCGTCGTCACAGTCGGCATCGCGCTGATCCCGCTACCAGGGCCCGGCTGGCTGCTGGTCATCGCCGGCCTCGGCGTCTGGGCGGTCGAGTTCCACTGGGCGCGACGGCTGCTCGCGTTCACCCGCCGGCACGTCAACTCCTGGACGCGCTGGGTGAAGATGCGGTCGCTGGGTGTGCGGTTCGTGCTCGGCGCGGTCGGGCTCGCGTTCGTGTCCGTGGTGGTGTGGCTGTCGCTCAAGTACAGCTTCGGCATCGACGTGGTGGCGGAGGCGCTGCACTACCTCGCGACGCACTGAGGCCCGGTTTTTGGTCCGGGCGGGTGATCGGGTAGAGTCATGCGCGCTGAGGGCGATTAGCTCAGCGGGAGAGCGCTTCGTTCACACCGAAGAGGTCACTGGTTCGATCCCAGTATCGCCCACCATGAATATGCGCATGTGGAAGCCCGTTACCGGAACCACCGGTAACGGGCTTCTCGGCTGTTGCCCCTTAAATTGGGAGCAGATTGGGAGCAGGGAGCTCCCTGCGTACCGACGCCAAGCCGGAATGGCAACCGGCCGGCTCAGGTCACCCGTTGAAAGTCGAGCACCAAGCACGGCTTGTGCCACGCGGAAACAGCTCACATGCTCAGGACCGACGGGCCGGGGGCCCCGGGACCAGTCCGGTGCGCAGTCGTGCTGGAGCGGCAGCTTCGCCAGGACGTCGATGTGGACACGGTGGCGTATTGAGAAACCACCCTGCGTACCGGTACGCGTCGCGCCGGAACCGCGATCAAGCCGCCGCTGGTTGAGCGGGAGGCCCGGCACGGCGGTGATGATGTTGCCGCCGGATGGTCGGTGCCACGAGCAGGCGGAGTGTTTACCACCGAGTACTTTATCGACGGCGGCGCGCGAGCGGGTCTGCTAGCCTGCCGTCGCTAGTTGTTTCGTCGCTGGATCGTTGTCTCCAGCTCGGTCGCCTGATCTCCGAGGTCCCGACCGAGCCAAGGCTCCACCCGTCACTGATCGGCGGGTGCCCTGAAGGAGCGGTGAGTCGGCGGCGCGCCACACACCCTGGACGGCCACCCGGCCGGGAGGGACAGGTGGGGAGACGGTGCCGCGTCGGGCCGGATCCTCGCCCTTCTGTTGACCATCGTGGTGAGCAGGTCAGAGCCGAGGAGGACTTCCATGGCGCCCGTTTCCGCGCCCACCGTCGAGCCGGACCCCGCAGACGAGTCGGACATCGTTGATCACCAGTTGATCGGCGCGCGGCTGCGCCCGCCCGCGTCGATGGCGGTGATCGCCAAGAGCGTCGCAGCCGGTGTAACCGCCGGGCTGAGCGAGGAGCTCGCCGAAACGCTGGCCCATGCCGCCGCCGACCAGCAGGAACTCCGGCGGGCACTGCGGGCGCCGAAGGTCCAGCGGTTCGGTACGGATGAGTTCACGTACGTCGAGTTCGACGTCCTCGCGTGGCGGATCGTGCCGTCGCCGGACAACATCCGGTTCGAGGGTGAGCACGCCCGCGGCGCGATTAACATGCCCAGATTCGGGGCGATCGAGGGGCAGCCCTTGCTGACCTTCGAGATGGACTCGGCCGAGGACGTGATTGACCAGATGGCGCCGAGGATCGCCGACATGGCCGCGCACAACCCGCACGTCGCCTCCATCCAGGACCGGGGCATCGAGACGCCCGGGTGGCTGAGCTTCTTGCGGCTGACCACCGACCTCGGGTCGGTGACCGTCCTGGAGTCCACGGACGGGTTCGGCCGCACCGTCGCTGCTCACCAAGGGCTTGGGATCACGTTCAAGGACGCGGTCTGGAACCTGCGGCCGGGAAGCCGTCGCGCGCTCACCCTGCACCGCAACCTGGCCGAGTGGGCTGAGAGCGACGACGTCACCGAGGACAAGGCCCGCAAGGTCCGCTGCTCGATCATGCCCAACGCCCGGGTCATCATCGACTTCAACGCCTCACGCGAGTACGACCGGGCCCGTCGGCGGTTCGTGGCGCACCTGCATATGGCGCCGCCGATGAGCTTCACCACCGCGACCACGCTCAACGCCAAGGCCAACGCTGCGGTCGATAAGCTCTACCACCGCGACCAACTGCCGGCCGTTGGGGAGATGACCGCCGAGGAGATCCGCGACATCCTCGACGGCACCGACCGCGACCACGACCTCCTCGACGACGAACTCGCGGTCCTGGCCTGTGGTGCGCTCAACCCTCAGGCGAACACGCGGCAGGCCCGGGCGGTCAACGAGGCGATCATCGACCTCACGGGCGCGCGGCCGAAGGTCGACGACCGCACGCAGCTCGCGGCCGAGGTCGCCTTGCGCGGTTTCCCGGCGGACAAGCGGCTCACGGCGCTGCGCTCGGCGCTGGAACGGGCGTGGCGCTGGTCGGCCCTTCGTAGCGTCGCGCTGTCCCGTTCGGAGCCGCTCGACCTCCTGGCCGAAGCAGAGGACGAACTCGACGATGTGGACGGCGTCGGCCCGGCCACCGCAGAGCTCGCCACGCTCGCCAGCTACCACCTGGTCGCGGCGAAGGCCCAGCTGCTGACCCGCTCCGAGTTCGGCGGGCGCGGGAGCAACGCCGAGCCCCAGCAGATCCTCCGGCAGATGACGAGGTCTGAGGGCGGTCTCCGCCAGCTGTGCCAGGTCGTGCTCGACGGCCGGGCGGGTCGCGACCCGCAGGAGTTGCCCGACGGGACGATGCCCAAGAACAGGCGCTTTCTGCGGGCCGAAAAGCTGACGGCCAGCCGGCTGCGCGAGCTCGCGCAGATCTCCGACGAGCAGAGCGTCACGCACGAGAGTCCCGAGGACCTGTTCGCCGCCGCGATCAGGGAGTTCCGCGACCGCCTCGATGAGCTGCACGCCGCGGCGATCAACCTGAACGAGGTCGTTGACGGCGAGGGCGTCGCTCTGGTCGACACCAAGGGCTACGACGATCCCGAGATGAAGCGCATGTTCGCCGCAGTCTCCGATCTCGTCTCGGAATGGCGGGCCGCACGTCGCCGAGCCGACCGGATGCGTGCCGATCTGGACGACAGCGGGGGCGAAGAGTGACCCGCCGAAGGCGGGCGCTGAGCCCGGAGGCGTATGACACCGCCTGCGACCTTGCCGGCGCGAGCCTCCTACGACGAATCCCGGCGGCTGCGACGCTGCTACAGATCGTCGAGGAGAAGCTGTGGTCGGAGTTCGCGACGGCCGTCTACATCGCGGCCGACTCGAACAACGCCGTTCGCTACGTCGGGAGCGCGGTCCGGTCGGGGCTGGCCAACGTGGACGACCGTATCCAGGAGCATGTACGAGCCGGTCTGGCCACACGCTGGACCCGCCTGATGGTGGTGCCGCTGATCCCGGACACCGAGGTGACTATCGTGCGTCGGGTCGAAGGACGCATCGGCGCGGTGCTGCAGCCGTTGGACACGATGCGGCTGCCGACCATCAGGGCCAGAAGGCCTGCGGGCTTCAGCACGGGTCGGTAACGGAACGTGCGGGTGGTTGGCTTCGTCCTTGACCGGTGCGGCCGACCACCCGCCAAGCCGGAACGCCTCGGCGGATCGGACGGCTGGTCGAGCCAATGGTCCGGTGAACCTTCATCCGGTTGGCGCCTGTTCGTACGTATGGGCGAGTGTCGCCCCTCTTCTTCAGCTCACTCAGCGTTAGGGTGTCGAGCCGGACGCTCAGACGGCGGCGAATGATCGGAGCGAGTGCTTTGACGTCAGCAACGGCACCAACGGAAAGCAGCCAGGCAGCATCGCCGGTGAGCGCGAAGCACGGACCCGCACGGTTCTGAGCTGTCGACCTCCACGTCCACACCCCAGCCTCGCGCGACGTCGACGTGCACACCTACGGCGCCACCGAGCCCCGGCAGATCGTCGACGCGGCGATCGCCGCCAGACTCCACGCGATCGCCGTCACCGACCACAACACCGCCGGCTGGTGCGACCGGATGGCCGAGGCCGCTCGCGACACGACCCTCGTGGTGCTGCCCGGTCTGGAACTCAGCACGGCCCGAAGGGCATCTCCTCGCCATCCGGGAGGAGGGCACCCCTGCACAGCATCTCGAGGACGTGCTCGTCGAACTCGGCGTTGTCCGCTCCGACCACGGTGACCTGCACAAGGCCCTGGACAAGGGCTTCGCCGACACCGCAAAGATCATTGCCGGCCGGGGCGGCCTGTCGATCCCGGCGCACGCCGACCGGGAGAAGGGCCTGCTCCGCCTCGCCGTCGCCGACCGGATCAACCAGACGCTGCTCGACGACGCCATCAGCGCGGTCGAGATCGTCGAGGTCACCGAGGCTGAGCGGATTAAGGCCCGGCTCGACGGCCGGCGCGAGCTCGCGCTCGTCCGCAGCTCCGACACCACCGCACCCGGCGTGAGCTGGCATGTCCTGCGCGGCATCGGTCATCGCCGCACCTGGATCAAGGCGTCGCGGCCCGACCTGCGCGGCCTCCGGCACGCACTGGCGGATCCGGAGTTGCGTGTCGGCCTGGACGAGCCCGGAGCGCCGGAGCACACGGTGATCGAGTCGGTGACCGTGACCGGCGGGTTCCTCGACGGACAGCGGTTCCAGTTCTCGTGCGACCTCAACTGCCTGCTCGGCGGGACCGGCGCCGGCAAGTCGCTGCTGATCGAGCTGGTCCGGTTCGCCCTCGACCAGCAGACCGACGCCGGCGACTTCCCCCCAGGTTCGCAAGGAGGTCAACTCCCGGCTCAAGTACGCCCTCACCTCCGGCTCGACTGTCGAGGTCGTCCTTACCCGTGGCCATGCGCGGTGCCTCGTGCGCCGGGCGTACTTCGAGGACGGCTCCACCCAGCTGGAGTTCATCGGCGACACCGAGCAGCTGACCGGCCTCGCCGGCCGGATCGCGATCACCGGGTTCTCGCAGAGCGAGGTGATCGAGTACGCCCGAACGCCGGTCGGCCGGACGGCGCTCATCGACGCCGCGCTCGATCTGACCGAGTTCGAAATCCGCGAAACGGACGCAATCGGCCGGCTCAACGACAACGGCCAACTTAACGAACCTGCAGGTCGCCATCGACGCCCACACCCGCCTCGTCGTCGCTCTCGGCGATCCGCAACCCGGCAACCGCAACGACACCATCGTCTACCGGAGCAGCGGCATCGACCAGAAGCTGACCGGACGGCCGGTCATGGCCGACGGCGCCTACCGCGGCAACCCCGACGTGATGAGAACGGCTCAGCGGGTGTCGACTGTGGATCTACTGATAGGGTCGTAAGCCTCTCGGCGGCATCTCCCGCCCGCCGGTGATCTACAGGGAGTGGGCATGAGTCTGCCGACACCGCAGGGCCGTCAGCACGACGTGGTCTACATGGCTGGGCGAGGGCACCACGTCATCCTCGGCACTGCCGGCACGGGCAAGACCGTAATGGCCGTGCACCGTGCGGCGCATCTGGCCGACCCGCGGACCCAGAACAGCGGCTCCACGCTGTTGCTGACTTACACCAACTCGCTAGTTGCCTACTTGCGGCACTTCGCCGCCGGCCTGCCCGGGGTCACGGTCGAGACGTACGGCCGGTTCGGCCGCGGATATCTGGCCGCTCGTGGCCGGATGGGCAACCACCAGATTGCGACCCCAGGCCAACGGCGTTACTACGTCGAGCAGGCGGTCAAGGCCACGGCCACCGCCTACCGCCCGAGCCCGTTCTTTGACCGGCCGACTGACTTCTTCCTCGACGAGCTAGAGTGGATCGACGGTAACGGCCTTGCTACGCCCACGGACTACCTCGCGGTGCGGCGCGTCGGCCGGATGGAACCACTGCAACCGTCGCAGCGACAGGCGGTTTGGGCGATCCGCACGAGCTATCTCGCCACACGCACGGGGGCCGGGCTGCCCTACGACTGGGCCGGTGTGCCGTCCGCAGTGCGCGCGGCGCTCGCCGATGACGTGCAGCCGCGCCGGTACAAGCACATCGTGGTCGACGAGGCGCAGGACTTATCGCCGGAGGCGATCCGCTCCCTCGCCGCAGCTATCCCGGCCGACGGCAGCCTGACCTTGTTCGCTGATTACGCCCAGCAGATCTATGGGCAGCGGGTGTCCTGGCGGTCCTGCGGTCTGACGGTGGCCAAGACCGAGGAGTTCCTCGACAACTACCGCAACAGCCCGGAGATCGCCCGGCTGGCCATCGGCATGAGCGAGATGCCGCATTTCCAGGACTCCGCCGACCTGGTCGAGCCGCGGGCACCGCAGCGAGCGGCCGGCGCGAAACCGACGCTGGTCCGGTATTCGTCGGTTGAGGTCGAGGCGCTCGCGGTCGCGGCGAACGCGGCCAGCTTCGGCAAAGTCTCCCGGGTCGGCATCCTCACCCGCACCCGCGCCGAAGCCCGCAGAGCCTCACGGGGCATCCCCGGAGTCCGCGCGCTGCACGACGGCCTTGACCAGTGGGAGATTACGGCAGGGGTATACGCCGGCACCTATCACTCCGCGAAGGGCCTGGAGTTCGACGTGGTATTCCTACCGTTCTGCGGCACCGACCGATGTCCCGACCCCGAGACGGTAGCCGCGTTCGGCTACGATGAGGCCGCCGCCCGGGAGAGCAGACTGCTCTACGTCGGCGTCACCCGCGCCCGCGACGAACTCATCATCACTCACACCGGTGAGCTGACCCCATTACTCCCGTCAGCCGGCTCGGGCCTCTACCAGGTGACGGTGGCCCCATGACTGGGCCGCTCGACCTCGCGGTCGCCGCCGAGCTGACGGAGATGAAGCTTGCCCGGCTGGCTCACTTCACCCCAGCCAGAAATCTGCCCCACATCATCCGCGACGGCCTCCTGCGCAGTGTCGCTGACCTCGCCCAGGACGTGCGGGCCTGCTACAGCACCACCGACCTAGCTCGGTTGGACGGCCGACCTGACCGAGTTTGCTGCAGTTTCCAATACCCGAACGGGTTTTACTTCACCATTGCCAAAGGCAAGACGACGTCGGTGAACTACCCTGACTGGGTTTGCCTACTCCTGGACAAGATGGTCGCCGCAGCCTCGGGCACCCTGTTCTGCCCGCGCAACGCCGCCGCGTCGGCCGGCATCGCCCGGGCTGGCGTTGAAGGTCTGCGCGCCTGCTATGCGGAGATGGTGGTCGGGCAGCAGGTGTACACCCGCGGCCCGAACCACGACCCCGGCAGCCCGACCGACGTACAAGCCGAAGTCCTGGTCGTTGCGCCGGTGCCAATGTCGGCGATCCGTGCGATCGTGTTCCCCAGCAAGGCAGCAGCAGAAGAGGAATTCGGACGTTTGGACCGCTTTGGTTTAGCCTCGCCCGACCACGTGAACTACGTGATCTCACCCGGCATGTTCGACAAGTGGTCGATCACCAAAGCTGTCCGGAACAGCCAATACTTCAGCGAGACCCCGTGGTCTCCCAAGGCGGCATGATGACTGGAAACACCCGCCTGAACGCGCAGGTCGCGACAGGCATGTTCCTGGGCGCTGCGGCCGGCGACGCACTCGGCTGGCCCCAGGAAGCCCGCAGCGGACTGATCGGCGGCCAAAAGGAACGCGACCGCGCCAAGCCGCAGATGACCTTCCGCAGCTGGATCCGCCACGCCGGCCACTACTCCAGCCGCTACCACGACCCGGTCCGGCCGGGTGAATACAGCGACGACACCCAGCTGCTACTCGCCACCGCCCGCGCCTGCCTGGCCGGCGACCGCTGGTGGCAGCGGCTCACCGAAGCCGAACTTCCGACGTGGCTGCTCTACCAGCGCGGCGGCGGCGGAGCAGTGCTGCGCGCGGCCGCCGCATGGGCTTCCGGCCGCCCACCCTGGGACCCCGGAAAGTCGGCCCGCGCCCAAGACGCACGGGAGAGATACCGCAACGCGGGCGCCAACGGCATCGCCATGCGTATCGCCCCCCACGTGTTGTGGGCCGATACTCCTCGTGCCCTTACTCAACGTGTCGTGCGTGACGGCATCACCACTCACGGGCACCCACGAGCCCTGGTCGGCGCGTTAATCTACGCCTTCGCCCTACGACACGCCGCTCAGGCACAAGCCACCCACGGATTCGGTGACAGCATCGCCGCCGCCGCCAGCGGCCTAATCGACGCCGACCAGATCCTCTCGGAACTGCCCGCCGGCTGGGCCACCAGCAGCGAACTCGATCACTTCGCCGATGCCTGGCGCGACACCAACAAAGAAACTGAGCAACTGTTGGAGATCATCGCGGACTCGCTGCAGCACGGCGCAATGAGCAACCCCGAGACCACCCTCGAACGAATCGGCTGCACCGACCCCAAGGTCAACGGTTCCGGGACGGTCACCGCGACAGCCTCGATCTACCTGGCCAGTCGATTCGCTGCGCGCCCTCAAGGCGGGCTGCTAACCGCGGCGTTCCTGCGCAAAGCCGACACCGACACGCTGGCATCTATGACCGCCGCGATACTCGGGGCCCTGCACGGCACTGACTGGCTCGGCGATCTCGCACTCACCGTCCAGGATGCCGCTTACCTAGCCAAGACTGCCGAGCAAAGCCACGCGCGGACGGTGGACCCCGGTCACTGGCCGGACTCTTCCCCGCGAAGCCTACGCGAAGAGCTGAAGCTAACGTTGTTCACTGCGTTCACCAGCAAGGGTGCTTCAAAACTGCACGAGTTTCCTGACGGGCGCCGTTTCCGCATCGCGGGCCTTGAGGCCCTCGACGACCGTCTTCTTCGCGCACGACTGCAGCTCAGCGATGGTCAGACCGTCCTCGTTGACGCGCCGATACCCCATTCCCTACCCCCACTTACCCGCGCCGACCAACAACCCGCCAGACGCCATGACGATCCGGTCGTACCCACGGCAGTCAACCCCGGTAGTGCCATCGAATCAGCGAGCGAAGACGCAAGACCGGAAGCAGCTGTCATCCTCGTCGCTCGAAGCCTCACGCGGTCAGCAGCGTTCTACGCTCAGCTCACCGGCCGCGACATTCCCGTACGCTCCGGCACAGCCCATATCAGCCCAGGGCTTCTACTCCAGCAACAAGCCGTCGATACTCCGATCGATACCGCATCGGTCAGCGTGCATATCACGGTCGGCCTACTTGCCGATGTGGCACGACGGCTCGGACTAGATGCCAAACCCAGTGCGAGAGGCGCTCAGGACGTCCTCGAAGTCAAGGACCCGGATGGACGCATCGTGCGGGTCACCCAGCATCACAACCGTACTCAAAGGGACGTGAAGTCAGAACGTTGAGAATCTCGGCCAAACAGTGATGTCGTGACAGCGGGGCCTAGGCAGTGTTCTGTGAACCAAATGTGAGGCGGCACCACCGGCCTGACCGCACTCCAACTCGGCCCTATGTGGTGTGGACGTCCACGCCGGGTTCCACGACGAGGCGTTGGACCGCACGCGTGCCCACCTGTCCGACAGCTCGTCGGACGTCGGGTCGTGACCGCAGCGGGTAGTTCAGTCATGTGGTTGGCACGCGGGGCTCGACATGTCAGACTGCGAAACCAAGATCGGCGAGCTCTCGGAGGCGGCGTTGACAGACAAGTGGGCGGCTGATTTTCGCCTCAGCATCACCCGCGCACTCGCCGACCAACTGGAAACCACCCTGCGGCCGCTCAAGCCCACCCCCCTGACAGCGGCTAACCTCTCCGCGGTCCTAGGTCGTCCCGGCGTGTACGCGCTGTTCTTCAACGAACGGCGCGTCTACGTCGGGAAGGCCGCCAGATCGCTGCAGGACCGGCTCACCCAACATCTCCGCAAGCTGTCCGGTCGCACTGGGCTCGACTCCGCAGCCGTTCGATTCGTGTGCGTCTACGTCGATGAGGACCTCGACGCGGCGGCGCCGGAAAAGCTGCTCATCAAGAAGTATCGGGAACATGACAGCATCCCGTGGAACACCAACGGTTTCGGTAATAAGGACCCGGGCCGCAATCGCGACACGAGCGTGGTCAAGGCGGCACATTTCGATGCCACCTATCCCATTGATCTTGACTACCCGTGCCGTCAGGAGCCGGGGATGCAGTCGGTGGCGGCCGTCTTGGAGGCCGCGAAGGGCCAGTTGCCCTATCTGCTGCGGTTCGACAGCGGCGCGGCGGCCAAGAAGACTTACCGTGACGCCTTGATGGTTGTGCCCGCTCAGCCTTTGGCCGCGAGAGACCTAGCCCATCAGTTGGTCGCCGCTCTACCCGCTGGGTGGCAGCTGACGGCCTTGCCTGGCTACCTCATCTTGTATCAAGAGCGTCGACGGTATGACAGTGCCCTTGGCTGGTGGCGACGGGAGTCGGGCGGTGACGTGAAGTACACCCCGGGTCCCCGCCAGTTCGCAGCAGGTGCGGTGGACGCGGAGACTGCGGATGTGAGTGCTGGCGACGCCACTTCGCTCTTCGGACTTGACGCGTGACTTTGACTTACTGAGAGGCGCGGATCGCGAGTGCCCACCTTCGTCGATTACGTCGAGATCAGTCCCGCCGCCGCGCGAGAGCAGTGGCAGGCCATTCTTACGCGCACACCGGTCACAGCCGGCCGGCAAGTGGCCTTCCTTCCTGTCGAGACGTTGACGTGCCTCGCCGCGAGCCTGCTGGTCAACCACCGCAAGTACGGCGGCTCGACCGCGCATAGGGCCGAGGAGCCGGTCCCCGCACTCGGGCGTCTGTTTCAACGCCCGAACAGCAGCGTCCTGGCGAAGATGGCGAACCTTGATGGCAGTAGACGCAACGGCGCCAAGTACGAGATCGAGGTAGCCGCTCATCTCCTCGCGGTTCCGGGGCGCCTGAGCGCTGTCTACCGGGTCATACTCGCCGCAGCGCGCGACGTCGGTATCGGCTCAGAGAACCTGCCGGACTTTCTTGGCCTCACCAACGACGACACTGACCTTCGGCTTATCGGTCAGGACGAACTCGAGGCAGCGGAAGTCGAGGAGGCCGTACAGGCGACCTCGACTGCCTGGCTTGAGTCGCGCGCCGATCTCGACGAACAGACGACAGAACGCCTCCTCGTCGCCGCTGCCCGCATCGGTCAGCACCGATTCGCCAAGGAGGTGCTGCGCAACCATGATCACCGCTGCGTCTTCTGCGGCCTGTCGGTGAAGGTAGCGGGCGATAGGGCTTCCCGGATGCTGGTTGCCAGTCACATCAAGCCATGGCGGACGAGCACCCCGGCCGAGCGCCTAGACGCGCGCAACGGCCTTACTGCCTGCCCTACGCATGACGTCGCCTTCGACACTGGCCTCATGACGGTCAACGGCGGCCTACGTATCCATCTCAAGCCCTCACTCGCGGACGCCGTACGCACAGACACGGCGACCCGCGCCGCTTTCGGTCGACCGCCGTTGGCTGACCGTCTCCTCCTGCCTGCGGCAGCGCCGCCTCCGCGGGCGAGATACCTAACGTGGCACCACCTGCATATCTTTGGAGACACGCCCTCGACGGCATCCGGTACTCCTTTTCGGTAGGCACCGTCCTGTCCTGGTGGTTCTTCGCATTCCTATCGGCTCGGCATGGGTCGTCCGTTCGAGGCGTCAAGCCGCTGCGGTTAGCTGCCACGTACAGCGGTCAACTACTCGCATCGTGAGAAAGATCAAGACGACAAAGAGGATCGTTCTGGACGAGCCCGCCGGTTGGAAGCCGCCTCCCGGACTGCGGTCGCGACGCGATCGGCGGCCTCGGTGGGACTCTCGTGCTCCCAAATCCTGATCACGGTCCAGCCGGCTTCGGTGAGTAGTCCATTGGTCTCCGCGTCGCGGGCGCGGTTCCCAGCGATCTTGTCGCTCCAGAAGCGGTCGTTGGCGCGAGCGGGACGGTAATGCTCGGGGCAGCCGTGCCAGTAGCAGCCGTCGATGAACACCGCGACGCGAGCTGCGGGAAAGACGACGTCAGCGGTTCGGCGCAGGCCGGCCAGTGGTCTGGCGTTGATCCGGTACCGCAAGCCCATCTTGTGCAGAAGCGAGCGTACTCGTCGCTCCGGGCCTGTGTCCCGAGCCTTGTTCGCGCGCATGACGGTCCGTACGGCCGGGCTCTTCGCCCAGGACGATGAGGCGGTGTCGGGTGGGGTGAGAAGGCCTCGGGCCCAGGCCAACCGCCATCCCTCGGCCAGGTTGTCGGCCCGGGTGTCGTGTTCGACCTCGCCCAGGTACCGAGCGGGCGAGCGACCCCTGTCAGACCATCGCAGATAAGCCCGAATCCGGCGAGTTCGGGGCAGTAGTTTGAGGTCCACGGAGGCACGGGCCCGACGTCCATCACCGAGGTCAACCCATCGCCGATCGGGTCCTCCGGCGGCACGGTCTTGCTCCAGGGATGCCGCTTTTCTGCTGCGGCCACGCCGGCCCCTCCAGGCTCTTGAGTCTGGGGGCTTAACCGCCCAGTGACTCTCTGATCTGGCCGCAGTGGTGGTCACCGTTGGCTCTCGGCCTCGTCGAGCGCCGCAGCGATGGCTTTGGCGAAGAACTCGCCGAGGACGACGGGTACAGCGTTGCCGAGCTGGCGCATCTTCTCGCCGCGCGGACCAGCGAGAAGCCAATTGTCCGGGAAGGTCATGACTCGCGCTGTCTCCCGTACCGTCATGTACCGATGCCGGTAGGGATACGGCTTCTCGCTGGCCGGTTCAGGCCACAGGTCGTCGGTCAACATCACCGACTCGCCGCCAGGGACGCCATGCACCCCTGCCTTGACCGTCTTGGCGGGTCGGTCGAGCTCGTTGGGTGTATGGCCGGCGTAGATGCGCGCATCTGGCCAGCCGATGTGGTCGGTGAACCCACCGAGATTGTGCTCTCGCCGATCGAGCCGATCCCAAGGCACGGGCGGAAGGGAGGGCTGTCCGTCAAGTCCTTGGAGGGCATCCCGCAGGGTCCGCCACGGAAGCCTGCCGTCATCCTCGGGAGGGGTAGTTGGTAGTCGGGACATGACGCGCTCGCGTACGTACTCGGGCACCTGGGGATGCCTCCGCCAGTAGGTGCCGTCGAGCATCGATCGAACCAGCGCAGCCTCCGAGTACCGCGGACGCACCGACCGCTTGAAGCGCTCGATGTCGACTCCCAGGTCCGATCGAAACGCCACGATGATGATCCTGTTGCGGATCTGCGGCACGCCGTAGTCGGCGGCGTTGACGGTGGTGGTGACGACGTCGTACCGCTGCTTGGGGTCTGGCGGGTCCTCGGCCAGACGTTCCTTGAGTACCTCGTCATGGTCGCGCCAGGTCGAGTCGTGGTCACGCTCCTGGAAGGGGAGTCGCAACTCGCGCTCGATGTACTCGAAGTATGGTCGAAAGGACGGGCGCAGCAGGCCGCGCACGTTCTCGCACATGACGGCCTTGGGCTGGATCTTGCGGATGGCGCGAAACATCTCCGGGAACATGTTCCGCTTGTCCTCGTCGCCCCTCGCGACGCCGCCCAGGCTGAACGGCTGGCATGGGGGTCCCCCAGCGAGGAGATCCACCCGATCCCATAGGTAGTCGAACTTGACCCTGCTGACGTCACCCCTGACCAAGGGCCACCTCTCGCCGGGAAGGGGCACCCGTTCGGTCTCGCCACGGTCAACGGCGGCGTTGGCCTCCAGCGTGTCGCACGCGTACTTGACCAGTTCGTTGACCAGAAGAGGACGAAAGCCCGCCCGGTGAACAGCCATCGCCAAGCCGCCGCCGCCTGCGAAGAGTTCCACTGAGGTGCGGTCCCTGATCTGCTTCCCGGGCGGCTCAGACATGGGGGGAGCATACCGCGGAGTTGTCGATCTTGAAAAGGTGAATCGCGCGTGCGTGCCAACCGCCGGGTCTTGGTGTCGGCTGAGTCCGTCCGAGCCGCGGCATCCGCGCGACTCGGGGTGTGGTTGGGTATCGCCATCGTGAGGAGGGCGATGGCAACCTGGCAGTTCGGTCCGTTCGACAACGACGACGCGGTTGAGTGGTGCGATGCCCTAGAGGCCGCCCCCCTCGACCAACGCGCCGAACTCGTACGCGACACCCTTGCGGTCGCGGTGGCCGGGCGGGTCCTCACGGCGGGGGAAGCCGCTCGAGCGGTGGCGGCGGCCGCCACGGCGCTCCAATCGCTCAACGGCGTGCCGTTCTCGAACTCGGCGTACGCTCCACGCTTCCTGTCTGACAAAGGGGCCATGGCAGTCGATTCATCAATTCGAGACCTGGCCGTGCAAGCGCTCGGCGAAGTGCTCGCGAACGGTTCAGCCTGGCGGCTGCGATGGGCTGACGACATCGAGGAAGAAGAGGCTCTGGCTGTCGTCGAAAGCCTTCGGAGTCACCTCGTCTCGGCGGTGACGCCGTAGTCACACATCGTTGGGCATGTTCTCGTCAAAATCTGCCTCAACAGGTATGTCTTTCCCGGCAGCGGTGGTGAAACTAGTGGGTGCCAGCTGTGCAAGGTCACCAATGACGCCGGCCATGATTGACTCGAGGGTCCTGTGGGGCGGCACTCGTCGGAAGTGGACATCGATCTCTTTTCGGATCAGGCTCTCCGGCTTCTGATCCTCGGCGAGCGCGTCCGCCCACTGCCTGCCTGGGTGGAGCGTGTCCCAAGGTGATCGCTTGTTACTGCGGGTCTCGGCATTATCGCCATGCTTGCTCATTCCGGAGCAAATCTTCGTCTCGTTATTCCAAATCGGCTGGAAAAACTGTATGAGCTGCTCCTCGGCCGCGCTCTGATACCCCGTCTGCACGATGAGGAATCGGCACTCGAAATCCTCTAGGCGCAAGGTTGACGTGGCCTTCTGGATGCTCTTGCGATGATCGTTCAAACGGCGATGCAGACGCGTTCCTTGGCTTACCGCGTCCTTCGCCTCGGCGTCTTGCGGGTCCGCCTTGCCGACGTATATCGGCTGCTCCGTGCGGGAAATCGGCGAATACGCGTCAAAGGGGCCGTTGTAGTACAGGGCGTACACCCCGGCTCCATAGAAAGGCCTGAGGGCCGCTAGTGGATGCCTCTGCTGGGCGATCATGGTCAGCGCGACGATACGACCCGTGGTGCTGGGAGCGCTGGGATCGAACAGGCCTCGTGGCCTCAAGATCGGGTCGAGGCGAGCAACGGCCTGGTCCAGCCGCTTCGCCTCAGCGGCGAGGGCCCCACGCAGCGCGTTGCGGGTGGCTGTGTGACGGGGTGGATGGATCGCCTGCAACTCGTCGGCGATGGCCGCAAGTCGCCCGACGAGACTTTGGCGGCGGTCGCGCGCCCGAGGACTCGGCGAAGGCACGCCTTGAGGCTACAGGGCTACCCGGGTGACTTCCTTGCGCAGGTACCCCAGGCCTCGTCGACCAGACTCCACAGTGCTTGGCACGGCTCTGCATTCGAGCAGCATGTCTCCTGATGGTAGGTGCTCACGAGGTATGGACGACCGAATCGCGAGGCAGCTCTGCTGCGCAGGGCTTTGTAAACATAATTGTCATTCTGTGGGCCATCGCCCAGTAGTCGCTCTCGCGACGGCGTTCCGCGGTAGTCATGGAGGGTCTGGCGTCACCGTCGGCGCATGATCGCGTAGACCATCCTGCTGCTCGCGAACTCGGAGATTGTGATCAGTTCCCAGCCGAATCGTTCCAGCACCTCTGCGGCGGCGACGGCCTGCGTGACCTGGTCACCGCCCACGCCGCGATGCGACAGGACGGTGAGAAGCCGGTACGGGTAGACGCGCAGGTCGACACTGCCGCCGAGGACCGCGTCGGCGGTGACCGTTCTCGTGCGGGCGATCTGCTCCGGTGTCTCACGGGCGGCCATACGTGAACCCTAGTCGTCGCTTGCACGGACAGTCGCGTTCGGTGACAGCGGGTATGTTCGGGTCGTGCCTACCTCGGTCCGCCTCCCGGCCGTCGCCGCTGCCGTCCTGCTCGCCGTGGCGGTGGCTGGCTGTGACAACGCCGATGATGGTCCCATCGCGGCGCCTACCCCGCCATCTGCCTCGGCTACCGGCGTCACGGCCAGCCCGACGGCACCTGCCGATCCGGCGTACACCGCGGATGGGCTGGACCTGTGCGCGAGGACGGATGTGAAGGTCGTGGCGGACCTGGCGCCCGAGGTGACGCGCGAAGATCCGCGGCCGCCGCTGGCTCGGCCCGGTGCCGCCTGCCTGTTCGAGATGCAGACCAGGGCTGGCTACCAGGCGAATCTTCGGGTCGAGGCGTCGACGCTTGCAACGGCCGACGAGGCGCGGCAGCTGTATCGCGGGACGCGGCGGGCTACGGGGATGACGCCCGCCGGAGGTGTGCCAGGGGTGGGGGAGGAGGCGGAGGCTTTCACTAAGCGGTCGACCCCGGGGTTCAAGTACGCCGAGTACATGGTGCACGCGCGTACCGGCAACCTGGTGGTGAAGGTGTGGTTCGCCGTCGGCGGCGAGTCTTACGTTGCGAACTCGGTGTTGGCGGAGAAGTCGTTGACGATTCTGCGGGCCACGCAAGCGGCGGTGCCGACGGCCTGAGCGGCCTTGGCTCGTCCCCCCGAGACCACTGCCTTTTGGCGTGAACGCCCGCGCTTGCCGGGTAGCGCACGCTGTGGCCTCTGGAGAGGGGCGCCTTGTGCTGGGTCAGTCCCGTACGGCTTGCGGCCACTGGCTTCCGGGTAGCTTCGAGTAGTCACCGACCTGGGTGGCGATGTCCCGGATGTTGCCGAGGGCGTCCATGAAGCGCTGCCCGACGGTGAGCAGGGTGTTGAGGCCGGCGGTGACGAGGTCACCGACCGATTTGGCGAGGGTGGAGATGGCCCAGGGGATGTCGATGACGGTACTGGCCTCGGTGGCAGCCTGCGCCAACTTGCCGGCGAGTCCGGTGACGATCTTGGCCAGCTCGACGGCGTAATCGACGTTCGAGCGGGCGATCTTGAACAGCCACTGGCTGATGAACTCGGCCTTCAGCACCGACTCGTCGATCGCGGCTTTCTGCTTGGTGGCCTTGGCGTTGTAGGCGATCGCCGCGTCACCGCTCCACTTGGCGATGTTGTCGCTGCGCGGCTCGGTGGCGGTGAACGACAACTCGGAGACGGGAGTCTTGACGTCGTTGACCCACCGGAAGCTGACGTTGATCAGCGACAGCACCGGCACCTGGCGTTCCAGCGCGTGGTCAACCTGGTCGAGCACCGTGGTCATGGCCCGGCGTGTGGCGTCGAGGTTCTGCTTGATCCACCACAGTCCGGCGGGTCCGAGAAGCCACCTGTGCTCGTTGACGCGTTCCACGATGTCGTTGAAGGAGCCGACGGCTCGGTCGATGCCGGAGCGGATCTGGTCGAACGCCTTGTTGAACGGCTCGCCGTACTCAAGGTCTCTGCTTGCGGGCTGCACCTGCACTGCCTTCCATAATCATGCGCGGTAGATCTTGTCGAGGTCCAGGGAGACGACCTCGTCGGCCCGGTCGTACTCGTCAGCGATGCGCCGCAGCGCCTCGCCGATCTGATCGAACTCCGTGACGGCACCGCTCAGGATCCGCACCATGAACGTGTGGAAGTCCCGGTAGGAGCCGGCGTGCAGGACCACGCTCGCGTCGCCGATGAAGAACGCGGACGGCTCAAGATGCAGCTGTTCGGCGGCTGTCTTGACCTCCGCGATGCTGTCGGACATCGCCAGCCACTTCTTGCCCTCGTCGCGCAGCGCGTCGGTGATGACTTCCAGGTCCTTCATCGTCGCGCCTCCGTCTCTCCGGGACGGGCGAGCTCGTAGGTCCGGAAGAGTGATCGAGCCTCGAACCGCAGTTGTTCGGTGTCCATGCCGGCGACGCGCGCCGTGTCTGAGGTGATCGCCGTGATGCCCGCGCCGCGCAGGTGAAGCGTCAGGCATCCGTGCGGACTGGAGATCGTCCGTTGCTCGGGCTGCTCCGGTGCGTGGGACAGCCGGGCGAGGTCGGCGTCGATGTGGTGCAGGGCGCCCCACGTGCGCTGCAGCCAGAGGGCTTGGTCGAGTTCGGGCTCCGTGCTGGTAGCCGGCGGCTGTGCTGGTCGAGCCAGGGCGGGCTGGTCTCGCTGCAACTCCTCGACTGCGATGGTTTCGAGGAGGCTCCCCAGCGCACCGGTGTACGCCTCGTAGACGGCATCCCCGATACGGGTCACACCGGCCTGGCGTCGCCAGTCGCGGCTGATCGTCACGTCCTCCACCTGTCCGGCTCTGGTGAGGAGCAGGCTGACGGACGCTGTGCGGTCCTGACCGGAGTGAAGCCTCGGCGCGGACCGGGAAGCGAACTCGTCGACAGCTTGCGCGGCGTTCGTGCGCAGTGCGTCGTCGTCGCCGAGGAAGTCGAGGTTCGCCAAGGACAGCCGAACGTTGGCTCTGTCTCCGAACATCAGTCTCAGCCCCCGCGAGATGGCCAACGCATACGGTGATTTGCTCGTTACGGCGCAGGGGACACCGTACGGGAAACGCGAGAGCCCATGGGGGAGGGTGCTCGGCTTCCTGCGGCAGTCTGCCGCGGAGGCCGAGGATCCGCCGCGCGTGGAGCTCCTGCTGACCGCAGGGTGGCAGTGTGTGTGCCGGCGACGGCGACGGCGGTAGACGGAGGTAGCGGCGGTGGATGCCCTTATGCGGCGGAGGCTGGCCGTCCCGCTGATCGGTCTGAGCCTGCTGATGGTCGTCCCCGCCATCGCCGGCACCTGGGTGCTCTGGTTCGAGTTCGGGAACACGTATCGGGCGCTGAGCGTCGCCGTGTGTGTGCTGTTGCTGGCTCAGTTGGGACTGGCGGCATCGATCGGTGTCCGGCCCGGCACGGGAGTGCCCTGGCTGCGGATCGCGATGATCGCGCTCGCGTTCATGCTGGCATGCGGAGTCGCTGCGGTCCGCAGATCCCTTTGACCGCTTTCATAAGGGTGGGCTGCGGCGTGAGCCGGGGATGGAACTTGGGCGCGGGTGCCGTCACAGGCCGTTCTGCCGCTTCTTTTTGCGACGGTTCTTCGCGCGGGCGTGGAGGGGCTGTTGCTGGTTATGCGGGCTGGCCGTTGCTGGTCCAGGTGATCGCGATGGTGGTGTGTGGGCGGGGGATCAGGAGCTGCAGGTGGTTGGTAGGGCTGGATGCGGTGCCGGTGGGGTAGACGGCGATGTGCGGGCCGGGTTGGTGTCGGTGGTGGCGGTCCCAGGCGCCGATGAGGTCGAGCATGCGGCCGGTGAGTGCGGCGGCGTGGGGCCCGTAGCCGTGGGCGCCGAACTGCCAGGTGGTGTCGTCGAGTTGGCGGGTGGCGAGGTAGGCGATGCTGTCGGCGGTGAGCAGGGCCGGGCAGGCCACCCAGTTCTGCGGTGCCAGGTCGGCGGCGCGCTGCCGGTCGACGGCGAGCAGACCGTGAGGGTGGGGTTGGCTGGCCAGCCACAGCTGCAGGGTGTCGAACGGGGTCGCCGGTGAGGTGGTGACCGGTGACCAGGCGTCGTGCCGCGGTCCGTCGAGGGCGGCGGGCAGCGCGCGGAGATCCAGGGCCTCGGTGACAGGGTCGTCGACGAATACGGTGACGTCGTCGCCGCGTAGGTGGTGTGGTGTGACGGGGTTGGCGCCGGCGCCCTGCATCGGGACGAAGCCGCAGACGAAGGCATCGGTGGCAACCAGGTGCTCGCCGTCGCGGACGAGGGTGAGGCAGCGGGTGTGGCCACGCATCCGCAGCGGCGTGACGAGGACGCCGTCGGCGGCGAGCTGGTCGGTCCAGGCGGCTGGGATGTCGCTGGTCTCGACGGTGACAATGATGGCGTCGTACGGGGCGGCCGCCCCCCAGCCTTCGTCCGCGTCGGCGTGCACCGCCGCAACGTGCGGATAGCCGGCGGTGTCGAGGGCGGTGCGGGCGTAGGCGATGACGGCGGGGTCGATGTCGATGCTGGTGACCGTGCCGTGCGGGCCGACGACCTCGGCGATGAGCGCGGCGTTGTAGCCGCCGGATCCGACCTCCAGCACCCGTGCGCCGGGCTGAAGGTGGGCGGCGTGCAGCATGGCGGCTTGAAGCCACGGCGCGGAGATCGAACTGGTCGCCTTGCCGTCCGGGCCGCGGCGGGTGACTACCACGTCGTCGGCGTACGCGGCCTCGACGCTGACTCCCGAGGGCGTGAACAGGTGGCGGGGGACCTGTCTGAAGGCCGCTTCCACGGCCGGTGAGGTGATCGCACCGTCGGCGAGCAGCTTGTCGACCAGTCGAGCGCGAGCCGTCTTCGTGAGCTCGGTGTCGAGCGGATCGGCCATCGTTGGCTCCCTGCGGTTCGGGCGCTCAGCGCGCGAGTTCATTCCTGACTTTGTCGGGCCGAGATCCTGTGGCGTGGGGTGACCTTGTACAGCCTGCCGGTTGTCAAGACTGCCGGGCCCTCGGCCGTGGCTCACGGCCTTGAGCTACGCCCCCGTGGGCCCGGTGGATTGCCCACTCGCCGGTCCATCGGGCGAGGTCGTGTACCCAGCGCTCGGTGTTGTGTCGGGCCTTGGTCGCCCACTTCGCGGCGTTGGCCGAGGCGAAGTGGTTGAGCACGTCAGCGCTTGTGGCGGTCCAGGACGGGAATTGCCGGAGCCAGTCTTCGGCTTGGGCGGGGGTGTGGCCGCTGCCGATCAGCCATTGGACGAGTAGTGCGAGTTCGACCCATGCCGCTGCTTTGGTGGCCCAGGCCCAGTCGACGATGCGCAGGCCGTGCGGTGTGATGATCAGGTTGGTCGGGTTGAGGTCGGAGTGCACGAGTGTCCCGCCGTCCATCGCGGGGTGCGTGAACCCGAGCCGGTCGGCCGGGGTGAACCACCGATCGCCGGGCGCCGGCGTCTGGTGAAGGTCTTTCAGGGCGGCGGTGAGCAGGTCGAGATCCGGGCTGTCGGGGGACAGGTCGGGGTGGGGGCCGGCGAGATGCTCGGTGCCCACCACCAGCCAGCCATCGGCCTCGAAGTGCCACCGCAGCGCCGGCGGGTACCGGTCGGCGGCCTGGGTGACGGCCAGCTCGTAGCGCAGCGACCGGACGCCCCTTTCGCCGCAGGCCGCTTTGACGAAGAACGGTCCGGACGGGCCGGTGACGGTCGAGGCGATCTGTGCGTGGTTGCCGTCGGGTGCCGGGGTTGCCTCGAACGCTCCACCGACCTGTTCGGTGATTCTGGTGATCACGCTGCGGGGTAGGGTCGTCCAGTCGCTGCGCATCAGGTTCTCCTGTTACCGGCCGGGTTGCGGCGGGTTCGGCGGACAGCAGGACTCGGCCTCACCGCCCCAGAATTCCATGTCGATCTGGTAGCCGGTGTCGTGCAACGCCGCGAGGGTGTAGGTGATGGCGGTGCCGTCTCGCATGGCTTCGGTCAGGATCGGGCGGTGGTGCACGTAGTGGCCGGCGATCTGGTGGCAGGCGGCGGTGTAGGGCTCGCTGATCTGCAGGAGGGCGTGCCAGACGGCGTCGACCGGTCGGGTGGGCACGACCCGGTAGGACTCGCCGGTCGGCAGGAGCATCCCGAAATCGGGCTTGCCGGCCTGGTCGGCGTGGGCCTTCAGGAAGACCAGGAATTGCCCGACGGCACGCTCGGCGTAGGTGTGGCTCACCTCCTGCCGGGCGGCGAAGTAGCGGGTCAGCTTGTCGAACACCTCGGTCGACACGAGCGTGCGCGGGTTCTGTGCGACGGTCGTGACGGGTCTGTCTGCGGTGATGCTCAAGGTTCCTCCTTGATCGCGAACGGGGATGAGCGCGTATCAGGCCGCCTTCGGGGCGGTGATGCGAGCGTTTGTCGTGCGGTGATGTAGAGGGGACGTCGCGGCCAGGCCGTCGCGGAGGTCCCCTCACCAGCGGCAGGCTGCGGTGTTTGCTCACTGCTGCTTGAGGATCGATCTGCGGAAGGGGCCCCAGGCCACGAAGCGGTCGAACATCTCCTGCGGGCTCGGTCCGTCGTGTGGGTTGAGGTGGAACAGGTCGCGCATCGCCTCGAACATCAGCCCGCTGAGGTAGATCGAGAGCGCGGGGAGCGCCGATTCGTACTCCACTTTCAACAGCAGCCGGGCCTGCGGGCACGGCCACGGCTGACCGCATGCCCGGCATGCCCACGTCGGCCGCAGCGGGGTGTGCGGAGGTGTCGTTTCGGTTCTGTAGCGCGGCCGATCTGGCGTGGGGCCGGCGTCCGGCGTCTGCAGGTGCGACGACATCACCGACGGCTCCCAGGTGCTCGCACCTGCCATTCCTGGCGGGGTTGCTCTCTCGGGCCCGTTCGACGGCCAGAGCCGGCCCACGTTCGTAGATCCATGAGGACGTACCTCTTTCCTTCGCCGTTGTCGGTAGGCGGTGGCGATGATTCGGTGGCCTGATGCTGCAGTGGCTACGCGTCGCAGCTCGGGTGACCCCTGCTGCTGATCACGCCTGCGACGGTGGAGGTTGGTGGCCGGCCGGTCAGGGTCCGACGGGGCGCCGGCGTAGGTGGTGTGGCCGCGTTCGAGGATGAGGACGTACGAGAACAGGCCCGCCCGGCGGCCGGTCAGCCGTTCGTGCGTGGCGAGGGCCTCGCCGCTTTGCGGGTCGTTCAGGAGCTGCGAGGTGGATCCGTCGGCGGTGACGGTGAACGTCAGGCCGGTGCTCTGGCCGCGGTAGGTGATGCCGGGGATGTCGGCGAGGACGCGCAGGCTCGTCGCCCGCTGGGCCTGGTTGAGGTATTGGCTGCTCACGAGCGTGACGACGCCGCTGATGAGCAGCCGGGGATAGGCGAGGTCGGTGGCCAGTTCTCGGGGCGCTGCCGCGCCGGCCAGCACGTCCGCGTCGTTCAGGAGTGCTTCGGGCAGGTATGGGTGCAGGCCGCCGGGCAGGTGCTCGTTCGTTTTCTTCGGTGCCTCGCCGGGTGTGGTGTCGATGGGGTCGGCGAGGGCGGTGAGCCGCTGCCACGGGGTCAATGCTGGCCCGGTGGCGCTGGGGTGCGTGGTGGCGGATCGGCTGCCGGTGACCGTGGGCGCGGTCGACGCGGGCCTCGGCTGGCCGGGGGAGCTGGCGAAGCAGTCGGCGACCAGGACGCTGCCGACCAGGTTCACCGCCAGGCGGGTGGGGACCGTCGAGCGGAGCATCACGGTGTCGGGGGTTCCTTCCTCGTGTTTAGCGGTAGGTGGCGGTGGCGAGGTCGCCGACTGCGGCGTCGACGGCGGTAGTGATGTCGCGGACGGGCCGGTGGTGTTGCTCGGCGATGGCGCGCAGCTGGTTGGCGACGGTGGTGGTGTCGTCGTGGAGATAGAGGTGGCCGGTGAGGTGGAGGGCGACGACGAGTCCGGCGAGGGCGGCGGTGTGGTTGTCGGGTTGTTCGCGGCCGTCGGCGAGGTAGCGCAGGCGGGCGCGCGCGATGACTGGCCACCGCTGGTGGGTGGGTAGGTAGGTGTCGGCGCGGATCAGTCCGCCGAGTCGGCGGTGGCTGGTGTGGCGGAGGATTCCTGCGGCGTGCAGGCCGGCGCGGGTGCGTTCGTAGAGGTCGTCGGCGAATCCGCGTAGCCAGTGGCGCAGTGGTGGGGCGGGCCGGGTGTGGCGCAGGCTGGTGAGGGCGGCATCGGTGATGAGGTCGCCGACGGGCCGGTCGATGTGCAGCCGAACCCGCTGCTCCCCAACCTGGCCGTGGCCGTCGAGGGTGGTGCGGCCGGTGAGGACGAGGTCGATGAGGACGGCGCCGGCGAGACCGAGGGCCAGGGCTTGGCGGTGGATGTGGGGTTGGCCGGTGTCGTCGTTGTGGGCGAGCAGGTACAGCTCGTCGCGCAGCGGCAGCCCGGGCACCGGCGCGGTCATGGCTGCCCCTGGGTGAGGCTGCGGAGCCGGGCGTGGGCGTCTGCGTAGGCGGGCTGCGGCTGAGGGAGGTGGGCCTTGTCGATTGCGGCCAGGATTGTGTAGTTGGGGTCGCAGACGTTGCCGATCGGCGCCCGGGCGGCTTGGGAGACGAGCTGGTAGGCGTCGAGGGTGTCCAGACGGCACAGGTCGGCGGCCCAGGTGGTGAGGTCCTGGTGGGCGATGCGGTAGGCGTCCTCGAGTGGTCGGGCGCAGCCGACGGACATGATCGCGGTGTCGGTTTCCAGCCGCGGCCACGCGGTGGGACGGCCGCCCTTGATGACCTCGACGGCGAGGGCGGTGACGGTGGCGATCTCCACCGCGACCCCGCACGCCTCCCCTTCGCCTTGGCGGGCGTGTCCGTCACCGAGGGCGAGGAGCGCACCGTGGACGTTGACGCCGAGGTAGAGGGTGGTGCCGGGACGCAGTTGCGGGGTGTCGAGGTTCCCGCCGTAGTAGTCCGGGACGATCGTGGCGCGGGTTTCCATCGCGGCGGGGGCGACGCCGATTGTGCCGATCATCGGATCCAGCGGCAGCTCAACGCTGTGGTCGCTGGTGGTGGCGCAGTACCGCACGGTTCCGGCGGTGGGGTCGATGTGGTAGACCCAGACGCGCTCGTCGAGGGGTGGTTGGAGGGTCGCGGTGTGCCCGGTGGAGGTCAGCGCCCCGAAGTACGGGAACGTCGCGGACACACCCCAGTCCCGGGCCGGAACGATCGAGGCGATGTGGACGGCGAGGGTGTCGCCGGGTTCGGCGTCCTCGACGAAGAACGGCCCCGACACCGGATTCAGATACGGCATCGCGCACACCTGCGACGGCAGGTCCGCTGGCCCTCGCACCCGGCCGCCGAAGCAGTCCTCGGTGTGCACGGTGAACACGTCACCGGAGCGCACATGGGCCACCGGGATCCGCCCGCCGAAGGTGTAGGCCAACTCGTCGCGCGCCGGCCGATACGTGAAGTGACTTCCGGAAGACATCGTGGTCACACCCGCTCCAGGTCACGAGCGGACCGCTGCGCCGGCGCCAGACCCGACAGCGACGGGCGGCGGCCGGACAGGTAGAGGCCGGCGAGCACGACCATGCCGAGGGCGAGCCAGGCCAGGCCGAGGCGCTGCGCGGCGATGTTCGCGTTCACCACCACGTAGGCGAGGATCGCGAACCCGATACCGGGCATGACCAGGTGCGCCCACCAGTTGCCGCTGCGCCGCCGGATGAGGTGGTGCACGACGACGGAGAC
The DNA here is from genome assembly GCF_015354395.1 of Micromonospora sp. ANENR4. Classification (NCBI taxonomy): domain Bacteria; kingdom Bacillati; phylum Actinomycetota; class Actinomycetes; order Micromonosporales; family Micromonosporaceae; genus Micromonospora; species Micromonospora sp. ANENR4. The sequence goes on from NZ_JADKYQ010000015.1 coordinate 74,205, forward strand.
GTGCAGGACCAGGAACGCGACCATCGCCCCGAAGTTGATCAGCGACGACAGCAGGGTGATCCCGTCGGCGCGGGTGGCCATGTACAGGCCCAGGGCGAGGGACACGACGCCGGTGAGCAGAGTCGCGTTGATCGGCACGTTGCGCCGTACCGACACCTTCGCCAGAAGGGCCGGGAGCTGCCGGTCGCGGGCCATCGCGTACAACAGCCGGGACGTCGCCACTTGCGCGACCATTGAATTCGGCAGACCCCACGCGATCGCCGTCGCCACCGCGCACAGCGTCGCAAGCCAGCCACCGCCGGCCACCGCGGCCGCGCCGTAGAAGGCGGTGCCGTTCGGATCACCCTGCGCTAGAAGCACGCCCGGGTCGGGGACGAGCATCGCGGCCAGCCACGTCTGGGCGATGAACAACACCCCCGCCAGGACGAGGACAGTGGCCATCGCGCGGCCGATCTGTCGGGAGCCGCCCCGGGTCTCCTCGGCCAGCATGCTGATGCCGTCGAAGCCCAGGAAGCTGAGTACGGCGATCGACACCGCCCCCGCCACCACTGACCAGGTGAACGTGTCGGCGTTGTAGAACGCGTCCCAGCTGAACCGGCCCCTACCCGAGGCGAGAGCCCAGCAGGCGACGCCCAGGAAGACCGCCAGGATGATCAGCTCGCCGACGAGCATCACCCGGGTCACCATCGCGGTCATGCGGATGCCGACCGAGTTGACGATCGTGTTGACCGCGACGAATCCCAGCAGCCACAGCCACACCGGCACCGCCGGCACGGTGGCATGCATCGCCACCGACGCCACCAGATACAGCAAGCCCGGCACGAGAACGTAGTCCAGCAGAATCACCCAACCGGCCAGAAAACCGACCGGCGCGCTGATGCCCCGGCCGGCGTAGTTGTAGACGCTGCCCGACATCGGGAACGCCTTCACCATCTGCGCGTACGAGAACGCGGTGAAAACGAGGGCCACCACACCGACCGCGTACGCCAGGGCCACCATCCCGCCGGAGCCGGCGTACACGCTGCCGAAAATCGCCATCGGCGCGATCGGCACCATATACACCAAGCCATACGCGACCAGGTCCCGGAATCGGAGGCGACGCGCCAACTCCTGTGTGTAGCCGTAACGCCTCAGCTTATCATGATCCGGCATCCGGGATCCCCCTCAGATTTCGTCAATCAATCATCGGTACCTGTGCCGCCGGGAACGCCCTCCGTGATGGGTTTGGTGGTAATGCGTTCGGGCCGAAACGCGGAATGCGCCATCGACGACGAGAGTGACTAAAGGCGAATACGCTCGAGGTCGGCAAGGCTCATCGTCAACGTCTGACAATCCCTTGACAAGACGCCCCTTCATTGACGGTCCGGGTTGAGGATCACGCACTCGTGCTGGGGAACACCAACTCGTTGTTGACCGGCTTCATCAACGCGGTACTTGCCTTCAAGGTCATAATCAGCCTCGGCCAGATCTTGGTCACGGGCGCGGAATCGCAGGTCACGCGAGTTCGGACCACCTGCGAGTGTGATGTCGGAACTTTGTCGGAGATTGTTGGAAGAAGCCGCTGGTTGGCCTACGCATCGCGATCCTGCACTACAGTGCTCCCAGGCCACCGCGTCTCGCCCCTGCGCGAGCGTCCGTACTAATCGGGAGCTGCTGATGCCGAGCGTGCCACCGCAAGACGTGGCCAATGTCTGGAGCGCCCTTGGTCAGATGCTTGCGCGCAGCCGCAAGGCCGCTGGCTACACGCAAGAGACGTTCGCGCCACTGGTGAGGTATGGACGGAGCACGATCGCCAACGTGGAGACCGGCCGGCAGCGCGTAGGGCGTGACTTCTGGACCCGGAGCGACGAACTGCTGGGAACCGACGGCAGGCTGTCCCGGGAATACGATCGCATCCGACTCGCCAGCACCCAGCGCGTGCGGAACGGCGTGGCTGCCATTCAGGAATTCCAGGCGGCTGGGGCGCCGTCGTACTCCTCCAACGCCGGGGAAATGCTCGCGCGCACGTCCGGAACCGACTACCTGATGGGCGAGTGGAACAGCTTCTCCACGCTCACCAGCATGCTGGCCCAGCAGCGCCAGGCCGTGTCGCCCGACGCGCTACTCGGTCTGATCGAGGCCCACCGTGAATGCCTGTCCACGCTATACCGCAAGGCCGGCCGTGCGCCCATTCGTACTGATATCGGAGCGATGCTCGCCGAAGCCTCGATCGTCGCCAGCCGGTTGTGGAGCGCACAGGGCAACCGAACCCTCGCGCTTGCTCACTGTGCCTACGCTCGCCAGCTCGGCGACAGGCTGGGTAACCACAGGGTCAGCGCGACCGCACGCATCTTCGAGAGCAACCTTCACTCGGAAGCCGCCACCCTGATCGAAGCAGACGGTGACATCATGATTGGCCTGCGACTACTCGACGAGGCCGCCCGCGCGTCCACCGAACTCAGTTCCGCCGCACGAGCTCGATTAGCTGCCGAACAGGCCCAAGCCTTCGCCGCCCTGCGACTTCCACGCGAGGCCACGGCGGCTTTGAAGCGGGCAGAAGAAGCGGTCAACGATCTGTCTCCTGTTGACTGTGTCGGTCTCTACAGCGACTGGAGCGGCGCCCGCCTCCTCGTCTATGCGGGCACATGCCATCTCCTCCTTGGCCAGCCCCGCCAGGCCGTGACCGTGCTCGAAAGCGCAGTACAGATGCTGGAACACGACCACGCCAACGTCAACGTCGCCTTGGCAGCAGCCGTAGACCTCGCCGGCGCCTACGCCGAGGCCGGCGAACTTGAACAGTCCTGCACCCTGCTTGGCCACACCTACGACCAGCTAAAAGCAGGCGGAAACCATCGAGGCATCGCTCGAGCCCAACGAGCCCGACAGCGGTTGGCACGATGGCGTGACGAGCCAGTTGTCCTCGAACTCGAGGAGCAGATGGCCGCCTAACAAGCAGCTGACGACCCGCCCGCACTCAACAGCGAACTGACGGCGGCCGCCACCGTCATCGGGTCAAGACTCTCTAGTACCACGTCAGGCTCGTAGGAGACCAGCTCTTGACGCCCAAGCCGGTGAGCGACCACAGCGATACGAAAGCCGGCGTGACGTGCGCAAGCGATGTCGTTAGGCGCATCCCCGATGACGATCACTTGAGCAGGATCGAGCGGAGCACCGTAGATCGCGGAATAGCGCTGCGTTACGACCGCCGGAAGCTGAAAGCGATCGCGAGCGTCCGATCCGAACCCGCCGATGCGAAGATCAAGAAACTCATCCAAGCCCGCCACGTGCAGCTTCACGTCGGCGGCCGAACGCAGATTCCCGGTCAGCACGGTCTGGATGAAGCCACGCTCGTGCAGCTCCGCGATGCTCGCCACGGCACCTGGATACGGCGGCTGAACCTCAGCCAACTCCTGCCGACCCTCTTGCATGACCGCGGCAATGGCCTGACGAAAGGCGGGTATGCCCGCCTCCGCAGCTGACGGGTCCACGCCCGAAGCGATCGCCGTGTCCACGGCGATCGACTCGTCCGTATACCCATGCACCTTCTTGTCAGGGAAGACAACCTCGGACTCCGCGATGCCGTACGCACGAGCGATCGCGCGCGTCAGCCAGCGCAAATCAGCGGGTATGAGCGTCCCGTCAACGTCCCAGATGACCAAGCCGACGCTGCTGTGGTTCATCGAAGCATCGTCGCACGGCTCCGGCAGCTGCCCCTGTCGAGCATTCCGGGGGTACGCGGCCAGCCGGTGGGGCAGTGTCGGCAGGAATGCCCCGCTGGCCACGCCACCGACATCGCGGCAACAGGGGATGGGGCCGTCGTGTGTCAGGTGGCAGCCGGACTCGGCAGGGTTGGCAAGACCAACTCGCCGCCGGTCTGGCCCACCGGCCATGGGACGTGGGACCCCGGTTGCCGGAGGGTCTCTACAAGATCCGGGGCGGTTCAGTCTACGACTGCCCGACGAGGAGATCCGCTCTCATCGACTAAGGAACCGCATGATTTCGTCGCGAAGCAGTTGGTCCGGGTCGCGAGGTCGAAGATCAGGATTGGAGAACGGCGGGCAGGTCAGGAGCTCGGCCAGCACTGATGCCAGCCGCTTCCGTTCCCCTCGCAGGTTCAGCCACGCTGAGTCGGGAAGCCGCAGCACCGTGGAGAGCAGGTCGCCCGGGTAGTAGTCGCCTTCCGTCATGGGGTCGCGGAACAGTACTTGTACCGCGAGAGGCAGCAGCGCCGGCACGCCGATCTCCTGCCCGAGCATGATGCGCAGGTCTTCGACCGTGAACTCAGCGAGCGGTTTGCGTCGCAGTTCGGTGCAACGTCTTACGAGAGACGTAGCGTCGGGAGCGGGATCCGGCCACGCGCTCCGTTCAAGCTGCTCGATCGTCGTCACGGCGGTCAGGGTAGTTCGCGCTTAAACGCTAGTAACCGGACGGGCTGCGGCAGCGGCGACAGTCTGCATTCAGTCCGCAAGAGGTCGTCGGGTGGTGGGGGAGTGGTGAGAGATGCCGAGAGGTGCTTCCGCTGATAGATGGCCAGGTGTGAAGGTCGACGGGTCGCGCATCTTGATCCCGTAATCCACGGCTCAGCCAGCGTCAGCCCGCTGGTATCTACGGCTGCGTCGGGCATGGCGGGCAGACTGCCGGCATGAGTTACGACTTGGCGGTCTGGGAGGGTGAGCTGCCGGCCGACGACGGCGCTGCGGGTGAGGCCTACGACCAGCTCTACGCCCTGTACATGGAGGGTGAGGAACTTCCGCCGACCCCGCGTATCCGTGCCTACGTCCTGGCGGTGCTTGAGCGGTGGGTCGAGATGACTGATGACGAGCACGACGTGAGCCCGTGGTCTGCTGGTCCTCTGATGGACGAGGTATCGGGCCCTTTCGTCTACTTCACCATGCGGTACAGCATGTGCGAGGAGGTGTCGGCCGAGGCGGGCTCGCATGGCGGCAAACCACGGGCTGGTCTGTTACGACCCGCAGTGGGAACGCCTTCGCCCGACCACCGACGAGTGAGGCGTCGCGTGCCCGTTCGAGTGGGTGACGACGGTCAACGGCGGTCAGCTTTGGACGTGGCGGCAAGGACGTCGGATTGTTGCTGATCGCCGTTTCGCCGCCATCTCGACAGGCGCGATCGGCTGCGGGCAGCGGGCAGGCGAGTTCGCCCGGGGCCGGTGGTGCGGACAGGGAATGGCTGTGATCAGTGTTCGCGGGAGTCTTCCTCGCTCTTCACAGTGGTGACGATCGATGGACATGATGGGGCGAGATGGTCGCTGTCCACGACGGATGCCCGAGGAGGCCCTCATGCGAATCACCCGACGACTCACCACATCTGCGTTGGCGCGGCGTGCCATAGCCGGAGCAGCGGTGGCGGTGGTCGCCAGCGCTGGCCTGGTCGCCGTAGACGCCTCGGTGGCTTCGGCGACACCGCCCGGTATTCCGTCCAAGGCGAGCGCCCAGTCGCAGCTCAACGCTTTGACGGTGAAGAGCGAGGGGTCGACGAGTGGGTACTCGCGGGATCTGTTCCCGCACTGGATCACCATCAGCGGGGCCTGTAACACCCGAGAGACGGTCCTCAAGCGCGACGGCACGTCCGTGGTCACCGACAGCAGCTGCGCGTCGACCTCGGGCCGCTGGTACAGCCCGTACGACGGCGCGACCTGGTCCGCTGCCTCGGACGTCGATATCGATCACGTTGTGCCCCTGGCGGAGGCGTGGCGTTCAGGCGCCAGTGGCTGGACGACCAGCCGGCGGCAGAGTTTCGCCAATGACCTGACCCGCCCGCAGTTGATCGCCGTGACCGACAATGTGAACCAGTCCAAGGGTGACCAGGACCCGTCGACGTGGCAGCCGCCGTTGTCGTCGTACCGCTGCACTTACAGCAAGATGTGGATCACCGTGAAGTACAACTGGGGGTTGAGCCTGCAGTCGTCGGAGAAGTCCGCCCTGCAGAGCATGCTGAACACCTGCAGCTCCTAGCCTTCCGCACCCCTCCGGGGCTGACCGCACGAGCGCCGACGCACGGCAACCCTGAGCCATCCGTCATCGGCCCCGCCCGCGCGCCCGCGGACGGCGGCGCCGACGCGCTGGAGGGCGGGTCGCCACACAGGACCCGCCCTCCAGCACCCAGGCGCAATCGGATGAGGCGTAGGTGCCGCTGGCGGGGCGGTCACCCGGGTGGGACGATGGCGCCGTCACGGGCCCACAGGGTGCTGCCGTCGGGCCAGACAACGGCCGGCTCGTCGACGCCGTGCAGCCGGCCGTCGTCGGTGAGTCGCAGAACGGTGGGGCGCTGCATCATCACGGCCACCCCCGATAGGGGCCACCACGGCCCGGCCGCCAGCGCCACGTCACGGCATCCCTCCCACCCTGGGGTGGGTGCCGTGCCGAGCACCTGCTGGTAGGTGTCGATCGCGGCGAGCACAAGCCAGTCGGGGTAGAGGTTCCAGGCCGGATCGAAGAACCAGTCGCGAGGATTCAGGCAGTAACGGATCACGGCGCGTCCCTCGTCGTTGCGCTTCACGATCGTCTGCTCGTCGCTCCAGAACCAGGCGAATTGCATGATGTAGCTGCCGGTGAGGGTGCGGTCGACCGCCGCCCAGACCGGACCCAGCACCTGGTTATACACCTGCCGTACCGCCTGCAGCGCCGGTGTGAGCGCGGACCGCTCGCCCTTGGTGACCGGGTTGCAGAGGTACCGGTGCTCCATCAGGTTGTAGCGGGCCTCGAAGCCGTCGTAGCGCTGCTCGCCGTAGTAGCCGTGCCATTCCATGAAGTCGTGGAAATCGCCGAAGGCGGTGAACCGGTCGTGGTCGCTGGTCTGCTCCCAGATCGGCGCTCGCGCTGCTGCCAGCGCACGGTTCAGGACGTCGCGGCGGACCGAGGCGACCAGCGACGGGTGCCCGTCCTCGAGGAGCCGCCGCACCTGCTGCAGCGCGGCCGGGGGAGAGGGGCACCACAGGAACCGCGACGGCTCGGGATGCCCGGCGCTGCGGTAGGCGAGGCGAACGGCGGCCTCCGCGCGCGCCTGGTCCGCGGGCTCGCAGGACAACACCGCCTGCGTCCATCGGCTCGCCACGGCTTGTCCGTGCGCTGAGATCGGATTGGTGGAGTCATGCATGGTGTCCTCCTGACAGATCATCGATGGCGCGGCATGCCGTTGACGATGCCGCTGCAGGTCAAGTGGCCAGACGCCACCAGCAGGTGGCACAGCCGATCGTCAGTCCCGGCGTTCACTGTTGTGGCCCTGCTGGGCACCGCGGCCGGTTGCGGTGAGTGATTCAGGGATGACGTGAATGAGATCTTCATGTTTGACTGACATCCATGCGATCGGGGCAGGCGCGGCTGGCGATCGACTACGGCAGCGCCGACACCACCGCCGTACTGGCATGGCCGGACGGCACCTGGACGCCGCTGCTCTTCGACGGCGAACCCGCCCTGCCCAGCGCCGTCCTCCTCAGCGAGGACGGCACCACCGTGACCGGCCACCACGCCTGGCGGGCCGCGCCGGCCACACCGCACCGGTTCATCCCGCACCCCCGCCAACCCTCCGAGCAGCGCCTCACCGTCGCCGACACCGACGTCGACCCGATCGATCTGGTCGCCGCGACCCTGCGCCACGTCGCCGAGCAAGCCCACCAGATCGCCGGCACCGGCATCGACGACGTGCGGCTCGTCGTCCCGGCAGGCTGGGGCCCACGACGACGCACCTGGATACGCCACGCCGCGCACCGCGCCGGCCTCCCACCACCACAGTTGATCGACGCGCCGACCGCCGTCGCCGGGCACCTGCTCGCCACCGGCCAGCAGCTGCCCGTCGGCACCTACATCGCCGTCTGCGACGTCGGCGCCACCGCCGAAGTCAGCGTCCTGCGCCGCGGCCCCGCAGGCTTCGAAGTCCTCGCCACCCTCGCCGACCCGACCGCCGGCGGCACCGCCATCGACGACGCCCTCACCACCACACTCACCACCAACCCACCCGGCACCGACGGGCAACGATGGGCCATGGCCGCCAGCCTCCGCGCCGGCAAACACGCCCTGACCGACCACCCGGCCGTCACCGTGCCACTACCCGACGCGCCGGCCGTGGTGCTCCACACCGGCCTGCTCGACCAAGCCGCCCAGCCCGTCCTGCACCGCATCGCCCACCTCACCACCGAAGCGATCACCGCCGCGGAACTCACACCCCGCGACCTCACCGGCGTCTACTGCGTCGGCGGCACCGCCCGCCTACCCCTACTGGCGAAGACCCTCACCGACGCCGGCATCACCCCCACCCTCGTCGACCAGCCCACCCTGGCCGCAGCCCGAGGCGCCGCCGACGCAGGCGCCACCAACACCGCCACCGACCCCACCACGACCGACGAGCCGATACCGCCGGTACGGCGCGCCGCCGCGATCGCCCTCCCCGGCTTCGCCTCCCTCGCCCTGGTCTCCCAGTTCCTGCTCACACCCCAGTGGCGCGGCTCCCTCATGTACCGCGAAGCGATCCTCAACTGGGGCGAGCTGACAATGGCCGCCGTCTTCGCCGTCATCGCCTGCCTCAGCGCCGGCACCGTCCTCGCCTCCACCATCGCCAACCGCACCACCACCCCGACCAGCCCCGGCATCCACACCGGAACCGGAATCCTCGCCGCAGCCTCCCTCGGCGTCGCCGTCAGCGGCATGTACGCCGTCGTCGGAAGCCTCTACGTCGGCTACCCCGTCAACGGCTTCCTGCGCTGGACACTGCTACCCATCACCCCGACCATCACCGCCGCCGCCGTCATGGCCCTCATCGCCGCCCGGCAATGGCGCACCCCCGCGGGCGGATGGTCGAAACTGCTCGCCTTCCCCACCGGCTCCGTGCTCACCGCCGCCGCCGGAATGCTGCTCATCCAATACAGCCTGACCGCCGACCGGTGGCCCCACCTGATCCTCTGGATCGACCTCGCCGGCCGAGTCGGAGGACTGCTCCTGGGCATCGGCACCGTCATGGCCGTCGTGTCCCAGCCGATCCTGCGCCTGATCCTCAGCGCACCCCTCGCCGTCATCACCGCCGCCCTGGTCTCCTGGCCCGCCTCCGGCATCCTCGGCGCCATCTACGCCATCGCCGTGACCACCTGGTGGCTGCGCCAGATGTGGACCCACCTACTACGCCCTCACCAGCCGCAGCAATGACCCCACCAACCCGATACCACCCGACCCACGTGGGGGAGGAGCTGCGGTGAACGGGGCCCGGCGACTCGCAGGCGCTACCGCCGTCCTGGCCGTCCTGGCGATACCGCCGTGGCTGCTGACCACCCTCACCCGAGCCCACCTGCCCGGCTGGCCGACCAGCACGCAGCTACGCGACTGGCTCACTGACCCGCTGACCCCGGCAACCCTCACCACAGGGCTCATCGCCGTGGCCTGGCTGCTGTGGCTGGGCATGGCCTACACCGTCACCGCGACGGCCGCCCGCCGACTGGGCGCCGGCGCCCGATGGGTACGCCACCTGCCACTACCCACCCCATGGCAGGCCGCCGCCACCAGCATCGCCGGCGCCGCCGCCCTCACCACCGCCCACACCCCCACCACCCATCCACCGAACCCACCGACACCAGTCACCGCCGACGAACTGCAGCACCCCTCCGATACGCCCCAGATCGAGCGGGGCGGGGTGGTCGTGCCCGGCGGCTGGCTACCCGACGACACCGCCCACCACATCGCCGCCGCAGCGGCCCTAGTGTGGCTACGCCGCCGTCGCGCCCACCAACCCGGCCAACCCGACACCGACGCCACCCAGCTGACACCCCTACCCGCCACCGTCACCGCCGTCCAAGCAGCCATCGCCGACCAACCACCGCCACCAGCAGCCACCACCGGCGCCATGCAGGCGCCGCTGCCCCCGGCCGGCATACGTCTCGCCGGCGACGGGGCCGACCACGCCGCCCGAGGTCTACTCATCACCAGACTCCTCACCGCGCTGCGCGACCCCACCGACACGATCCCCGTGATCGTCACCAGCAACGCCCTCACCAGGCTCCTGCCCAGCGTCGCCGAGACCGCCGCCACCATCCCGGGCCTGCACGTCATCGACACCCTCGAACGGGCCACCGCCCTGCTACCTGCATCCAGCACGTCGGCCACAGTCGACAGCGGCACACCCAGCCTCGTCTTGACTGCCGATCCTGCGACGGCGGCACCGCCGAACCTCCCAGGCGCCCGTCTCGTCACCCTCGACGCCGGCGCATCACTACCCACCTGGCGCGTCGACCGCCACGGCCACACCGTGGACCACCAGACCGGCCAACCCCGGCCACGGATGTGTGTCCTCGACAGCACCGCCGCGACGGACCTACTCGCCGTCCTAGCCCAACCCACCACCGCAGCACCCGACACCGCCGCATCCGCACCAGCACGGCCGATCAACCGGGCACAGGCAACGATCCCCCGCCAAGCCAGCCGAATCTCACCGCCCACACCGCGGCGGCCCACCGAGGCCGCAGCGACCGCTGTCCAGCTGCGGGTGCTTGGCCGTCCGGCGTTGCTCATCGACAGCGAAGAGGCCGCCATCCGCCGCAGCGCCGCCCTGCAAATCCTCGTCTTCCTCGCCGTGCACCCCGACGGCGCCACCACGACGCAACTCGTACATGCCCTCTGGCCCGGCCTGCCCGCCCACACCGTCACCGGCCGTCTCTACACCACCCTCAGCGACCTCCGCTCGACCATCCGCGCCACCAGCGCCGAGCAGGTGGTTGTCCACACTGAGGACCGCTACCGCCTGGACCCACGCACCGACGTGGACCTGTGGCGCCTGCAGGCCGCCGCGCACCAGAGCGCCACCACGGACGCACCCGGCAGCTGGCAAGCGGTGATCGACGCCTACACCGGCGACCTCGCCGCCGGCCACACCTGGCCATGGATCGACCCACCCCGTGAGGCCACACGCCGCCTGGTCCTCGACGCCCACACCACCGCAGCAGCAGCACAAACCGACCCGCACGAGCGCCTGCGGCTGCTGCAAGCGGCGATCCGCATCGACCCCTACAACCAGCAGCTCCACCAGCTCTCCGCCGACGAACTAAACGCCCTCGGCGACTCCGCCGCGGCCGCCGACCTTCTCGACGCCCACCGGCAACGCCTGCGCGTCGCCGGCATCCTCGATCAACCCGTGATCTCTGTGCGCTAGAGCTGCACCCCTGAGCTCCGTGACCGGCGGCTTCGCCCTCTTCAGTGTCTAGCGCGGGCCGGAGAATGCGCATCCGTTGCTGGTTGGGTATGCCAGCTTAGGCGGCCCTGGTAGCTGTGCTCAGGCGCTAGCCCAGTGGCTGCGAGAAACTCGTAGAGTTGAATGGCAGCTGACGGGAGATCTCATGGGACCAAGATTGACTCGTGTGCGGGTTTGTCTACTCTGGTGGGGCGATGAGGTCGGGCGTCTGATTCTGGTCAGATTTGTCGACCACCCAGCAAGCAGCTTCTGCGAGATGTGGTGGTCGCTGCCTGTCAGCGACGGCCAGGTGGCCGAGACGGGGACACTCCTCGATCCCGTGCAATGGGAGCAGCTCTGTTCCGGAGGACCAGTGCCGTATCGTCCTCTATCGATCAAGTTGTACCGGATTTCGAGCGACTTGGATGACCTGTGGGCACTGAGCGAGGTTTTGCGGCAACCCAACGTCCACTTGCTCTTCTCGACCCACACGCTCGTACACCCGGAGACACAGCAACCGAGAGTCCTTGCGCAGGATCGGATGGTGGTCGGCACCCATAGGCTCGCATCGCTGATCCTTGACGTCGCCGCGCTCGCGGGCGGCGGCTTCGACCCCTGCGTTCAACCATCGAATGCATTCGTCCGCTTGGCTGCCGAAGCGCCGCCGATCAAAGCCGCCTATGACCTGACCTTGAGCGATGTGCGCGGGGTGATGATCGGCGACGACAACCATCAGATCAACCGCTTCGACATCACGGTGCGGGATGCGGAGTTCGATCTCGAGCGTGTCCTTGCTCGGCCGGAAGTGCGAAGCGCGATGGACGACGTCGTCATGAACCCCGGCGACGAGGGCCTGCGCGCGGCGTGGATTAACGCGCTCGCGCATCCCGGCTGGTTCGTCTCGTGGCATCCGGCTCGACTGATGGTCAGAGATCCGGGGGCCATGCCTTCGGCTGGCTTCCTTGCCACCCTGCTTGGCATCAACGTCAACACCATCGTCGGTGACGGGCGTCGGCAGACCAATCGCTTCACGTACATCGCATCCAGCCTGCCCGAGGCTCAGGACCTCTTGGCCGGTAACGTCGAACTGGCCCGAGCCGTCGCTGGCCTGATCTGCCCGGCCAGCCCGACGACCGATACCGTGTCGCTGCTCAACATCATCAACCGGACCGTTTCCAGACTGCCGGTGGATTTCGTCAACGGGCGCCAGCAAGCGCGTACCTTGAGACCCTCTCCGAGCATGAAGATCACCCGCGTGGATGGTGCGATGGTCGGCGAGCGCACCGTTCAAAAGTCCATCGTCAAGATCGATGGCCGCCTAAGTGCGGGCAGCTTCGAGCGGCTAGGACCGAATGGACCCGAGACTGGAGGAAAACAGCGGCCCACTGGGCCGTCCTTCATCTGACCACTCACACAGGCCCTGGAGGGTTTGATGCGTGAAGCCGCCGTAGTGTTCGTCCACGGCTTCTGGTCCTCGCCGGCGACCTGGGACCGGATTATCGAAAAACTTGAAGACGACCCCGTGCTAACGTCTCTCCGGTTCGATCGTTTCGGCTACCGGTCGCCCAAGCTGTGGCTACCCCTCCTGCCCTCTCGGATCCCGGACCTTAATGATGTCGCTCAGGACCTGGCCAACTACATCGAACACCAGCATCCAAACGGTCCGCTGGCTCTGGTCACCCACAGCCAAGGTGGACTCGTCGTCCAGAGGTGTTTGGCATGGATGCTGCGTGAGAGACGCAAGTCGGACGTCGCACGCATCGAGCTAGTCGTCATGCTCGCCTGCCCCAACGGAGGGTCCGAATACCTGGGCTCACTTCGTGTCGCCATGGGATTCGGACGCCGCCCACAAGCGCGCGACCTGCAGCCGCACAATACTGATGTTGCCGATGCTCTCCGCACCGTCATGCACAGCACCCGCATTCCTCTGTACGCGTACTCCGGTAGCTCCGACAACGTGGTGCGGCGTGCCTCAGGGCAGGGGCCGTTCCGTCACGTCGGCTCGCTACCGGGGGACCACTTCTCCATCCTGGACCCGGACCTGCCTGGTAGCCTCACCGTTCGAGCACTGAGAAATCGGTTGGTCGAGACGTTCACAGCACGTCCCCCCGGTCCCGAGCCGACCCTCCGGCCAGGCCCACCCTCCGTCGATCATGAAGTTGCCGACCTCGACGCCGACGTCCTCGCCCTCCAGGAAGTCGACCGCGAACCGGCTGGTCACAAGTACAACATCACCTTCTACGGACCTTCGTACGGTACGAGCATCGGAGACCGGGATCCCAATTCAGCGCCGACTTCAGACCCGGACGATGGGCTAGCGGGACAGGGACGGCCGGGCCTGTGAATCCGCCGAGTTCGGACTCGGCCAGGATCTGGCAGGCAAGGAGGCGATGGCGCCGGCACTGAAGGCGCGACAGGTGTCCCCTGGCGGTGACGCGGAACGTGGTGCGGATCTGCTGGTAAGCCTTGCCGGCGGGCTGTCGCGTCGGCGGGCGCCAGATCGGCGTGACCCGACTCGATGGCCTCAACGTCCTTATTTCGACCTGCACTGACCTGCTTTTGTGAGGTGGTGTCAGGTGCCGTCAGGCGCCGTGAGCCGCAAACCTGCCCTCCGTGCTGTGCTGGGGTCCTAGCGTCACGGCATCGCCCCCACCAGTAGTCCTGCTGGATGTGCGGCGAGCAGGAGGAGGGCAGGTGACATCCCCAGGAGCCCGCACCGCCGCAGCCACCACCAGCGTCCTGTCCACCGCCGCCATCATGGTCGTCACGGCGCTGAACAGCGGTTGGACGCCGCGCCTGCCGGCGCTGGCCACCATGCGGCAGTGGATAGCCGACCCGATGAGCAGCGGCGTCGTCGCCGTCCTCGCCGCAGCCGCGGCAGTGACGCTCTGGCTGCTGCTGGCCACGGCCGTCCTTACCCATGCGTACGCGTCGCTGGCCCGCCGGCTGCGCCGAGCACCCGCTCTACGCCTTCCCGGCCCGGTCCAGGGCCTTACCGCTGCGCTGCTCGGCGCGACCGCCGTCACCACCACTACCGGCGCGGTCGCACACGCCACTCCAGCGACCACCACGTCCAACGAACCAGCCGCAGCCGAGCACGCGACCGCCTCACCCGCCTCCCACCACCCCGCTGCAAGCCACCAGCCGGCCGCGCCTCCGCCCACCTACACCGTGCGCCGCGGCGACAGCCTGTGCGAGATCGCTGCCCGAACCCTCGGCGACGCCGACCGGTGGCCGGAAATCTTCGCTCTCAACCGGGGCGCCCGCTTCCCCCACGTCGGCGGCGCCCTGCGCAACCCCGACCTCATCTACCCAGGCTGGGTTCTCCGCCTGCCAACCGACGCCACACACCGGAGCGACCATGCTCCGCCGCGGCGCCACGATCAGCAGCCCCGTACCGAACCCGGCCGCCCGGACCTCCCGGCGCCACCCACGAAGCCTGACTCCTCGGCCGGAACACCGACACCCACGACCACCACCACGGCAGGCCCGACAGCACCCGCGACCGAACCACCCCCGGCAGGCCCCAAGGTCACCGCGAGCACGCCGGGCACCGCCGGTGTGACTCCACCACCCCGCGGCGACTCGCAGCCTCCGACACGGGATCTGTTGCCCACACCCCACCGGTCGCCGGGCATCGACGTGCCGGGCGGTAGCTGGGTGGATGTCGGCCTGGCTGCGGCGATCGCCGCAGCCGCCGCGCTGGTCTGGGCGCACCGGCGTCGCCGCTACACCCCGCGCCCGCCCTCGACCGGTACCCACGTCGAGGGCCCCGACACGACCCCGATGCCGACCCTGGTGACGCAGATCCGCCGCCGGTTGCGCGGCGCCGCACAACGCACCGCAACACCCCCCGCCACCGGCCACCAACGGCGCGACCTCCACTCGTCCCCAGACCCCATTGACGGGAACACCGGCCCGGACGCGTCCGCCCTCGACGGTGAGAAGGACACCGACGGCGACCCGACACCAGTGTCGCGCCCGGCCGTGCCGTCCCTGACGCACGCGCTGGCCGAGACTTGGCCGTCCGCAGGACTCGGGCTCACCGGCCCCGGCGCCGACGCCGCTGCCCGCGGCTTCCTGACCGCCGCGCTCGCCGCCGGCGGCCTCGACGCCCCACACGAACGGACCCAGGTGGTGATGCCATCGACGACCGCGACGACTCTCCTCGGCACGGATACCGCGACCCTGCCCCACACTCCGCGCCTGACGGTCACCACCGGCGCCGAGGAGGCCCTCGACCTGATCGAAGCGCAGATCCTGCACCGCAGCCGTCTCGTCGACGCAAGCGGCGCTGACACGGTGGCCGACCTGCGGACGCTCGATCCTGCGGGGGAGCCGCTGCCGCCGGTGCTGCTGCTGACCCACGTCACCGCAGCCCGGCAGGACATCCGCATCGCCGCGCTGCTTACCCAAGGCACACGCCTGGACATCCACGGGGTGCTGCTCGGCGCATGGCCTGACGGTGACACCGTCGCGGTCGCCGCTGACGGCACCACAGCCCTCGCCGACGGCCCCGCCGGCCAGAGCGATCATCCCGTCCCAGTGGAGCGTCTGGCCGTGCTCACCTCGGCCGACACCCTCGCTCTGCTCCGCGTGCTCGCCGAGTCACATACCGGCCAACCACCGACACCCAGCGCCGCCGCGCCCCCGTCAGACGACCGGAAACCGGCTACCGCGAACTCGACCGAGGCCGGCCGAGGCACCCTGACCGAGACGCCGGGACCAGCGGAAACGCTCACTCCGACGACTGCCAGCACGTCACCCGGCCCCGTCGAGGCCACCGGCCACAACCCCGTTGCCGCCCATCCCCAGGCATCGGCCGGGTCGACCGACATCATCGACACCCGGCCCCATCCGATCGCCGCTACGCGCGCCGTTGCCGATGCCGGTGGTCACGACACCCCACTCGCCGACGGACCGGAAACGGTGCCTTCCGCCGTGAACGGCGAGCAGCGGCAGCCCCGCCGCGTGCAGGTATCGGTGCTCGGCCCGCCCAGCATCACCGACGCCGCGTCCCATCCGCCGCTGCGCGCCAAGGCCCTCGAGGTGCTCGTGTACCTGGCGGTCCACGACGGGGAAGCGACCGTGGACGCCATTCTGGATGACCTGCTGCCCGATGCCCCGACCAGCAAGGCACCGGGGCGGCTGTACACCTACGTGTCGAACCTCCGGGCCGTCCTGCGGCACACGGCCGGCCCTGGCGACTACCTCACCCATCCTCAGAACCGCTACACGCTCAACCCCGCCCTCGTTGACGTCGACCTGTGGCGGATGCGCGCGGCGATCCGCGACGCCGAACGCGCCACCGACCCGCAAGCGCGGGTCGCCGCGTTACGGCGCGCCGTCGACACCTACCGCGGGTACCTCGCCGACGGCGTCGACTACGAGTGGATCGAGCCCTACCGCGAGGCCGTACGGCAGCAAGCCCTCGACACCTACCTCGCGCTCGCCGACGCCCTCGCTGACCATCCCGCCCACCAGCTGACAGTGCTCGACGAGGCGATCCGCCACAGCCCCTATACCGAGGAGCTCTACCAGCACGCCATGCGCGCCCGCGCCGCGCTCGGCCAGACAGACGCGATCCGATCCCTGCGCCGAGCACTGACGCGGGCTCTCGCCGAGATCGACGCCGAACCACACGAGGACACCCTCGCTCTCGCCAACGCGCTCATCGCCGCCCAGCAGCGCCCCCGCCCCCGACCGCAGGCGCAGCCTCACTCCCGCGACGAGGACGGAGCGACTGCATGACCGACATCGCCACCTCACCGTCCTCGCACCGTGACCCTTCGAACGCGGCCAGTCGGGATCAGTTGGTCGGTCTACGGCCGCTGCGGTGGGCGGTGCGTGCCGTGCTCACTCTCGGTGTCGCCGCGTCGATCGCGGCGAACGTGCTGCACGCCCGGCCGAACCTCATCAGCCAGCTGATCGCCGCCTGGCCGCCGCTGGCGCTGCTGCTCACCGTGGAATTGATCTCCAGGGTGCCCAGCCACCGCAGGTCCCTGGCCGCCCTGCGGCTGCTGGCCACCGCGGCGATCGCCGGCATCGCCGGCTGGGTCAGCTACTGGCACATGGTCGGTGTCGCCGCCCGCTATGGCGAGATCGACGCCGGCGCCTCCTACCTGCTGCCGATCTCCGTGGACGGCCTTGTCGTCGTGGCCAGCATCAGCCTCGTGGAGATCACCGGAAGGATCCGCGCCGGCACCGGGCAGCCCGCGTCTCCGCAGCAACCAGCGGCCCCTCAGGATCGGCCAGGACACCACACCCCGAGGACCAGCGCCGACCGGACCACCAGGCGGCGAACGCCCCGCCTCACCGAAACGGTCACCGAGACCAAACCAATGGCCACCTCTGCGTCGCCGGGCGCCGTGTCTACCCCGGTTCCATCGCGAGGACAGGCCGCGAGCACGCAAGGCGATGGGTCACCAGACCGCCCGGCTCAGCCCGACCGCGACGACGTCCGTGGCGATTCCGAGCCGTCCCGTCCTGCCGGCGATCGCGCCGGCAGGACGCCAACCCGCGACGCGAAGACCCCAGCAACGATCCCCTCCGACCACGGAAACACCGCCCAGGTCGCCGCGGCCACTCCGGCGGCCGTCGCGTACTGGTATCAGCGGGATCCGTCGATGCATCCCGCGCAGATCGCCGAGCGGATCGGCAGATCCGAGCGCACCGTGCGCCGGTACTGGCCGCCGGCCAAACTGCAGCGGGCTAACGCCCACCACCACGGCCCGCAACCGACCGTCCCCGGGCGTCCTAACCCTGACCCGCCCTCGATCTTGTAGAGACTCTTGGTGTCTGTCCCCTCCTTGAGGAGGTGCCGACGGGCCTGTGGAAGGCGTGCCAGTGAGCCCCAGGCAATATCCTGTCGATCTTGTCATGGGGGAGTCAGGCAGGTTCTGGTGGTGCGGGCGCGGTGGGGACTTGCTTAGATCACCGGCATGACGGACTGGTCCCAGCTCAGGCATGCCTACGGCGTGGCAGATGACGTCCCGGGTCTGTTTGCGAGGTTGCTCAACCGGACCCGCGCAGCCCGGTCTGGGGCGAACTGTGGTCCCGGCTGTGCCATCAGGGCACGGTGTACCCGGCAAGCTTCCCGGCATTGTCAGTCCTGACGGAGATCGCGGGCCGCTGGTCGACCGCGCAGCGGACGATGTCGCTGGCGCTGGCGGCTGACATCGTGTCCAGCGTGGATCAGCCCTACGGGGATCTCGACCCGCACGTCACCTATTCCTGCGAAATCGCTCGACTGAGAGCGCTGACCGAGGAAACGCTCCAAAGCTCCGGCTCCGATGACGACCCCAGCACCTACGTCTATATGTTGCAGGCGCTGCTGGCGTTCGAAGGCGCCGAGGTCTGGGGCAGACACCTCGACGGACTGAACAACGAGGAATACGAGGTGGCGTGCCCGCGATGCGATGAAGAGATCTTCGTCGCGTTCGGCCAGTACGGAACGTTTACCACGCTGGACAGCATGTACATGAACGACTCCGGCTCCAAGCAGCTGCCACTGCTGCCCGCTGATCCTGCTGACTTGACGGGCGTCGGAAAACGCCTGCACGCGCGCGCGATCGCCGACCACCATCCCGACGTCGCCAAGAAGCTGACCTACGTGTTCGGCCGAGCGGACTGCCCGGCCTGCGGCGAGCGCTTCGGTGTTGAAGAGGCCATTACCGCGAGATGGTCCGGCTAGATTCCGCCGATAACCGTCGCCGCATGATGGCGGCGATGAGAACCTGACAGGCGCGGCAGACGCTGGCGCGCTAGGCATAGCGGGCAGCCAGGTCACTCCAATGTTCGGCTACGGCACCCTCTACTACGCCTACGCGGTTCTCACCACGTACCTGGACCGGCTGTTTCTGTCGCAGGCGGAAACTGAGCGCCGCCGGTGCCCGAAACGACGGGCATCTACAGGCGAAGCCGCCCAGCGGGTGCACGACGAGCTCGCCGATCACGCGCTGGGCCGCAGAGACTCACACGGTTGGCTGACCACCACGGGGCGCCGATCGCGGACGACGGCGGCCAGGTGTTCGGCTACAGCCGGCCGATCAGCGGCTGTGTCCGCGGGTCGAACCGGTATCCGTTGTCCCAGGGAAATCGGCCCTGCTGGTCCGGCCACACCATCTGCTGGAGGCGGACCTGGTCGCGGCCGTAGCGGCTGATCGCCAACCCGGGCAATAGCTCGTCTGTCGACGGCCCGTCGATGATGATCGCGTCGTAACCGGCGATGAGGTCGCTGAGGCGTTGTCCGTGGGTGAACCGTTCGGCGGTGTCGTAGACCCGGCGGGCCAGGTCGTTGAGCAGACGGTGGGCGACCTCGGGTGGCAGTCCGGCGGTGATCAGTTCGGGGTAGTCGTGGGCGGTGAGCCCGACGGTGTAGGCGAACGGTGCGGTGGGGACGGTGCCGTCGTCGGTGGGCAGGACGTACGTGACGGCCCAGCCGATGGTGTCGATGATCCGTTCTTGACGCCGGAGCAAGTCGTTGATGTCACGCATGGTCGGTGCCTCCTGGGCATTCGGCGCTGGGGTCGGGGTGGGGTGGCTCGACGTCGACGAAGCCCCAGAGGTGTTCCATGACCTGGAGTTGCCAGGTGCGGTAGCGGTCGGCGAAGCCGCGGCAGAGCGCGGGCGGGATCGGGCTGCCGGCGTAGGGCAGCGTCGAGTGGCAGATGATGTAGCCGGCGTCGCCGCGCGCTTCGCGAACCATCTTCTGGAGCCGGCCGGGGGTGAGGTGCATTGGGTTGCCGGGCTTGAAGATGCAGGTGGCGCATTCGCGGGCGAGCCGGCGGGTCTTGCGTAGTTCCGGGTCGCCGACGCTGAGTCGGGGTGACCGGTCGGCGTCCGGTTCGTCGGCGGGATCGAAGATGCTGTCCATCGTCAGCTCCTTGTCGTTGCGGCACGGGCCCGCTTGGCGTGGGATGCGGGACCCGTGAGTCCGGGTGATCGGAGTTCTGCGGTGCCGGTTTGGCGTGGTCAGAGCCGGCGCAGCCAGGTCAGCACCGTGTCGATGTCGGCACGGCGCAGCCCGTTGTACGGGTCGACCGGGTGGAGCAGGGTGGGTGCGCCGTCGGCGGTGCGCTGGTCGGCGGTGGTGGGGTCCTTGCCGCCGAACTCGTCGTCGAGTACGGCGAGTGGGCGCCGCGCGGCCCAGGCGTACAGGGGGCTGAGTTTGTTCTGGTGGCCGAAGCGGACCCCGCTGGCGTGGACGGGGACGTGCGGCCAGGTGGTCGGCAGGCCCAGCCGTGGCGCGATCCATGCGGCGGCGAGGTGGTTCCAGCTGGTGCACCAGACCGGTTGGGCGTGCGCGGCGAGTTCTCGCAGCCAGGGCCCGTGGTCGGGGTTCAGCCAGACGGTGCCGGTGACGTGCCGGCCGTCGGGGGCGGGCCCGTTGTAGCGGTGCGGCCGGTAGCCGAGTGTCTCGGCGTGGGCGGGGTTGGCGGGGTTGAGGACGCCGTCGACGTCGATGGCCACGACGGGGGATGAGGCGGGCTGTGCCGGTGGTCGGGTGGTGGTCACGGCTGGGCCTGCTCGCTGAGGATCGGGTGCAGGGGCACGGTGAGCCGGTCGGCGGTGCGGCCGGGTCGGTCGGCGGGTTGCCACGTGTCGGCGGCGGCGTGGGTGGGGAACGGGCCGACGGCGGCGAGCCTGCCGTCGGTGCGGTCGAGCAGCACGAGAACGGCGGTGCGGGCGTCGTCGAGCGCCGGCCGGAGAACGTGGGCGAGGTCGGCCGGGAGGTCCACCCAGCCGGTGGCGGGTAGATCCGTGACGGCGGGGTCGTGCAGCGGTACGGGCCTGGTCACGGCGAGCGTGGTGCTGTCGAGCGCGAGCGTGGCGGCGTGGGAGTGGGCTGCGTCGGCGCCGCTGGTGGGGCCGTGGGCGTCGAGGTCGCCGCTGGTGTGGACGGCGATCAGCGCGTGCGGGTCGCGGATCTCCAGGGAGTCGAGGACGGCGAGGGTGACAGTGTCGCCGGTGCGCATGTCGCGCAGGGTGAGCAGGACCGGCCGTCCGTCCGGGTCCCGGTTCCAGGTGATGGCGTCGAAGTGTTCGCTGGTGACGTCGCGCAGGCGCCGCCAGGCGCGGTTGTCGGTGTCGAAGGGGTGTTCGTCGTCGGTGCCGTAACGCATGAGGAACTCCTTGTCGGGCAGCGTCGTAGCCGCGCCCCGGGATCTGGATCGGTCGGGGCGCGATGCATGCACGCTTCGATGGCGCGGGATGGTCAAGTCGCCGGGGGCGGCAGCGATGCCGTTCGGCATCGGCCCTCCGCGAGATGGGAGTAGGGCCGCCTGCGGCAGCCCCGCATTCCAGGCCCGGTATGTCGCGAGGTCGCGGTGCGCGGCGCCGCCGGGCAGCGGCCAGGCAGCGCCGCGGCGCGGGGTGGGACTGGTCGGCTGCCGGCCCGGGGCCCGCTCGGCTGGGGTTCAGGCCTGGGTGAGGGCGGTGACGGCGGCGTCGGCGATCGCCGCGATGGCCTCGGTCGGGTCGGTGACGGCCAGGGTGGTGGCGTGGGTGAAGGTGTGCCCCCAGATCTGGTCCGGGTCGGCCGGTTCGCCGCCGGTGGGCGGGTCGGCGGGGTGCAGCCACAGCACGGCGCAGCCGGCGCGGTGCAGGGTGGTGACGAGTTGCTGCCCGGCGGGGATGTCGTCGAGGTAGCCGTCGGAGACGACGGCGAGCATCCGCAGGGCGCGGCCGTGGCGCAGGTCGAGCAGCTGGTCGGCGACCTTGACCGCTTCCGGGAAGGTAGCGGTCGCCAGCTCGGTGCGCATGTGCAGCACCTGCCGGGGGTAGGTGCGTGGGGGCACCAGGACGGTGGTGCGGTCACCGAACCCGATGGTGGTGGTCGTCGCCTGCGCGCGGCGGGCCGCGTTGGCGAAGATCCACGCGGCCGACGACATCGCCTGCGTGTAGCGGGCCATCGACCCGGACAGGTCGACCAGGATCGCCAGATGCAGGCGGGGCTTCTCCGGAGGCAGCTGGGCGCGTTGCTGCCACGGTGCGGCGGTCGGCATCTGCCCGGCGGCGGTTTGCGCGTCGGCGGTGATGGCGTGGCGGGTCCGCAGCCGACCGGGTGGGATCGGCGAGGGGCGCCGTCCGGGTTCGGGGTGGCGGGTGCGGGCCTGCCGCAGCCGGTTGGCGAGATCGCGGGCCGCGCGGTGTTCCTGCTCGGTCGGGTCGGTGCGGTCCCACTCGGTGGGTGGGCTGTGCCGGTGGGCGAGCAGCGCCGTCGCGTACTCGGCTGGGGTGACGCCGGCGGCGACGGCGAGGTAGTCGACGAGGGCCGCGGCGAGGCGGCCGGGGAACAGGCCGGCGTCCGGTACCGGGGTGTCGTACTGCTGGTCGGGGTCGATGCCGAGGACCTGACACCACCGGCGGGCCAGGCAGATCATGGTGTCGGCGTCGGTGTCGTCGCAGGTGTGGGCCTCCCGCCAGATGTCGCGCAGCTGCCGCAGGCGCTTGCGTCCGAGGACGCCGGTGACCGCGGCGCGAACGGGGCGGACGTCTTTGCTGGTGACGATGCGGGCGTCGACGCGGGCCAGGAGCAGCGCGGCGAGTTGCCCGGCGTGCCACGCGTCGTCGACGGCCGCGTCGTCGGGGCGCAGCAGGGTTGTCACGACGTGGCGCAGCCACCGGCGGTCGCCGCGGCGGCGAGCGCGTTGGCGTCCTTCGGCCCGGGATTCCTCCAGCAGGTCAGCCACGGTGGCGAGGATCGGCGGGGTGCCGGGCGGGGTGGTCCAGCGGCTGTGCGCGGCGTGCGCGGCGCCGTGCACGAGCAGCCCGTAGCCGGTGGGCACGAGCCGCTTGTGCCGGGCCTTGGCCGGGTCGGTGACGTCAGGGCTGTCGGCGATGTAGGTGGCGTCGACCTCGATCCTGTTGAGGGCGGGGTAGAAGCACTCGGGCGCGTCCCCGGCGGCGCCGGGGGCGACGAGGACGGTGAGGTCGGTACGGCCGGTCAGCACCGGAACGTGCTGGGTCCACGCCTGCGACCAGGCCCGCCAGTCGGCGGCGCCGGCCGGCGGCGGCGGTGTGCCGGGGCGCAGGTGGGTGTGCGGGTGGGACACGGAATGGCTCCTTCCAGAAAAAGGGGGGCGGTTAGCGCTTGCCGAGGGCGAGCGCGGTGATGGGCGTGCCGGTGTGCCGGGACAGGGCGGCGGTGACGTCGTCGCGGGCGTCCTCCGGGGCGATGCCGGCCAGGTTCGCCAGGGCGGCGCTCATACCCAGCTGGTCGCGGACTGTGACGAAGCCGAGCAATTCACGTAGCTGCGGCGCCCACACGGTCTTGCCGGCGGCGAGGTCGGCGTTGAGGTCGATCGCGGCGGCCACGACCGGCTTGGGGACGCCGAGCTGGCGGGCGAGGTCCCAGTCGGTGGTGACGTGCAGGTGGACGGTGAACCGGGAGGCCAGGGCCTCGGTGAGCACCGCGCCGTGCACGCCCGGGTTGTGGCCGGCGACGATGTAGAACCCGTCGACGGCCTGCACGGTCTCGTTGCCGTGCGCGGGGATGGTGACGGTGCCGCGGCCGTCCATGGCCGGGTACAGCACGGCCAGGACGCGGGGCGGGATGAGGGTGGCGTCGTCGACCAGCAGCACCCGCCCCTGGCGCATCGCGGTGACCAGGGGCCCGTGGACGAACTCGTAGCCGCCGCCGGGGACCGGGTTGTAGGAGCCGAGGAAGTCGTCGACGACGGTGTCGCCGGTGCCGGCGACGGTCAGCAGGTCGGGGAACGCCGCCTCGACCATCGCGGTCTTTCCGGTGCCGGGCGGCCCGTACAGCAGCACCGGCACCTGCTGGGCGCGCAGCCGCCGCAGTTCCTCGACGTCCCAGCCTTTGCCGAGCCGCCGCGGGTGATAGAGCGTCCCGTTCGGTCGCGGCACCGGCGCCGGCCGGGACTGCCGGCCACCAGCGCTGCCGCCGGAGCGGGTGCGGGGCGCGGCGGGCGGGAGGGCGCCGGCGGCGTCGATGCCGGCCTGGGTGATCTGGAACCGGTGTGGGTCGCGGTGGTGGGTGGCGTGCCCGGCGGCGGCCATCTTCTTCAGCGCCTCGAACACCGCCCCGGACGACGGTGCCCCGATCGCCCGGGTGATCTCGCCGACCTTGAGAATCTGGTCGGCGTGGTCGGCCAGGTGTAGGGCGACCTTGCGGTAGAGGTAGCCGGACCGGCCGGAGCCCGCCCCGGTGGCGGGAGTGCCAGCGCCGCTGGCCGGGGCCGGGTCGTTCTGCGGCGAAACGGCCGGTGGGTGTGGTGTGGTCATGGGATTGCCTCGATTCGGGGTAGGGCCGCGCACCCGTCTCCGGGTGCGCGGGCGGTGGGTACCGCACAGCGGAGACGGGCGGGGCCAACCACGCCGGCCCGCATCGGGCCGGGCAGGTCGGCGACCACACCCCTGGTGGTGCTGAAGGGTGACGGCGACACGTCAGATCGCCGCTGATACGTGCTGGTCGGTGTCGAGGCCGCGCGGGCGGTGTCGGCGCCGACGATGGAACCCCCACCAGCCCAATCGATCAAGTCGAATGGGTGCGCGGGTGCGGGATTGCGGGAGCGCCGGCTGACTACGCGTGCACCGTGAGGGCCGACAGCGATGCTGGCGGCGCGGTCGTGGTCAGTCGGCGCAGCCCCGTTCGCAGCCCTGCGGGTCGCACTGCTGTCCCTCCGCCATCCGAGCCAGAGCCAGCCCGTCGCCCCCGTCGAGGTCATCGAGGAACCGCCAGCCGAGCCCGTCGGCGAACGCCTTGACCTTGGGCGCCCCGTACATCGGGTAGCCGGCGTGCTCCATCGCCGCCACGACGTCGTCGCGGCCGAGGAGCCAGGCGAGTTCACTGAGCTTGTCCGCCGACCGGCTCGCCGAGTTGCCGCGGTGGTCGAGGATCTTCCCGATAGCGAATCGCAGGTAGTCCCGGGCATGGGTCTCGTGGTCGACCCGCCGGGTCCACTCGCCCGGGTGTCGAGGGGCGATGACCTGGCGGGCGTGGTCCAGGTCGAGTGCCTCCACGAGGACCTCCTCCCGGAAGCCGAAGATGTCCCCGCGGTTGGCGCGCAGAGCCCAGACCCGGGTGACGATCTCTTCTTGGGTGCGGATGGTCACTTGTTCCCTTCCTGTCGGCCCCACCCGTCGAGGTAGGGCATCGGTGGGCATTGCCGGCCTATGCGTTGTCGGTGTCGGGCAGGTCGCCGACGATCCGGTCGCAGACGTACGGATCGACGGCCTCCCAGCACCAGCTGCGGCCCATCACCACGTACCGGCCGTCCCCGTCCGCGGTGATGCGGTCGATGGCGTCCGGGTCGCCGGACAGGGCCCGCTGGTCGGCGACGAGGACGTCGCCGTCGAAGGACAGACCGGCCAGCGCTTCGTCGACCTGCCGGTCCAGGTCGTCGGCCGGCACGCCCTGCTCGCGCAGCCTGTCGCGGTACCGGTCGCGGTGGCGCTGCTGGTCGGCGACGATCGCCTCGGCCACGTCGCGGGTGCAGGAGAACACCGCCCACCCGTTCCAGTAATCGATCAGGGTGCCGACGAACCCGACCTCGACCCGGTCGTCGCCGTCGGGGCCGGTGGTGCGCGCCCAGTCGCCGGCGAACACACCGACACCGCCGATCCGGACCCGGTCGGGGTGCAGGTGGGACACATCCGTGCCGGTGGGGCTGGCCGCGAGATGACACAGTTCCGCGACGCGGTCGGTGACGGCGGTGTCGTAGGCGTCGCGGTAGACGGCCATCGCCTCGTCGCGCTGCGGGATGCGCAGCCCGAACCAGCCCGCGCTGTCGCCGGTGGCGTCAGCGAACAGCTCCCACCCGGCGACGTCGACCGGCTCTCCGACCGAGGAGAAGCGGGGCAGAGCGTCGAGGACGGCAGGATCGCCGTCGTCGATGCCAACCAGGATCCGGCGCGCGGCCAGGCGGCTGTCACCGCCGACCCGGGTACCGATGGTGTCCTGCGCCCACCACTCGGCGGCGGTGCGTCCGGCCTCGGCGCCGGCGGCGCGCATCCGTTGCAGCGCGGCGGCCCATCCGGTGGCCTCGCCGACCACCCCGCCAGTGCGAGGCGGGGTGGTGGTGGCCGGTGCGATGCGATCGCCGGCGTCGAGGCACATCGCCAGCGTCGAGCCGCTGTCCCAGGTGACCTCCACGAGGTTCTGTCGCTGGTCGTGGCGGCGGACAGTGCCGGTGTCGCCGGGCCGCAGCAGGGTGTACGGGTCGTCGGTGTGGACCAGGGCGACACGCTGCCCGGCCTCGTAGCTAGGCATGGCAGTTCCCGATCGGCCGACGGGGCCGGTGGAAGGGCCGCCGTCGCCGGTGGCCGCTGACGGCGGGCGGTCGGTGCTCATCGGGTCTCGCCCGCCGTGTCGCCTGCCGTGGGGTTCTGCGGTGGCCAGGGCTTACGGGTGACGCGATCGCCGAACATCGGGTCGCTGGCGACCGAGGAACCGCAGCGGGCGCAACTGGTGACGGTGTCGTAGCCGTAGCCGGCCATGGACGGCACCTCGACGTGATCGATCTCGTCGACCGCGCCGCAGACGGTGCACACCGTCATCTCCGGACCGCCCCCGTCGTCGGCGGGCGCGGTGACGAACAGGTCCTCGACCGGGTCGAGGTGATGCGCGCTGTGCCGCAGCCAACGGCCGTGGATCGTCGCCTCGTACACCACCAGCCGCCGCTGGTCGAGGTGCAGCAGATACAGCCACTCCAGGGCCCCGCCGACGTCCTCGCGCAGCGCGCCCCGCCGAACGGTGGCGTCCTCGGTGACGACCGGGTAGCCCAGTCCGGGCACGGGCGGCTGCCGGTCCCAGCGCCTGGGCTTGGGGTTGACGGCGAGGGACCACCAGTCGTGGGCCAGCAGCGCGGCGGCCATAGCGCCGGTGTCACGGCCGAACGTGTCGGTCCAGATCCGGCGCAACAGCGGCACCAGAACCTCCGGACTCTCGCCGAACTGGACCAAGCGGGCGGTGTAGCTGCCGCGGAACGCGGCGACACCGATGAGCGTGGGTGTGCTCACGGCCTTGTCCTCCTCAAGGAATGTGGATGGGGTCGCGGCGGTCGTCCCCGCACGAATCGACCCGCCGGGCTGGGGGTGGATCACGGAGCCGTCGCCGGCATCCGCGATCGGGACTACTGATTCAGGGGCGCGCCGACGGACGCCATGAAGGCGACCGGGTCGACGGCCGTGCCGGAGGTGTGATCACCGAGGTGCACCTCGAAGTGCAGGTGCGGTCCAGACGAGTGGCCCGAGCTGCCGGCGACGCCGATGACGTCCCCGGCAGCGACCCGTTGACCCTCGGCGACGGAAGGGCGGGTGAGCAGGTGGCAGTAGCGGGTGATCACCCCACCGGCGTGGGTGATGTCGACGTACCAGCCGCAGCCGCGGGTCAGAGCGGGATCGCCGTCGCGGTCACAGCCCCAGT
Organism: Micromonospora sp. ANENR4; assembly: GCF_015354395.1. Lineage (NCBI taxonomy): Bacteria > Bacillati > Actinomycetota > Actinomycetes > Micromonosporales > Micromonosporaceae > Micromonospora > Micromonospora sp. ANENR4. The sequence goes on from NZ_JADKYQ010000015.1 coordinate 101,737, forward strand.
CCCGGCCAGTGCGCACATCGACGGCGTTGCACCGCACGACGGAGACGGTGCCGGCGGACGCGGCGTGGATCGGGGTGCCCTTGCCCACGATCAGGTCGACGCCGTCGTGCCCGGGACGGCCCGAGGTGCGGAAACCGGAGCCGACATCCCCGTGCACCGGCACAGTCCAGCCCTGCCCGCTAACCCCCACCTGACAGGCGATCAAGCCGGCGTTTAGCCCGGACAGGGCGGCGACGATCCTGGCGGCGTCGGGCTCCCACCTGGCGTAGGCGTCCGGGTAGGCCGACCGCTGCACCCGTTGGGCCGCCTCGGTCAGTGGCATCGCCTGCCAGCCGTCGACGGACTGCAACCTCTGGTAGAACTTCGTCGTCGCGTACCGCGGGTCGTGCAGTTGCTCCGGGGTGCCCCAGCCCTGGGAGGGCCGCTGTTGGAACAGGCCGACGGAATCGCGGTCTCCACCCGCAGTGTTGATCAGGGAGGATTCCTGCATCGCGGTGGCCACGGCGATGACCCAGCCGCGGGGCGGGACGCCGAGGCGCATGCCTAGGGTGGTGATGGTGGCGGCGTTGCCGACCTGCTTGGCGTTCCAGTCCCCGATCGGACCGATCCGGCCCAGGGCAGGGCCCTGGGCGGCCGATGAGGTGGTGGGCGTGACGCTGGTCGGCCCGCACGCGCCCACCCCGCCGCCATCGAAGATCAGGGTCGTGGTCAGCCCGGAGCACAGCAGCAGGGCGCTGGTGACCGCGAGGGCGATCCCGGACAGCGGGCGGGTGGTCATGACTGGACTCCTTCAAGGCAGGGCAGGCAGCGGGCCGGCGGGACGCGGGGACGGTGAGGGCCGCGAGCCTGTGGAGCGGCGACGCGCGGCCTTCGGCCGGGGGTGTTCAGCGGGCGAGGACTGCAACCTTTTCGCCGTGCAGCAGGGGCGCCCTGTCGGCGCCTTTGATTGGGCGTTGATCCCGATCCGGTACGGGCGGCCGCCACGGTAGATGAGGCGTCGCCAATGGCCGCGGACTTATCCGTAGGCGAAGATGCTTGTACTCCGTTCGTGCTGGCCATGCCTGTTGCGTACGTGTCTGCGACGAGACGGCCGACCCCCAGCACCCAGGTCGTCTCCTGAAACGAGACCAGCGACAGCTACGAGTCCGTCGCCAGCGACGCCTTGGTGATGCCCATGAGCACCGGCGGGCCAGCCACCGGCTCGCCGCGTTTCGGCGACGATGCGCCGGTTCTCCGCCTCGATGCGCCGCGCCCTGGCTACCCGGACGGATAGCGCTTGGGTCAGACTCCGTTTGCGGATGCCGTGTGTGCGAGAGCGCGCCAGAAGCCTTGGCTGACGTCGGCGTCGCGGAACGAAGGCAAGCCCGTGGTCGTGGTGCTTCCGACGCGGCGTGCATTACCCGAGCACCCTGATCTTCGCCTAATCCGTGCCCGGGTGGCGGCCCGGACGTCTTGCGCGGACCGCCACCCGCTCTGCCGCCGCTCCGCCGACGTTGCCGATCCTTCGTAGACTCACAGGCGGCCAAGGCTGGAGTCATGGAGGGTTTGTTGTGCAGGTGTCGACCGGTGCCATCGTCAATATCAGCGTGCGGAGCCACGACGACAAGCTCGGCCACGAACTGGCGGAAGCGCTGAGTGCGGACCCCGCCCTCTCGGAGGTCCTCGTGCCGATCAGCGACGCACGAAAGGCGCCCGGACACTTCGACGCCCTCGAGCTCATGCAGGCGTTCATGGTGGCCGCCGTGACCGGTGTCAGCACGGAACTGCTCACCGCGACCGTGCATGCTCTTGTTCGCCGGGTCAGGACGCGGCGGCAGGAGGTTCCGGCGAGCCCAGCGCCCACGCCGACATCGGAAGTCCCGGCCGCGGGCGACGCCGTGATCGACGTCGCCGCCGCCCCCACGACCACGCCCAGCGTCTCTGTGACCGTGCGAGGCGAGGTCGTCGACGTCGTCATCACGCTGCGGAACGACCGTCCGCCCGCGTGACCACGCTAACGAGAGTCACGATTCTCGGCGGGTCGGCCGCCGCCGACATCGACGTCGAGGCCGTGACGGACGACGGCGGCCGCCGACGTGGAACGGCTACGATTCCTCGCCTCCTGCTGAACGAGTCCGGCTTTCTGCACGGGCTCGGCTCCAACACGACGGCCGGCCTGGCCGAGGCCGGCCAGCGATATGCCCAGGTCCTCCTGGCGACGATCGCCCGGGCCAGCGGGTTCGACCACGTAACACTCGCCGACGACGCCGTCGTCCTGGTGTGCGGGAAACCTCAGGTCCATCAGTGGGTGTGGGAGGCCCTGCGCCTTCCGCTGCCGGGACGGAGGTGGCAGCCCCGTGCCGTCACCGTCGCCAGGACGCCCTCTGCCCCTGGCGGTGCGTCGCCGGCTCCAATGCTCACGGCGGCATCGCTGACCTGGGTCGGCGCTCGGCCGCTCGACGGCGATGCGCCGCGCTACTCGGTGCTGGGGCCGGTACTCGCGAGCGTGCTGCAGCCGGGTGGTCGGCTGTCCATCGTTACCGCTCGGACCGATTTCCACGTCGGCGAGCTCGACCGCGCGATATCACCGCCGGACGGTCCGGGCCTGCGTATCCTCCATCTGGATGGCCACGGCATCTCGAGCATGAAGATCGGCGACGGTGAGATTCCAGTCGACCACCAGTTCGGTTTGGCGGTTAAGGATGCCGACGATAGGGCAGTGGTCGTTCCCGACACCTATCTGCTCCACCTGGCGGCATCGGCCTCGTACGACGCCGTTATAACCAATGCCTGCTTCGGCGCCCAGCAGCGCTCCGCCTCGGAGTTCTCCATGCCGGCCCAGGCTGTCGCCGAAGGCCGGCGCTTCGCGATTGCCGCGCGGGAGCCGCTTGCGCGCCCTGCTGCCACCCTTTTCTTCGCCCACTTCTACGGCCTGTTCGGCTGCGGGGTCTCCTTGGGTGACTCCTTCGCCCGGGCCTGCGCCATGCTCGGTAAGGCGGCGATCGCGGCGCTTTTTCCCGACTCGAAGGAGCACGAGCGATGGGACCAGGCGGCGCGCCTGCTTGCCCAGCCGGTGCTCTGGCTTCGAGCCTCGGCCGACGTGGGGCTCGTCCTCCCCGAGCCGGCCGAGGACGCGCGCACATCGTCACCGGTACTCGACTACCTCCCACTAATGGGGTCGGATCAGTCGGTCAGCGCCCTGGCATCCTTTGTCGAGGATCGCGCCTGGACCGGGCCCGGGCGGGCATACGAGGCGGCGGCGCACGAGATCTGCGACATGGCGCCCGATGATGTCGACCAGCTGACCGGGCTGCTCCGAAAGGTGTTCGGGGCGGTAGGCGACGGCCCGGAGCCCGAGACCTTGCGCTTCTTGGGCATCACGCATGCGGAAGCCGTCGCACACATCAGCACCCGGTTCGCGGGATCCTCCCTCCTGTACCACCTGTTGGGCTTCGCCGCCCCCCGGGACCTGATCAGTCTCGACGCCCTGGCCAGGCACAACCGCCACGATGCGGCATCCGCGCTGCTGCATGTGCTGTCGTGGGGACCGGACAACCCGGATACCGGCGGGCGAGGGGACGCCGGTCGGCGACTTGCCGTGCTGGCCCGGGCTGCGATCGACGGGGCGCTGCCGCCGGAAGCGCGAGACGACGCGTTCGTCTTCGACAGCCTCACGACCTCCGGCGTTGTCACCCTGGGCCTCCCGCTCTTCCGGCTCGGCGAAGCAACCGACGAGATTCCCGTGCCGGACCTCTTCCTGGGCGACCAGGCTTTCCTAGAGGCCATAGACGAGGCACATCCGAGACGGTATTCGGACGGTGCCGCCGTCGATGCGTCGATCCGCCACGCAGCGTTGAGACCTTGGGACCAGCTCGCGATCCGCCGTCTAGTCGAGCCGCGGCAAGCGGCACTGGCTCTGGTCATATGGGGGGGCACCGCAACACCCGAGACGGCCGCCACCGAGATTCCCCTCACAGAGCGGCGCTGCGCGGCCGTACTCGCCCGGCTTTCGGCGGCGGTGGCGGCGCGGCAGGCGGGAACTGTCGACGTGGCCTCCATCGTGTGGATCGACCACGCCTTGAACGGCTCCGACCGCCAGACCGTCCATCTCCTGTGCACCCGCCTGCACGCCGGGCTGCCCGGCTGGGCGCCGTTGTCGCCGGAGACGGACGCGGAATACACCCGAATCACGCGCATCACCGGAACGAACGACTCCCAGGTCGACATCGACGACTCCTCGGCGGGGCAGGCGCACAAGCTCTTCCATGAGGGCCGGCATGAGGAGGCCCTCAACCAAGCGCGCGAGCGTCTGTCGGCCGAGCCCGGGGGCGACGCCCACGGTGCCCGCATTCTCGAAGCTTTCGCGTTGATCAAGCTGAACCGGATCGACGAGGCGACGCGCACCGTCGCATCATTAATCCGGGCCTATCCAGGAATGGTGCGGTGGAACCAGTGTGAGACGCTTCATCTCCTAGGCGAACTCGCCGCTGCGAACGGGAACCTGTCGCTGGCGATCGAGTACTTCATCCAGGAGCAAGCCCTCGGTCCGCCGTCGCGCGACCGGCGCCTGCACAACCGTCACCATTTGTTGACCACGATGCTATCCGCGGGCGTCAACTACGCGTCTCTGGCTGTGGTTGCCCGTGAGGGAGCTCAGCTCGCGTCGGACCTCGACAACCGGAAGATGCTCCAGTACTTCGTCGAGTTCTGGACCTACACGGCCGCCGTCGGCGCCAGCCGCGAGGAGCTGAGCACGGTCCTGACGACGATCGACAAGGATCCGCGGGTCGCCGACTCCGCCACTCTGAGATTCGCGCGTGGTGTGCTCGCCGTCAAGGACGAAAACACCCACACCGCCACGCAGATCCTGACCGAGGTCGCGACCGCGGACTGCCATCTGTCCGGCGCTGCGGCCTTCGTGCTCGCCCGCGTCGGGCTCCTGCCACCGGATCAAGCCGTCAATGTCCTCCGGGTGGGCGTGACGAGCGAGGCTGCGATACACAGATACCGGGATAGCCTGGGCGCCCGGAGCGTCGGCGTGGAGATCGACTATACCGGGGCTTGCGCGATCGCCCTGGCCGACCAGCTCGCCAGGATCCGCGACTTCGACGCTCTTCGTGATCTTCCGGAAGAGGTTTGCTCTGCTCTGCCTCAGGGTGTTCGGACGCTGATCCGCGCCGCGATCGACCACGCCGAGGGCCGCATAGGTAGCGCCGTCGAGACGGCCAGCTCGGCCGTTGCGGTCCTCGGGGCGAGAGAAGCTCGCGACAGCACCATCCACTTGCTGAGGTGCTTCTCGCCCGAGGACTCGGACCGTATCATCTTGAATGCGGCGACGAAGCTGCTCGAACGCATCCTCAGAGGCGACAACACCGACCGTGACCCTACCGGGCTGCCGGTCCTCACCGCGCTCAAGCACCTCGCCGAGATCGTCGACGACTATCTGATCGTGGGTCGGCCGGTCACTGATCTGCTACTTGAGGCGTCGGAGCGCCACTGGGACCGCGCGGAGCTGCAGGAGGCGGAGGCCGCGAGGGCCCTCGTCTGCCGGATCATGGAGAAAAGCAGCGATTTTGGTACAGCGGAACGAGCAGAGCAGTTGGGATATCTCGCCGCCGTCGTCCGCCAACGGGGCCGCCTCGCCGAGGCGGAAACGCTCTACCAGGCTGCCCTGGACCTCGGCCGGGACTCGCTGGGCACGACCGAGTTCGCCCTGCTCGTGGGTCGTTACGGCAACCTGCTGCACGCGACGGGCGATTACGTCGTCGCCGTGGTCCTCCAGTGGCATGCGGTCTGCCGGATCCGCCGGCAGTCGGGCGAGCTGATGCCGATCACCACGGGCAACATCGCCCTTCTTCTCGACTGGCGAACCGTTCCCTGGGACTTCAGCATCAACTGGTGCAACCTGCTGACCAATCTGGCGAACTGCCTCTTCGCCGCCGGTCAGGTGACGTTGTGCCGCGCGGTGCACCACTTCGCAGAGGAAGCGGCGCTCCGGACGCCGGTCATCAAGTTCGGTGAGCGTCACCAGCAGGTCTACGACAACGCCGCGCGACTCCGATCAATGATCGGCGCCGCACTGGACGAGCACGTGTCCCCTTGATCGGGTGTGACGGCTCGCCGGATGATTCACGACAATCTTGGCAGTGACGCATTTCCTTGCAATGTGCGGCCTCGGCGGGTGGATGAGCACTTTGCCGGGAACGCGGATGCTGCCCGGTGCCCGCAACCCATTGCGTCCGGCCGACGGCAGATCCGGATGTCCTGATCAAATCTGCGTCTGCCTCCCGGTAGTGCGAGTTCATGACACGGGTTGAAGCTGAACGAGGACCATCCAGGTGTCACCATCGGCGCGGTACGTCGCACGGACCCGGTATTCGCCCGGGCAGAGATCGATCACGAGGTGGTTGTCGGGCTCCAACTCCGCCCCCGGCCACGCCGAATCGAACAGCACGACTGGCCCGTTCACCACCCAGCGGACATCCTCATATGCGTCCCAATCCACGACATCACGTACCGCTCGGCGTGCAGCGCTCACCAGGTCGTCTTCCTCGTACGCCGGTGCCCACCGTAGGAACAGCCGTTCCGAGGACAGGTACGTCGTCATTGCCGGCTCATCGCCCAGAACAAGCGCCTGCCGCTGACCGACGGCGACCACGCCGACGTAACCGTCGATCGCGCACGCCCGGCCGTAGTCCCCCCAGCTCTCCACGGGACCATCCGTGCTATCAGCGCCGCTCCACAGTGACAGCGCCGATTGCGGGGCGACGAGCAGCGGCCCGCCAGCCGACGAAACCCACGTGTACTGCAATGACTCGACCTCCCGCCGTGATCTTGCCAGGGCAGGGCGATCCACGAGTGCCCGCCGAGACGCGGCAGAACGCTGTCCTCGCGCACGTCGTCGGCGGGCGACCCCCTTCGGTGTCCGTGAGCGGTTAGCGGCGACGCAGGTCCCGCGGGCGGGAACCCGGCGGCGGTCCGGTGCGGCTGTTGATGGCGGTGGCGCCATGGACTCCGGCACCGGATTGTTTGGCCTGATACATCGCGGTGTCGGCCTGGTGCAGCAGGGCCCGCGGGCTGACGCCGAGGGCGGCGCTGGTATGCCCGACGCTGGCGCGCAGAGTCAGCGTGTGCGCGCCGAGGTCGACGGAATGGCGGCCGACCGCCCGCCAGGCGGCGCGGGCTGCGGCGGCAACGTCGTCGGGGCCGCCGTCGACCAGCAGGGCGAACTCGTCGCCGGACAGGCGCGCGGCGAGGCGCACCGGCCCTCGCAGGGCGGCCAGCCGCCGGCCGACCTCGGTGAGGACGTCGTTGCCGGCCTCGTGGCCGAAGGTGTCGTTGACGGCTTTGAAGCCGTCGAGGTCGAGCAGGACGAGCCCGAACGGGGCATCGGCGCGGGTGGCGCGGGTGAGGGCGGCGAGCAGGGCCCGCCGATTCGGTAGGCCGGTGGTGTCGTCGTGGCCGGCGGCGTAGCGGGCGCGGGCCAGCGCCTGCTGCTGGCGCCACAGCAGCGCTGCGGCGAGGGCGAGACCGGCGAGGACTCCACCGGCGGCGGTGACGATCGAGGTCAGGATGGGAGACACTTCGGACGCTCCTTCTGTAGTAAGGAGCACCGGGGGCGGGCGTGGTTCCGGGAAGTTCGACGCCCGCCTCCGGGCTACCGGCAGGGCGGGGTCGTTCAGGCGGTCGGGTCGGCGAGGGCGAACGTGGCGGGTTTCTCGGCGACCAGGACCGCTCGCCCGGTTCCGACGAGTTTCACGGCGGCGTTGTGGACCGCGCCCGCGCTGGCCTTCTTCGCGCCGGTTCCCTCGTTGGCCCGGTCGACCAGCTTGCACAGCTCACTGACCTTGTACTGCCGGCCGGGGTTGGCCTCGAGGACGTCGAGAATCGCGCCGCGCAGGGAGCCCGACGCCCGCCGGGTAGGGGTTTGTGCCGCCTCGCCCGTCGTCTGCGTGGTCGGCGGCGCGGCCGGTGCTTCCGTGCTGGGTTCACCCGTGGTGCTGTCGGTGGTCGTGCCAGCAGGCAGACCATCCGGTGTGGCCGGTTCGGCGTCCGCATCGTTCGCTGCGGACGTCGCTCCGATGGCCTGGCCGATGCTGTCGACCGCGATTGGCACCTCGAGCTCGGCAGTCGAGCGGGCGTTGTCGTCGCCGTGCTCGGTTTCGGTGCCCTCGGCCTCAGCGGCCGCCTCGGCTACCGCGTCGGCATCACCAGGAGCCGGCGATGCCGATTCCTGGAGGGCGTTCGGCTGCCCGCCGGCGGCCTCAACGGCTGGCCGATCGTCGCCGTCTTTGTCGTCAGCCTCCCCAGTGCCCTGCCTGTCGTCGCCGATCGGACCGTGACCGGCGGAGGTACCGGGTGTGTCGGTGTCGCGGGTAGCGGGCTCCGCTGCGGGCTCACCGTGTCCGCCCTGTTCGGTATGCGCGCGGCCGGCGTCGGTCAGCCGCCACAGGGTGGGTCCGGTGTCGCTTCGAGTGGGCTCGGCCAGCCCCGCGGTGTGCAGGGTGCGCAGTTTCGGGGTGGTGGTGGAGTAGCCGAGGCCGGCGTCGGTGGCGATGGCGGCGGCGGTGGCCTCGCCGAGCCGGTGCAGCGCGGCGAGGACCTTCTCGACGCTGGGTGCCAGTGGCGCTGGTGCGGCCGTGCCGGTGGTCGTGCTGGTGGGGGTGCTGGTCATGGGCGCGTGGCCCCCTTTCTCCTGCCCTCGGCAGGGGTCGCTGGGTGAGGCGTGCACTGATGCACGCTTCGGATCGGGTTTTGATCAAGTCGTCTGCCCGGGATGCGGGACTCTGCGGGGCGCGTCCAGGTGTGCCGCCCGGTGATCGCCCGCCGGACGGCACGGTAGGGACCGGGGTCAGTGGGCGGCGTGGTAGGCGTCGCGCACCGCGGCGGGGATGACGCCGCCGGTTCGTGGCTGGGGCAGGTTCAGCTCCTGCCAGTTGACGGTCCACCACCAGGTGCGGATCTCCTGGCTCTGGGTGCGGCCGGTCGCGGTGTCGTCCTGCCGCCGTGGTGGCCGGGGTTGTTTCGGCAGGCGCCGTCCGGCGGTGATGAACGGGCCGAACGCCGCGGCCATCCGGTCGAAGTTGCCGCCGGACAGGTCGATCTCGTAGGTGACGCCGTTGAAGGCGAACTGGTAGGTGGCGACGTCGTCAGTTGAGCCGTCGAGGTCGTCGATGAGGATCGCGGTGGTCTTGGTGGCCACGAGGGCCACCTCCTTTCCTCTTGGGTGGGTTACTAGGCGGGCTGGTGGGTGCCGAGGCCGAGCTGGTGGCCGATGACGGGCCCGCGGTGCACAGCGGCGACGGCGGCGGGCAGATGTCGGCGTTGCCAGCCACGCAGGGCGGCGGTGAGGTCAGCTCGGTACTTGCGGTGCTGAGTGAGGGCGGCAGCGAGGCCGGCAGCTTGTTCGATGCCGTTGTTGGCGCCGCGCGCGGTGTGCGGGCGCACGGGGGCGAGGGCGTCGCCGAGCAGAACGGCGTGACCGGCGCCGACGGGCCAGACCATGCGCTGCGGTGGGGTGATGTCGAGGACCGGTACCGCCATCCGGGTGGTGGTGGCGTGCACGACGGCGGCATGGTCGGCCGGGAGGAGCAGGTCGGCGTGGGTGTCGACGTGGGCGCGGGCGGCGGGGCTGACGTGCCGGGGCAGGGCGAAGACCCGGCGGGTGGGGTCGGCGCCGAACCGCTGCGCGTACTCGGTGCGGGTGCAGTTGAGGTAGAAGGTCCAGTCGCATCCTCCGGCTACCGGGGCGAGGTTGAACTGCACGCCCGGGCAGGGCTGCAACCGCAGGAAATCCCGCAGGCCGGGCTCGGGGGCGATGTCGGCGACGCCGCGGTGGGCGACGTAGCCCGCGTACCGCAGAGCCCGCTCGGGATCCAGCAGCCGGCGGCCGGTGGAGGACCGGCCGTCGGCGAACACGACCAGGTCGGCGGCCGCGGTGTGGCCGTCGCGGAACCGCAGCACCGGCCGACCGGCCTGCTCGGCCAGGGCGGTGACCGTCATACCGGTGTGCAGGACACCGGCGGGCAGGCGGCGGATCAGCGCCTGGTGCAGCAGCGTCCAGGTGGTGTTCCGCCCCGGATAGGTACGCCGGATCGTCTCGGCCGGCTGGCGGTCGCGGACGGTCATTTGAACGATGGCCTCGGAGTCGTGGGCCACGAACTCGTGCTGGCCGATGTCGAGGCGGTCGAGCACGTCGAGGGCGGGGTGTTCCAGGCCGATGAGGCCGCCGCCCAGCGGCGCGGACGCCGGCGCGGCCTCGAAGACGGTGACGTCGTCGAATCCGGCGTGCAGCAACAGCAGCGCGGTGACCGGGCCGGTGATACTGCCGCCAATGACGGCGATGCTGGGCTGGCGGCCGGAGGACGGCCTGGTGGCGGATCTCATGAGAGGGGTTCCCTTCTGGAGGGCGGGAAACCCGGGCACGGCCGTGCCCGGGTGTGCGCGAGTGCGCGGGTGGCCGGGCATCGGCCAGGTGGTGCCAGTGAGAAGGCGGGTCAGCGACGGTGGACCGCGGACCCAGGTCGGCCGCCTTGATGCGGCGGGCGGATGGAGGTTCGGAAGGCGCGGTGCCGGACGGCGTCCGCTGGTGCGCGAGGTGCGACCGGGCCGGCAGGGCGGCGCGGGAAGGTGTGGTCTCGGCGGGTTAGCGGCCGGGCGTGGTGAACGGAGGCGGCACGGGAAGGATCCGCCGGGCCCGCTGCAGTACCTCGTCGGCGACCGTGATCAGCGGTGTCGCGTCCGGGGGCGTGGCTGGGGTTGTGCGGTGCCAGCCACTACCGGGGCTGCTCGCGATGATCGTCCAGGTGAACAGCGGGGTGAGGACCTCAGCGACCGCCGTGCTCTGCGTGGCGTAGCTATCGCGGCAGACCCGAACCCGCAGGACGTACCCGTCGATGTGGTGCACCCGGGTCAGCTCGTAGGTGCCGTGGCCGCGCTGGTGGAACACCTCGTCAACGATCACCGCGACCGGCCCTCTGGGTCGGTGGCGCGGGTCGTCGCCTCGGACGCGACACGGTTCCAGGGCCACTGGTAGGCGCCGATGGCGTAGCAGCGGTTGGCGTCCGGGACGACCCGGTCGTGCTCGACCCAGCGGCTGTCCAGGCCGTCGTCGTCCTCCCACTCGACGGTGACCTCGTCGCCGTCGAACCGCAGCCGGGGATGCTCGCCGGGCATGTCACCGGGGTGGAGGGCGTCGAGGTGGGCGGCCATGCGCTGCACCGCGAACCGGGGGAAGCGGCACAGCACCCCGGCGCGGGAGAGGGTGGTGTAGCCGGTGGCGACCATGGCGCGGTAGGAGCCGCCGCCGACCACGTCGCAGGTCACCGTCGCCGGGGCCCAGGTGGCAAGCGGCGGGGTGATGTCGCCGCGGCTGCGGACGATGCGGTAGCGGACGTCGCTCGCCGGGTCCGGGTGCAGCCCGAACCAGCGCATCTCGTGGCGGCGGGCGCAGCGGAGCAGGTCGAGCAGGTCTCGGCGGCCGTCGACGTGTTCGGTGTGCAGGGGCAGGAATCCGTGTCCGTCGTCGGTAGGGATCGGGTTGCCGGTGGCGCCGGTGGCGGTGTGGGTCCAGGTTTCGGCGCGGACGCGGTGGTCGGCGCCGTCGGTGTCGTACCAGCGGGGGACGCCGTTGGAGGACAACCAGTCACCGTCGGCGTCGTGGGACCAGATGAGCGCGGCCTGGTCCGGGACGCCGGCCCGATACTGCTGCCGGATCCGGCGGTGCGCGCAGGTGGCGGCGGCGTGTTCGGCGAGCGGCAGGACGTCGTCGACGCGGAACCACAGTCGCTCGGACATGGCGAGGAAACCTCCTGAGGGTGGAAGAGGGAACGGCTGGCCACTTCGCTGGCCGGGCTTGCGGGGCGCCCCGACCCGGGGCGCCAGGTGGTGCGCACGGGGCCGGCACCGGATCCGCCGCTGCTGCGGCCCGGGCAAGCTGAGAGAGGCGGCTGCAGAGCGCCGGCCCTCGGCGCGGGGTGCAACGGGGGTGGAGCCGGTCAGGGCTGGCGCCGACCGTAGGGGATGGGCCGTGGTGCCCGACCGGTTCCGGTGCGGTGGTACTACAGGGCGACGGCGAGCAGCCGCTGGTCGGTCTCGACGGTGTCGAGGTACCGCATCGCCTGCTCGAGGTAGGTCACCCGGTGGGTGAGGGCATCGCTTGCGGGTGCGAGTTTGTGCCCGTCCGCCGTGAGCAGAGCGTCGCCGCACACGGCGGTGGTGGCGCTGTAGTGCTGGTAGGCCATCGGGCCTGCCTGGAACATCTCCAGCTCCCCCAGGGAGAGGTGGCCGGCGCCGTAGCTGGCCGCGTTGTGCATCCGCATCGCGTTGACGCGGGCCTGGTGGTGGAAGTCCGCCTCGGCCCGCTCGCGCGGGTAACGGGCGGGATCCGCCAGATGGCGGGCCAGCAGGGTCGGCCACGGGGTGGCCGGCCGGGTGCCATGCACGACCCGCTGCCAAACCTCGTGTCGAATGCCAGCGCCGACGCCGGCGGCGTGCCGCATGGCGGCGAGGTCGAGCAGCTTGACCGGCCCGCCAGCGCAGTACACCGGACGTCCCTTCCGCGATGCGACCAGGTCACGCCGCTGCCACAGCCACATGCCCGGGATGGCCCAGAATCGGGGCTGCAGGGTGCCGGACACGCCGAAGTGCCGGGCGAGCTGGGTGACGGTCAGCGCCTGCGACGGCAGGCCGTCGGGCAGGCAGACGATCATGGTCTTGATCGTCGGGGTCGGCGTGACCACCGGGCGGGTGGGCGCCGTCGTGCTGGCGGTGTTGGCTGCGGAAGCGGGCTTGCGGCCCGGGCGGGGCGTCACCGACGGCACGCGGGTGCCGTAGCGGCTCAGCGGAGTCGCGGCACCGTTGGTTGCGGTCATCCGGGGTTCCTCCTCCGGTTGGGATGGGCTGTTGGGCGCGCGGAAGCGGCCGGCCCACCGGGTACATGGGTCGGTTCGGGACGAACAGGGGTTGGGTGCAGCGGAGTGGCTGCTGGTGGAGCGGGGGTGCGAGTGGTGCGGTGCGACTTCGGGGTCGCCGCGTGGCGCGGGCGCCGACCGGCCGTGAAGGCGGGTGGGCGGAGCGCACCGTGGGTGCGGCGGTGGTTCCCGAGGTGGGACCGGACCGGGTGCAGCGATGTGTGGGTGAAGGTGGTGTCGATGACGGTAGCGGCCGAGTCTGTCAGCGCCGGCCACCGCCATGATCGTCGGCAGTGCGGTTGACCTGGACCGTCAGACGCTTGCCCGATTCTGCGACCGGTTGCCGGCGAGATTGTGAGACTTCGCCGGCCTTACCACCGCCCTGCGCGCGTGGTCAGCCGAAGCTGCACGCTTCACGACTCCCGTCGGGTGCGGAGCTCTCAACTGCCCGCAGGCGGGATGTCTCCTGGCAACAGCAGCCGGAGTTGCTCGGATGTCGGTGCCGGTATGTCGGCGAGCCGCTCAGCTTGCCGTTCGATCATGGCGCCGAACAGCTTCCGTGCGCCGCGCCCATTGCCGAAGTCCGGTTCGTGGACGGCCTCGGTGAGCCGCTCCAGCAGGGCTGCGCTGGTCGCCTCCGCCAGGTCGTACCCGTGCTGGCCGGCCAGCCCGCAGACGATGGCGACCAGTTCGTCGGGGGTGTAGTCGACGAACTCGATGGTCTTGGTAAATCGTGAAGCAAGGCCGGGGTTGGTGGCCAGGAACCCGTCCATCTCGGCGGCGTACCCGGCGACGATCACCACGACCTGGTCCCGGTAGTCCTCGATCAGTTTGACCAGGGTGTCGATTGCCTCCAAGCCGAGGTCTGAGCCGGTGCCGAACTGGCGGGCCAGCGTGTAGGCCTCGTCCACGAAGAGCACGCCGCCGAGCGCACGCTCGAACACCGCGGAGGTTTTCAGGGCGGTGCTGCCCAGGTATTCACCCACCAGGTCGACCCGGGCCACCTCGACGACCTGCCCTTTCGACAGTATGCCGAGCTGGGCGAGCAGCCGCCCGTAGATGCGCGCGACGGTCGTCTTCCCGGTACCCGGCGGACCGGTGAAGACGAGATGCCGACTCAGTGGCGGTACCGGCAGGTCGGCACGCCGCCGCTGCTCATTGACCCGGATCAGGTTGACCAGCATTCGTACCTCGCGCTTGACCGCGGCCAGTCCGATCATGGCGTCCAGTTCCGCCAGCGCCGCATTGACGCTGGTAGCGGCGTCAGCATCGGCCGAGCGACCGCCGTCAGCGTGATCCGGATCCCCGTCACGGCCGATGTCGGCCGCCGAACCAGGCGGCTCGTGCGACTTCTCGTGCGGGTGGGAAGCGCGTACCGACACGAGCGGTCGGTCAGCGCCCCGCACCAGTTCGCCGGCGATGCTGACGAACTCGCACCCGTCGATCAGTACCGGAGCGTCGGAATCCACCTGGACGCCGTCCCCGCCGCAGTCGCGCACCACTCCTGCCCGCATGTCCAGCCGGGACTGATCCCGCAGCACCACCGCTGAACCAGTCGTGCCGGTGACCGTGCAGCGGTCGAGCCGCACGCTGGCCTGCCCCGCCCCGACCACACCGACCACGCCGCCGGAAACCGTCGCGTCGGTGAGGCTGATCGAGATCTTCTCGGCCCCGACCACGCCCGCTGGCGCGCCCTCTACCCGCACCGTCGTCCCGGTGAGCCGGCCGGAGCCCCCAGCGGCTATCCCGCTTTGTGACGCACCCCGAACAGTGGCGCCCTCGATGCGGACGTCCGCATCAGCGGCGCCATCGAGCACGATCCCACCCTCACCACCGCTGACCGTCAGGTCGGTGAAGGTCGGCCCACCGCCCTGCACCCGCACGCCGTACCGGGCCGGGTTCTCAATCTGGACGTTTGTGTACCGGCCGGACGCGGCCTGGATCAGCAGTGCGTCGTCCCGTGCATCCCGCAGCACTGCACCGTTGATCTCTGGTGTTGCTCCGTTGACCGCGGCGACAGCGGGTAGACGGCTGGAGGTGACGCTGCAATCGGAGAACGTGCCCTGCGCGCCGTTGACGTAGATCCCATTGCGGTCAACCCGTTCAATGCGACAACGGCGGACGTCTGGCTCGGCGCCGCCGGAAACCTCGACGCCGCAACCTTCCAGGTCCGTCAGCTCGCAGTCCTCGACCACTCCACCAGCCGAGCCGCTGAACTGCAGCCCGCTGCCCCGGCCGCCCGAGATCCGGCACCGGCGTACCGTCGGGCGGGAACGGCCACTCGCCACCACGGCTGTTTGCCGTACGCCGATGAAGTGGCTGTCTTCTACCGTGCCGCGTCCGCCCTCGAACGCCTCGAAGCCCTGAGCGACATTCTGGACATGGCAGTGCCGCACGACCGGTTGGCTATCGCGTTTGGACAGCACGGCGTACTCGTCGAAGTCCCACAACCGGCAGTGTTCGACGAGTCCGCCGGAGTCGATGAGGGCCACGCCGCGGCGCATCCCATGGAAATGGCAGTTGCGCAGGTGCGCCGCACCCCGCTCGCTGATCACAGCGTTGACCGCCTGCCCGGTGACGGTGCACGAATCCAAGGTCAGAGTTCCAGCGACCACCGAGACAGTCGCTGGCGCATCGGAGTTCCATGTCCGCAGAACGAGACCCTGCAGCGTGACTCTCGCACCCTCGCAGTAGAACGCAGGTGCGGCGTCCCGGTTCTCTACTGTGACTGCGCCGGGCGCAGCCGCACGAATAGTGACGTCCTTCGCGTGCACTGCGACCTGCCCGTCGTAACGGCCCGGCTCCACCACGATCAGTGCGCCGTGGGGGGCAGCCGCTACCGCCAGGGCGATTCCGCGGTACGCGTTCGGCCGGGTCAGCGACACGACAAGTGTCGGTACCCCCATCACCATCGTCTTCCCCCGCGTCTAGCCACCGCCATGTAGGGCGGTAGACACGCCGGAAGCATAGATCTCTCATGACACCGGCCGCCTCGCTGGGCGACGTCCTGTTCGCTGGGGGCCGATGCCCCGCAGCCGGTAGAGACCCGGGCGGACACGTGATGGTCGGCTTGGCGACCGGCTTGCCCGCAGACCCTGATCTCCGTTCAGATGCCACCTATGAATCAGTCGAGGCCGCTGAAGTCATCCGCGGTGTCGGGGAAGCGGTGCGGGTTGGTGGCCGGGTTGTCCGGGCCGTGGTCGCAGGGCAGTTCGTGCAGCCAGCGGCGCGGCCCGGGGTCGGTGGTCAACGTCCAGGCAGGCCCGGCGGGGTGCTCGCCGTGAAGGCCGGTGGCCACGGGCATGGCGGTGGGCACCCCGGCGAGGGCGTCGAGGAGGTGCTGCTCGCGGCGGCGGCCGGGGACGCGCAGCAGCACCGGGTACCGGGGCCCGTAGCGGGCGAGCTGCTCGTAGGCGCGCAGCTTCCGCAGCACGGTACCGAGGGGTTCGGTGCCATTGTCGTGTTCGAGGAAGAACCCGACGGTGCGCCCTCCGGCGTGCCAGATGCCGTGTCCGTCGGGCTGGACACCGGTGCCGCTGCCGGCGGCGTAGGAGGCGGCGGCGAAGGCGGCGGTGGTGTGCTGTTCGGACCACCACCGCGCCAGCCGGGCGTTTCCGTCGGTGCGGGCGTAGCCGAGCAGGTCGATGAACAGCTGGTTGGTGCCGAGCAGGTGGGGCAGGCGGCGGCTGCCGATGATGCGTTCGGTGCGGTCGATGCTGGTCCGGGGAGCGCGGACGCCGGCGTGGTTCGGGTCGTTGAACTGGGTGGGGTGGACCACGGTGCCGAGCGGTCCGAGGGTGTAGAGGTACTGGCCGCTGCCGGTGGTGACGTCGACGAACCGGCTGACCGCCTCCATCTGGTGCAACTGGGCGAGTCGGAGCCGGGCCGAGCGACGCGATGGGAACAGCGCCGTAGTGATCTGGTCGGTGGACAGCACGTAGTGCTCGGCGAGCCACCGCAACAGCTGATGATCACGGGCGGTCAACCGACGAAGCCGGGCAAGACGAGCACGACGAGACGACGACCGGGAACCAGGCGAAGAGGCGGAGGAAGAGGCAGAAGCCGAGCGGGAGACGGAGTTGTTGGTGGACACGGTGGATGCTCCAAGCGGAAGAGGAGTCCCTCCGAGGGAGGGTGTCTGAGTTCGGTGAGGTGGTCACCGGAGGCTGGACACGGCCGGTGAGCGGCACTGACAGACCCGGACGGCCGGATCTGTCAGTGCGGTGTGATGATCGGTGGTGAAGGGCTGGTGAAGCCCGCACGGAAGGGGCGACCGGGACTCGGTCGACCTCGGTCGACCGATCTGTCGATCTTGCTTCAACCGTCCTGCGGCGTTCAGGTGTTCGCCTTCGGAGCGCTCTTGCCACGGGACCGGCGGTTGTCGTCGGGTCGGGCCGAGAACCGGTCGACGAGGTCGTCGATCGCGCTGGTGTCCTGCGCCGGAACCGCTTCCGCTGCGGCCTGACGGATCGCCGTCGCCTCGCCCACGACCGGCTTCGGCGGCCGGGTCTTGAGGGTGAACGCCGGCGTCTGCCGCCCACCGACGACGAGGCGCCCGACAGCGGTATAGGCGTCCAGGTGCGTCAGGTCGTGCTCGTCGAGCTCGGGCAGCGTGTGCCGGGCGAGCACACGGGCGTCCTCCGGCGCGACGGAGAAGTACAGCTTGTTGCGGGCGTTCGCCGACGCCGCTGCCAGTAGGTCCTTCGGGAACTGGGCCAGGTCCTGGTGCGCGAGGACCATCGACAGCCGGTACTTCCGCGCTTCCGCCAACATCGAGTCGAGACTGTTGGCGAGGGTCAGGAAGTTCTGACACTCGTCGATGATCAGCGTGGCGTCCCGGCGTCTGTCGGCGGGCACGCTGGCGCGGGCGGTGGCGGCCTGCCACACCTGGGCCAGCACGAGGGAGCCGAGGAGCTTGCTGGTGTCCTCGCCGAGCTGGCCTTTCGGGATTCTGACGAGGAGGGCACCCCCGTCGAGGACCTTGCCCATGTCGAAGCTGGACCGGGGGTAGCGCATGGTGCGCTTGACGAAGTCGCGCAGCAGGAACGCCCGCAACCTCGCGAGGACGGGACCGATGACCTGGGAGCGTAGGGCCGGGTTGAGCTGGTCGTACCACTGCCAGAACCCGGACAGGCCGGCCGGGTCGTCCAGGCCGACGGTCATCGCGCTTCTGAACTGCGCGGAGTTGAGCAGGGGCGGGATGTGCTGGAGGGTGACGTTGGCGTGCCGCAGCAGGGTCAGGCAGGCCACCCGCATGACGTCGTCCATCCGCGGCCCCCACGCCTTGGCGAAGATGTTCCCGAAGATCGACACGAGGTTGTCGACGACCAGGTCGGGGTCGTCGCCGGACAGCGGGTTGAGGGTGGGCGGGTTGGGCTGGTCGGGGTCGAACAGCACCACCCGCCCGGCGACGCTGGCGGGGAGCCGGTCGAGGATGTCGAGGACCATGTCGCCGTGCGGGTCGATGACCACGGTGCCCCGGCCTGCGGTGATGTCCTCGACGGACATGTTGACCAGCAGGGTGGTCTTCCCGGAGCCCGTCGATCCGACCACATGCAGGTGATACCTCGCATCCGCCACGGACAGGGCCACCGCGTGGCCACCGACTTCGGCGTCACCCAGTACCTTCGTGCCTCGGCCGCCGGTCGGTACCGCCACCGGGGCGGGCATGGACTTCGCCCGCGCCCGATCCAGCCCCGGCACGGCCAGATCCCGCGGCAGCGCGGCCAGGACGGCCAGCTCGGGGGTGGAGGCCAGGAACCCTGATCCGAGCCGCCGTGTGGCCAGCACGGCCACCGGCTGCGCCATCCGCGCCCGGTGCGCGAGGCGGTTGCGGCCGGCGTACACGGCGAACGACGAGGCGACCGCGTCCGCGATACCGCGTAGCCTGGCCTGCGGCCGGGAGCCACCACGGTGGTTGTTCTTCGCGACGGCGTAGCGGATACCGATCGTCCACAGCGGCTGGGCGGTCTTGTCGAGGATCGCCCGCACGTCCCGCTCCACACCGGGATCCCGGCGGCCGGCCGGCTGGCCGCCGCTGCGGGTGGTGGTGCGGCCGGGAAGAAACGCCTCGATCAGCCACAGCAGCGGCGCGGCGGGATCGATGGCCGGTACGGCCGTTTTGCCGTCGCGGAGCCGGCCGGCGGCGCGGCGGGCGCGTGCGGCGCGGCGGGGGGCGGCGGGGCGGGCGAGGATCTGCACGCAGGCGTACTCGTCCGATTTGAGCTGCGACCCGGCGGACATCAGCGCCCGCAGCGGGTCGTTGTCGTGGTCGGTGTTGATCGGTAGCCACTCCGCGGCGGTCGGGAGCAGGTGGCCGCCGACGGCGGCCGGCATGTCGAGTGGGATCGGCCACGGGGCCTGGTCGTCGGTGGTGCAGGCGGCGCCGGGCCAGGCGGCCCGCACGGCGGCCTCGACCGCCCCGGCCGGCACTGTGCCAGGCACCCAGATCGAGATGAGGAGCTGCCGGCCGGTCCAGGTGTACTGCCACACCACGTGCGGGCTGCCGTACAGCAGCCGCCGTCGGCGCGACGGGGTGAGCGTGCCGTGCAGGTTCGCCCACAGCGCGGCGGCGCTGTGCGGGTCGACCTCCGGTGGTGGGGCGACCGTGACGAGGCGGGCCCGGTCGGCGTGGCGGCGGTGCCGCCACCCGTCGAGCAGGTTGCGCCCGGCGACGTATGTGACCAGCAGGGCGGCGGCGACGCCGAGCAGCCATGGCCGGTCCACCGCCCAATCGGCGGCGTGCAGAACCCAGCGCGTGGGCGCGCTCGGCGGGGCAATGACACCGGCGCCCGGCCCGGACGGACTGGGCGCCGGTACCGGCGATGCGACAAGGGACGGTGTCACAGGTCCTCCTCCCCGTCGTCGAGGTCGGCGAGGTCGGACGGCGTCGTGGTCGCGAGAAGATGCTCGGCTTGCGAGGAGATCGACTCGAACGCGGTCCGGTTGGTGCCGGAAATCAGCAGACCGTGCCCCACCCGGGCCGACAGCAGCATCCGCCGTTCCCCGGCGGTCAGGCCGAACGCGTCGGCGACCTGGTCGATGGCCTGCGGGGCCTGCTTGAGCAGCACCTGCGTGGCCGCATTCGACACGACAGCGTGGCCGAGGTCGGTGCCGAGCACGTCGGCGACGTCCTGGGTGATGACCGACAGGCCGGCGTTGCGCTTGCGGCCGGCCTTGCTCATCTTGAACAGGAACCGGGCGCCCTCGCCGTCGCGCATCAGCAGCCACGCCTCATCCACCACCACCAGCCGCCGGCCTTGCGGGCGGGATCCTTCGGGGGACCGCCGCCGATATTGAGGTGGGAGGTCGACCTGCCGCCAGATCTCGTCCAGCGCGAGCAGGGTGCCGACGGTGCGCAGTTCGTCCGGCAGGTGCCGCAGGCTCCAGACCACGAGGTGCCCGTCCGGGCGGGTCGTGGTCGGTGAGTCGAACAGGTCGGAGAACGAGCCGGCCACCCACGGCGCCAGCCGGGCGGCCAGCTCGTGGGCGGCCGGGTTGTCGTCGGCCCGCAGTGTCGCGGCCAGATCCTTCAGCAGGGGAGCGGGCCGGTGGTGGGTGGCCGGGTCAGCGGTGATGCCCGCCTGCCGGTACACCTGCAGGATCGCCCGGTCCAGGGCGGCGCGCTCTGCGGGTGGCGGCACCTGCCCCAATAGGACGCTGATCAACGTGTGGAGGAACAGGCCGCGGCGGGTGAGCACGTCCGGTCGGTTATCCCCGATTGGCAGGTCCAGGGGGTTGATCTTCACGCCGGGTGCGCCGAGCCGCACGATGGTCCCGCCGACCGCGTCGGCAAGGCGGAGGTATTCGTCCTCGGGATCGACGACGGCGACCTGCACCCCCTGGTAGAGCTGGCGGAGGATATCGAGTTTCACGAAGTAGGACTTGCCGGCGCCGGAGCGGGCCAGGATCACGCTGTTGTGGTTCTCCTGCGCCCACCGGTCCCACCAGACGATGCCCTGGGAGTCCGGGTTGACCCCGTACAGCACCCCGCCGGTGGTGGCCGGGTCGCCGGGCAGCGGCGCGGGCAGATCCGCGCTGGCGAGAGGGAACGCGGCAGCCAGGGCTTGGGTGTCCATGGTGCGGCGCATCTGCAGACTGTCGGTGGCCAACGGGAGGGTGGTGGTCCAGCCGGGCAGGTGCCGCCACGTCGCGGGCTGCACCTCGATCAGGGTCGACGCGGCCGCGGCCTTCACCTGCGCGCACGCGTCGAGGAGTTCGGCTTCGGTGCGGGCGTGCACGGTCAGGTACAGGCCGACGCGGAACAGCTTCGCCGCCCCGCGGGCGAGGCGTTCGGCGAGGTCGGCGGCGTCGTCGGCGGCGGCCTCCACGGACGGGTCGGCCAACTTCCCTTTCTCGGCATCGGCCCGCCGGGACGATTCGAACCGGGCGCGCTGGTTGCGCAGCCGGGACGCCGCCACCGGGGCGGGGATCGGGTCGATGTGCAACGCGAGGTCGAGGCGGCCGGGCCAGGACAGCAGTGGCTCCAGCCACGCCGGCCCGACCTCGGCCGGATACCCGGTCACCACCAGGGTGGCCGCGTAGCCGTCCCCGACTCGCAGGAACCGCGGCGTCACCTCCACCGAGGCAGGAGCTACCGTCGCCGCGAGTCCCGCGGACGGCGGGCTGGTGCTGTCGTCGTTCCGGGTGCGTCGGCGCTTGACGGTGATCACGGTGTCCTCCTGGTGCGTGGCCTCCTCGCCGGAGGCGCGGTGATGGTGGTGTCGGGTGCGGCGAGGCTGCCGGGGCGGGGCGGCCGGTAGGGGTCGGCCGCGGCGGCCAGGGCGGCGGTGGTGGCGTGGCCGTCCAGGGCGCGGGTGGTGACGCCCAGCCCGGACAGGGACCGGACCGTCTGGTCGGCGCGGCGCCGGGCGGCGTGCTCTCCCCGTTCGCCGCTGGTGGTGCGGGTGACGATGAGGACCTGCCGGCGTAGCGGGTCGCGCCGTTCGGCGAGGTCGTCGAGGAACCGTGCGTGGTCGGCTGCCGCGTCGGCGAGAGCTGGGTGCGGTGTGGCCTCTGCCGCCTGGGCGAGGGTGCGGGCGGCGGAGTGCAGGTCGACCGGCTGTGCCGACACCACGATCTGCGTCGGCGTGGACAGGCTGTTGAGCCACCGGCCGAAGGTGTCGATGAGGGCGGCCTGCTCGTCGGCGGTGCGCAACGCGAGGTTGACGCTGGTCGCCGCGACCATCGCCGCCTTCACACCGCCGAGGCTGATCTCCCCGTGATCGTCGATGGCGTCGGCAGGCAACTTCAACGGAGCCGGCAGCATCACCCTCGACGCCGGGATCTCCACCCATTCGGGCGTCCTCGCGGTGGTGTCGGTAGTGGACAGAGCACGTGGTGCCCGGGAGTGGCGGACCGCGGCGGTCAGCCACACGTCCATGGGCAGTCCGTCGCGGCGGCCGGCCGCGAGGCCGAACACCAGGCCGCCGAGGACGACAGCGGCGCCGAGTAGCACCGGTGCGGGCACGATCGCGTGGAGGGCGCGCCAAGCGCCGTAGAAGATGACGGCGGCGACGGCGAGGATCGCGAGTTGCCGGAACGTCAGCCCGTAGAGCACCTTGTCCGGCGCGTCCACGTCGGCGGGCATCCGGGCGGCGACGGCCTGTTCGTCGCGGTGGTCGCGGTTCATCGTCGCACCGCCCCAAGGCCGGGGAGGCGCAGCCCGCGGGTGAGTTGCTGCACCACGACGACCCGCACGACCGCGCCGACCGGGTTGCCGCCGTGCCCGCCTGCGCCGCTGGTGGCGTAGCGGCGCATCAGCGCAGGCACCTTGACCGTGGTCCACAGCAGGACCATCACGACGAACAGGTTGAGCGTCCCGCCCGGTTCGACCGGCAGGCCCAGCAGCGGCATCATGGCGCTGGTGTCCAGCAGCATCCACTGGCCGGCGAACAGCACGAACGCCTGCACCACCGGGATCGCCAGCATGGCGACGTACGACCGCCACCACAGGCGGGCCACACCCTCGGTTTGCGGCAGGGCGTGGCACGCGAGGGCGATCGGAGCGACCGCGGTGAGCACCAGCGCGACCGCGAAGCGGACGATCACACTGCAGGCCGTGGCGGCGAGCAGGACCACGATGATCGCCAGGCAGACGACGAACAGCAGACCGGCGCTCTGGTCCCGCGCGGCCATCAGGTGGGTCTTGACGGCGTCGAGGGCCCCGTCACCGTTGAAGTCCTGCGCGGTCAGGGCGGTGGTGAACGCGTTCGCGACCTCGATCAGCGTGCCGGCGATCAGCTGCGAGAAGTGGGCGGTGACGAACCCGACGACGCACCGCGGCAGGAGATCCTTCGCGGTGTAGCGGGCGCGTTCGTCGCCGCCGGCGACCATGGTGAGAACACCAGCGGTGACGAACGCCAGGACGAAGACGGTGTCGACGACCCAGACTGACCGTCCGGTCAGGGCCTGCACCTGCGGCAGGCTGGTGACGTCCGGGGTGATCAGCAGTGCGCGGGTGATCGCGGTGATGAGCCCGTTCAGGCAGTCCAGCAGCAGACCGGCGAACCAGTCGAGGATTTGGTTGAGCGCCCAGGCCATCGTCAGCCTCCGACGATTCCCTGAACGACCCTCAGCAGGACGGGCGCGAGCACGGCCAGGCCGTAGCCGATCAGGGCGTTCTTCAGCGCGCCCTTGGCCTTGTCGACCTGGACGGGGTCGCCGCCGGCGGTGGCCCAGTACACACCGGCCAGGACCAGGAACAGGGTGGCGACGGCGGCCAGGATGCCCATCACCCAGGCCTGCAGGTTGGCGATGACGGTGGGCAGGTCGTTGACGGCCAGGATGACCGGCTCACCGGCGTCGCCGTAGGCGACGGCGGGCACGGCCAGCATCCCGAGGGCAGCCGCGGCGGGCGCGGCGACCCGGGCGACGCGGCGAAGCGTGGACAGCGCGATGGTCAGAGCACGAGAACGTGCCCACAACGTGGGGAACATGGGTGGCTGCACCTCCCGCACCGGCTCACGGCCGGCGCGATCGTCGAAACGGCGGTCGGGGTGCCGCCGCCGGGCTCGGGAGACACATGCCGGACAGGGGAGCGCGGTGAACCTCGGGAGGAGCTCGTCCTCCCGTTCGGGTCAGCGGTCATCGATGAGGTGTCAGCGCATCAACGTGGCGCGGCACCCGAGGCACCCGGTCCCGTGTCAGCCCTATGTCCCGGCCCGACGGCGGGCGAAACCAAACCTCCGCATGACGCCGTGGTGGCGCCGGAGGAGTTCCGCACCCTCAAACCGGCGTTTGTGAGCCCTGGCGAACACCTGCCTGTCCCACAGCGCTCCGACACCACCTCACAAACCTCTAACGACCCTGGCCTGCACGCCCTTTCGTGCGAGCATGCCGCTGGTGACGGAACCGCCTCTCAGCATCGGCGCCGGAACCTCACAGCCGCCTCCCCGACATTCCCTGGATGCCGTGGTGAGAGTCCCGACAGCCCGGCCCACCTCCCGGGTACGGCGGTTCGCCGCCGTACCCGGGAGGTGGGAACCGGTTGCCGATGCGGCATGGCAGGGTCGCCGCACACGGTCGCGGGCCCGACCAGATGGCCGGGCCCGCGTCGGGGCGCTCAACGGGGGATGGCCCCTCAGGCAGCTGCTAGCTTCACCCGCGCGGCGGCCGGTCGCGGACCGGCGCCGCGGGAGGCCCGAATGTGTTGTCGTCGCTCGGCTGCCGCGGCGAGGTCCTCCTGCACCCGCGATGAGATCACCTCGGTGAGAAGCCCGGCGGCGAGCGCTTCGGCGATGCGCACGTCGATGCGCTCGACGCGCCGCCGCAGCGTGTCGACCTCCATGCCGAGCCGGGCGGCCATGGGTTCGATGGCCCGCCGGCCCAGCCGCAGGTCGATGTAGGGCTGCTCATCGCACTCGTCGATGATGCCCACCTCGACGGCGCGGCGTACGAGGAGGTTTGGATGCCCGTAGGGCCGCCTCGGAGTACGCGGGCCGGTGACGTGATCGAGGTCGTCCACCGGCACGGCCTCGGCGCCAGCACGCTGCCGCAGTTCATGGCCGGCCCGCCACGCGGCCATGCACAACGCCGCGTAGGGCGCCGGGCGGGCCAGGTCGACCCGGTCGCGCAGGGCGGTCAGGAAACCGGTGAGGATCTCGGCGTCCAGGTCGTGGGCGTCGCCGGCCCAGCCGGTATGCAGTCGGCCGGCGTAGCGGCGCAGCGCCGGCATCGCCAGGGCGACCGCGGCGATGACCCAGGCCGGCCCGTCGAGGCGGGCGCGGCGGATCAGCTCCCGCCACACCACGTCGCGCACCGTGTAGGCGCGGGGATGCTCCAGCAGCCACTGCCGCAACGCCGGCAGCGCGATGACACCCCTGGGTAGACCGGTGTCATCACCGAGCTGCCCGACAAGCGAATCGAGGTCCAGGGACAACGGGTCGGGGTCGCAGGTCAGGTCGGCGAAGGCGGTGTCCACGGCGTCCAGAGGCGAGTCGGGCCAGCCGGTGGCGGAGGAGGTCATGTCCGGAACTCCCATGTCAGAGACGAATGTCGATGACGGGCCGAAGCGGCAGCCGGCACGCCTGACCGCCATTGCGCCACCCCGGCCTCACGGACCCCTGACAACGCAGGCTGGCCGACATGGACACCGGGTCGACGCCATCAGTCGCCTCTGGCGACACCACCGCTCACCGACGACCGACGTCGACGTCCAGCGCTCTGATACGCCACGCTGACCTGCGCTCTGACACGACCAGAGACGGACGGACACGCTCCGCAGCTGCGGCCGGATGAGAGGACGCGCCATCGCGGCGCGGGTCCGACGACGCATCCCAGCCCGTTTCACAGCGCTGGACAGCGAACAGTGACAGACCGCGATCGGCTGGACGCCCCGCCGCCTGTCGGCGGCCACGGGGCGTGGGGTGCGCCGGCATGCCCCGGCTGACAGCGTCCGTCCGCCGGGCCGTGACGGTCTGACGAGCCGCCGTCCGAATGACAGCTTCGGAGCCGGTGCCCCCGGTGACGCCGTTGCTGTCCGGCGAAGTCGGACAGCGGTCTGACAATGCCGGCCAGCACCCCGTGTCATTGGCGTACGCCGCTGGCATGGCCGAGGTGGCCGTGACACTGGGCGGCTGACAGAACTGGGTCGATCGTCGGCTCTGGCAGCCTCCCGATATTGATCCGACCCATGGAGTCGGCGCCCGCGTGAACATCCGGGAGCCCATGGACAGCTAAGCGGACGGGAACCGGCTGTCAGAGATTCGTGAGATCACCGTGAGATTGGCAGGTGTTCGCCACGGCTGACAAACACCGGTTTGAGGGTGTCAGCGCACCACGGCGCGGCGCGGAGCCGACACCACATGAGCGAGCACACGCCGCAGCACCACAACCCGCATCCCGATCCCACCGTCGACACCGGCCCGCTGGCCGCGGTCGACCCCACCACGATCGACCTGGTCGCCGGTGACCCGCCGGTACCGCTCACCGTCTGGCGCACCGCCCGTATCCCGGGCGACGCCGGACGCAGCATCGGCGCCCGACTGGCCGGCCGCCTCATCGCCGCCTACAGCCGCCCCGGCGAGGCGGTCGTCGACGTTACCGGCGACCACGCCCTCACCCAGGCCTGCGCGGCCGGAGCGCGCCGTCACCACCCGGCGTGGTTCACCGACGCGTGCAGCCTGATCATCGGCCCGGCCACCGCGGCCCCGCCCGCCGGCACCACCGGCGGCGGCGCGGAACCGGGGGAGGAGGACGACCTGCCCGAGATGGGCGCCTGGTTCGGTGACGATCTCACCGACCCGCAACTGCACCCGCCGACCGGCACGGCGGCCGACCCACCACCCGGCGGCTCCCTGCAGCAGGCGACCAGTCTCGTGGTCGCCTGCTGGCCCCTGCACGAGCACGCCGCCGCCAACCGGGTCCGGCTGGCGTGGCTGCTGACCGCCTGCGCCGCGCTGCTGCAACCGGGCGGCTGCCTGATCCTCGTCGTCACCGTCCCGGCCGGCATCACCGCCGGCCCGGAGGACTTCTCCGGCGTGGTCCAGGCCGCGGCCGGCGTCGGACTGGGCTACCTGCAGCACCTCGTCGCCGTCACCGCCGACACCGACGGCGACGCGTTCGTCTACCACGTCACCGACGAGGAACTGCTCACCCTCACCACCACCGACCAGCGGTGGCAGATGGCGCACCTGCGAGTCCACGCGGACCTGATGGTCTTCAGCCAGGCCCAGGGCCAGCGTCACGCCCCGCGCTGGCGGGCCGGGCGCGAGGGCGGTGGTCGCCGTGGCTAGGCACCGCGCAGACACCGCCGGCGACCCCAACGAGCAGAGCACGCCGGCTGCCTCGACGAGCACCGGCCCGACCGGAGGTCATCAGTCTGCTGCCGGCCCGGAGGCCCTGTCAGTGTGGGCGACCGCCCAGGCCACCGGCCCGGTCCAGCGCCGAGGCCGCTACGTGCGCGAGTCCGTGCAGCACCCGGCACGGATGCTCCCCGCGATCGCCGCGCACGCCGTCGCCGCCTACACCCGACCGGGGGACCTGGTGCTCGACCCGATGTGTGGGATCGGCACCACCCTGGTCGAGGCCATCCACGCCGACCGCGACGCGATCGGCGTGGAGTACGAGTCACGCTGGTCCGACATCGCCGACGCCAACATCAAACACGCCCACACCCAGGGTGCGACCGGCCGTGCCGGCGTCATCCGCGGCGACGCCACCAGCATCCTGTCGCTCGTACCCGGGGCCCTGGCCGGGCAGGTCGCCCTCGTGGTGACGTCGCCGCCGTACGGACCGACCGTGCACGGCCTCGTCCGGCCCGGCGCCGACGGCGTGGCCAAGTTCGACAACGCCTACAACGACGGCACCGACCGCGGAAACCTCGCCTACCGCGACCTCACCGGACTCGCCGACGGGTTCGCCCAGATCCTCACCGGCTGCCACACCCTCCTGCGCCCCGGCGGGGTCGTCGTCGTGACCGCCCGACCGTGGCGCAAGCACGGCGAACTGGTCGACCTCCCCTCGGCCGTCATCGGCGCCGGCATCCGGGCCGGACTCACCCCCGTCGACCGGTGCGTGGCACTGCTCGCCGCCGTCCGCGACGGCGGGCTCGTCGCCCGGCCGTCGTTCTTCCAACTCCAGGCCGTCCGCAAGGCCCGGGCGGCCGGCACCCCCATGCACCTGATCGCACACGAAGACGTCCTCGTGTTCAGCAAGAGCCAGACCGATTCGGGTTCAGGAAGTCTGAAGGACACCCTCGGGGGAGGGATGGTCGCGTGAGTAGGCCTACCCACCGCCACCCGAGTCGCGCGGCGGGACGGTACAGCTGCTGCCGTCTGCTGTTGGCCGCGCGCGGTGAGCCCTCGCAGTTCGACGCGGCGGAGGTGCGTGATTGACCACCGACCCGCACCGCGCATCGGATCGCTGTGCACCGGATACGGCGGCCTCGACATGGCCGTCGAGCTGGTGCTCGGCGGCCAGCTCACCTGGTACGCCGAAACCGACCGGCATGCCGCCACCGTCTGCGCCCACCACTGGCCCGGGGTGCCGAACCTCGGGGACATCCGCACCATCGACTGGACCGACGTGCCGCCCGTCGACATCCTCACCGCAGGCTTCCCCTGCCAGGACATCTCCAACGCCGGCAAACGCGCCGGCATCACCGGTGTCCACAGCAACCTGTGGACAAGCGTCGCTCACGCTGTTCGCGCTCTTCGACCGCCCGTCGTCTTTGTGGAAAACGTCGCCGCCCTCCGCACACGCGGACTCGACGTCGTCCACGCCGACCTGGCCGCGCTCGGGTACGACACGAGCTGGCTATGCCTACGCGCATCCGACATCGGCGCCCCGCATCGACGGGACCGGCTGTTCCTGCTCGCCACCACCGGAGAGGGGAGAAGAGATACGAACGCTGCCGACACCCTGTGCCCCGTGACGGCAAAGGACCCGGGCACCAGCGCGGTCTGCCCGACGTCGTCGCCTCGAGCGGCATCCGCCACCAGCTGTTGCCGACCCCACGCGCGAGCGACACCGGCACCCCCGGCCGCCGCGCAGGTGACGGTTTCCGACCGCCGCTGTCACAGGTGCTCCTCCCCACGCCGCGCGTGACGGACAGGCAGAAGGATTGCCCCGGAAAGAGCGGCTCCCACGAGGACGTCCCCCTGCCATCTCTGGTGCCTGGCCTATCGAAGCCCCGAACCTCCTACACGGGAAGCGCCGGCCACCATGGCGACAAAGACCCCGACCTACGCGCCGCCCTCGCCCAGCTCAGCAGCGGCGCGCTCGGAAGACCCGACGAGACCACGTGGCAGATCTACGCCCCGGCGATCGCACGCTGGGAGCTTCTGATCGGCCGCCCCGTTCCCGCGCCCGCCCAGCCCGGCCAGCACGGCAAGCCCGTGCTCGCACCGCCGTTCGTGGAATGGCTCATGGGCCTACCCGCCCACTGGGTCACCGACCCCACCCTCGATCTCCCACGCACCGGCGCGTTGCGCGTCCTTGGCAACGGCGTCGTCCCCGCCCAAGCGGCCACCGCCCTGCGCCTTCTGCTGTGCCGCCACCACTGACCACCCGCGGGCTCTTCGCAAGCCGACCAGGCATCCACCCGCGAAGAGCCCGCCCCACCCGCGCCTGCGAGGAGCCCACCGTGCGCGACAACCCGCCCCGCCCACTACGGCGCCCACCGCCGCCACCCACACCCGCCCACGCGACAGGACACCACGACGAGCAGGAACCCCGCCTCTACACACCAGCCGAAGCCGCAGCGCTGCTGCGCATCCCGGAATCCTGGCTACGCCGCCGCGCCGGGCGCCGCCAAATCCCCTGCACCTTCCTCGGCAAACACCTGCGCTTCTCCGCCGCCGACCTCGCCGCCCTCATCACCGCAGCAGCAGAACCAGCCACCGGCCGCCGCACCCACCGGCGCCGCCACCCGCCAGCGCCGACTTGACCCAACCCGCGAAGTCACGCGTCCATCACCGACGCACCGCACCCGCACCGAATGGAGTAACCCATGGCCTGGGTGGAACAACGCGGCATGAAGTTCCGCGTCCGCCTCCGCATGACCGACGGCACCGTCACCACCGACTCCACCCATGACCGGCGCGCCGACGCCGTCATCCGCGCCAAAGAAATCGACGTCGAAGTCGCCCGCGACACCTTCATCGACCCCCGCGGCGGACGCATCCCCCTCGCCGAATGGGTGCCCATCTGGGAGTCCACCCACCAGGCAGCCCCCGCAACCTGGGCCGCCTACCGCAGCCACCTGCGGCTGCACATCCTGCCCACCCTCGGCCCGCTACCCCTGGTCGACATCCGCCGCCAACACATCAAGACCCTTGCCGTCGCCCTCGGCAAACGTCTCGCACCCCGATCCGTCGCCGACGTGATCATGGTCTTGTCGATGGTTCTGCAAGAAGCCGTAGAGGACCGCCGGATTCCCTTCAACCCCTGCCGAGGAATCCGCATCCCCAAAGGCATCCGCGCCGAACGACCCCACGCCACCGCCGAACAAGTCGCCGCCATCGTCGCCCGCCAAAGTCGACCCTCCGACGGCCTCATGATCCTCACCGCCGCCTACACCGGCATGCGCTGGGGCGAACTCGCCGGCCTGCACCGAGACAACCTCGACCTCACCCTCGGCAGCATCTACGTCCACCCCGACACCGGCGCCCTGCACGAAGTCGAAGGCAAGCTGTACCTCGGCCCACCCAAAACCAACGACTCCGTCCGCCACATCCGCCTACCCCGCTTCCTCACCAACCTCCTCGCCACCCACCTCGCCGAACACCCTCACCACACCGTCTTCCCCGGCGCCCGCGGCTACCACCAACGCCGCTCCAACTTCAACCGCCGCGCCTGGACTCCCGCCCTCACCGGCGACCCCCAGCGAGACATCCCGCCGATCCTGCCCGGCATGCACTTCCACGACCTACGCCACACCCACAAGACCTGGCTCATCGAAGACGGCATCCCCGAGATCGCCCAGGCCCGACGGCTCGGCCACCGCCTCGCCGGAGTCCGAGGCATCTACAGCCACGTCACCGAACCCATGATCACCAACCTTGTTGACGCGCTGCAGCGACGCTGGGAGACAACCCAACCCGACCGCCCCAACAGCACGCTGCGGCATCTGCGACCGGTCGCTTGATCAGGCTGCTGAGGTGCGCATAGGTGCCCAGCCGATAGGGGCCACGCCATCTCGCCCCAGCACTGGACGTGGGCGAGCACTGGTTGAGCGGGGGTGTTGTGCCGCGCATTCGCGGACACTAGCACCGCTGCGGAGAGCACCTGAGACTCCGCCGTCAAGCCTGGTTCGCGCAGCTCAGCGCCGACGGCTGGACCCTCCTCGAGCCGTACGTGTTCGACAAGCGGCGCCACAAGCCCGGCGATGTGGCCGCCTCCGTCGGCACGTTCCGACCGACCCGCACCAGCTGACCGGCCACACCCACGGTCACCTACCCGACAACGGGCAGGGCGGCAGCCGCATCCCAACCATCATCGACACGACACGTCACGTGGGGAGACAGTCTTGACCAACCCGTACCAGGCGCAGCAGCCGCACGACGTCTACGGCCAGCCGCCCGTCCAGCACCAGCCGGCCGAGTGGCCGCCGACCGCCGCTGGGATGACGCCGCCGGCACCGCCGGCCGCGCCCAGCCGCAAGCCGCTGATCGTCGCCGCCGCCGCGGCCCTCGCTGTGCTCTTGCTCGCCGTCGGCGGCTACGGCCTGTACGACCGGTTCATCCGCGAGGACACCGGCGTCGCCGCCTGCAAGGCCATGCGCGAGGGAAAGAAGGCCGACGGCAGCGCTAAGGGCAGCGGCGATGACAAGCTCACCGAAGCCGAGTACCGACAGGCCCGCAGGGTGTTCGAGGACTCCCGCCACGACGACATCCGCGAGCACGGCACCGCGCTGATGGACCTCGCCTGGCAGATGTCGCAGATCCCGAATGGACAGGAGATGGGCGCGCTGGCGTTCCTGGGCCCAATGACGACGCACATGTCGGGCCTGCAGACAGCGTGCGCGAACCAGGGCGTCATCGTCACCCTGAACACCGAGTAACCGCACAAGCGAAGCCCTCATCCAGGCGGGTAAGGGCTTCGTCGTCCACCAGAATCTTCTCGCCGTTGCCGTCGTCGCCCTGGTCGTTGATCAATACATCGCCGCAGTCAAGGGCAACTTCGTGGCGTGCTTGAGGCGCTGCGGAACTCGAAGTACGAGCCGCTCGTGCTGTACGTCGGCGACGCTGATGATCTGAACTATCCGCTGATCGACCACTTGACCGTCCAGAAGTAGACAACCGTGTCGATGATCGACGAGTGTACTCGTCAGCGACGAACTGGCCGCCGCCGGTGACGTCCTAGGGCATCCGGTGACGTAGGTCCACGCCCACTATTGAGCCGACGTCACTCCGTGGCGCAGGTTGCGCGTTCGAGCCGAGGCTGCCATCGATTAAGCCCAGGGCGGCGTGAAGGCTCCGCGGTGCGGGACACGGCACGGCCGCGTGGTCAGGACCAGGGTTCCTCGCCTAGCAGGTCGCGGCACGCTGTCTTCAGCTTCTGTTGAGCTTCGGTGACCCGGGCCTCGGCCTGTGACATGTCCGCTTTGCCCTCGCTGCCCACGTCCAGGTCGCCAGCCTCCTTCACGGCGAGCACCAACTCCTTGCCGGCGGCACTTATCGCGGGGGGTCTGCTGCACCGGCAGGTGACAGGTGTAGTCACGCGGCCTGACTGGCCGGTGGGTGCACGCAGCCAGCTCGTTGGTCTGGCAGACCTATGCCCTTAGTACTCCAACGTCACTTCGCTTGTCTGCGCTGGTAGTGGGCTCGTCGGGCTCGGGCTTGGGATGTTCGTCGCCAGATCGACCAGTGCAGGATGTGCTCCGGCGGTAGCGCCGCGGTGAGGACGAGGGCGTTGAGGAGTCGGCGGATCTCGGCGACGGTCAACGCGATGATCTCCGGGGCGGCGTCGGGCTGCTGCGCGGCGAGGAGGGTCAGGACGGCCAGGGCGAGCATGGCCAGGGTGACGTGGCGGTGCCAGCCGGTCCAACTGCGGACCTGGTAATGGTCCAGGCCGACCTGACCTTTGCCGGTCTGGAACAGCTCCTCGATGCTCCAACGGGAGCCGGCGACGGTCACGAGGGTGTGCAGCGGCACCGGCCGAGGTGACCAGCACAGGTAGAAGGCCAGTTCGCCGGTGGTGCGGTTGCGGCGGATCAGCAGCCATCGATGCTCACCGGGCTGGGTGGCGGTGGTGATCCAGGCCCACAGGTAGGCGCGGGGTCCTTTCGCCCCGGGTCCGCAGCTGTGCTGTTGCCACTCACGCCTGGGTATCCGCTCGGCGAGGTCGTCGACGCGGATCAGGGTGCGTCCGTCGTTGACGTGCACGCGTCGGTCGCAGCCGACGGTCAGGACGTAGCCGATCCCGTGGTGTTCCAGGTCAGCGCGTAGGCCGGGGTCGGCGCCGTAGACCTCGTCGCCGGTCACCCATGCGAACGGGACTGCGGCATTCAGGGCGGCGGCGATCATCTGCCGGGCGAGGGCAGGCTTCGTGGCGAACCCGACCTGGTCGGGGACTCCGGCGGCGGTGAGACGCTCAGGCCGGTCGCACCACGTCGTCTCGGGTAGGTAGAGCCGACGGTCGATCATCGCCCGCCCCTCGGGCGACACGTAGGCCAGGAACACCCCGACCTGGCTGTTCTCGACCCGGCCGGCGGTGCCGGTGTACTGCCGCTGCACCCCGACCGAGCACAGGCCCTTCTTCAGGAACCCGGTCTCGTCGCAGACCAGCACCGCGTCGGGGTGCCCGAGTTCCTCGATCAGCCAGGCCCGAACGTCGTCGCGGACGCCATCGGCGTCCCATACTGCCGTGCGCAGCAGCCGCTGCATCGCCTGTGGATCGTCGTGGCCAGCCCGTTCCGCGATGGACCAGCAGGTCTTGCGTTCCACGCCCGACAGCAGCCCTTCCACGAACTGCCCGGCGGTCCGACGGGGCTCTGCCCGCATGAACCGGTCAGCGACACGCGTCACCGCCTCGCCGACGATGACCCGCCACCCGGCGGGGTTTACGCGTGGCACGCGGCCACCGCACGATCTTCGGTTGTCTTCACAAACCATCGATGATCAACGCGGTGGCCGTCTTCATGCCCGCGCCACGCCCAACGCCGAAGCCAAGTGACGTTGGAGTACTAGGGCATTGGCTACGCCATGGCCGAGATTGTCGGCCTGATCGGGTGCTCGCCTTTGGCGGCCGCCGAACCTAGTCTCGGTGTATGACGTCTCCCGGTTGGGTAGAACGTGTGGGTTCGGCTGCTCTTGCCGTGGCGGCCGGAAGTAATCAGGAGTACGGAAGCCTCGCTGATCTGATCGCGGCAGTCGACCTTGGCGAGGCGGAATTACCGCCCGACCTGAGTCTGTCCGTCAGGCCTGGCATGGGCTTTGGTGATTTCGATCCGGCTTCCGTCGGGGAGGCCGCTGTCGTTGTGTGTGGGTCCGTGCCGTTCGGTGACTGCCCGGACAGCGACAGGCGCGAGCTCGGGCAGGCGCTGGCGCTGCTTCTCGCCGTTGTTGTTCCGCTGGAGTTGTGGCACCTTGCGCCCCGGACCTGTGAGTGACTATCGGGCTGTACTTGATTACATCGACGGTCCGGTCGAAAGGGCCACCGGTCTTTACCATGCGTCATCGGTCGCGCGTGAGGTCGGGGACCTTCGGGAGGCACTTGCGCTGCTGCACACATTGAGCGAGTCGGCGCCGACGTTGCCGGATCTGATCAATGCGGCATGCCATGCCGCGATCGGCAACACGTATCTCGAACTGGCCGACTTCGACCGTAGCGACGAGCACTACCGGGCGGCGGCTGCGGTGGTGGATCGGGTGTTGCGCGAGAATCCCACACCGGATCCGGCTTTTCTCCGGCTGCGTCTTGATCTGGTCGTGCGGCAGCTCCGGTTGTTCGGATACAGCGGGAAATCCGGGCATCGGCCCGACTCCGAGGACGTTTCCGTGTTCGCCGGGCTCGGGGGGGATGGCTCGATGGTGGGGGCCGAGGGCGTGGACCTGCGGATCGGTGCCGGATTACCGGAGCCGGTCTCCGCGTCGGGGGTCGGCTCTGTCGAGACGGAAACGGGCGGGCATTCCCGGGAGGTGCTGTCGGTTCTTCTGACGTCGGTGCAGGAAGCGCGGGCGCGGAATGATCCAGCGGAGGCCCGCGACATTCTCGGCAGGTTGGCGGAGACCGTCCCGACGTACGACTTCTGGACCCTTGCCCCACTGCACGGCGAAGCCGCCGATCTGGCCCACAGTCTCGGGGGCCGGGCGGAACTGGTGCTGTGGCACACCTATCTGGCTCTGTGTGCGGACCTGCTGACCGGCAGCGTCCGGGAACTCGGTGTCCGCCTCACCGTCTACGCCAAGCGCCTGTCGGAGTGCGGTCTGTACCTCGCCGCCCGCAACCTGGCCCGATGGGGGCGCGACGCGGTATCGATGCCGCTGTTCGACGCCGACATCAAGGCCAATATCGGCTATGTCCTTTTCCGTGATGGAGCGGTGAACCTCGCCTGCAAACTGTATGACGCAAGCCTTGCGGCATCGGCATCCGAGCTGGTGCAGGCCCAACGGGATACCATTTTCCAGTTGATCGGCGAACAGGACGGTTCCGCTCTGAAGCGGGACGAGCGGGCCGACACCAGGTCGCTTCGAGAGAGGTCCTCCGCCGCAGGATGGCGGGCCACGGCGCACCTGCTTCGCAGCGACCCGGCGGAAGTGGATCGCTGGGGCGATCTGCTTCTCTACTCGGTAGGCCCGTTGCCCGAGCAGGCTCCGGCGTTGGAGGCCCTGCTCGGCGTGGCTCCCCGTTCGCCCGCGGATGGAGCAGGGTTCGACCAGCTCAAGGGCATGCTGTACGGAATGCTCGCTCGCGACGGCTTCCTCGGCTACATTTCCCGCAACAGGGGCATCCCGGAATGGGCACTCACCGCATGGGTTCTTTCCTCCGACAACCCGTCCCGGGCCCGGGTGGAGTTCGCCCTCGATCTAGCGGTCGGCGACCGACGCGGGGAGCACCGGGAACTGATCATCGATCCCGCTCCGGACGGCGCAACGGTCATCGGCAAAATGCTCCGCGAACTGGTCGCGAAGACCGATCACATGCTGGCGTTGCGTTTCGCGGCCTCGCGTCCGGACGCCGATCTCGGCGATCAGGCAGCCGAACGGGAACTGCGCCGCTGGGCGGTGCGGACGCTAGCCGAACACGGCCGACGCCTCCCGTTCGCGGTGCGGGCCCAGCCGTTGCGGCCCCAACGTGAGGAGTTCCAGCGCCGGCAACAGGAGCATCTTGCCGCCGTGAGACGACTGCCGTTCCATTTGCGGATGGCCATGGCGTCCTTCGCCCAGGAGCGGAACCAGGCCGCCGCCACCGGGATCCCGGACGTGCGCCGATTCCTCGACAACCAGTTGTCCCGGCTCTCCACCGCCGAGGCCGACGCGCTCCGGCGGGTGTACGCGCTGCGGCCACAGGCCGCCGACATCCTGGTCACACACACGAACAAGCTGCGAACTGAAGCCGCCGACTGGTTCGACCACGACCGTCAGCAAATCATCGACGTCGTGCAGGGCGCGGAGGCCGCACATTTGATCACCGTCCACCGCACAGGCATCGTGGCGGTCGAGATGACCCGGGTCGACATCTCCCGGAAAGAGGCGGAGTCCGCTCCCGGATCCGCCGGCACGGCAACGGCCGACCAGTTCGCGGCGGCGCTGGCCGACACCGCCGGTGACGCCACACAGATCGCGCTGCGGCTCCGGGCACCCTGGGAGGCGATGCCGATCGAGAACATTTCCGGTCCCACCGGACAGACGCTGGCGCAGCGTGCCGTGGTGGTCCGGCGGCACCGCCGACGGCCGGGTTTCGGCGCCGCGACCGCGACATTTGGTGAGCGGGTACAGGTCTTCGCCGACCCCCGCAGCGGGGATACGAGACTGGGACTGCCCGGCGCTGCAGACGAGGCCCGGGAAGTGGCCGGCCTGCTCGGCGGCGAAGCCCATATCGGCGCCGACTGCGCCTGGGGGCGGCTGGCAGCCGGGGCACGGTTCGCCGACCTCCTGTGGATCTCCACGCACGGCGAGCCGATCGCCGACCTGGGCCGCATGTCCGCCCTGCTGATGCACGAACGCTGGATCCTGCCGTCCGAGCTCGCCACGCTGCAGGTCGACCCGAGTCTCGTCGTGGTACTCGCCGTGTGCGGCAAACAGCAGCGGCCCACGGAACGGAACATGACCGAACCGCCCCTGGCGGTCAGCCTGCTCGACGCTGGCGCGAGCCTCGTCCTTTCGGCGATACGCCCCATCAACGACCGGACCTGGGGACCACTCGTGGTCGACGCCCTCCGTGAGGTGGCCAAGACCGAACGAACCTACGCCGCACTCGCACGGGCACTCAACGCCCGCACACCTGCCGGTGAAGGACCCGGCCCGTGGATCATGCACGCGTAGCCGACACGCCGGGTCAACCGGACCATCACCACCGAGAAAGCGAAGGCATGTCCGACGACTATCTGCAGTTCGAGATTGAGAACAGCCAACTCGACCCAGCCGACTTGGACGGTTTCCTGCCCGGGCCGGTGACCGCGGTCGACGCCCCGAACGGGAACCGGGGCCTGGCAGCCGATCTTCTCATCGGCGGCGTCGTAAACGGAGCGACCGCCGGGGCCGTGTCCGTCGTGGTCATGCAGTTCTGGATGGCACTGCGTCGACACCGCGAACGACAACTGACCGAAAGCGCCGGGGACGAGGCCACGATCAGCATTGAGGAAGGCGACCAACGGATACAGATCGTGGTACCCCTCCACGGAGACGGCTCCACAGCCAGCCGCGAGGTCGAGGTCCAGATCGACAACGCCGGCATGAAGAATCCGGGCAAGGTCCATATTCGCCTGCATGGCTGACGTTGATGCATTGCCGGGGTATGGCCTTGTACCGCCGCTCGGTGATCTGCACTAACGCGTTGCGCGTCCCCGCCTATGAGGTGCGGAAGTAGCAGGACGAGGCGTGGGTGTCGACGATGAGCCGTTTCACGATGGGCTTCCCGCTTCCAGTGGTAGAGGGGCGGCGTTGGCAGGTGGTGATGCTGCGAGCAGCTGCGCGGCCCCGTGGAGCTGCCGGAGCACGACCTGGGCGTGACGCCGGTCGGTGTCGGGCCGGTGGTGGCCGGCGGCGGTGGTCAGAAACCACCAGGCCGCCCAGACCCGATGCCAACCCAGCGCCCACCGGGCGGCGGGAAGGCCGCCCCGGTCGGCTTCCGCGTCCGGGTGCCCGCCCGCGACGACGTAGGCGCGGATGAGTCGGGCGAGCAGACGGGGTTCGGGCGGCGTGCGGGTGCCGAACCAGGTCGCCAGGTCGAGCAGCCCTGGCCCGGTGAACGCTTTCGCCCAGTCGATGAGGCGGCAGCCGGCGCGGCTGACGTGCAGCGAGCTGCGGTGGAACTCGCCGTGGCACAGCCCGAAGGGTGGCCGTTCGGCGCCGTCGGCCTTGCGCTGTGCGACAGCGGCCAGCCGCTGCAGCGACTCCTCGATCGGGCGGGCGTCGGGGAAGCGTTCCTGCCGGCGCAGCGCGTGGAGCGCGTCGAGTGCCTGTCCGGGTAGCCGCGCCAGGCCCGCCTGGTCGAATGTTGGCAGCCCGGTGATGTCGGCAGCGGCGTGGACCCAGCGGGCAGCGGTGGCGGCTTCCGCTGTGGTCGCTGCCCGAACGGGATCGCCGAGGTCGTCCATCAGCATGCCCAGTGTCTGGGGGCGTCTGGCGTAACCGTAGAGCGCCGGAACTGCGGCTCCGTTCGCGTTGAGCGCGCGCAGCACGGTGGCCTCGCCGGTGAACGGCGCGGCGGCGACTTTGCAGACCACGCTGCTGCCGTCAGCGAAGAACAGCCGTTCAACGGCGGACAGCTCCCACTGCTGGATGCCCTGCCGCCGGGTCGGCACTCGCCGCGCCGCAGCGAGCAGGTCACACCGCAACTGTGCGACGAGGTGCTCGTCGAGCCTGGGGGTGTTCACCGCGCACTCGCTGCAGGGATGGCGGCGGTGACTTGTTCGAGCCGGGCGAGGACGGCATCGAGATGCGCCGACATGCTGGCCGGCACCCGCGGGTGGGCCGCCTGCTGGAAGGCCCGGAAGTGCGGCAGCAGCCCGCACAGCACCAGCCGCCGGGCGAAGAACCCGGTCACGTCTCCGGTGGCCCGAGCCCGCCGCAGCAGCGATGTCAGCGCGACGATCTTGTCGGCGGTGGAGGCGAGCAGCACCGGCTGGTCATTGACACAGACGGGCGGCGCGGGTTCATCGAGGGCCCGATGTTCGGCCTGGAGCGTGGCGACGATCCGCGCAACCTCAGGCCCGTAGCCGGCGGTGAGAACCTGTTACACGTCCAACGCTGGCGGGGCGAGGTCCGGTGCGTCGTGCAGCAGCGCCGCCGCGATTACCTCATGCGGCGGCGCGGGCACGTGGTCACCGATGGTCACCGCGACCCGGATCGCGTGGACCAGAGCCGGCCGGTCATCGATCGTGTGCCCCGCGCACCACGCCCTGGCGTCGCGCAGGGCGCGGTCGATGACGGCAGGACGTGGAGAGGGGATAAGACCGTCATACCCTGATACCTCCTGATTGCCGTACGATCGGCGCCATGTCCGCGCCGCTTCCGCACTGGCGTGAGCAGACATGCGTCGTGTGTCCCGCTCAGCAGATGGGGCCGGGCCAGTTCGATGTGGTTGACCGGCCGGGTCCCGAGTTCGCCTACCGGCCCGATGTCGGCTGGCGGGCCACCGACGCCGGTGTCGCCGTGTGTGTGCACCCGTTCCGGGTGGGATTGCCTGCCGGCCGGTACGCCTCGGCCGGGGAGCCCGTCCCCGATCACGCGCCCCGGCCTGCGCCGACATCGGCGGCGCTGGAGTTGCCCGTCGACGTGATGGACCTCGAAGGCTGGCTCGTCGCCGTGCTCCGGGACGCACCCGCCGAGCAGATCTTCACCGCGGTAGCCCGCGCCGAGCGGCTGGCCGCAGAACGCTTCGGCGCGAAGCAGACGGTGAAGGCCCTTCGGCGGGTGCTGTCGGTGGAGCTGGCTAACCGCTGACCCCGGCAGTGACCGGCTCAGGCTGGTCGAAGTCGAAGTCGTGGCTACGCCCGTCACGGCCGAGGCCAGCCGCTTGGTAACGGTCGTTGAGCAGATCGAGCCGTC
The DNA here is from genome assembly GCF_015354395.1 of Micromonospora sp. ANENR4. Classification (NCBI taxonomy): domain Bacteria; kingdom Bacillati; phylum Actinomycetota; class Actinomycetes; order Micromonosporales; family Micromonosporaceae; genus Micromonospora; species Micromonospora sp. ANENR4. The sequence continues at coordinate 141,782 of NZ_JADKYQ010000015.1, forward strand.
GCGTCACCTCGGCCGAGTCCAGCCAGTACCGCAGCGGCTGCTCACCCCACCCAGCTGCGGCGTAGTAGGCGTCGGTGATACACCCACGGGTGTAGGTGAACTCCTCCAGTTCCGTCGCGTGAGGGAAGACGACGCCCAGGTCGGACTGCATCCGCGTCATCAGCGTGAACTGGGCCAGCACGGCGTGGATCATCTCGTCCACCGGCGCCGGCACCAGCAACTCGGCGGCCTGCTCGTCGCCGCTGGACAGCTCGAACACCGCCGCCTTGAGCGCTAGCACCCGCAGCGCCTCGGTCAGCAGCGGAGCCGCGTCGCGTTCCAGAGCCCAGCGGCTGATCGCCGGGTATCCGGTGAACGTGGCCCAACAGGTGGAGTACTTCATCGATGAGCTGTGCAACCGGTTGTAGGCCGGGTGTACGCGCATCCGGTCGAGGATCTCGGCGGCCCGACGACCGACCTCTCCGACCTCCGGCATTGACGGACTGGTCATGGTGCATCCCCTCCCAAGGGGCAGTGGACACAGGGAGACCTCGTGCCGCGCTGCGGCTGGGGTCCCTCACCGCCCGCCGAACGATGCGGGTGGCGACAAAGCCATCAGAAGCTCCGGCTCCCGTTGTCGATAAGAGGTGCTGTTGACCTCCAACAATTTGCCGACATTCACCGTGAACGTCGTCCTGCCAATCCCCGGGCTGGGATTGTCGCCGGAATGTCGGAAGCGGTCGACAGATCTGGCCGACATCTATCGATCTCGCCTTAAGTCGTCTCGTTGGCACGCGATCCAGCCAGCCGGCCGCCTGTCGGGCCGGATGTGTCACGGCTTTCCGCGTCCGGCCGTGTCATGGGTCGTTGACCGTGCGATCTGAAAGGTTTTGCTGTGCGTGTTGCTCGGAGGCTGGCGCTGCTGCTGGCCATCCCGCTGTCCGCGACCGTGCTTTTTGCGGCATGGGGTGTGACGTCGACGGCGCGGCAGGCTGTTAGCGCTGATCGTTTGGAGTCGCTGGTGGCGGAAGCGATCGAGGTACTGACGAGGTTCCGGAAACGGCCCTACCGATGCATGACCAGGCGAGCCGACGCCTTGTTCGAACTGACGGACGCCCTGCGGTGCACCAGTGCCGGATGGTCTGGTGGGCCGGGTAGTCGGTTGATCGCCATCGCCGCAACACTCACATGGGCGATCGCCTCCCAGCCCGTTGCTCCGGGAGCGCCGGCCTGCGTAGTCGGTCCCCAGGACGCAACGGCAGGCGGCGCGATTGCCATGCAAACTTCAAGATCGTTTGTGCTCCGCCTCGTGGGTCAGCGCTCCCTCTCGCGAAGCAACGTGACCGCATGCCGAGTCGCCGGGCTCGGCTCCACGACCTGGGACAGAGTGTCGGCGAGTTCCGCCAGGCCACCGGGGAAGTCCACACAGGCACGGAGAATGGCCAGCATCGCCAGGCGAGGGGTCGCGGACTCCGCGATCGTCGTGGCCAGCGCCGGGCGAAGCAGGCCGATCAACTGCTGACGGGCAACCGGGGAACTCAGCTCAGAGATCTGCAGCAGCGCGTCCAGCATTTCACCCAGGTCGGCGGTCGAGGGCCGACTCGGCGTCGAGGATCGCTCGATGGGATACGGCGTGCAGGCGACCAGCACCATGCGCAGATAGGAGGCGGCAGCGAGAGCGGCGTACGCCTGCCAACTGTCGTCCTTCGAGCCGGTGGGTTGATCGGCGATGCCCTTGATCGCGAACCACTCAAGCCCGGCAGTCTCCGTTGCTGCCACGATCCCAGAGCCTTCCATCGCCGCTGCCTTCGCACCGTGACGCGTCATCACCTCGTCGAAGTGGGAGAGGTCCCGGAACAGGACGCCAGTGTCGACGATGGGGCCGCGATGAAGGCGTGGATGGTCCTGCGTGCCGGCTCCATTGTCGGTGGGGTACGGCATCTGCCACTTGTCCCGCATCCGCCTGGCCAAGGCCTTCATGACCGTATCGTCGGCGTTCCGGCGCCGCAGCGCGCTTTCGGCCGCGAACATCGGCAGACTCGGCTTGCTTCGCGACAGTCCCGGTTCGCCTTCTCTGCGGTGGTATTCCTGGACCAGATTGGTCGCGACCACGATGTCGCCCGGGTTGACGTCCGATGCGCCTGAAGCGAGCCCGCAACTGACGATCAGCTTGACGAGTGGAAAGTCGCGCGTGAGGCCGCGGACGGTCGCCGTCACCGCGAAAGTGCCGACCGTAGGCGGTTGTGCGGCCACGATGACATGCGGACGGTTCGGATCGCGGCTGGGAAAGCGCCCGATCTGATAGTGGTTCCCGGACCGTCCGGCCTTGACTGCTGTCATGCCTCCGAATATCTGGTTGATGGCATGGCGTTCCACCGTTAGCGTCGTGATGACGGCAACGGTGGCCTCGGCCAGGAGTTCCTCGACCGACGGCTGCGGGCGTGCCAGCCTCATGTAGACCGTGGTGCCGTTCTCGCGTTCGATCACCATCTCGTCCGTGATCTCCCTGATCAGGAAGAAGCCGCGGTTCCGAGACGGGCCAGGTTCATGACTGGTCCAGCTGCCGTGATCGCGGACGGTCAACTCGACGTCGGTCAAGGTGACTGTTCCCGTGACCTCCACGTCGCCTGCTGGGCGGTCCCGGTAGGCGTGCTCCACCGCGTTGGCGGCCGCCTCGCTCGCCGCTGTGAGCATATTGGTGGCGGACTCCTTATCAAGATCCAGCGCGGTGAACCATGCGCGAAGTCTCCTACGCAACTCCCTCATGGAATCGGCCCCGGCCACGAAGGACCAGCGGAACCGGGTCGGATCAGGCGGTGCGGGAGGGGGCAGTGTCAGACCCAGCCTGCTGATCAGGTCTTGGGCCAGTTCGGTGAGTTCGCCGGGGAGTGCCGGATCAGGCGGCTGGTTCGACAGCAGGTTCATGAATGGTGCCTGTCGCCCGGTGGCCGCTTCCAGGAACGGCGCTACCGTGCGCCACACGTCGAGGGTGTCGTCCGTGGTCAGCGCTTCGCGAAGGATCACTCGGACGCCGGGGCGGAACTCGTAGCGGGTGTCCTCACCGTCGGTCTGCAGCAGGCCGCTTATCAAGACTTCCGCCAGGTGAGCGACGGTAGCGCCGGGGACAAGGCGTTGGGCGACCAGGTGGAGCACCGGCAAGGTCACCTCGACCGCGGACAGCAGCGTGGCCAGGCGTACCGCATGATCTGATGCCGTCGTGCGGAAGAAGTTGACCCGCTGCTCTGCGGACGCCGGCCGGCTCTCCTCGACGCTGCGGGAGAGGAGAAGACCTGCGGACGGTGTGTGGTCGGCGGACATCAGCATCCGCGCCCACTGGTCCAGGCGGGATGGTTCCAGAGTGGTGACCGGCAGGGCGCGCCGAGGCGGCCGCGGGTCGTCCCACCACCACGGCTGCTGGATCGAAAGGCGGCCGTTGGGGGTGCCGCGGGTGACGCCGGAGACCAGCGTATCGGCGTCGCCCATCGCGGTGGCCGGCCAGAGGCGACGGGGCAGGACCTGGACGAGCGTGACGGGCAGGCGCTCGCCCCACTTCTCGAGGGCCTGCCAGACGGCTGAGCCTCGCCACAGGTCGCCGACACAGTCGGTGACGACCAGGATCAACTGCCGGCGTTGCGGGTCGGCAATCTCGGCCGGGTCGAAGGTGAGACCGGCGCCGGAGCGGACCTGCACGGACGAGCGGTCTCCAGTGAGGGCCCAGCGGTGGACGGCACGGAACGCCCGGTGATGGGCGAGCACCGACGCCAATGCAGACACGGTCGGCTGCCAGACGGCCATGGTCGGGCCCGCGTCAACGATGAGGATCACCTCGTGGAACCAGCCTTCGCGGGCAGGGACGGTGACCGGCACCAGGACGCCGGTGTCGCAATATCGCGCGACGGTCGCCTCCACGTTGAGGACGGTCGCCACGAGGGACAGGCGGGTGCGGGCCAGCCTGCGAAACGCTCGACCGATCCCCAGTTGGGCGGGCAGAGCACGACGCGGGTCGGCTGCGGCGCGCAGCGGTGTGCCGTCGGCGGCGTCGCTGTACTCCAGGCGTGGGTGGCCTTGCGGCAGTTGGTCGTCATCGGGAGCGGTTGGACCGTCGTCCGTCCGGATGGGAACGGAAGCCGACGGGTGTACCGGAATGTGGCCCTGTTGCACGAGGCGCTGCGGAGCCGGCCCGGTGGGAGCGTCGGTGTGCCGCAGGTCGGCGAGCCAGAGGGCGTCGGCGATGTCACGCCAGTCTGGGTCGGTACCGGCGCCGCGCAGCGCTGCCACCAGGTGTTCGATCATGCCAGATCCGCGGTCAGTTCTTTGAGGAGCAGATCGACTACCTGGTCACGCTGGCTGCTGCCGGGTGCAGCCTTGCCGGTGACGACGTAGACCGCATTGAGCAGTTGGTCGGTGGCGTGGGCGCCGCTCCCGCTGGCGCGGTCGGCGAAATCGGCGATGAGCACAGCACATCGGCCGGCGACGTCCGCACCGAGATGAGCGGTGACGATCTCGGTGAGGACGGTGACATCCGGATCGGGGATGCGGTACCGGATACAGCGGCGCAGGAAGGCGGCTGGGAACTCGCGTTCGCCGTTGCTGGTCAGCACCACGAACGGGAACTCGTGGCAGGTGATCTTTCCGCGTTCGACAGGGTGGACGCGGTCGTCGTCGTGTTCCCGGATCAGCACCGTGGGTTCGTCGAGGCGGGCCAGTTCCGGGATCTCGAACTCGCCCCTCTCGAAGACATCGAGCAGGTCGCTGGGCAGGTCTACATCGCTTTTGTCGATCTCGTCGATCAGCAGCGCCCGGGGCCGGGTGCTGGGTAGCAGGGCGGTGCCGAGCGGGCCGAGCCGCAGATACTTGGTGATCGACGGTGGTTGGCCGGCGAGGGTGTGTTCGTGCAGACGGCCGATGGCGTCGTAGCGGTACAGCGCGTCGGTGAGCGTGCTGCGGGAGGTGATGTGCCAGCGCAACACCGGTCCGAGTCGGAGCTGCCGGGCGACGGAGGCGATCAGTGACGACTTGCCGGAGCCGGGGCGACCGGTGAGCAGCAGCGGACGGCGCAGTTGCAGGGCCGCGTTGACCGCGTTGACGGCGCCGGGATCGGGCCGGAAGGTGACGCCCTCGTCCGGGTCTTCGGTGATCGGTGGTGCGGGTTCGGTGACCGTGCCGGCGAAGGTGCGCCAGGGAGGTGCGGGCGGCAGTCGAAGGTCCGCCGGCTGCCTCCCGGCGTCGTACAGGGTCCATTCAGGCATCGTCAGCACCTTCCGCGGTCAGTCCGGTGAACTGCCCCTGCGGCAGAAAGTCCGGCTCGTCCCAGATCAATCGCAGCCCGCGGCAGGCGTCGCGATCCTCCGCTCGTAACCGGTGCAGGCGGGCGGGCAGGTCGGTGAACACGCCCTGCCGTGCCAACCGGGCGACAAGGTCGCGCGTGCCCGGTTCGTCGCCAGGCCACACCACGTAGGGGGCGCCGGCCGCGATCGCGGCGATCAGCGGATCGCCGTGCAGCGGTCCGCGCAGCTCAGGCGGCCGGAAGCCGAGGCCGTAGCAGTCGGCGCCGCGCTGCAGAACCTGGCTGCGGATCTGCACGGGTGTGTCCCGATGTTTCTCGTCGATCCAGGCCACATCGGGTAGGCGCTGGTCGAGTTCGGCACGGATCATGGCGGCTCTCTCCCGCCAGCGGGTACGGGCCTGCCGGTTGTCCAGGCGCTCGGCGCTGTGCAGCACGGTCGGCCGATCCTGCCAGAGCGGGGTCGGCCCGGTCAGCGCGTCGGTGTACTCCCACGCTTCGGGCAGGACGTCAAAAGCGGCGCGCGGGGTGATCAGGCCGAGGCTAAAGGTGGCCACGCCGAGGTCGAAGACCCATTGCAGGAGCTCACCGACCGCTGCGCGGGACCCCTCGGCCGACGGTTCCGCGGGTTGCTCGGGTGAACGGCGCCAGCCGTGGCCGGGCAGGTACAGGTGACCGGCGATCCGGGTGGGCCAGTGGAACTCTCCCGTCACGGTGTCGGGGTTGCGCAGGTCGATGACGAACCGGCGCCCGATCGAGTCCGGTTCTGCGGTTGCATCGGCCCGTAGCCCGGTCAGCTCCCCGTCGTCCAACTCGAACCACCGGTCATCGACGCGCCGGCCGGTCATGTGCTCCAGATAGGTCACCAGCCGGTAGAGGGGTGCGTCCGGCGAGCCACGTCGGCCGTAGTTGGCCGCCCGGTCCAGGGCGTCATCCATGGTGAGCGGCGCCTCCCGATTGTCGCCGACAGGCAGCGCCCGGTAGTAGGCGGCGCGGATCCGCCCTGCCGGCAGTGCACCGAGCACGCCCGGTAGCGGGCGGATCCAGCGTTGCCGCTGCCAGCACAGGCGCGCCTTGTGCACGGCGAGCCGGGCGGCGTCGGTCACGCATTCCTGGTCGAGGGTTGTCAGGATGTCCTCAGCGCCGTGTTCCGCGATGTGTGCGGTCAGTTCGTCCACGGGCCGGACGGGTGTGACGTCGTGGACCGCAAGAGCAACACGGCGGGCCTGCGCCACGCTCAGGACGGTGCCGGGACCGGCATACAGCGTTGAGCCTTCGTCGCCACGAAACGATCGGTGCCATAGCGTGACCGGTCGCTGCCCGGAGGCGGTGCGCTCGAACTCGTGCCGGACGTGCTGATCGAGCCGGACCGTGTCGGGCGGGAACGCCGGCTGCTGCTCGAGCCAGGTCAGCACAAGATCGGATAGTGCTCCGTGCCGGGCGATGCGATCGAACGCGGCCGTCCGCCCGTGCTGGGACGCGAAGAGCACGAACTGCTCGACCTCACGCCGCGGATTGTCCGGGAGCGGACTCGTCACCGCCGCGCCGTCGAACGTGTACGGGTCGATGAAGTTGGCGCAGGCGTCGACGACGACAACCTGCCGGGCGAGGCCGTGCATCCGCCACGACGCTAGAAACCGCAGGATGTCGTTGACGGCGAAGTTGCGCAGCATCGACTCCTCGGCGTCGGCGGTGAACAGGACCCGCTCACGGGTGGGGTGAACCACGCCGTGCCCGCACCAGAACACCAGGAGCAGTTCGCCGGAGGCGTCGGCCAGATGACGGAAGACATCCTGCAGCCCGCTCGTACTCGGCTCGGCAAACCGGGCCCCCTGCGGCAGGTCCTCGGCGGCGCCCTGCCAGGAACAGGCCACGGTGACGTTGGCCGGCGGCACACCGTGCGCGACAGCCCACCTGGCGAACCGCATCGCGTCGGAAGCGGCACCGGACAGGTGCTCACCGAAGCCGTAACGTTCGATACCGACGGCCAGGACCTGTACCTGAGCCGGGTCCACGGTGCTCACCGCACGAAGGCCGCGACCGCAGCCCACATCGCCTCGTTGGTCCAATAGGCGCTGTGCGAGTCGGGAAATGGCTGCCTGTTGTTGACGGCGACGTCCTGTACAGCCGAGCCGAGCACACCACCTGCGACGTACGACAGCGGGTCCCGCAGGTCGTAGACGTTGAGCCAGGGCGGGAATCCGGCGGGCAGCGGCTCGGGATGAGACAGACTGGGAAAGGCGCCGATCTCGTAGAGGAACGGCATCTGCGAACCCACGGTGATCAGGCCACGCACCTGAGGAATGGACTCGCGGAGGAGCAGATCGGCGCAGATCATCCCACCGAGGGAGTGCGCCAGCAGCCATACGTCGCCGGGCGCGTCCCCGATCGACGAGCGGACGAAACCACGAACGCCGTCTCCGTGTGCCAGAAACCGCAGCACGTCACCGGCGAACGGGAAGGCGGCGTCGGTCAGCGAGCCGCGTTTGCGTTGTACGTGACCGGCCACCAGGCCGAAGACCTGGCGCCGGGTGAAGTCCTTGAGACCCAGTCCGTACCCCTGCAACTCGTTGATCAGGCGCTCGGTGAGCTCGTCGCGGCGCTCACCGGCCAGCGCCGGCCGGTCCTCCTCGCGCGCCGCCACCAGCGCGTGTGCGATCAGCGCCCGGCCGATCGCCTGCCGGTGCTCCATCGGGTCCGGCCCGGCGGTCACCAGCGCCTGCTGCAACTCCGGCGCTCTGCGCAGCTCGGACAGCGCGGTGCGGAACTGCCGGACCAGCCCCGCATCGTCAAGAGCGTCGAGCAACTGGTCCGACGGCTCGAAGGTGTCCACCGCGGATCGCAACTGTTCCGCAGGGGTTGTGGCACCGAGCCGAACCGCGACCCGCTCGTGCGGATAATTGCGCAACAGTCGCAGCTCGTACCACGGGTCGGTGTAAAGAACCGCCCACAGCGCGATCGCCTCGTCCTCCTCGGTGACACCGACCCCACCCCTGGTCTCCGGGTAGCTGGGGACGGAGGCACCGCCGGCATTGAGCTTGGCGCCGTGGGTGTCGCCCCAGAAGCAGCCGTGGAGCTCGACCGGCAGCCGACGACGCGTGACCGCCTTCCGGATTTCCTCGTAGGTCTCGGCGTACTTCTTCTTACGGACGCCCGTGCCGTGAACGAAGAGCAGCGTTGTGGACAGCGAGGCCTCCCGAGGACGTTGTAGGACATGCCTACCGGGCGCGCCATGATCGAGACAAGTCCTCCGATCAGTTCGTCCTCATAGCCGCTGGTCCGTCACGCCTGCCTGGCAGCGGAGGTGACGGGCCGCCGCCCAGACCCCGACGAACGCCGCCGAGACCGCGAGGGGCTTGGCAGGCGAAGCCGCGCGGTGTTCAGCCTGGTGTGCCAGAACCGCCCGATCTTCCAATGCCGGATACGGGTCTGCGGTCGAGAAGGCGCCGGCGGTACGGTGCCGGCATGGTGCACCCATTGCTGCCGCTGGCGGAAGAGTTCGAGGAAGTTCCAGACCTTCGCTGCCCGACCTGCAAATCCGGGCATCTGATCCGGCAAGAGCCTTTCGTTCTACGGGGAGACGCTGCTTCGGAACAGGTGAAACGGGTGCGGCCCGACGTCTTCGAGCCAGACATGATCGATGGCGTGTTTACCGGCTTTTTGACGTGCGGACGCCCAACCTGTGGTGAGCACGTGGCTGTAGCCGGCGGCTGGCGCGTCGGGCACCCAGCAACCTACGAGGAGGAAGAGTACCCAGATTCGTTCCGGCTTTCCTATGCTCAGCCTGCGCTGATCCTTGTGGACTGCCCAGCAGGGACACCAGAGTCGGTGGTCCAGGCGTGCCGGGCGGCAGCCCGGATCGTGTGGGTAGATCCGGCGGGCGCGGCAGGTCGATTGCGGCTGGCGGTCGAGGAATTGCTGACCGCACAGAAGGTCAGCCAGGCCCGGATCACCCGTAAGCCCGGCAAACCTGCCAAGCGGGTTCGTCGAACGACCCACGAGCGGATCGTCGAATTCGGAACGCGAAAGGGCAAGGAACAGGCCGGCATGGTTCTCGAAGCGGTCAAGTGGATCGGCAATGCCGGGAGCCACGAAAACGCGCTAGGACTTGAGGACGCATTGGAAGGCGCGGAGATGCTCGGACTCGCGTTGCAGTTGCTGTACGACCCCAGCCATCCGAACCTGATGCGCCGGGTCGAAGCGGTGATCAAACGGCGTGGGCCAGCACCGCGGCGGACCCGCCGGCGGACCACAGTCCCGTGATCGGCCGATCGTCCAAGCGTAAATGCGAGAACAGGCAACGCACTCGGGGCCGGCGAGGGCAAGAAGCCAAACGTCGTGCAACTCCACGTGCACCAGTGTGGTCGAGACAGCCACCGTGACCGATCTCGTACTGGACTGCCGGCTGCCCTCCCGCCTCCAGTTTCTTGGCGACGACCGGCATCGTGCCCAAGCAACGTCTCATCGCCGAGCAACGGGCCGTCACCGGCCTTCACTGACGATCCGCTGATCTCGGTAGGAGGCCGGCCGCGAACTCGGCCGATGTCCTTCGCTGCATGGATGAGGCTGGTGCCGCGGTGTCCGTGTTTTGCTGGACCGGTGACGACCGTGAATTGGGAGCGTGAGCCCGGAGAGCGGGTGGAGGAGTTCGTCGCGGCTCTGCTGTTGGAGCATCCTCACGGCAACCTCATCACTCCGTCGCGCGGCGATCGCGGCGTCGACATCCGGGTCGAGCATCCCGAGGGTTTCGACATCTACCAGGTCAAGAGGTACGCGGGCCGGCTCGACGCCCGGCAGGCAGCGGAGATCGGGAAGTCATGGTCGACGTTCGTGCGGGAAACCCTGCCCCGGCTTCCCGTGCGGTCGTGGACCCTGGTGACACCGCGGAACCCCACCAACGAGCGACTGGACTGGCTCACAGAGCTCACCACAGAAGCTGAGTTTCCATGCCGATGGATGGGCGTCCCGGGCCGTGACTACAAATGCTTCCGCCCATCTCGCCGGTGGGCGAAGACGAACCCGCCCTCGACGTTCGGGGCAGGACGGTGCATCATCTCCGCTTCGACGGTGAAGCCGGCGGCGTCCAGCCAGGCCGCGACCCGGTGCGGTGGGCGGCGGTGCACGTAGACGTTCATCGGGTGTCCGCCGTAGCCCTCGGTCTTGAGCCGGCTGCCATTACCGGCGTGGAAGCCGAGCAGCAGGACGCCGCCGGGCCGCAGCACCCGGTGGAACTCGGCGACGACCGTTGGGACCTCGTCGTCGGGGACGTGGATCAGGGAGAACCAGGCGAGCAGGCCGGTCAAGCAGTCGTCGGCCAGTTCGAGGCGCGTCATGGAGCCGACCTCGAAGCGTAGGCCGGGATGGTCCCGCCGGGCCACGTCGATCATCGCGGGTGACAGGTCGATGCCGAACGCGTCCAGGCCGATGCTGTGCAGGTGGGCTGTGATTCGGCCGGGGCCGCAGCCGACGTCGGCGACCGGCCCGTTCCCTTGGGCGCGGACCAGTTCGGCGAAGAGCGCGAGGATGCCCCGCTGGAACGGTTCGTGGGCGAGGGCGTCGCGGAGCAGGTCGGCGTAGCTGACCGCCACAATGTCGTAGGAGGTCCGGGTGTCGTCGAGCCAACCGGGAACGCGCATGCGGTGCACGATAGCGCCGACGCGGCCAACGGCATCGGTCTGGCCGACGCCATGATCGATCTGGTGCCTGAGCTCGTAGTCACGTTTCCCAAGCTCATGATCATGAGCACGGATTTGCCGAGTTGACTACCCTGCCCAATTTTCGATCTGTCATGGTTTGCCCTCCGGGAGGTCATAGTAACCGGCGCAGACGCGCTACGATGCACACGTAGCATCGCCGTGGAAATTTGCGAACCGTTCGCAGTGTCGCTCGATTCAATAGCGAGGCCATCGACTGAGTGGAGGCGCCCGAATGGCTGTTCATCAAGTTGGTGGCGATGTCTTGCAGACAGCGCTTTATTGTCCATACATGTCTCCCCCTATGCCATGGATCAAGCATTCTTTGCTGCTGTTCGAACAGGTCAGCTCGATCGTCCATCCATCGCCAGCGAAGTTTGGAGCCGAACTTGAGTGGCTCATGGATGAAGGGCTTTGGGCTCCGACGACAGTTTCCTCGGGATATGTAGAGGGATACAAGGAGGAAATCGAGGCCGTGATGCTGCGGTTCGCGGACCGCCCTGGCTACCAGTTCCGTCGCAACGATATGCCGCCAGCCCGCGAGACCGAGCGGTTGTATGTTGGGAAGCTCTCAGCCGAGATAGAAAATTCATTGCTGGACCTCGGTCTAGCCAAGCTTGGCCGGTACGGTGGAACGCTGATCGTCCACCACGAGGTGGCCGCAATTATTCTGGCCGTCACGGCGAAGTTCGTGGCAGCAACCCATCGCGCCCCTGATAGCCGTATGATTCCCTCTACGGATCTACCTATGTACCAAGCAGTAGCCAACGACCCTCTTCGCGGATTCGGGTCTCGTCACCGCTGTCTCGAGTTGATGCTCGATGGCCTCGTTCCGGTGCCAGACGATCGAACCTCGATCGAGGACGTAGTCCTCTTCCGAAAGCACAACGGAGACGACCTGTTGAAATTCCGAGTCCAGCTTCAGAAATTTCTTCGGACGGTGCAAGAAAGCGAAGATCCGCTGGATGAAATTGGGGCGGTTCGAACCGAAATCGAGCATTCCATTAATGAGCTTACGAGATGTGCCAAGTCTAGGAAGGTTGGCCTTATTGCGGCCGGTTGTTCCATCTTGTGCCTTGGTGCTCTTGTTTCCAATTTAATGTCCGACGAAATGCTTCATTGGGTATTCGATGGATTTGGGACGACAGCTATTGTAGCCTTGAGTTCTCGCTTGGTCAGAGGCTCTGCTGATGCCGATTCATATAGCTATCTGCTAAAGGCCCGGCGTCAGTTTGGCTGACATTGAGGCGCAAGCTGGACGGCCGAGGGCTATTGCTGCCATTCCGCTCAGCGGATCTGATGTCCTAATGCGCCGCGACCCGCTTGCCGCCGGCCTCACGACGGGTCGGGCTGGCTGGCAGCCGGACATGCCGAAGACAGGGCACCCTGCACGCTCGTGAGAGAGGCTGCGTGCGACGCCTCGACTCGCCTGATGGGGAAACACATGGACATGGCATGGATCGCGACCGATCCCGGAAGTGGCGACCTGGCCTCCACGGAGTCCCGGTCTGACCTCCGACGGCTTCATGTCGCGGCTCCAGCACCTTCTCGGCGCCGGAGAGGGATACACGGAGGTTCGCCGCGTCGAGGCGGACTACCCTCTGTTGACGTTCTCGTTCAGAGGGGACTACGCAGTCATGCACCTGTTTGAGTCCCCGGACGACTGCCGCCTTCTTCTCGCCGCGCTGCGCGACTTCTACGCACATGCGGCGCATCGGCGGCTGGCGGTTGCCCTCTGGTGGGACTGAGCCGCACCGAATCATCGGCGCACCCTCAACTGCCGCTGAGCATGCACGTCGGCGTCGGCCGGTCCGTCACCGATCATGTGCGGGCACCGGTAGGTACGGCGCCGTCGAGTGCACGACCGAGCCGAGATCGCGCGGCGGTGTAGTCACTCACCTCGTGGAGTCGGCACGTGTTACGGCAGCTGTGGACGGACGAGCGAGATATCCCCATGTTCAGGTGGGTGACATCGAGTTCAATAGCGCCGTGATCACGATGCAGGCGGTCATCGAAGTCCCCGCGCTCACCAACGACCCGGCGCCGCCATGGCCGGTGGCCCAGACCGCACCTTGGTCATGGCTGCCACTCAACGCCGCCTGCACCGATGAGGAAATCGGACTGTTCGTGGCCGCTCTGGCTGCTCGGATCGAGGTGGCGCCTCCTAGCGACCGCGATGAGGTCGTAGACGCCCTGCTCGCCGAGGAACCATTAATCATCGCCGGCGGCCTGCAGGTGGGTGACCCCAGCACCGGAAGGGTCGTGGTGCCGGGCTGTTGCGCCGGACTGGAGGACTGGCGGGACTGGGCGCAGGCCCTTGCTGGCGACTCGCCATGGCTGGGCCACGACCCGGGCCCTGAGATCGAGGCGGTTGGCGATGACCTGCGGGTGTGGCAAGGCCGCGGCCCGGACCGTCATCGCGGCCGCTGGGCCGGGCTCCATGTCGACCTCCCGCGTCATGCGCTGCCGCAGCTGCTAAAGGGCGTGCAGCGTGACCTCGTCGGCTTCCTGGACGCCTTGGCCAGATGGGCTGATCGGGCCGACCTGGGCCGGCAAGGGACCGCCTTGGTGAGGGCGATCGACCATAGCTTCACGATCACCGCACCACGGGATTCGCCGGAGGGTTAGTGGACCGTCCACGGGCCGGTTTCGACTTGCGCAGTGCTGACATCAACATCGACACATGCCAGCACCCGCTTCCGCCGCCGATCGGTCGGCGGTTACGCGTGGCCAGACACCGCGTCGATCTGGGCGCCGGTAGGCCAGGGCCTCTTTCGATGGTTAAGCTGCGGCGGTGGCAGAGTTGCCGGGGACATGGAGCGTCCCGGTGGTACGAGCAGACTTCACCGATGACGCCGTCTGGAATCAGATCAGGATGCGGATCGCGGAGCCGACCGAGGAGGGCTTCGGCGCGGACGTGGATTTCGTTGAGGACCGCGCGTGGGACGGCCTGGATGAGGCATCGATCGTAGCCAGCTACCCACCGAGCTACCCGCACGAGTACCGGCACCCGGTGCTGTTCGTGATCGACGCTATCGCCATATCCACGCCCGGCCACCCCGTGCTGGTCATCAACCTCAACGCCGGTGTCGACGCGCGACCGTTCCGGGCGCTGCCGACTCAGGTGCAGGCGATCCAGAACAACCTTTCGCTCGCGAACATGGACTACATCGAGTTTGCGACTTCAGCGGGCCTGGATGGTGTCTTCCAAGGTTTCTGACTCGACCAGGAACACTCTTGTACCGCTGAATCGCACGTCACGAGGGTGACGTCGGTGGCGTTGTTGATGTCTGGCCGTGTCGAGTCGAGTACGTCGTCGCAGCGGCGGCAGTGTCGGCTCTGCGGTTGGAGGCGTTCGGTCCCTCGTCTATGTGTGCTACCAAGAAGCCGTTGCCTGCAGGCCCCGGCGTACTGCGGCCGGTGGCGAAGGGTTAGGAGTGCGTGGATGAGAGCGATCTTGTACGACCGGTACGGGCCGCCGGATGTGTTACGGATCGAGGACGTCTCCAAGCCGTCTCCAACTGGCCGACAGGTGCTCGTCAAGATCGCAGCGACCTCGGTCAACCTGAGCGATTGGGAGACCCTGCGAGGTTCGCCGCTGTATTCGCGCATCGAGAGCCCAGGCGAGTGGGCCAGTAACCTCCCGTACGTTGCCGGTGCAGACCACGCGCGGCGCATGGACGTAAGCCTCGGATATCTGCGAGACGCCCCGTGTTGGAGCATGAGCGGCGGCCAACTCACCTTGAGCGTGGGCCAACACCCCGGGAGCTTCGACTTTGTAGTAGCTCTACCCACTGCCCCGCTGTCGGAGATTCGGGCAAAACTGGTCGGGCGCTGATGCCGGGCAGGTCGTAGACGACCCAATCCGCTGTGTGACGTGCTATGTGCCACCTCGTCGGGCGGGCACGGCGCGGCTCGGGCCCGCAGACGCTTAAGACCCACTCCGGCACGGGCCCAGCGCGATGACGTTTTGGTCCGCGATTCGGAGCACCCTGCCGTCGATGTAGTAGAGCGACGTGCCGGACGCTCCGCCGAGCCGGGATACGCAGGTAGTGAAAGACGGCAAGTGTGATGGGGGTGACTGGCTGTCTACCGCTGCGAGCCGTACTTGGGTGACCTGGAGCGCCGGGACGCCCGGCGCCACGGGCAGTCGTACCTCGCGGCCGGCACGCACGTCGGCGGCCAAGTGGTCGCTGAGCTGATACGGCAGCAGTAGCAGACTCACGCCGAGGAAGCCCAGCAGGGCACCGGCGAGGCCGCGCAACCACAAGCTGGTGTTCCAGCCCATCTGGACCTCGGGCGGCCGCCACCGCAGGACGAGTGCGGTGCTGACGGCGCCGGCTAGGAGGATGAAGGTTACCGCCACTGTGTCGGCGTTGCCGCTGCGTGTGGTGGCCCATCCCACGTAGCAGAGCGCTACCAGCCCGGCGGTACCCATGCAGCAGACGAACGACAAGACGGCTATCGCGCCGCGGCTCTCTACGATATGAACGACGGGTGCGCTGCGCTCAGCTACCTGCAGCAGGCGCCGGGAAATGACGAACACGACCAGGCCAGTGAGGCCGATGAGAAAGGCGCGAATCGCAAGCCAGCCGAAGGTGATTCCGGCCTCCTCCGGGTCTACGCCAAAGGTGCCGTAAAACCGTGCGGTGGCGAGCCAGCCAAAGGCATACGAGATGCCGGAGACGCCGGTGACGATCTGCGCCGCCTGCCCGAACCAGTGCGACATCTGGGCGGTGAGCGTCGCTGGCGCGCCTTCAGTCGGTGGGGCGGTGATCACAGCAGTCCTGTCAGGAGCATGACGGCGGCGAGAGCGCCGAGGATGAAGCCGGCTGCCACAGCGAGGCGGCCCTTTACCGCGTACGTCCAATAGGTTTGCGGGATGCTCTCACCCGATGTCGCGGTTTCGGTGGCCACCAACTCCGGTCCGTCGCCGGTCATAGCGGCGATCGCCTCGTCGACCGCCGTCCGCCATGCCCCCAGGCGGGGGCGGGGCGTCGTCGCGCGTACCGACTCGCGTAGCACGGCCTCCAGCCCGGTGGGCACCTGGCCGCCGAGGGTGTCGTTGATGTCGGACGGACGCCACGCCGGTGCAATGAGCACCCGGGCGGCGATGAGGCCGACCGCATACACCGTTGAGGCATGGTCCGGCCGGGGTATGTCGCCGGTAAGCACCCGCGGATCAGTCCAATCCGTGCTGGTCAGAAGCGGATCGTCGGTCATGCTGTCAACCGGCCGGATCGAATCGCAGTCAAGTAACAGGACCGATGGCTCCGGGTGCAGGGCCCAGAGTAGGTTGTGCGCGGCGAGGTCTTCGTATACTAAGTCCCGCTCCGCTAACCACAGCAGTGCGTCCACCAAGGCGCGGACCAGGGTCAGCTTCTCCCGCAGGCTGGCCGGCTCGACACCCACACGAGCCGCGCGCGCCTCGTAAAGCAGGTAGTTGAGGTCTCTGGGCCTGACCTTCTTGGTCGACAAGTGCGCCTGGTAGGTCATTCCCGCCCGCGGGACAAGCACCCCGGCCACTGTGCCGTCTCCGCCAGTGACGATCGCTAGCGGCCATGCGAACCGCCCTCGGACGGCTGCTGCGTCAGTTTCGTCGAGGCCGCGGTATAGGTTGACGAGGCGGTCGAGGTCCATTTCGGCCCGGGTGATCTCGTACCGCTTGTAGAGCACCTGGTCGTTGTGTCCGAATACGTCGAATACCACAGACGAGCCACCGCGCACGCCGGGCCCGTAGATGCGTAGGTTCCGCTCGGGTATGCGCGCCGGGAGGAGAGGCCAGTTGACCATTGGCGATTGAGGGGACATGTCGCTCCAGGAAGCCAGCTACCGGATGTCCGGTTCCCCAAGATGCGGGTACGGCGGCGGTAGAAGGGGTTGGCCGTCCCGGTGCCCTCCCAGCATGGTCGACGTGGTAAGGGTCCGGGCGTAGTTATACACGGCCCCGTAGATGCGGTCGGCGAGGACCTCGTCGTGGGTCTCGTTCCATTGGTACACAGCCACGGGACGCAGTCGCCGCCAGACATCGTCCCGATCTGGCGTCATGGTGATGACAACGAGCCGGGCTTTCGTGCGGCGGTCGAACTCGTCGAAGGCATTCCCCCAGTCTCGCTCATGGTCGGATGGCGTGCTGTCGGTGATGAGGAAGATGAATGGGCGATAGGTGAGCGTGTCCCGGGAGCGGAGTACCCGCATGTCGCGTTCGATGGTCCGTCCGAGCGCACGGAACAGCGGGCCGAAGGCGGTTGCGCCCCGGGGAGACAGGCGAGGCATCGACCGCAGCTCGGTCATGTCGCCCAGCGGCAGGACGAGTTCTGTCTTGTCGGCGAACGTCATAACGCCCACCCGTACCTGGTCCCCGAGGGCTGGGCTGGACAGTAGCTCGTCAAAAAGTAGAATCAGCGCCTGCTGCACGGCGTCCAAGCGAGCTCCGTGCGCCATCGAGCCCGAGACGTCCACCGCCAGGTAGAGCGGCAGTACACGCTGCATCGGGTCGAGCCTCCTTCGCTGGATGGCTACGGTGGCTACGGGCCACCGACCAATGAAGCTAACCGGACGGAAGCGTTAGGTCGAGATCAGCGGTCTGTCACGAGTGTCGGACTTCCGCCTCAAGTTTCCGGGGCGGCAAGGCCGGCGGGCACCAAGCCCGCTCCGGGCGCCTACAGCGCCGGGGCGGTGAGCCACCGACAACCGCCGGGGCACTGCCCATTGTCAGAGCTCTCTCAGCGCGACAGTGCCTACTTGCACTCGACGCGTATCGTGAGCGGATGGAATGGTCGACTATCCTGGGCACAATCGTAGGTGCGATTGTCGGGCTTATTTCAGTTTTCTTGGCCGATCACCTTCGTTGGCGGCGTGAAGACAAAAGTCAGTTGCTGCAAGCGCGTCAACAGGTTTACGTTGATTTTCTCGCCGCTCTAAGTAAAGCCCACTCCGAAATGCGGTCGGTCGCGTTTCGTGGCGAGCTTTCTGATACTGAAAGGCGTAACGCACTACTTGAGGCCATTGATGCATCAGGAATTTGGCGGCTGCGTCAAAGTGTTTCTCTGATTGGCTCGCGGCAACTCATGCATGAAGTAGTTGTAGCTGCTCGGAAGTTGGAAGGTGTGTGCGAAGCTTTGAGTTTGGACGCCGATGTTTCGAGCGATCGGTACATCAAGGCGCGAAACAAGCTGTGGGCCGCTAATGCGGCCCTTCGTGAGTCGATGCGTAAGGATCTCGGAATTGCGGGAGATCCCGACCCCGACGTACATGCTTACCGTCATCTCGGAAACTGATATCAGCTTTACGACGACTTGCGTTCGGGAGGCTCGCAGGTGCTTCCTTGCCTCGTGCCCGATCCGTGCCCGATGCAAGGGTTAATACCGGCCATCACGAGCCCGTGGCATGGGCTGGAAGTAGCGCCCAGTAGCGACATTCCGTCATGGAACTACCGTCTGCGCAGATCAAGACGCTTCCCAAGCTGAGGGTGGCCGTCCCGACGAAGGTCCTCATGCGCGCCAAGGAGCTTCGGGATCTCCGAGTGTTTCCAACATTAGGTTGCACCAAGTGGTGGCAGCCCCAGCGGCAAGACGGGCATGGCGTGGCGGCCCATCGGCCCTGCTCCCGCAGGTCACACAACCCTCCGTCTAGGTTCCGCTTCAACTTCTGACCGTCCGCCCGTGGTATTAGGTGCCGCTGGTCCAAGTTGGACCCTCGCCCCTCGCCCCTCGCCCCTCGCCCTCGCCCCTTGCTCCGGCGGGTCATCATCGTGTTTGTGGAAGCGTTGACGGCTCTGTTTGGCGCGGTCGCAGGTGGCTTGCTGGTCCTGATCGGGGAGATTCTCCGTCGCCGATCAGAGCGACGAGGCCGCGCGGTAGACAGGCTCCTCGCTGCGAGCGCCGACTTCGCCATGGTCATCAACAGGACATCTGGCGAAATAATCGACGCCAGGCTTCGCCAACTGCCTCGGCCTGGCTCGGCCCTCCGTGCCGAGCGCCACGAAGCAACCACTAAGTTCTTCATGACGCCGGCACCGCCAGAGCTGCACGACGCAGGTCGTCGGCTTGCTTACGCCTATCACGATCTGTACGACCACTTCGACGAAGACGACGGCTGGGCCGAGGCATGGGACAACTACCGGGCTTCCATCCTGCAGTTCGAGGCGGCCGCAAGAGATGTGGCGCGTCTCAGCATCGGCTCCCGCCGCTACGGTGGCGGCGGTTTGCGTCGCCGCGAAGGCAGGGCGGGTGACGAGCCATCGCCGTCGATTCGACCTTACGGTTGGCGGCGAGGCAGCGGGAGCGGCGCCATGCTCGGCGACTCGGGTGACTAGCAGCAGGGGCATTCGCGCTTCAACGTCGAGTTGCGGGTGCTGGGGCATTCCCCATCGGTATCAGGGCATTGATCCCCGGCGTGGGCGGCGGACATCGGCTGACCGTAGCCCAATACGACGAGGGCTGAGAGCGATCCTTGAGCTCATGAAGGAAACGCCGATGGTGGCGACCACTGGCCCCGTAGTGCGTAAGTGGCGGCAGGGGCACGTATTGCTGTGGCAGCCGGGTCGTGGGAGCGCATCGGGAGCACCGGAGCTTGTCGGTCGCTGACCGGGCGTCGGCCATAGCCCGAGGGTGCTCTGGCCAGCAGCCACGACAGGTTGCCGACAACCTGCAGGATCGGCCATACCGGCTCGACGGCAGCACCCCTACGGCAAGCCCTGGACCGGGGAGCATGTTGGGAGCAACGGGGTGCACTGAACGGCCCTCAACTGCATTGAACGGCATCCAACGGCGCGCAACTACACCCACCCCTGCCTGCGGCTTCGTATTTGCGCAGGTCAGAGTCGGTGCGGCGTCCTGCTTCACACAACTGCACTCAACGGCAGTGAACAGCAGTCAACGGCACTCTATGTCGCCTGGTAGGGGAGTATTCGCAGCTCAAGGCGGTAAGGGCCTTGTGAGTGTTCATGCCTTGCAGGTGGGTGCAGATTGGGTGCAGCGTGGCGAAGTGGTCATCGTGTCCGAAGTGCTCACTGGCTTTGGGCGGAGAGGGGGCCGTGACCTGCGACGATGCTGGGGAGCGAGTGGCAGTGAACTCCCAGAGAACACCGAAGTGGTCAGAGCGCGCTGCTCCCAGTCCTGCTGGTGCCGGCTGCCGCCGGGGATCCGTGACGCCGGTCGAGAGGGCCCTGCCGTATCGACGCATGGCTCTGGCTCGTGCCGTGCTCGCGTCGAGTTGATTCCGAGGGTTGAGACTCGAATCCCACCAGCAACGCGCTGGCCAGCGCTTCCTTGGCGATGACCTCTTCGGCGTGCCCGAAGTATCAGCGTCGCGGCTCGGGTCTGTGGAGGGCGGTTTGCGCTCGTGCCGGGGCGGATGCCGACGGGCTGGCCGTCTTGCATGACACCAGAGTTGGCCCTGCACGTGCTGGCGACGACGGTACGGTCGGCCGGGTCATATCCTCGCCGGATGACGGACGAGGAGACCGCGGAGCTTGTCATCGATCGCCTGCTCCGAGCGTTGGCGGCGCAGCTTGAGACGTCGGGGAGTCCGGCGCTGGCGGCCGGTGCGGTCGAGGCGTTCGCCGACTTGAGTAGAGCCCAGGCCGATGTCATCTTCGGCCAGGCGGGCCATCTGGTGCACTACGGCGCGGACACCGAACCGCTGAAGACTCTCATCGGTGCGATCACGGCCATCCAACGCGATGAGGCTCCGGCAGATGCCGTGGTCAAGCCGGGTGACGAGGTGCGACTCGTGGGTGAAGTGCCAGAGAGTCTTGCCGACTATGACGAGACGTGGCTCCGCGAGACTACGTTCGTCGTCCGCTACGTCGGTAGGAACGCGATGGTTGGCCTGCAGCCGGACCTGATCGAGGATTACGTGATCGCGACGGTGCAGGCCGCCAGCGTGCAACTTATTCTGTAGTATCGCCGCATCTGCACCGGTAAGAGTGCCGTCCATGGGTCCGGTGGATAACTCGGCGGCAACCCTGATGCCGGATGCGCCGACGACGGCGACGCATGTCCGCTCATGTCTCAGACGACGCGCTACGTAGTGCCGCCACAATCAGGTCGAGCGTGTTCTCGGTCGTGCCGAGTTAGCGCACATTCGACGTCTCGATGATGGTGGCCGTTCCTACGGTGGGCCGGCCCTCGTGCATGGTGATCGTCATGCCCGGCTGCAGGTGCCTCCAGAGGGGTGGGGACAGCGGGCCAAGGCGGACCGACCCGGTGGCGGCCGGCGGCATCGCCGGCGCTGACTCCACCCAGATGCGTGCCACGAGCAAATCGGGGTCGCCCGCGGCCGTGCGCCTGCCGATATCCCACAGCGGTCGAAGGATGCCCTTGCCCGGGACCGGCGTTTGGCGGCCACCTTCGGCGGGCGACAGAAGCCGCAACTCGGCGCGGACGATTCCGTGGATGCTCTCCCACCGACCCCAGCGGCACCATGCCGCAGCATCAGAAAGCCCCATCACATCGGCGCTGTCGATCAGCAGATCCCACCAAGCGACCTGCGGTCGCCAACCCGTGTCAAGGTCCGCAAGGAGGTCGAGCGTGACCTCCCACTCGTCGTGGTCGAGGTACTCGCGGACGTCCACCCTCGTCACGCCGGCCTCGTTGACGACATCAGCCGGGACCATGGCCGCAGCCCGGGCGAGTAGTTCGGCAACATCCACCTGCGGATTATTCAACGCCGCCGCGGCATCAGCGCTACGCCTCTCGCCGGCGCTCGGATGCGGCCCTAAGCCGCAGGGCAGCCCGTTACCTTTTGATCGTCCCCAGCCGGGGACTCCTCGGTCGCCCGGCCCGACAGGATACCCCCCCCGGGGACCGGGAACCGCAGGTGGCAGGAGTGGTCGGGTTGGGGGCACCTGTTCGCGGCTGGCGGTTGGGTCGGTTCGTGCGGGCTTTCTCCTTGAGTTGCTTGCGGGTTCGGCGGGCTGCGGCGAGGACGGGGCGGGCCGACGAACCGTGGTTTCGGATCTGCCCGTTCGGGTTGTCCGTGGGCGGGTTTGGTGAATGGCAGGGAATCGGTCGAGGGGTGGCCGCGTGTTCGGCGGTCCACCCCTCGACCGTCTGACCGGCCGATCTCATCGGGCGTGCCGGGTTTGAAGTTCAGTTAGAAGATGAGGTCGAATGCTGACCAGTCGGATCCGATGATGGTGTAGCTGGGTTTGAATCGGCCGGTGCCGTTGCCTTGGTAGAGGTAAAGGTCGCCGGTGGGGCTGTAGCGGCCGATGACGTCGGTGTTGCCGTCCATGTTGAAGTCGCCGACGGAGAAGATGTGGTTGAAGCTGCCCCAGTTGAAGCCGACGGTGGTGTAGCCGGAGACGATCCGTCCGCTGCCGCTTCCGCGGTAGAGGTAGAGGTCCTTGGTGGTGTTGATGCGGGCGATGATGTCGGGGTGGCCGTCGCCGTCGAAGTCGCCGGGGGAGAAGATTTTGTCGAATGCGGCGAAGCTGGAGCTGATGACGGTGGAGCCGCTTTGGACTCGTCCGTCGCCGACGCCTTGGTAGAGGTAGAGCTCCTTGGTGGTGCTGTGGCGGGCGATGATGTCGGCGTCTCCGTCGCTGTCGAAGTCGCCGGGGGAGAAGATGGTGTCGAAGGCGGCCATGCTGGAGGTGATGACGGTGTACCCGGTCTTAAAGTTTCCTCTTCCGCTTCCGCGGTAGAGGTAGAGCTCCTTGGTGGGGGTGTAGCGGGCGATGACGTCGGTGATGCCGTCGCCGTCAAAGTCGCCGGGGGAGAAGATGATGTCGAATCCTGACCAGGCGGATCCGATGGTGGTGTAGCTGGGGTTGAACATGGCCCCGTTGCCCTTGTAGAGGAAGATGTTCTTGTTCGGGCTGTAACGGGCCATGACATCGGGGTAGCCGTCGCTGTTGAAGTCGCGTTGAGGACCGGCTGGGATGGGTTGGGCAGGGCTGACGTTGCTCTTCCAGGCGAGGGTTTCGCTGATCTGGCCCTGGAGGTAGCCGGTGTAGCTGGCTGTTCCGTTCTTGTGCGCGCCGATGCGGAGTGGGCCGGTGGCGTTCCATCCGTTGGGGTGGACTGCGGTGGCTACGTTGACGTCGTTGACGTAGAGGCCGAGTCGTCCGGACGTGCTCTGGTAGGAGATGGTGAGGCGGGTCCAGACGCCGATTTGCACACTGCCGGCCGCGGCTGCGGCGGTGTCCCAGGTGGCGGTGGTGGCGTCGGTGCGGGGCATGCCGACTCGCCAGCTGGCGTCGGAGGCTTCGGCCCATAGCCTGAATCCTGCGGTGTTGACGCCGTCCTGGGAGATGACGGTGCCGCCGGTGGCGGTGGGTTTGACCCAGACGTTGAGGGTGTAGTCGGCGTTGGTGGCAACGGCCGGCCCGGCCGTGGTGAGGGTGCTGTTGGTGCCGTCGAGGGTGACGTTGGGGCTGAACACGTCGCCGCTGTTCCACGCGGCGTTGCCCGCCCCGGTGGCGGGCAGGGTGCTGACGTCGTCGGTGGCGACGTTGCTGCCACTGACGGGTCCGCCGTCCGCGTTGTTGAAGGGCCAGGCGTGATCCGCGGTGATCAACGTTCGGTTGGTGGAGGCGGTGATGACTCCGACGTCGGTGGTGAGGCCGGTGACGAGCCATGGGGTCACCGTGCCGGACGCGTCGAGGCTCCAAAGGTCCCCGGTGCCGTCGCCGTCGATGTCACCGCCCTGCAGGGTCAGGGACTTACCCGCATTCCAGCTGCCGTTGAGCAGGTGCTGGGTGTAGTGCAGGGTGTAGGTGCCGTCGTTGTCGTAGCGCAGGTTGTTCCAGAGGTAGAGCTTGCCGGTGGTGGCCTGCCAGAGGAACAGGCCGGTGCCGGTGGGAGTCTGGGCGGAGGTGATGGTCCAGGCGTTCCAGTCGTAGCCGCCTGTCGGGGTGGCTTGCGCGGCGAGCGTGTCGACCTGGCCGTAGCCGCCGATACCGTCGAAGTTGGGGTAGTAGTTCAGGTAGTAGCCGTTGGCGTCGCCGGCGATGCCGATCAGGTCGGGGTAGGCGAGGCCACTGCGGTGTCCGGCGCTGGCCAGTTGCAGCGGGTTGAGGAGTTGGTTGTCGATGAACGTGCCGGAGTTGATACCGGCGTACGCTCCGTCGCGGACCGAGAACGTCGAGCCGTCGCCGTTGCCCCGCAGGATCACCGCCTCGCCGGCGTGGGTGCCGGTGGGGTAGTAAACGAGGACGTCTTGTAGACCTTGGCCGCCGAAACGTCCGGGTAGGATCTGCGCGCCGTTGAAGTCCGTCGAGCGTCCGGTCTGGAACACGGCGTTGCCCTTGGCGCCGATGTTAGTGCCGATCCTGTTGACGCCGGAGATTCCGGCCCCGGCGCCGAGCCACAGGCCCGGTGGGAGGCCGTTCTTGGCACCGGCAGTGACGAAGTCGGCGTTGCCGTCTCCCGTGAAGTCACCGTCGGCGGCGAAGGCGGCTGGTGCCGAGTTGAAGGTGACCACGGCGTTGTCGCCGATGTTGCCGCCGGGGGACAGGCTGGTGACGGTCAGGGAATTGGTGAAGCGGGTCGGGGTGATGTTGATGGTGAGGCTGCCGTTGGTGGCGGGCAGGTTGCTGGGCGGGCCGGCGTTGAGCTGGTACAGGTAACCACTCGGCGTAGTTCCGGTGGTCGGCGGCGAGATGGTGATGGGAAAGGACTTGCCGATCTGGGTGCTGCCTTCGGCGGGGGTGGGCAGGTCCGGGGCGCCGGTGCGGGTGGGGTCGAACTTGAAGCTGCAGGTGCTCGACCAGTCGCTGGTCTGGTTGAAGTCGGTGGCTTGGGCGCGCCAGGAGAACTGGGTGATGGCTCCGCCCGCTGCGGCGCGCAGCGTGTCGACGCCGACCTTGCGTACGGCGGTGGACCCGGAGCCGTACGTGAGCAGATTGGGGTCGGAGGTGACGAGGATGGTCCCGGGTGCGCTGGTCTTCCACAGCTCGAACCGGACGCCGAGGACCCCGCCGTTGCGGTCGGACACCGGCGCGTACAGCGTCACGTTGCCGTCGCCGATGGTGATGAGGGTGGTGCAGGAGGTGGCGGGGGAGGTGGTCAGGCCGGAGGGCTTGTTCGGCTTGTGGTTGTAGGTGATAGCCAGGGTGGGGCTGGTCTCGAGGAACTCTTTCCAGCTGAAGGTGTCGGTTTCGTCGTTGGCACGTAGCGCGAACGTCTGGAGCTTCTTGCCTGCCGACACGTTGGCCTGGATGGTGCTCTTGACGTCGAAGGCGACGCCGTTGGCGGGGCAGGAGGAGTTGTAGCCGTAGGCGACGGTCTGGTGACTGACGACGGAGCCGAGGCTCTGCCCGCTCCAGTAGTTCCAGGTGGCGTTCGACGCCGTCAGTGTCGTGGCGGGGGCGTAGACGTCGACCCTGCGGGCGTTGCACGAGTAGGCGTACGTTTCGGTGATCTTGAGTGTGGCGGTGTTGATAGTGGCCCCGGCCAGCACCGAGGTGGAGATCGGGAAGTTGATGAACGTGCGGGACAGGATCGACCCGGCGTTGCCGACCTGCATGCGTCCGTACGGGTCGGGTGTCTTCTTCCAGTAGTTCGTGCTCGGGTACTGCTTGGCCACCGTGGTCCAGCCGTCATTGTCCGAGCCGGACGACGACCAGGTGAACGTGGGGTCAATGAACACCGGATATACCGTTTTCGGTCCGGTGAGCAGTGTCTTGTCCGGGGTCAGGCGGATCTTGCCGCGGGTGAGGGCGGTGCGGATCCGCGCGGTCCGCGCCGTCGGTGCGGGTCCGGCGCTGGTCGAGGTGGCATGGCTGCCACCGCGTTGTCCGGCTGCGGCCGCCTTGCTGGTCGCGGACGGGGCCACAGTGGTGGAGTCCCACATCAGCGGCGCCGGAGCGGTCAGCACGACCTGCCGGCTGCGGTCGGTGCCGGTGATGTTGCCGGCGTTGTCCGTGGACAGGGTGATGCCGGCGGTCTTCGTGCCCATGGACAGGTTGGCCAGCGCCGGGTTGGCGGCTGCTTCGGGTGTGTGAACGACGAAGACCTCGGAGAACGCGCCTCGGGCGTCGGCGGTGACCTGAAGATCCACATCGGGCAGCACGTTCACGTAGGTGGCGGTCGGACCGGACACCGTCGGCTCGGGCAACGGCATCGGAGCCGTCAACGACATCGACAAGCCCGAGTCGCCGATCGTGGCCAGCGGGCCGCTGCCACCCCCGGACAGGCGCACCTGGCCGTAGCCGACGGCCGAGGACCAGGTGCCGTCGCTGTTGCGCACCAGCGTCGCGTCCAGCGGTTGCCACGTCTCGCCTACCCGCTTGCGCTGCGGCAGAGCCGAACGGCTGACGGTGACCGTGCCGTCCGGGTTCGCGGTCACGATGTCCGTCGAGGAGGCGGCGCCTGTGGCCTCGACGGGCTTGCCCGATGTACGCGCTTGCGCCACGGCTTGGTCGACCGTCAACCGCCCCGACGTCACCGGCTGTGGTGGAGCCGGAAAGGGAGGCTCATCCGCCGCCGCCGGTGTGGCCGCCGCCGTCATGAGCAGGCCTGCTGCGGCCAGCACCGATATCGCGCGTCTGCGCGCGGCGCTGCCAGGAGTCGTGAGCATTCAGTCAACCGCCTTTGTTCCCCGTCGGGATCCTGTGCTTGTCGGAGGCCGACCTTAGGCGTCCTCGTGGCGGCGGGGGAACCAGTTGATCGAGGCAAATTGCGGCGTTGTCGATGGGTGATGTCCCTTTGGTCAAACCGGGAGAGCCTGATCGTTACCTTACCGTGATCTTGGGGGTCGTCGGGAAGTTGACCTTGCATGCGAGAGTCCGTGCGGACGTCTCAGCCATGGATGTCCGGCGATTTCCCTTGACCGAGTGAGGTGGCGATGACTGTGCCGAGTCTTCAGCGCGGGCAGGCACGCAGACGACTGCGCGGAGTTCTTGCTGCCTGCGTCACGATGACCTGCGTCATCGCCGGGTCGTGGGTGCCCGCCTACGCCGCCGCGCAGCAGCCGACCGCGCCGCCGAAGCCGTTCCCGGGACGCGCCGTCAAGGGTGTCAAGCCGATCCCGTCGCACTTCACCACCCCACGGAACGCGGCCGGGAGCAGCTACACGCCCACCGCGACGCGGTGGCCGGCAGCCTCCGCCGCTTCGGTGACGCTATCGGCGTCGAGCGGGGTCACCTCGACGGCCGCGCGCGCTGGGAGTGCTCCGGTGTGGGTGCGCCCGACGACCACGCGAGGTCGGTACGCGGGGCCGCCGAAGGCGGACGTGCGGGTGCTGGACCAGACAGCGGCGCAGCGGGCGGGTGTCGCCGGCGTGCTGCTGGCCGTGTATCCGCAGGGGCAGGGATCGGGACATGTCCGTGTCGGCGTGGATTACGCCGGCTTCGCCGAGGCATACGGGGGCAACTACGGCTCCCGACTGAGGCTGGTGCGGCTGCCGGCCTGTGCGCTGACCACACCCGAGATGGCCTCCTGCCGGGCCGCCACGCCGCTGGAGTCGACCAACGATGCGCAAGCGCGCACAGTGTCGGCGGAGGTCACCCTGACAGGTGCCTCCTCCAGCGATCGCACGGCGGGCGCGGCGGCGCCGATGGTGTTGGCGGTGGCCGCGGCCTCGGGCACCACCGCAAACGGTGCGGGCACCTACGCGGCCAGCGACCTGAAGCCGTCCGGGTCGTGGAGCGGCGGCGGTAGCTCCGGCGCGTTCACCTACAGCTATCCGGTCACCGTGCCCCCGGCAGCCACCGGCCTGGTGCCGGATGTGGCCCTGTCGTACAACTCCAGCAGCGTCGACGGGCAGACCGCCTCCACCCAGGCCCAAGCCTCATGGGTGGGTGACGGCTGGTCCACGCCCCAGTCCTACGTCGAGCAGTCGTTCATCTCCTGCGCTGACGACCCGGAAGGCACCGCCTCCCCGAAGAAGACCAACGACCTCTGCTACGACGGCCCGATCCTCAACATGTCGCTGAACGGTTCGACGTTCGCGCTCGTCTGGGACGCCGGCAAGAGGGTGTGGAAGCCGACGTCCGACAACGGCGAGGTCATCACCCACGAGATGAACTCCAACAACGGATCCGGCACCCACGACACCGACTACTGGCGCCTGACCACCCGCGACGGCACCGTCTACGAGTTCGGCCGTAACCAACTCCCGGGCTGGACGTCGGGCAAGCCCACCACGAAGTCGGTCGACACCGTGCCGGTCTACTCGCCGCACCCGTCCGGACCCTGCTACAAGTCCGCCGGGTTCACCTCGTCGGTGTGCACCATGGCACGCCGGTGGAACCTGGACTACGTCACTGACGTCCACGGCAACGCCATGGCTTACTACTACAAGCAGGCCACCAACTTCTACGGCCGCAACCAGGGCGCGACCATGGACTCCTACGTCCGGGACAGCTACCTCGAGCGCATCGACTACGGCTTCACCGCCGGCAACGCCTACGGCACGGTCCCGAACCAGGTCGTGTTCACCGTCGACGACCGGTGCCTATCAGGCACCTGTAAGCCGCTCAACACCTCGACCAAGGCGAACTGGCCCGATGTGCCCTTCGACCTGATCTGTGAATCGGGCTCTACCTGCTCCTCCCGGAGCCCGTCGTTTTTCTCCACCGTCCGGCTCGTCTCGATTACCACCAAGCAGTACGACACCGGCAGCGCTCAGCACGTGCCTGTCGACTCCTACGTCCTGACCCACACCATGCCGACAACCGAGGACGGCACCTCACCGACCCTGTGGCTGGGCTCGATCACCCGCACCGGATACGACCTCGCCGCGGGCGGGTCGACGGAATCTAAATCCCTGCCGTCGGTGTCCTTCGGCAGTATCCGCCTGCAGAACCGTGTCGCGCTCACCGACGGGTTCCCGGTGTTCAACCGGCACCGCCTTGAGAGCATCACCACCGAGACCGGCTCGGTCATCACCGTCTCCTACGAGCGGACCAAACCCTGCACCACGCCGGTCACCCTGGACCCGGCGACGAACACGACGTCCTGCTACCCGGTCCGGTGGACCCCGGACGGTCTCACCGCACCGATCCTCGACTGGTTCAACAAGTACGCCGTCACCCGCGTCAGCGCCACCGACCCGACCGGCGGATCCGGAGGCACGTTCACCAGCTACGCCTACCCCGGCGATCTGGCGTGGCACTACGACGACAACGAACTGGTCAAGGCGAAGCACCGCACCTACGGGCAGTTCCGCGGATACGGCACCGTCCAGACCTTCACCGGCGACGGGGTCAACGACCGGCGCACCAAGTCCACCACGGTCTACCACCGCGGCATGTCCCGCAACAACGGTGGCCCGGTCGTCACCCTCACCGATTCCACGGGCGGCACCCACGAGGACATCGACCAACTCGCCGGCCGACCATTGGAAAGCAGCCAGTACATCGGTGAAGGCGGTGCGGTTGACAACTCCACCATCACCGCCTACTGGGTATCCGCGTCCTCAGCCACCCGCGAACGGGCCGGGCTGCCGGACCTGACCGCGAACTGGGTCGCTCCCGTACTCGAACAGGCCAGGCAGGCCATTACCTCGGGCGGATCGACCACCTGGCGGGTGAACCAGACCGACACCAGCTACGACGCAACCGTCTCTTCACCCACCTTCGGCCTGGTCAAGGCCACCTACAGCCACACCGTCCCCGCCAACACCGCATACGACCAGTGCACCACCAACAGCTACGCGCCGGTCAACACGACCAAGAACCTCGTCGGCCTGCTCAGCGACACCGAAACCGTCTCCGTGGCCTGCGCCGGCTACACCGCCGGCACACCCGCCTCCGAGCCCGGCAGCCTCAACACCCTCACCGCCCCGACGACGGTCCCCCGGCCGGCCAAGGTCGTCTCCCGCACCCGCACCTTCTACGACGACACGTCCTGGTCGACCACGTTCCCGCAGACCACACCGCCCAGCAAGGGCAACGTGACCATGACCCGGCAGGCAGCCGACTACACCGGCGGCGCCTACACGTGGCAGACCACCGCCCGGGCAACCTACGACGGCTACGGCCGGGCGAAGGACACCTACGACGGCAACGGCAACAAGACCACCACCACTTACACCGAGAACAGCGTCGGACTCACCACCGCAACCACCATCGCCAAGCCGCTCGGGCACAGCCAGACCACGACGATCAGCCCACGGCGAGGACTGGCCGTCACCACCACCGACGTCAACACCGTCGCCACCAACCAGAAGTACGACGCCCTCGGGCGGGTGACCGCCGTCTGGCTCAACTCCCGAGCCACCACCGCACCGGCGAACTACAAGTTCACCTACGACGTCTCCAAGACCGGGATCACCGCCACTACCACCGAGCGGGCCAACGACTTCAACGGCTACCTCAAGTCGATCGTCATATACGACGCGCAACTACGCCCTCGGCAAACCCAAACCGTCACCCCGCAGGGCGGGCGGCTGATCACCGACACCTTCTACGACAGCCGCGGCTGGACGGAAGAGACCTACAACGGATGGTGGGACCCCACCGCCACGCCGACCGTCGGCAATCCGGTCACCGCGCCGAAGCTTCCTTCCACGGTGCCCAGCCAAACCTTCACCACCTACGACGGCCTGGGCAGGCCCGTCATCGTGAAGCAAGCCAAGGACAACCTCGTCGTCTCCAGCACCACCACCGTCTACAACGGCGACCGCACCACCGTCGTCCCGCCCCTCGGCGGCACCGTCACCACCACCGTCACCGACCCCCTTGGCCGCAAGAGCCAACTCCTCGAGTACACCGACCGCCCGACGCTCAACACACCCGCCGACACCTTTACCGGCACCTTCACCACCACCGGCGGCACCGCCCTGACCTCGACCTACGGATACGACGGCCACGGCAACCAGTCCACCCTGACCGACAACGCCGGCAACCCCTGGACCTCGCAGTACAACCTGCTCGGCCAGATCACCAGCAAGGACGACCCCGACGCCGGCGAGACAACCGGCATGACCTACGACAGCAACGGCAACCTCACCGAGTCCACCGACTCACGCAGCAAAACCGTGTCGTACACCTACGACGCGCTCAACCGCAAAACCGCAAGCTACGCCGCCGCCACCACCGCCCAGGCGGCGAGCAACCAACTCACCGCCCTGTTCTACGACAACTCCAACAACGCCGTCACAAACATGCCCAACCCTAAGGGGCAGCTCACCACCGCCACCGCCTTCTGGAACGGCCAGCCCTACACCACCCAGGCCAAGGGCTTCAACGTCTTCGGCAAGCCCACCGGGCAGACAGTCACGATCCCCACGGCCGAGGGTGGCCTCGCAGGCGATTACGTCTACACGTATATCTACACCACTAACAACGGGCTGCCGCTCAAGACCATCTACCCGAACAAGGGCGGCCTGCCAGGCGAAACCATCCTGTATGGCTACGACGCCTTCGACCAGGTCGACCACTTCGGCGGACTCAACGGCTACCTCAACGCCGTCACCCAAGACGCCTACGGCCGCATCAACAGCCAAACCCTCGGATCCGCCCCCAACCAGGCATCCATCACCAACACCTACGACGAGCACACCGGCCGCCTCAAGCAACAACTCGTGACCCGCACACCCACCACACCTGGCAACGTCGACCAGCAGAACTACGACTACGACCTCGTCGGCAACGTCACCCGCCACACCAGCACCCGCCTCAACGGTGCCGCGGCTGAAACGCAGTGCTATACCTACGACCAGCTCCGCCGCCTCACCGCAGCCTGGACAGCTGTCGACAACTGCGCCACCAACCCCACCACCGCCAACCACGGCATGGTCGGCAACACCATCGGCGGCAACAGCGCTTACTGGACCAGCTGGACCTTCGACAACCTCGGCAACCGCACTAGGCAAACGCAACACAACCTGGCCGGCCCTACAGACACCAACACCGATTACATCTACAACGGCAACAGTGCGGGTCAGCCCCACACCCTCACCTCTACCAACACCAGCGGTGCCAACACCGGATCCACCAGCTACCGATACGACACCGCCGGCAACATGACCACCCGCAACGCCGGCAACGGAAACCAAACCCTGACCTGGAACAACGCCGGCCAGCTCACCTCCATCACCAACGCCGCTGGGACCAGCACGACCCTCTACGACGCAGCCGGCAACATGCTCATCCAGAAAGACCCTGGTGCCACCACTCTTTACCTACCTAACGGCCAGCAGCACGTGCTCAACCCCGCGACCCAGATGGTCACTGGCGTCCGCTACTACCTGTTTCCCGGTGGCGGCGCCGCCGTCCGAACCGGGGCAGCAACCAACTTCGCGTTCACTCTCACCGACTCGCTGGGCACTCCGACCCTCTACCTGAATAACACCGCCCAAGCCCCCACTTGGCGACAATTTACGCCCTATGGCGGGCCTCGCGGCGCAACCGCCGTTTATCCTGACAATCACGGATTTCTTAACAAGCCTGCCAACTCCGAAACCGGTCTGACCCGACTCGGTGCCCGCGAATACGACCCTGCCATCGGGAAGTTTATTTCGACTGACCCTGTCGTGGATGTAGGCGATCCGCAGCAATGGAATGGCTTCTCGTATGCAAACAACTCCCCGATCACCTTCAGTGATCCAACCGGCCTGATCCCGGATGGCTGCCGACAGCACGACTGTTTCGGTTATGACCCAGTGAAGGGTTGCCCCCATGGCTGCGGCTCAACTGACAACCTCGCGTGGGGGAAGGCGAGCGGCAAGAGTAGCACAAAGGCGAAACGGGGTAAGTATGTTCCCCCATTGCGTCCTGATAAGAAGGACCTTGATCGCCTCGCTGCCGAGCTGAACGAGCGGCATCTCGACGAGGAGCACCGCGGAGTAAAGCAGATAATCTTCGGTCCCACTCATTCAGATCAACTGTGGTGCGCAGAAGGATCAGATACCTCAACCTGCGCCATAAACGCGCAGTACCTCGCTGTGTGTCAAGCTTATGATATCTGCTCTGACGAGTACGTGGATGAACTCCGTACTCAATGCGGCGGCTGCCACCTGTTGTATGTCGAGGTGGTTCAGATGGTCGTGCCGGTTGTACCCGGGGGAGGTGCGGTATCGGCACCATCAACGCGAATGTTGGGAAGCCGAAATGGAGCGTTCAGAGCGGCTAAGAGGGACCTGGGAATTCCTAATAGTCAGCGAGCCGAGGAACTAAGGATGACGCCCATGACGGATCGATCGGGGCGGCAAATTATGAATTCTGATGGAACGCCAGTTATGACTCGTGAGTACATCTTTACGCGTAGCGATGGAAGTCGTGTTATCATCCAGGATCATTCCGCTGGCCACTCTTTCGGTCAGGGTGGTGTAGGTGACCAGGGTCGTCACTTGAATGTTCGTCCGTTCGAGAACCCAAGGACTGGTAAGGTACCGGGAACGGCTCAGCACTATGAATACTAGCGTGGGTGATGGGATGGAATGGATCAGTGCTTTAAGTAATCCAAACTCGATATTAGCAGTCTATAGATCCTCCGCCCCAACACTTGCCGGCGTTCGCATCCATGAGGTGTGCTTGAATCGGGATGGTCCGACCCTTCGTCTTCGCTTCGATTTAGGAACGGTACCCGACAATCTCCCCGAAAAGTGGCGACGCGAAGGGCTGAATGTGGTTCAGCTGGAGATCCTGTTCGGGGGTCTATCCAAAGTGTCGCTCGGTCATTTTTCAACTGACCCGGTTTGCGATCTTGAGATTCGAAAGGGCGATAGTGTCCGGATCGCCGCAAAGTCGGAGTCTATTAGTTTGGCTGGAGTGGCAGAAACGGCCACCGTCGTGCGCATATCCGCCTACGCCGACTCTCGGTAAGGTCTTGAAAGGCCAGGTTCGTCCACTGAGCGTTTTTCATCCTGAGTAGTGGTTGTTCTCGACGCGATGCAGGACGAGCGTGGCCTGCACGATCGTGGTCGCGCGGCGGGGACAGCAGGGCAGTTTGGCCAGGACTTTCCAGGTCTTGAGCATGGCGATGGCCCGCTCGCCGCAGGGCATATGCGGGGCGTGGCTGCGGTTGACGGCCTTCTGGCGGCGGGACAGCTTCGTGAACCGCCCCGGGATCTTGTAGACTCCACAGAACCCGGGGCGGTTCAGTGCGCCACGACTGTACGCAGGCGTTCTTGCGGCTGCTCGGCCGTGACGGCGGAACGGTGGGCCTATCATCCAGTACTTGCACACCTCTGTGGTGACCACGGACGAGGCTTGCTGGTTGCGGTTCGGTCGCGTCCGCGCGAGTGGTGTAAGAGACGGCCATCGCGGGATCCGGTCTGATGTTATGCGGCGATCGGGGCGGGGTCGGTCTGGTCGGTGACGTGTTGGTCGGTGTCGATCGTGACCATGCGGGCTTTGGCGAGTAGTTCCAGGCCCATGTAGCGGCGTCCTTCGGTCCACTCGTCGGTTTGCTCGGCCAGGACGGCGCCGACGAGGCGGATGATCGACGGCCGGTTGGGGAAGATCCCGACGACGTCGGTGCGGCGGCGGATCTCCTTGTTCAACCGCTCCTGCGGATTATTCGACCAGATCTGACGCCAGATCTCGCGCGGGAAACCGGTGAACGCGAGGAGGTCATCCCTGGCGGCGTCGAGGTGCTCGGCTGCGGCTGGGAACTTCGCCTCGATCGTGGCCACGACCCGCTGGAACTGGGCTCGGACGGCGTCGGCATCCGGCTGGTCGAAGATTGTGCGGACGAGGGTGGCGATCCAGGGCTGCGCCGACTTGGGCACCTTGGTCAGCAGGTTGCGCAGGTAGTGGGTCCGGCAGCGCTGCCACGCAGCGCCGGGCAGGGCCGCGCCGATCGCGGACACCAGGCCGGCGTGGGCGTCGGAGATGACCAGACGCACCCCGGTCAGGCCGCGGGCGGTCAGCGACCGCAGGAACGCCAGCCAGCCGGCGCCGTCCTCGTCGGAGGCGACGTCGAGGCCGAGGACTTCGCGTTGGCCGTCGGCGTTGACGCCGACAGCGATCAGCGCGTGGACGTTGACGGTGCGGCCGTGCTCGCGGACCTTCATCGTCAGCGCGTCCATCCACACGAACGTGTAGTGGCCTGAGTCGAGGGGTCGGTTGCGAAACGCCTCGACCTGGGTGTCGAGGTGGGCGGCCATCTCCGAGACCTGCGACTTCGACAGCTGCCGGATCCCGAGCTGCTCGACCAGCTTCTCCACCCGCCGCGTCGACACCCCCAGCAGATAGGAGGTGGCCACGACCGACACCAGAGCCTGCTCGGCCCGCCGACGGTGGGTCAGCAGCCAGTCCGGAAAGTACGAGCCCTGGCGCAGCTTGGGGATGGCCAAGTCGATCGTCCCGGCCCGGGTGTCCCACTCCCGAGGCCGGTATCCGTTACGCGAGTTCACCCGCTCGTCGCTGCGCTGCCCGTAACCGGCACCGCAGATCGCGTCCGCTTCCGCGGACATCAACGCCTGCGCGAACGTTTTGATCATCGCCTGCAACACGTCCGGCGACGCGCCCTCGATCTGCTCGCGCAGCAGGTCAACAGGGTTCACACTCTCTGATGCGGCCATCGCGTTCTCTCTTCCTTCTCTGACTTGGTCGTCTTGAAGGATCGACGCGATGGCCGTCTCTCATCTACGCAACACGCCCATCACGGGCAAGTCGTACACCACTCCAGCGGACGCAACCTGCGGTTCAGCCGGTTGCGCCAAGGCGGGTTGCCACCACTTGGGCCAGTGTTCAGTTACTTGAGGACGCGGGCTTGTGGCTCTCAAAGGAGGAAATGACTCGCAGCTGTAGGCGGTCGGATTGAGCGACTGATCCGCCGCTCACACCGAGGCCGTGCCGAGCCGCATGATAGAAGCGGTCACGCCCCGTGTTGGCCTGCTGAATGAGTGCGGCAGCGGTTCGGGAGTTTCCTCGACGCCACGGGCTCGGTGCTCGAGCCTCCATACCGCCTCTCGCCAGTCCTGCGCTGCGGCGACGGTAGTGGCGTCCCCAAGCAACGGATCCTGTCGGATTCGCTGCCTAGGGTCAGCGCATGTACTTCGTGTGCCGTTGGCGAGAGGGCTCTCCTCTCGGTAAGCGCGTTGTCACCCTGCCTGATGCGACCGTGCTCGACTGGTTTCGCCGCGGCTGGGAGCACGACGACGCGAAGGAGTGGATCGACAGTGAGCTGGGCGGCGATGTGTACGGCTTGGAGTCGATCTTTGAGGCGGCCCGGGAGCGTAACCTGCCGCCGCCGGCGTCGACTGACGAGCTGCGGCAGCTGCTGACCGAGTACCTGTGGGTGGAGGGCGACGACAAGAGCGACTTCAATCGGCTCGGTGAGCACGCCCTGAGAGTGCGTACCGATGACGACGAGGTGGACCTCGCCTACTACTTCGTCGATGACAACGCGGCCGTTGCCTCACCTGACCGGCTCGCGTTCCTCCTGCACGACACGTGGCCGCTGCCCACCGGCGCGGGCGGGTCGGAGACCGTCTTCCGCCACAGCGTTCCCATGCGTACCGTCCGGCTCGCCCCGCCCGGCACGGACTGCACCTTCTCGGTCCGCCTGTGCTGGCAGTCGCCTGACCTATACCGGAACCTGGATCTGACCGGTGCCATCCAGTTTCCCGGCGTGAGCCTGCCGGACCTCGCCACCCACCTGGCCGTCGATGGCCCCGGCAGCCGCCGATGGCCACACGATGTCCGGCTGCTACGGGCGCTTGTCGCTCCCGGGGAACACGATATGGGTCGGGTATTGGAGCGCTACGCCCAGCTGCCCGGTTACGCCCCATCACCTGCCAGTCTCGACCGAGCGCCCGCGCATGAAGCCGTTCATCAGGAGATAACCGAACTGCTGCACATGGAGCGTCCCACCGAATCGCTGATACGGCTGGATGCGCACATCGCGCAGGTCGCCCGATACATCGACGGCTTCTTCGGGTTCGACCAGTGGATCCTGTTCGACAATCGCTGGGCGGCGACCCATCCCGACCTGGCACGCTCGCTGCTGCGCTACGCCGCTCACTGGGACCCCTACGAGAAATAGCTACGGGCGCGGGTCAATCGTCGAGGGGTTGCCGGGTGAACATTTCGTGGAGTGCTACGTCTCCGACGACAGGGACGTTCGCAGCGGTGGAGCGCTCGGGCATCGCTGGCCTCATCGAGCGGTTCGATGGACTGCGTACCCAGGGGCGCGGGTACGTCGAAGTGCGGGCTGGCGACGTTTCCCTGTGCTCACGCTCGGGTTCACGGAGTCCGCGGCGGTCGTCCATCTGATGACAGGCGAGGACGCCACATCACTGCTGGCCGTCAACGAACCTACGAGCATGAATGCGTAGGTACTGGCGCTGAACGACCTGGTCGAGCTCGCCGCGGACTTCATCCTCGACCTCGAACGCGCTGGCAGGTCGTCGAGGAATTCGTCCGGACGGGCGACCCTGGCCGGGCAGGAGGATAGCGCGAGTTGTAGTGACGGCCATGGTGGATGGCTTCCACGCGCTGGCGTCACGGCTAAGCCAGCACGAGATTGCTGAGCCCTTACTCAATCCGTTCTAGGCCGTCAAACGCCACCCAACGATGCGCACGGTCCAGCAACAGAGCCA
>NZ_JADKYQ010000016.1:0-153713 GCF_015354395.1 Micromonospora sp. ANENR4
GCTGTGGGTGGGCGGTGATCGTTTCCGTGCCCTCGATAGGCGCCCGCTTCATGTGTGGACCCAGGCGCCGCAGGTAGCTTCTACCTGCGGCTACGCCTCCGCTTCCGCTACGCGGAGACGTAATGAGGCTCGGCCGCCGACCACGTTGTAGATCTGATGGTGGTCGCGGGCGAGCAGCGCGGCCGCCTGCCGCGAGCGCGCCCCGAACCGGTGATCATCGGGCGATCCGCCGGCACTTCATCGACCCGGCCAGGGAGCTGGCCGAGCGGGATGTGCCGGGCCCGGGGTGCGTGCCCGGCACGCCATTCGGCCGGCTCCCGGACGTCGAGCAACTGCCCCCACCGGCGACCAGGGCCGCAGCCTCCTCGGGCCCTATGGACGTGTACGGCTCTCCGAAGACCTTCTTCAGCGTCCCGCCGAGGTTCACGCGCGTCCGCTCCCGTCACCACGGCGCGACCACTGTGGGCCCACCCGCCGGCGCGAGCTTCGAGGAGGCCGTCACCCGCGACGGGACCGTGCTGGTGGACTTCTGGGCGAGCTGGTGCGGCCCCTGCCGCGGCTTCGTCCGTCTTCGAGCAGGCCAGCGAGAAGCACCAGGGCATCGTGTGCGGCAAGGTGGACACCGAGGCGGAGCAGAGCCGGATTCCCGGGGAGCCGGCGAGCCGGTGACACCCTGACGACCTCCTCCCGGGCGCACGGCCGCAGCCCGCAGGCATGGCTCTCCCGGCACCGGGTGGGGGTGGCCGTCGGCGTGCTCGGGACTGCGGCCGGCGTCCTCGCCTGCCGCCGGAACTGATCACCCTTCGCCTGTGGTCCCGCGACCACCGACCGCACCACCCCGGTTG
Source organism: Micromonospora sp. ANENR4 (assembly GCF_015354395.1). NCBI lineage: Bacteria > Bacillati > Actinomycetota > Actinomycetes > Micromonosporales > Micromonosporaceae > Micromonospora > Micromonospora sp. ANENR4. The sequence goes on from NZ_JADKYQ010000016.1 coordinate 846, forward strand.
GCGCCGCCCGTGCCGATCCAGGTCGAGCGCGCGTAGCGCCGGCGAAGCCGCTGCCGGCGGGTAGAACGCGCTGAACAGATCGGTGGTGAAGCCGGGCCCCAGCACCTCCGCGGAACGCACTGCCCAGCCCGGCACGTCGTCCGCCTCCAGCACGAGGACGTGCCACCCGGCGTCAACCAGCAGGTTGGCGGTCGCACCCGCCCGTGCTCATCGGGCCAATCCTGTCTGTCCAGACACGTCCTGGCGTTCCCCGGCGCCACCGCCGAAACGAGCGGTCACCCACCGGGCGGCGCCGCCGCGTCGGGCACGTCGGCAAGACTGCTGCCGTCTCCGAGGCGGCCGCGGGTGATGACGCTGAGGCTCCCGTCGGTCTCCAGCACCACCGCCTCGAGGTCACCCAGATCGCCAGTGCCCTGGCTACGCGCGGCTTGCCGGATCTCGCTCTCCGCCACCCGGACGCTGCGCATGGTTTCGTACCGGAGATGTCCGTCCCGCAGCAGCAGGGTCGGGCGTGCCTTGAGCAGCCGCTGCGACGGCGGCCAACGGACCGCGAGCAGCGCGGCCCCGTACTGCAGGCCGACCAGCAGCGCCAACGCGAGGATCCCCTCGACCAGGGAGACGTCCCGAGACAGCAGGATTGTCGCCAGCGTCGAACCCAGTGCCACCGTGACCACGAAATCGAACGCGTTGAGCTTGGACAGCGTTCGCTTCCCGGACACCCGCAGGATCACCACCAGCGCCGGGTAGACGAGCAGCGCGACGACGAGTAGACGCAGCAGGTCCGCGGGGTTCTTCCACACCATGCCGGGGAGCTACCCACGAGGTCCGGTCCCTATCCAGCGCGGTGGTTTCTTTCTGCCGGTGCCCGTCACGGCGGGCACGGCGGCGGCTTGCAGCCCAGCCAGGATCCGGGCCCAGGTGCCATCACGCTGCCAGCAAGGGAACCATCGATACAGCGTCGGCTACGGGGCGTCGTTGGCGGCGGGTCGTCGGCTGGGAACGATAGCCGCTCACCTCGAGCTCTCGCCCGACATGCGACCGGCGGTGGCGTGCCGCGCACGGGGACCTGAGCGAGAATGGGCCAGTTCGAACTCTGCGCAACCCTGGAAGGACTCCTCCCTTGGCCGGTGGACTCGTAGCCCTGCTTGATGACGTGGCGGTGCTGGCCCGAGCCGCTGCCGCGTCGATCGATGACATCGGGGCGGCCGCCGCGAAAGCCGGCGCCAAGGCTGCGGGCGTCGTCGTCGACGATGCTGCCGTCACGCCGCAGTACGTACGGAGCCTGGCGGCCGAGCGTGAGTTGCCGATCATCAAGCGCATTGCCCTGGGGTCGCTGCGCAACAAGTTCTTCATCATCCTGCCGGCGGTGCTGCTGCTCAGTCAGTTCGTGCCCTGGCTGCTCACTCCGATCCTCATGCTCGGCGGCGCCTACCTCTGTTACGAGGGCGCGGAGAAGGTGTGGGCCAAGATCGCCCATCACGATGCCCACGGCGCGGGCGAGGAAAAGGTGCAGGACGAGACGACACTGGTGTCCGGGGCGGTACGAACCGACCTGATCCTCTCGGCGGAGATCATGGTCATCGCCCTCAACGAGGTGATCGATGAGGCGTTCTGGTCCCGCCTGGTGATCCTGGCTGTCGTCGCCGTCGTCATAACCGTTCTGGTGTACGGCGTGGTGGCCCTGATCGTAAAGATGGACGACGCCGGGCTGCGCCTGTCGCAACGTTCCGGCGCCGTCGCCACGTTCGGCCGCGGTCTGGTGAGGGCGATGCCGGTAGTCCTCACCGTGCTGACGGTAGTCGGCACCGCGGCGATGCTGTGGGTGGGCGGGCACATCCTGCTGCTGGGCACGAACGAGCTGAACCTGCACTTCCTGTACGAGGCCGTGCACCACGTGGAGGTCGCCGCCCACGACGCCACGGGTGTTCTCGGCGGGCTCGTCGGCTGGCTCGTCAACACGGTGGCCAGCGCGATCCTCGGGCTGATCGTCGGAGCGCTGGTCGTGCTGGTCATGACTCTCACGCTCCACCGCCGCAAATCCAAGGCTGCGACTGCGGCGGCGGCCACGACTCGTACTGACGCCACCGTCCCCGCGCAGCCGAGCCGTGCAGCTCAACGTCGCGACGCTCCCGCGGACCGCGCGCCGCGCGGTTGACCGCGAAATCATCGCACTCAAAGACCGAACTGTGGCCTATTGCTGCTATGTCGACCGAAGGTGTCGGATTCGGGCAGGGGTGTTCGTAGTCAGGGTGAGGGGCAGCCTGCGAGCGTGCTGTCGCGGTGACAGGAGGTGATGGGTGATGCACCCGTGCGTCGAGGTCTGCCGCATGTTCGATCTCGTCGGCCCATTGCCACCGTGACCTTCTCCGAGGCGCCGAACGAGGCATCCTGGCCGTCGTCATGTGCGATTACCGGAGACGGCTACTTCGCGGGCCGGGCCGCGCTGCTGGGGCTGGTGACGGCGCAGGGATGCACGCGGTCGTCGGCAACGTGCGGGTGGCCGATCGACCTTGCCGCCTGGGCCGTGGTCAGCGCGCCGACCACGGGCCGGGCTCTGTATGCCGGCTCCGGGCACTCGATGTGCCGGAGGAGCCGGGCCCGGCTTCATGCGTTCACCACGCTGACGAGTGTCCAGGCTGTTGCGGTTGATCATTGAGAGGTAGGGGCATGACAAAGCTGATATATGTGAACAACGTGTCGCTTGACGGCTACATGGAGGACGAAAGCGGCGCGTTCGCCTGGTTGCCGATGGACGACGAGGTGTTCGTTGTCTACACCGATCTCCTGCGGTCCGTGGGCACGTTTCTCTACGGGCGGCGACTGTACGAGGCGATGGCGGTCTGGGAGACCGACGCCGCTCTGGCCGCGCAGTCCGACCTCATGGCCGACTTCGCAAGCGCCTGGCAGGCAGCGGGAAAGGTCGTGTACTCCACGACCCTCGCCGCGGTGTCGACCGCCGATACCCGACTCGAACGCCGCTTCGACCCCGCTGCGGTACGCGAACTGAAGGCCACGGCCAGTAGCGATCTCACCGTTGGAGGTGCACACCTCGCGGCGCAGGCTCTTGAGGCCGGGCTGGTCGACGAGTGCCAGCTGTTCGTCTGGCCCGTGGTCGTCGGCGGGGGTAAGCCGGGCCTGCCGACCGGCATGCGCGTCGACCTCGAACTCCTCGATGAGCGCCGATTCCGAAACGGCGTCGTACGCCTCCGCTACCGCCCTCTCGGGCAGTGAACGACGGCCCCGCCCCGATCGCCAGCGCTTGCTCGACGGCGCAGCGCTGACGGCTGATCCGGCCGGACGAGGTCGACCATCGCCAACTCCGGTTGCGTCTCGTTGCAGTGTGCGGGGGCGTCAAGCGCCGCGTCGGGACGGCGGTGGCGATCCTGGCCTCCGGGCGGGCCTCGACCGGCCGAGGTGGACTGCTGGTCGACCGCCTCCAGGACCGGGTCGTGGTCGGCGTCAGCGATCCCCGGACGCGCGGCGCGCGGCCTGGTCAGCTTCGTCGGGTGCGCCCCGCCCGGCGCCGATGGGTCTGTGCCGCCGATGCTGCACGGCCGCGCCACCCCGCGATGTGGGCGAGCGGTCCGGCGTGACCTCCCGGAGCGCATCGGAGAGGGCCACGCACTCGGGAAAGTCCTCGTGACCGTCGTCTGACCGGCGGCATCCGGATCCGCCGCTGTCGAGGCGTGCCGCCCCCGTGAGTGCGGTCGGTAGATGCAGGTCAGCAGTCGCTGGCCGGACGCCGCCGTCAGCCGATTTCGCCGGCTCCAGGAGCGACGAGCCGTTGTCCGGCAGCCTGCGCGACCGTTCATCCCAGCTCGTCCGCGGCAGCCCGATCACGAGCCGGAATCGGGGGAGCAACCGTGGGGCGGCCCGGCGTCGAGTCGACCCGGCGCCGGCGCGGTTCGATCCCTCATCCCGAGCACACTGTTGCCCCCGCCGCCGGCGATCCTCTACGGTCGGTTGAAGCGGTGGGCGGTGCGGTCCGCATCCGACCGACACCGCCGGGAGCCCGTCGCGCGGGCCGGGATGGTGGAGTCCCGGGCCACCCCGCCGGCGGTCGTCGCGGCGGTCGTGTGACTCCAGCTCGTACTCCGGGTGGTGCTGCCCGGCGCGGCTTCGCGCGGAGCCGACGGCGAGCGGGCCACGCCGATCCCCACCGGAGAATCCCGTGTTCCTCAGCCCGCACGAGCAGGACCGCCTGCTCGTCCACGTCGCGGCCGACGTCGCTCGCCGCCGCCGCGAGCGCGGCCTGCGACTCAACTATCCCGAAGCCGTCGCGATCATCGTCGCCTTCCTGCTCGAAGGGGCCCGCGACGGACGGTCGGTGGTCGACCTGATGTCCGCCGGCCGGACGGTGCTCGGCCGCGAGGACGTCCAGGACGGCATCCCCGAGATGCTGAGGGAGGTGCAGGTGGAGGCGACGTTCCCGGACGGTACCAAGCTCGTGACGGTGCACCACCCGATCCCGTGATCCCCGGGGAGATCCTGCCGGCGGCCGGACCGGTCGAGATCAACGTGGGCCGGCCGGTGACCACAGTGGTCGTGGTAAACACCGCCGACCGTCCGGTGCAGGTCGGCTCGCACTACCACTTCGCCGAGGCCAACCCGGCGCTGGCGTTCGACCGGGCCGTCGCCTGGGGCCGGCGTCTCGCCGTTCCGGCGGGTACCTCGGTCCGGTTCGAGCCGGGCGTGAGCCGCGTCGTCGAGCTGGTCCCGCTCGGCGGCGCCCGCGTCGTACCAGGCCTCCGCGGCGAGTGCGCCGGACCGCTGGACGGGGCGTCACCGCCAGCGCCGGAAACAGCCGCGCCGGGAACAGCCGCGCCGGGAACAAATGCGCCGACAACAGGCGGGCCGGCGCGGTGAGCGCCGTGCGGCGGGACCGCTACATCGACCTGTACGGGCCGACCACCGGCGACCGCATCCGGCTGGCCGACACGAGCCTGCTGATCGAGGTGGAGACCGACCACTGCGTGGGCGGCGACGAGGCGGTCTTCGGCGGCGGGAAGGTGATTCGCGAGTCGATGGGCCAGTCGCGGGCGACCCGCGCCGAGGGCGCCCTCGACACCGTCGTCACCGGCGCGGTGGTGCTCGACCACTGGGGCGTGGTCAAGGCCGACGTGGGTCTGCGCGACGGGCGGATCGTCGCGCTGGGCCGGGCCGGCAATCCGGACACCATGCCCGGCGTCCACCCTCAGCTGGTCATCGGCCCGGCTACCGAGGTCATCGCCGGGAACGGCCGGATCCTCACGGCCGGCGCCGTCGACACCCACGTGCACTTCATCTGCCCGGAGATCGTCACCGAGGCGCTCGCAAGCGGCATCACCACACTCGTCGGCGGCGGCACCGGCCCCGCCGAGGGCACCCGGGCCACGACCGTCACCCCGAACGCCTGGTACCTGGCCCGCATGCACGAGGCGCTGGACACGCTGCCGGTCAACGTGCTGCTGCTCGGCAAGGGCAACACCGTCTCGCCGGAGGCGCTGTGGGAGCAGTTACGCGCCGGCGCGGGCGGTTTCAAGCTGCACGAGGACTGGGGCACCACACCGGCGGCGATCGACGCCTGCCTGCGGGTGGCGGACGCCTCCGGGGTGCAGGTGTCCATTCACACCGACACCCTCAACGAGGCCGGTTTCGTGGCCGACACGCTGCAGGCTATCGCCGGCCGGGCCATCCACTCGTACCACACCGAGGGTGCGGGAGGCGGGCACGCGCCGGACATCATCACGGTGGCCGGCGAGCCCAACGTGCTGCCGTCGTCGACCAACCCGACCCGGCCGTACACCGCCAACACCCTCGCCGAGCACCTGGACATGCTGATGGTCTGCCACCATCTCAACCCGTCCGTGCCGGAGGACCTGGCCTTCGCCGAGAGCCGTATCCGGCCGTCCACCATGGCCGCCGAGGACCTGCTGCACGACCTCGGCGCGATCTCCATCATCGGCTCCGACTCGCAGGCGATGGGCCGGGTGGGCGAGGTGATCCTGCGAACCTGGCAGAGCGCCCACGTCATGAAGGAGCGGGTCGGCGCGCTGCCCGGCGACGGCGCGGCCGACAACCACCGGGCCCGCCGGTACGTGGCGAAGTACACCATCTGCGCGGCGATGGCGAACGGGCTGGACCGGGAGATCGGCTCGGTCGAGCCGGGCAAGCTGGCCGACCTGGTGCTGTGGGATCCGGCGTTCTTCGGCGTACGACCGCACCTGGTGCTCAAGGGCGGCATGATCGCGTACGCCCAGATGGGTGACGCCAACGCGTCCATCCCGACGCCGCAGCCGATGCTGCCGCGACCGATGTTCGGGGCGTACGGCGCCGCGGCGTCTGCGACCAGCCTGGCGTTCGTCGCGCCCGCCGCCCTCGACGCCGGGCTGCGCCTCGACGTACGGCGACGGGTGGTGCCCGTCGCGGACGTGCGCTCGCGGGGCAAGGCCGACCTGCCGGAGAACGACGCGATGCCCCGGATCGAGGTGGACCCGGACACCTTCACCGTGCGGATCGACGGTCAGGTGGTGGAGCCGGACCCGGTGCCACGCCTGCCGATGGCCCAGCGGTACTTCCTGTTCTGATGGCCACGTCGAGCCTGCTCCTGCTGCTGGCCGACGGTCGTTTCCCGGCCGGCGCGCACGCCCACTCCGGCGGCCTGGAGGCCGCCGTCGCCGCCGGCCGGGTCACCGGCCTGGCCTCGTTGGAGGCGTTCCTGGCCGGCCGGCTGGCCACCGCCGGGCTGGTCGGTGCGGCGTTCGCGGCGGCGGCGCACCGGGCGGTGACCTCGGCCGGTCCCGCCGTACGCGGGTCCACGCTGGCGTCGCTCGACGCGGAGCTGGACGCCCGGACGGCGGCGCCGGCGCTGCGCACGGTGTCCCGTCGCCAGGGACGTGCTCTGCTGCGCGCGGGCCGGGCCATCTGGCCGGAGGCGCCCTTCGACGACCTGCCCGCCACACCTGGCGGGGCACACCAGCCGCTTGTGCTCGGGCTGCTGTGCGCCGCCGCCGGTCTGAACCGCGCCGAGACCGCCACGGTCGCCGCCCACGGGACGGTGACCGGTGCGGCCAGTGCGGCCGTTCGCCTGCTCGGCCTCGACCCGTACCGGGTCCAGGCCCTGCTTGTGGGTCTCGCCGGCCTGTGCGACGGCACCGCCGCCGCCGCGGCCCGGGCCGCCGACGATCCACCCGAGCGGCTGCCCGCGGCAGCCGCGCCCCTTGCCGACATCCATGCCGAAGCTCATGCCACCTGGGAGGTGCGTCTCTTTGCGTCCTGAAACCGTTGCGCCCGATGCCGACCGGAACCCTGCCCCGCACGACGAGACCGTTCCGCACACCCACCCCGAACCGGGGGCGGACCCGCATCCGCCCCTGGCGCAAGCCGGGCGGGCGCTGCGCGTCGGTATCGGCGGGCCGGTCGGATCCGGCAAGACCGCCCTGGTGGCGGCCCTGTGCCGGGCGTTCGCCGGCGAGCTGCGGCTCGGCGTGGTCACAAACGACATCTACACGACCGAGGACGCCGACTTCCTCAAGCGGGCCGGCGTCCTGGACCCGAGCCGGATCCGTGCCGTGGAGACCGGGTGCTGCCCGCACACCGCCATCCGGGACGACATCGGGGCCAACCTCGACGCCGTGGACGAGTTGGCCGAGGCGGTCGGCCCGCTGGACCTGGTGCTTGTCGAGAGCGGCGGGGACAACCTGACCGCCACCTTCAGCCGGGGCCTGGTGGACCGGCAGATATTCGTGGTCGACGTGGCCGGCGGGGACAAGGTGCCGCGCAAGGGCGGACCCGGTGTGACGTCCGCCGACCTGCTCGTGATCAACAAGACCGACCTGGCCCCGATGGTGGGCGCGGACCTTTCCGTCATGGACCGGGACGCGCGGGCCCGGCGCGGCGACCTGCCGACCGTTTTCCTGTCGATCGTCGGCGACACGGCGGCGGGGCCGGTCGCCGACTGGATCCGCCACGAACTGGCCCACCACGCGGCAGTGCATCCGGTCGCCGCGCGGGGCGGCCCGGCCTGATGCGCGCGTACGCCCGGCTGGCGGCCCGGGCCGACGGCCGGGGCGGCACGGTACTCGCCGAGCTGCGCGGTGAGACGCCGCTGCTGCTGCGACAGACCCCCGGCACCGGTCGTGCCGTGACCGTGTACGTCGTCGGCGGGGCGGCCGGCCCGCTCGCCGGCGACGACCTGCGGCTGGACATCGACGTGGGACCGGGGGCGGCGGTGCGGATACACACCGTCGCCGCCTCGGTCGCACTGCCCGGCCGGCCCGGCGTCGTGTCGCGGATGGCGGTCCGCGCCGTGGTGCACGACGGCGGCGCACTGCACTGGCTGCCCGAGCAACTGGTCGCGGCGGCCGGCTGCGCGCATCTCGCCGAGTCCCGGGTGGAGCTGGCCGCCGGGGCGAGGCTGACCTGGCGCGACGAGGTGATCTGCGGCCGGTACGGCGAGGCGCCGGGCGGCGCCGTCGTCCACACCCGGGTCGACTACGACGGCCGGCCGCTGCTGCGCCAGTCGCTGGCCGTGGGACCGGGTGCGCCCGGCTGGGCCGGCCCCGCGGTGCTCAGCGGCGCACCGGCCACCGGGTCGCTGCTGGTGGTGGACCCGTCGCTTCTCCACGAGACCGCGACGGTCGAGGGCACAGTCGCCCGGCTGCCCCTGGCGGGTGGCCCGGCGACACTGTGGACCGCCACCGCTGCCGACGCGCACACGCTGCGCGCCCACCTCGAAGGCGAGCCGCTGCTCACCGAGGTGTAGGGAGGCGAAGGCCGGCCGCCTCGGCGTTGTCGCGGCGACCCGCCGGGTCGAGGCGGGCGATCAGGTCGGCGAGATGGTCGAGCAGGGCGGTGCCGGCCGGTACGCCCGCCTCGGCGAGGCAGGTCCGGACCCGCTCGTCGAGGCGGGCGTGCTCGCGGCGGCCCCGGGTGGTCAGGTAGGCCCGGATACGTCTGCGGTCCAGCGGGTCGATCCGCCGGAACACCAGGTTACGGTCGACGAGCTGGTCGACCAGCTTGGTGAGGGTCCCGGGCGGCAGCGACGCCTCGGCGGACACCTCGCTCATCGGATGGCCCTGACCGTCGGCGAGCAGGCAGAGCACCCGCCACGCCTCGGTGGTCAGGTCGTCGTCGGCCAGTACGGCGGCCAACCGGCGGGAGAGCAGCCGTTCGGCGCGGGTGAGCGAGCGCAGCAGATCGGCTGGCGCCCCGGGCACGTCTGACATGGAACTCCCTGGGCCGGTGGCCCTGTCATGGTAGCGACTCGTCCCGCTCCGTGGAGAGCTGTGGTTTTCCCACGTCGGCCGGGCAATCATGGGCTCATGTCCGCGCCGGCACCGCCGTGGCTCACAGTCGATCGGACCGTGGTAAGCATCGCGCTGGTGTACCCGATGCGCGGGCCGGCGGGAATGTTCGGCCCGACCTGCGAACTCTGTGCCCAGCTCGCGGTCGAGGAGATCAACGCCGGTGGCGGGGTGCTGGGCCGCGAGGTGCGGCTGGTGCCGGTCGACGGTGGCGCCCCGCCGGCCGAGGTGGCCGCCCAGGTGGAGGCGCTGGTGTCGGTGGGTGCCGTGCAGGGCGTGACCGGCTGGCACATCTCCTCGGTGCGGCAGGCGCTCGCGCCCCGGGTCGCGCACCGCGTGCCGTACGTCTACACCGCCCTGTACGAGGGCGGTGAGCGTACCGAGGGGGTCTATCTGACCAGCGAGACGCCGGACGCCCAGCTGTGGCCGGCGATGCGGCTGCTCGCGGGGGAGCAGGGCGTGCGCCGCTGGTTCGTGGTCGGCAACGACTACGTGTGGCCCCGGCGCACCGCGCGGGCGGCTCAGCGGTACGCGTTGCGCGGCGGTGGCCGCGTGGTGGGCCAGGCGTTCCTGCCGTTGGAGACGCACGACTTCGACGACGTGTTGCGCCGGATCGAGCGCAGCGAGGCCGATGCCGTGGTGATGCTGCTCGTCGGCGCGGACGCGGTGCGGTTCAACCGGGCGTTCGCGCGTGCCGCGATGGACCAGCGCTGCCTGCGGCTGAGCACCCTGATGGACGAGAACATGCTGCTGGCCAGCGGGGCGGGTGCGACGCGACGGCTCTACAGCGCGGCGGGCTTCTTCGCCGGCCTCGTGACGCAGGAGAACCTCGACTTCCACGGCGAGTTCGCCCACCGGTTCGGGGTGGAGGCGCCGCCGCTGGGCAGCCTGGGGGAGTCCTGCTACGAGGGCGTGATGCTGCTCGCCGCCCTGATCGGGCAGGCCCGCACCCTCGACGTACGGGCGATCGAGACGGCTGCCGACACGGTGGCGTACCACGGGCCGCGCGGCCGGCTGCAGCTGCGCCGGCGGCACGTGCGCCAGCGGATCTACCTCGCCGAGGCCGACGGCCTGGACTTCACCGTGCTCGCTCAGATCTGACCGTCCGATGCGGACCCTTGACACGTCCACCCGGTCCGGCCCTAAGATGCTTCCTGCGTGAAGTATCTGTCCCGGAGGATGGATACCGCGATCTTCTGTCCACCGTCGGCGAAATGCGTCCGCCGACCTCGTGGTGGCAATTCTTCACCGCACTGACCACGGCTGAAACCGTCTTGCATCCGACGGTTTCAGTCGTCGTGGCGTGCTCTCTCTCCGCTGCGTGGGAAACAGTCAATTAAGGGCTGGGAAACGTTAACGCAATCATGCCGGTCGACGCTTTGCGTGCCCATGACCGACGCGATGACCACAGGCGACGTCCACCCGTCGACCCCGCATCGCCGACTCCACCGGACCGCACCGCCCGTCCTTTCGCTTCTTGAGTGCACCGCAGGGAGATTAGATGTCACTTCTTCGGAGCCGCCGCATCCTGGCGGGTGCCATGACCCTCGTCGCCGCGGCGGCCATGACCGCGTGCGGCAGCAAGACCAGCGACGAGGGCGGCGCGGCCGGCGTCACCGCCGACGTCTCCGGCGACACCGTCAAGGTGGGCCTGCTCAACTCGCTCTCCGGCACCATGGCGATCAGCGAGGTCACCGTCCGCGACTCCATCATGCTCGCCGTCGAGGAGATCAACGCGGCCGGCGGCGTCCTCGGCAAGAAGATCCAGCCGGTCGGGGAGGACGGCGCCTCGGACTGGCCCACCTTCGCGGAGAAAGCCGAGAAGCTCATCTCCGAGGACCGGGTCGCGGCCGTTTTCGGGTGCTGGACGTCGGCCAGCCGCAAGGCGGTCAAGCCGGTGTTCGAGAAGAACAAGGCGCTGCTGTTCTACCCGGTGCAGTACGAGGGTCTGGAACAGTCGCCCTACATCTTCTACACGGGCGCGACGACCAACCAGCAGATCGTCCCCGGGCTCGACTACCTCAAGGCTCAGGGAACGAAATCGGTCTACCTGGTCGGCAGCGACTACGTCTTCCCACGGACGGCCAACAAAATCATCAAGGCGTACGCGGCGGCGAACGGCATGACTGTGGTCGGCGAGGACTACGCGCCGCTCGGGTCCACCGAATTCGGCACGATCGTCAACAAGGTCAAATCGTCCGGCGCGAAGGCGGTCTTCAACACCCTCAACGGCGACAGCAACGTGGCGTTCTTCAAGGAGTACAAGTCGGCCGGGCTGACCGCCGCCGCGATGCCGGTGGTGTCGGTGTCCATCGCCGAGGAGGAGGTCAAGAGCATCGGCACCCAGTACCTGGAGGGCCAGCTGACCGCCTGGAACTACTACCAGACCACGCCCGGCACGGCGAACGGCAAGTTCGTGGCCGCGTACAAGGCGAAGTACGGCGCGGACAAGCCGACGAGCGACCCGATGGAGGCCGCCTACGTCAGCGTCTACCTGTGGAAGGCGATGGTCGAGAAGGCCGGCGCGTTCGACGTCGAGAAGGTCCGCGGCGCCTCCGACGGAATCACCTTCGACGCGCCGGAGGGCCTGGTCACCGTCGACGGCAAGACCCAGCACATCGCCAAGACCGCCCGCATCGGCAAGGTCGGCGCGGACGGCCTGATCACCGAGGTGTGGAACTCCGGCAAGCCGATCGCGCCGGATCCGTACCTCAAGACCTATCCGTGGGCGAGCGGCCTGAGCTGACGACGCCGGACCCGGGCGGGCACCGCGACGACGCGGCCCGCCCGGGGCCACCGACCAGCAGTACGGGAGTACCCACCGTGACAGTCCTCTTCGGTCAACTCTTCACCGGCATCAGCATCGGCGCGGTGCTGCTGCTCATCGCGCTCGGGCTGGCGCTGACCTTCGGCCAGATGAACGTCATCAACATGGCGCACGGCGAGTTCATCATGGCCGGCGCCTACACCACGTACGTGCTGCAACAGAGCATCACCGGCGCCGGTCTGTCGCTGCTGGTCGCGCTGCCTGTCGCGTTCGTGGTCGCCGGCACGATGGGGGTGCTGCTGGAGGTCCTGCTGATCCGCCGGCTCTACGCCCGTCCCCTGGACACCCTGCTGGTCACCTGGGGCGTGTCCCTGATGCTGCAGCAGCTCGCCCGGGACGTCTTCGGCAGTCCGAACGTGCAGACCCGCGCGCCGGAGCTGCTCACCGGCAACGTGGCCCTGCCCGGCGGGCTGACAGTCGCCAACAACCGGCTGTTCATCCTGGCCCTGGCCCTGGCCGCCGTCGCCGCCCTCACCCTGGCGCTGCGGCTCACCCCGTTGGGACGCCGGATCCGCGCGGTCGTGCAGAACCGCGACCTCGCCGCGGTGTCCGGCATCCCCACCGCCCGGGTCGACCGGACGACCTTCTTCCTCGGCTCGGGCCTGGCCGGGCTCGCCGGGGTGGCGCTCACCCTGCTCGGCCCGATCGGCCCGACCATGGGCACCAACCTGATCATCGACGCCTTCCTGGTCGTCGTGGTCGGCGGGATCGGCCAGCTCAAGGGCAGCGTGATCGTCGCCTTCGCCCTCGGGGTCCTCCAGGCCACCGGGGAGTACCTCACCACCCTCAGCGTCGCCAAGGTGATCGTCTTCGTGGCGATCGTCGCGTTCCTCCAGTGGCGGCCACAGGGCCTGTTCACCCTGCGGACCAGGAGCCTCGCATGACCGCCGTGACACCCGCGCCGCCGAGCACCGCCGGCGCACCGGCCCCGGCCGACGTCGCGCCGGCGAGCCGGTCCGGTCGCCGGTCCCGGCTGCGCGCGGCGGCGGGGTTCGCGTTCGGCGCGGCGCTGCTGTTCGCCGTCGCGCCGCTGGCGCTGTCGGACTTCCGGCTGTCCCTGCTCGCCAAATACCTGTGCGTCGCCATGGTGGCCGTCGGCATCGGCATCGCCTGGGGACGCGGCGGCATGCTCACCCTCGGCCAGGGCGTCTTCTTCGGCCTGGGCGGCTACGCGATGGCCATGCATCTCAAGCTCGCCGACGCGGGTCCCGGTGGGATGCCCGACTTCATGCAGCTGTACGGGCAGCTCGACGAACTGCCGGTCTGGTGGCGGCCGTTCGCCAGCCCGTGGTTCGCCCTGCCGGCCACGGTGCTGCTGCCGATGGCGGTCGCCTTCGGGCTCGGCTCACTGGTGTTCCGCCGCCGGGTGCGGGGCGCGTACTTCGCCATCCTCAGCCAGGCGCTCGCCGCCGCCATGGTGATCCTGTTGATCGGCCAGCAGGGGACCACCGGTGGCACCAACGGGCTCACCGACATCCAGGGCTTCTTCGGCTACGACCTGGACGACCCGGTCAACCAGCGGATGGTCTACTTCATCATCGCCGGCGTCCTGCTCGCGCTGCTCGCGCTGGCCCGCCAGATCGTCCACAGCCGCTACGGGGAACTGCTGGTGGCGGTGCGGGACAGCGAGGAGCGGGTCCGTTTCCTCGGCTACGACCCGGCGTCGGTCAAGCTCGTCGCCTACGTGGTGGCGGCGGGCATGGCGGGCCTCGCCGGCGCGCTGTTCGTGCCGGCGGTGGGCATCATCTCGCCCGCCCTCATCGGCATCGTCCCGTCGATCGAGTTCGTCATCGGAGTGGCGGTGGGCGGCCGGGCCACGCTGCTCGGGCCGGTGCTCGGCGCGGTGGCGGTCGCCTGGGCGCGTACCGCCCTCTCCGAACGTTTCCCGGGCACCTGGACGTACCTGCAGGGTCTGCTGTTCGTGGTGGTGGTGGCGTTCCTTCCCGGCGGCCTGGCGTCGCTGTGGGCGCTGGCCCGCCGCCCCGCGAAGCGGGCGGAGGTGGAGACACCGTGAGCGACGACCGGCTGGACGGGCTGTCCGTCCGTGACGTGCGGGTCAGCTTCGACGGCTTCACCGCCGTCGACGGCGTCTCGCTGGAGGTGCCCGCCGGTGACATCCGATTCCTGATCGGGCCGAACGGCGCCGGCAAGACCACAGTGGTCGACGCGATCACCGGTCTCGTGCGGGCCACCGGCTCGGTGTGCTTCGGCGACCAGGAGCTGCTGGGCCGCCCGGTGCACCGGATCAGCCGGCTCGGTATCGGCCGGACGTTCCAGACGTCGACGGTCTTCGAGGAGCTGTCGGTCGTGCAGAACCTCGACATCGCCGCGGGCGCACGCCGGAGCTGGGCCACCCTGGCCCGGCGCCGGCGGGGGATCCCCGACGAGGTGGCCGCCGCGCTGGAGACCGTCGGGCTCACCGGCCGGGCCGACCAGCTCGCCGGCACCCTCGCGCACGGCCAGAAGCAGTGGTTGGAGATCGGCATGCTGCTTGTGCAGGACGCGCGGCTGCTGCTGCTCGACGAGCCGGTCGCCGGGATGAGTCACGAGGAGCGCGACGCCACTGGCGCCCTGCTGGAGACGGTGAGCCGGGACCGCACGGTGGTGGTGATCGAGCACGACATGGACTTCCTGCGTCGCTTCGCGCGCAGCGTCACCGTGCTGCACGCGGGGAAGGTGCTCAGCGAGGGCACCGTGGCGCAGGTCCAGGCGGACCCGCGCGTGCAGGAGGTCTACCTCGGCCACCCGGTCGACGCCGGGCGGGTCCCCAGCCCTCTGGAGGCATGATGCTGACTCTGCGCGGGGTGCACGCCGGATACGGGCGTTCCCGGGTGCTGCACGGCGTGGACCTCGCCGTCCCGCCCGACGGGGTGGCCGCGGTGCTCGGGCACAACGGCGCCGGCAAGAGTACCCTGCTGCGGGTCGCGGCGGGCCTGCTGCGCCCGAGTGCCGGCACCGTCGAGCTGGACGGCGAGGACGTCACCCGGCTCGCGCCGCACGAGCGGGTGGCGCGCGGCATGGCGTACGTCCCGCAGGGCCAGCAGTGCTTCCCGCACCTGACGGCGGCGGAGAACCTGCGCCTCGTCGCCGACGCCCGGCGCGACGGCGCGGTGGCGACGGCGGAGGCGCTGGACCTGTTCCCGGCGCTGCGTCCGCTGCTGCGGCGGCGGGCCGGGCTGCTCTCCGGTGGCCAGCGTCAGCAACTCGCCATCGCCCGCGCGTTGATCACCCGGCCACGACTGCTCATGCTCGACGAACCGACCGAGGGCATCCAGCCGTCGGTGGTCGCCGAGATCCAGGAGCGGATCGTCGAGCTGACCCGGCAGTCCGGCTTCAGCGTGCTGCTCGTCGAGCAGCACCTCGGGTTCGCGCTGCGGGTGGCGAACCGCTACCACGTCCTCGAATCCGGCCGGGTCACCTCGCACGGCGACGGGGGAGTGACGGCGGAGCGGGAGGTACGCGCGGCCCTCGCGGTCTGACCCGATACGTCGGTATCGATTTACATTGACAGCCGTCTTCACTACCATCGTGGCTGGGAGTCGCCAAGCGCTGCTGGGCAGCAGTGCCGTCCACCTGGTGGGCGGCTTGAACCGATCGGCGTCATCTTCTCCGGGGTGGGCACCCAGCGAGGGTCACTGGGCGTCGGCGCATCCACTGGAGCATCATGAAAATCTCACGGACAGCACGCCGTCTGGGACTGGCCGGGGTCGCAGTTCTCGTCGCCTCGTTCACGATGGTCGTGGTCAACCAGGCCGGTCCGGCCTCGGCGCACGGATCGGTCACCAACCCGCCGTCACGCAACTACGGATGTTACGAGCGCTGGGGTTCCGACCACCTCAACCCCACGATGGCCCAGACCGACCCGATGTGCTGGCAGGCGTGGCAGGCCAACCCGAACACCATGTGGAACTGGAACGGCCTGTACCGCGAGAATGTCGGCGGCAACCACCAGGCCGCCGTGCCGGACGGGCAGCTGTGCAGCGGCGGCCGCACCCAGAACGGCCTGTACGCCTCGCTCGACGCGGTCGGCGCGTGGACCGCGAAGCCGATGCCGAACAACTTCACGCTGACGCTGACCGACGGTGCCAAGCACGGTGCCGACTACATGCTGATCTACATCACCAAGCAGGGCTTCGACCCGACCACCCAGCCCCTCACCTGGAATAGCCTCGAACTGGTACTCCGCACCGGCAGCTACCCGACCACCGGGCTCTACGAGGCGCAGGTGAACGCGGGCAACCGCACCGGGCGGCACGTCGTCTACACCATCTGGCAGGCGTCCCACCTCGACCAGCCGTACTACCTCTGCAGTGACGTGATCTTCGGCGGCGGCGGCAACCCGCCGCCGACGACCCCGCCGCCCACCACGCCGCCGCCCACCACCCCGCCGCCGACGACTCCGCCGCCCACCACGCCGCCGCCGGCCGGAAACGGTGCCTGCACCGCCACCTTCCGCAAGACGAACGAGTGGTCCGGTGGATTCGGCGCCGAGGTCACCGTCCGGGCCGGCAACGCCGCCATCTCCGGGTGGACTGTGGCGTGGACCTGGCCCAACGGCCAGAGCATCACCAACTCCTGGAACGCGACGGTCACGTCGAGCGGTTCGTCGGTCTCCGCGTCGAACGTCGCCTACAACGGTTCCCTGAGCGCCAACGCCAGCACCAGCTTCGGCTTCAACGCCTCCTGGAACGGCACCAACTCCACACCCACCCTCACCTGCACCGCCCGGTAACAGCATCTGCGGTGGGGTGGCGCGGCACGCGCCACCCCACCGTCGGCGCGCTCCGCCACCATCAGGAACCGCGACGAGGTGAAGAACGATCATGATTTCCCGGGTAGGCGTCGGCGGCTGGTACCGGAGCCACGTCGTGTGGATCGAGGTGTGCCTGCTGGCCGCGTCGATCGGTGTGGCCGCCGTGGCCACCGCGACCACCCCGAAGACGGACCGGGCGGTTCTCCACCAAGAGATCCTGACCCGGATGCGTACGACCCTCGAGCAGGCGGACCCGGCGCAGCATCAACACGCCGGGCACACCGCTGCCCAGGTACCGGCCGGAGAGCAGGGCGCGCCGGCGATCGTCTGCGGAGTCCATGTCTACGGTTACGAGCCCGCCGGGGCCGCCACAATGGCCGACGTCGCGACGGTCTACGGCTTCCACCTCTGCGGCGTCGCCGAACAGAAGCGCCACTGGGACGGAGCGGTCAAACTCGTCGGTCCGGTGATCATGGACATGACCACCCGACCTCCCGGCATTCAGGTGGTCGAGGCGACCGCCGACGTCAGGTTCGTCGACCGGCTACGGGAGATGTTCCCCGACAAGTACGAGGAACTGGCACTCAGGGAAGCGCTTCCTCCATCGGAGATGGCCGACCTGCGGCGCCGGTACGACGCCGCCGCCGGCCTCTGACCACGCCGGATCGGCGTGCAACGGACCGAGACCGTGCGAGGCGCGGGGGTAGCTGTGGCACTCGTTCATGCGCGCGGCGGGTCCAGGAAGCGCTGCGCCAGGTCGGCGAGGGTGTCGGCGGTGTGGTCGACGGGCGCGGTCGGCAGCACGATGTGGCTGACGACCAGTCGCGCGAGGGATTCGGCACCGACGGTGACGTCATCGGGCGGCACCCGGGGCAGGTGCGTGTCCGCCCACTCCCTCAGCACCGTGACGGCGGCGGCCAGGGCCAGGTCGGCGCGGGTGGTCAGGTAGGGGAGCAGGGCGTCGGTGCCTCGGGCGCTGTTGAGGACGGCTTTGACCAGCGGATCGGTCCCGGCCTGCGTCAACACGAACGTGACCGCGGCATGGACGGCGGCTCGCACGTCGCTGCCGTGGGCGGACAACGCCTCCCGCACACCGTCCATGAACCGGTCGATCTCGCGGTGGGCGATGGCTTCGCCCAGTCCGGCCTTGTTGGTGAACTCGTTGTAGAGCGTCTGCCTGCTCACGCCCACGCGGGCTGCCACGTCGGCCATTCGTACCGCGTCCCAGCCGCTGTCGATCGCCAGGTCGCGACCGGCCGTGATGACCGCGTCACGCAGGTGCCGGCGGGCGGTGTGGCGATAAGGCGGAGGGGCTGCCATGGTGCGCCGAGTCTATCGACTGGACACACACACCTTCTGTGTCCACCGAATTGACGCAGCGGCAGATATTGTCAAGCGTGGTTATCCGTGTGACAGTCGACGCAGCGCTCGACACTCCGGAGGCGGGACATGCAGACCTCGACCGATGCTCCAGCAGTCGCCGCCGGTTGGCGTGACGGCAAGAAGCACCTGTGGCCACTGGCTCTCCTCGTGCCGGTGCTGCCGTTTCTGGCGTACGCGTTGTGGCGGGCCGGCGCGGGCCCCGCTGCCTGGTGGCTCACCCCGGCGGTGGTCTTCGGACTCATCCCGATCATCGACGTGCTGCTCGGTGACGACGGAGAGAACCCGCCCGACGACATCGCCCGGCGGTTGCAGGAGGTCCGTTACTACCGCTGGATCACGTTCCTGTTCCTACCGGTGCAGTACGCCGCACTGCTGCTCGGCGCATGGGTCTGGACGCGCGGCGGTCTCGGTGCCGCCGGCGCCGCCGGCCTGGTCGCCACCATCGGGATCGTCAACGGATTGGCCATCAACACCGCACACGAGCTCGGCCACAAGCGCGAGACGGTCGAGCGGTGGTTGTCGAAGATCGCACTCGCGCCCACCGGGTACGGCCACTTCTACGTCGAGCACAACCGCGGACACCATGTCCGTGTCGCCACACCGGAGGACCCGGCCAGCGCCAGGCTGGGGGAGAGCTTCTACTCGTTCTGGCCACGTACGGTCTGCGGCAGCCTCATCTCGGCGTGGCGGCTGGAGACCGGCCGCTTCCGGCTGCGCCACAAGAGCCCGTGGACGCTGCGTAACCACCTGCTCAACGCCGGGCTCATGACCGTCGTGCTCTTCGCCCTGCTGATCGCGGTGTTCGGGTGGCGGCTCGTGCCCTTCCTGTTCCTGCAGGCGATCGTCGGCTTCTCGCTGCTGGAAGCGGTCAACTATCTCGAGCACTACGGATTGTGCCGCCAGCGCACCGCCACCGGCCGCTTCGAGAAGGTCGACCCACGGCACAGCTGGAACAGTGACCGCGTCGTCACCAACGTGTTCCTCTTCCAGTTGCAACGCCACAGCGACCACCACGCCAACCCGCTGCGCCGCTACCAGACGCTGCGCAGCTTCGACGTCTCGCCGCGACTGCCCGGAGGCTACGCCTCGATGGTGTTGCTCGCTCTCGTCCCGCCGCTGTGGTATCGGGTGATGAACCCACGGGTTCTGGCGCACTACGGCGGCGACCTGAACCTCGCCAATCGCAACCCCCGCGCCGAGGCCCGGCTGCGTCGCCGCTACGGCCGGCCCGCAGCGGACACCACAGCGGTTCACGCCGCCTGACCCGACCCGGGAAGTGTGGGGCTGACGGCACCTCTCTGTGTCAAGGCGTAGGATCTCTGTTCCTGCACGGAACGGGGCCGCGCCCGGCCGATCGCGCCGCCTCGGCCTCGCCGGGCGCCGCGGCGTCCGGGACGAAGGGTGGACACCCCGGATGCACCAGCGGATCCTGCTGCGAGCCCGCAAGGGCCCGTTCGACGTCGTCACCGCCGAGGAGACCTACGAGCGGGACTGGATCGGCAAGAACAGCGGCAACCTGGTCTTCAGCCACGCCGCGCACAAGCTGCTGGCCACCTCGACGGCGGAGATCACCCCGTCGCGGTTCCGGGCGGACCCGCGCGATGCCGACGAGATCAACGAGAAGTACGACGTCTTCGTGATCCCGCTGGCGAACGCGTTCCGCCACGACTACGCGAACCGGCTGATGTCGATGGCCCGGCTGATCGAGCGACTCAAGATCCCGGTGGTGGTGCTCGGGGTCGGGGCGCAGACCGACGTGGACGGCGGCCTGGAGTCCCTGCGCCCGATCGACGAGCCGGTGAAGGCGTTCTGCCGGGCGGTGCTGGACCGGTCGCACAGCATCGGCGTACGCGGCGAGATCAGCGAAAACTACCTGCGGAAGCTGGGCTTCTCCGCCGTCGAGCAGATCGGCTGCCCGTCGATGTTCCTGCACGGCGACAGCCTCCGGGTCGAGAAGGCGAAGGCGGCCCTGAGGACCGAGGACCGGCTCGCGTTCGTCATCTCGCCCTACGTCCGCGCGTTGGCCCCGCTCGTCCGGCACCACCACCAGCGCTACCCGAACCTGCGCTACATCGCGCAGGGCCTGTACGCCCTGGGCACCCTGCTCTACGGCGACGCACCGAACTTGCGCGGCAAGACCGACGACATGCCGATCCACACCTCACATCCGCTCTTCGTCGAGGACAAGGTGCGGATGTTCATGGACCCGTGGCCCTGGATGGAGTATCTCGCCGGATTCGACTTCGCCTTCGGCACCAGGATCCACGGCACCATCACGGCGCTGATCTCCGGCACTCCCGGCTATCTCCTCGCACACGACTCGCGCACCCTGGAACTGGCCCGCTACTTCGACATCCCGCATCGGTTGATGCGCGACGTGCCGGCCGACGTCGACGCCGCCCAGCTCTACGAGGAAGCCGACTACTCGGCACTGAACGAGGGCCACAAGGAGCGGTTCGCGCGGATCAGCGCGTTCCTCGCCAAGCACGACCTCGGCCTCTCGTTCGCCGACGGGGACAGCGCGGTCCGCTTCGACGAGCAGGTCCGCCGAACCGTCTACCCGCCGGCGGTCCGGCCGGCCTCCGCCTACACCGCCGAGGAACTGCTGGCGCGCATGCAGTGGCTGCGGGACGAGAACCAGACGTTGCAGCAGAAGCTCAAGGCACGCCGCGCGCAGCCACTGCGCGACCAGGTCAAGCAGGCGGTGGGCAGCCGGGTCCGCCGGATGCTGTCGCGCTGACCGTCGTACGCCTGCGCAGGCTCCGCCGGCCGCGAATCGCGAGAACCCTTCTTATTCCCATCGACCGGCATTACGCTCTGGGCCAGCCCTGAGGTGCATCACATCGGAGGTTCCTATGAGGATGATGACCATCCGTCGCACGACTGCACTCCGTCTGGTGTCCGGCGCACGCCGGCTGTGGATCGAGTGGTGCTGGTAACTGCCGGCCCGGCGGGCGCTTCCGGGCGCCCGCCCCTGCGGCGCCGGGCCCTGCGGTGACGGACGGCGCGGAGCGCTACGACTGCCACCGCGACCACGGACCGTACGCCGGAGTCTCGGCCTTCCTCGGTCGCGTCGCCGCCGACCGGCCCCGCCTGGCGGCCCGGCACGCGGTCGAACTGCACGCGATCGTTCCCCGGCTCGATCCGGCGGCCCGGCCGGCCGGCGAGGAGGAGCCGATCCGCTTCCACCCGGCTCGTCGTACCGCCTGCCTGGCCTACGGTGCGGCGGAACTCGTGGCAGCCTGGGCCGGCACACGCCGGCGGCCCGTGACCGTCCGGTTCGATCACGTCGCCGGCGCCGACGAGACGACAGCCGAACTGCTGGGCGCGCTGGCCCGCCGGCTCGGGCCTTCCCCGCTGCGCCTCGACCTGCGCGACGACGGTGCCCCCGGCCCGGCGCCCGACGAGCGCACCCCGCAGGCGTTGCGGCGGGCCCTGGGCGACAGCCTGGCCAGCGGCTACTACCACCACGCGGCCCGGGTCGCCCGGCGCGGGCGGGCGGCGGTCACCCCCGACGGCGACCTGCGGCACTGGTGGGCGTTCACCACCGGCCTGGCCACCGCCCTGGCGGCCCTGAACCGGGCCGCCGAGGCGCTCGATCTCTACGACGAGGCGCGGGCCGCCACCGACGATCCGAAGATCACGATGTCGGCGGCGTACGCCACCGCCATGCTGCACGCCCGGCACCTGCCGGCGGCCGACCAGGACCCGGCGCTGGCCCGGCAGTGGCTGGAGCGGGCGCTGTACCTCGCCGCCGAGCTGGCCGATCCACGCCAGCGGCTGTTGTCGACGGTCTTCTACGAGCAGGGCCTGGCACTGCTGGACAGCCGGGCAGGCCGGCCCGACCGGGCGCTGCGGCTCGTGGACGACGGGCTGGCCCGGCTGACGGCCGCGCTCGGTCCCGGTGAACGCCCGCAGGACCTGGCCCGGCTGCGCCACAACCGGGCGCAGGTGTACCTCGCGCTGGGCGACCCGGCGCGGGCGCTGGCCGACCTGGACACCGTGATCGCTCAGGACCCCGGCAACTGCGAGTACTACGTGGACCGCGCCGCCCTTTACCGGGCAGCGGGCCGGACCCGAGCCGCGATCAGGGACTACGACGCCGCCATCCGGCTGGGACCGCACCTGCCCGAGGCGTACTACAACCGGGCCGCGCTCCAGCAGGAGCGGGGCCGCCCCGAGCGGGCGCGCGCCGACCTGGTGCGGGTGCTCGCCATCGAACCGGGGCACCTCGACGCCCGGATCGCCCTGGTCAACCTGCACGTGGAGCGCGGCGCGCTGGACGCCGCCGAGGCGAGCGCGCGGGCCGGGCTGGCCGGCGCTCCGCAGGAGCCCGCGCTGCTGTGCACCCTGGGCCTGGTACTCGCCGAGCGTGGCCGGGCCGCCGAGGCCGACGAACTGCTCACTCGGGCACTGAGCGGGGACCCCGAGCTGGTGGAGGCGTGGACGAACCGGGCCGCCGCCCGGTTCGAGCGCGGCGACGTGGCCGCCGCGCTCGACGACCTGGACCGGGCGGTGGCGCTGTCGGAGGCTCCCGTGCCGCGCTACAACCGGGGTACGGCCCTGGCCCGGCTGGGCCGGTGGGACGAGGCGGCCCGCGACTTCGCCCAGGCGCTCGCCCAGCCCGGCCTGGACCGGGCCCTACGGCGGGATCTGCGAGCGGAACTCGCCCGGTGCCGCCGGGCGCTGGCCGTCTGACCCGGCCCGGCCGGGGAACCGGCGCTCATCGTGCCCCTCCCCCCGGCCCCGGCCGGGGGGAGGGGAGCGGGTTCAGCAGCCCTGGCGGCGGCTGTAGATCTGGTGGCGCTGACCGGCCCATCCGATGTAGCCGACCGCCTCGACGCAGTAGTTCGCCGTGCCGGTGACGGCGACCGGGCCGGCGTAATAGCTGAAGTCACCGGAATTGGTGTCCGCGCCGCCCGACCGGGTGCAGTGCGCGCCCTCGCCCGACCGCTCCGCGCAGCGGTAGATCTGCACGAAGGTGGGCGCCGACTTCCCGTACGCCGCGCCGCGGTGGTAGAAGCAGGCGCTGTTGGTGCCGCCGTTGCTGCTGTTGTAGTAGATCACCAGCTCACCGAGCCCGGACGACTGCACCTGGCTGTAGGTGATGGTCCCCGAGCAGGAGCCGGCCGCTTGGGCGGCGGGGGCGCCGACAGTCAGGCCCGCCGCGACGGTCACCAGCGCGGTCAGCGCCGAAAGCATGCGTCTCATGAACCACCCAATCCACAGTCGACTGTTCCGGAGTGGATCTTAATCAACCGGTGACCTTCACCGTGGCCCCGATCCATAGCCAACCACCTATTGACAAACAATATTAACAATTGGACCCTGCTGAGAGAGCGCTCTCCCGTCCCCCCTGTCTCCAGCGAGGTGTCGCCATGCGTCTCCGAAGAAGGCTGCTCGCCGCCGCGTCCGCCCTGCTCGCCGGGCTCACCGGCGCCGTCGTCGCCACGCCCGCCCAAGCGGTCGGACCGGCGTTGCTACCGGTCACCGTCACCAACACCACCGGCCGCAGCGACCCGGTCTACCTCTACGTCATCGGCGTCCAGCTGTCCTCCGGCCGGCTCGGCTACGTCACCTCCGGCGGTGCCTTCGTGCCGTGGACCGGCGGGCAGATCCCGCCGTCGCCCGCGCCGGACGTCTCCATACCGGGCCCCGGCAACGGCGGCAGCACCACGATCCAGTTCCCCCGCGGCTTCTCCGGCCGGGCCTACTTCTCCCTCGGGCAGAAGCTGACGTTCTTCCTCACCCCGGACGGACTGGTGCAGCCCGCGCCCTGGGCGGCCGGTGACGCGAACCGCGACATCCTGTTCGACTGGAGCGAGTTCACCTACAACGACTCCGGGCTGTGGCTCAACAGCTCCCAGGTCGACATGTTCGCGATCCCGCACGCGGTCACCGTGACCGGCGCCAACGGCGTCACCAAGCGCACCGGCGACGTGGTGGCCAACGGACGCAACGCGGTCATCGACGGGATCCGGGCGCAGCCGGGCTGGGCCGGCACCGTCCACACCCGCTCCGACGGGACCGTGCTGCGCGTCCTGGCTCCGGGCAAGGCGGCCGGGGCCGGCCTGCTCAGCACCACGTACCTGGACTCGTACATCGCGTCCGCGTGGAACGCGTACACCACGAAGACCCTGACCGTGGCGCCCTTCGCCGACCAGCCGGCCATCCGGTACTACGGCCGTACCTCGGGCAACACCATGACCTTCACAGACGGCAGCGGCCAGGTCGTCGCCTCCTTCAACCGGCCCTCCTCGGCCAGCGTCTGGGGCTGCGACGGCGACCTGCCCGCGCCGAACGACCAGGTGGTCGGCCCGATCTCGCGTACGCTCTGCGCCGCCCTCAACCGCGGCACACTCGGGACCATCGACACCCAGCCCAGCACGAACGCCGCCGACTTCTACCGCAGCAACCCCACCAACCAGTACGCCCGCCTGATCCACGCCAACATGACCGACGGCCGGGCGTACGCGTTCGCCTTCGACGACGTCGGCGGATTCGAGTCGCTGGTGCACGACGGCGACCCCCGTTCGGCCGGACTGATCCTCAGCCCGTTCACCGGCGGTGGCGGCGGCACCCCGGCCACCGGGGTGCCAGTGGTCAGCAACTGGAACAACAAGTGCATCGACGTGCCGAGCTCCAACTTCGTCGACCGCGCGCCGCTGCAGATGTGGAACTGCAACAACACCAGCGCGCAGAAGTGGACGTTCAGCGGCACGGCGCTCAAGAGCCAGAACAACAAGTGCATGGACATCGACGCCGGCTCCACCGCGAACGGGGCGGCGGTGCAGCTCTACACCTGCAACGGCACCGGCGCCCAGCAGTTCACCCTGAACGCGGCCGGAGACCTGGTCAACCTCCAGGCCGGAAAGTGCGTCGACATCAAGGACTGGAACGGCGGCGACGGCGCGAGGCTCCAGCTCTGGGACTGCGGGGGCACGGCCAACCAGAAGTGGCGCAAGGGCTGACCGGCCCTGCGACGAGGGCGGGGGCCGACCGCGAGTCGCTCCCGCCACCCGCCGCGACGGCTTGCCGTCCCGCAGGGCGGACGCGCCGGCCACGTCGGCTCACCGCCCCATACGATGAACAACGGTGCTGGTTCGCCGTGCCCGTGACGGGTGTGGCGTCGTAAGAGGGAACCCGGTGTGAGTCCGGGACTGCCCCGCAGCGGTGAGTGGGAACGACAGCCGTCATCGAAGCACTGGACCGTGAGGTCTGGGAAGCGACGGCCAGTAGGTGACCGGGTGGATCCGGTCGCGCCCGCGAGTCCGAAGACCTGCCCGCACCGCGTGCACCGTCCGGTGTGCGCCGCCGACGGTCGCTCGGGACGGCCGGTGCGGAAGCCGGTACGCCGCCTGTACCTCTTCCCTCCCTGCCCCGATCGGCCTCGTGTGCTTCGAGGGAAGGGATCTCCATGAGTACCGCATTCGGTCAGAGCACCGTGCTGGGCTATCCGCGTATCGGGGGCAACCGGCAACTCAAGAAGGCCGTCGAGGCCTACTGGGCGGGCCGGATCGACGCCGAGGAGTTGGCGGCGACCTCTGCCGCGCTACGGGCGAAGGTCTGGCGGACGCTGCGCGACGCGCGCCTGGACGCGATCCCGTCCAACACGTTCTCCTACTATGACCACGTGCTGGACACGGCCGTCGCCGTCGGCGCGATCCCGCACCGGTTCGCCCGGCCCGGCCTCGGCGATCTCGGCACCTACTTCGCCATGGCCCGGGGCGTCGATGCCGAGCCGGCGCTCGAACTGACGAAGTGGTTCGACACCAACTACCACTATCTGGTTCCCGAGATCGGCTCCGACACCGCCTTCGCGGCGAATCCCGACAAGGCGCTGCGCGAGTACCGTGAGGCCCGCGAGCTGGGAATCGACAGCCGGCCGGTGCTGGTCGGGCCGGCCACATTCCTGCTGCTGGCCAAGCCCACCGAGGCGCGCGGCGAACCGTTCGACCGGTTGACCGACCTGGTCGACGTGTACGCCGACATCCTGCGATCCCTCGCCGCGGCGGGCGTGCGATGGGTGCAGCTGGATGAGCCCGCCTACGTCGCCGACCGGAGCACCGCCGAGATCGACGCGCTGCGGGAGGCGTACACCCGGCTCGGCGCGGTGGAACAGCGGCCGGCGATCTTCGTCGCCACCTATTTCGGCGAGCTCGGTGACGCGCTGCCCGCCCTGCTCGACACGCCGGTCGAAGCGGTCGGCGTGGATCTGGTGGCCGGGCCCGGCAACCTGCGGCGGCTGGCCGGTGCGGGACCGCTGCGCGGCAAGACGATCGTGGCCGGCCTCGTCGACGGCCGCAACGTCTGGCGTACCGACCTGCGCGCCGCCGTTGCGGCTGGTGCCGCCGTTGCCGCCCTCGCCGACCACGTCGCCGTGTCCACCTCGTGCTCGCTGCTGCACGTGCCGGAGGACCTGTCCGCCGAGACCGCCCTCGACCCGGCGTTGGTTCAGCGGCTCGCCTTCGCCCGGCAGAAGGTTGATGAGGTCGTTCGGCTCGGCCGCGCGCTGCGCAACGGCACCACGTCCCTGCCCGAGCCGCTGCCGCCCACCCCCGCCGCATGGCGCGACGACACCGTACGCGGCCGGCTCGCCGCACTGCGCGCCGGGGACCGGCGGCGCGGCGCGTACCCGGAGCGAGCGGCGGCACAGCAGGCCCGGCTGAATCTGCCGCCCTTGCCGACCACGACCATCGGATCGTTCCCGCAGACCGACGAGCTGCGCCGCGCGCGTGCCGAGCATCGAGCCGGCCGCCTCGACGACACCGCCTACACCCGGCGAATGCGCGCCGAGGTCGAGCACGTCGTCCGGCTTCAGGAGCGGCTGGGTCTGGACGTGCTCGTGCACGGCGAGCCGGAACGAAACGACATGGTCCAGTACTTCGGCGAGCAGCTCGACGGGTTCGCCGCCACCGAACACGGCTGGGTCCAGTCCTACGGCTCCCGATGCGTGCGTCCGCCCGTCATCTACGGCGACGTGGCACGCAGGGCACCGATGACCGTCAACTGGTCCACCTACGCGCAGTCGCTGACCGACCGGCCGGTCAAGGGCATGCTCACCGGCCCGGTCACGATCCTGGCCTGGTCGTTCGTCCGCAGCGACCAGCCACTGGCAGACACCGCGGACCAGGTCGCGCTCGCCCTGCGCGACGAGTGCCGTGATCTCGAGGCAGTCGGTATCCGGGTCATCCAGGTCGACGAGCCGGCGCTGCGTGAGACGCTGCCACTGCGCAGGGCGGACCAGAAGGCGTACCTGGACTGGGCAGTCGGGGCGTTCCGCCTGGCCACCTGCGGAGTCGCCGACGACACCCAGATCCACACCCACCTGTGCTACTCGGAGTTCGGGGAGGTGATCACGTCCATCGACGCCCTCGACGCCGACGTCACAAGCATCGAGGCGTCCCGCTCCCGGATGGAGGTCCTCGACGACCTCGCTGCGATCGGATACCGCCGAGGTGTGGGGCCCGGCGTCTGGGACATCCACTCACCCCGGGTGCCGTCCCACGACGAGGTCGTCGGCGCGCTGCGCCGGGCGGTGGCCGCGGTGCCGGCCGAGCGGCTGTGGGTGAACCCCGACTGCGGCCTCAAGACGCGCGGCTATCCCGAGGTCGAGGCGTCCCTCCAGCACTTGGTCGCCGCCGCGGCCGAGCTGCGCGGACGCTGAGCCGGCGGGCCGGGCGGAACGCCGCGCCGTTCCGCCCGGCCCGGACCCGGTTCAGCCCTTGACAGACCGTGCCCCGACCGCCGGCGTTCGCCGGGGGCAGAGACCAGGCACGCAGGACGGTGTCCGGCACTAGATTGAGGCGGTGAGCCGGGGCGAACCATCGGTGGAGGCCGGTCCGTCGGGCGAGGACCTGACGGCAACGCTGCTGGCTGCGGCGCGTGCGGGCGACGGCGCGGCCTTCAGCCGCCTGGTCGCGCCGCTGCGTGACGAGCTGCGTGCGCACTGCTACCGGATGCTCGGTTCCTTCCACGACGCGGAGGACGCGGTTCAGGACACTATGGACCGGGCGTGGCGGGCTGTCGACCGGTTCGAGGGGCATTCGATCCGGTCATGGCTCTACCGGATCGCCACCAACCGGTCGCTGTCTCTCCTCCACTCGCGCGGGCGGCGTGAACTGCCCACCGATCTCACCGCCCAGGGCGTGTCCCGGGCCGAGGTGAGCTGGCTCGAACCGTACCCGGACCGCCTCGCGGCCCCGTCCGTCCAGCCGGACCCGGAGGCCCACGTGATCGCGAGGGAGGCCGTGGAACTCGCGTTCGTCGCCGCGTTGCAGCATCTGCCACCGCGACAACGTGCCGTTCTGCTGCTGCGCGACGTTCTCGGGTACTCCGCCGAGGAGACCGCCGCGATGCTGGTCTCCACCGTCGCTGCGGTCAACAGCGCGATGCAGCGCGCCCGCCGGATCGTCGCCGGGCTGACGCCGCCGGACAGTCAGCAGCGGATCCTCGCCGACCTGGGCGACGCGGGGCAGCGGGAGGTGGCCAGGCGGTACGCCGAGGCGTGGGAGTCCGGCGACGTCGAGACGATCGTGGCGATGCTGACGGAGGACGCGCGGTACTCGATGCCGCCGCTGACCATCTGGTACGAGGGCCATGCGCAGATCCGCGGTTTCCTGGCTGAGGTGACCGCGGGGCGAAGGTGGCGGTTCCGGCGGGCGAGTGCCAACGGGCAGCTCGCTTTCGGGACGTACCTGTGGGACGACTCGGCTGCCGCCTACCTGCCGGCGGGGCTGGACCTGCTCGTGCTGCGGGGGCGCCGGGTGGCCGAGGTCGTCTCGTTCCTCGACGCGCGCCTGCCCGCCTTCGACCTGCCGGATCGGCTGCCGGAAAGTTCGCGCGGACGCGATGAGTTCGCGGTCCGGTCGGGGTTGTAGTCCTGACGGGTTTCACCAGCCACGAAGGGCAGAGCCGACATGCCGAGCAACGAAGAACAGATCCGCGCCCTGGTCGAGCGCTGGGCCGCCGCGGTTCACGACGGGAACCTTGCCGGCGTCCTGGCCGACCATGCCGAGGACCTGGTGATGTTCGACGTGCCGCCGCCGTACGAGGGCGTACGCGGGCTGGACGCCTACCGGGAGATCTGGCCGCCCTTCTTCAGGTGGCAGGCACAGGGCGCGTCGTTCGAGGTCGAGTCGCTGGACGTCGTCGCAGGCGAGGACGTGGCCTTCGCGTACGCGCTCGTGCGCTGCGGCACGGCGGCCGACTTCGCCGCACGTCCGGCGAACCGCCTGCGGGTGACGTTCGGCCTGCGGAGGCGGGAGGGCCGGTGGGTCGTCACCCACGAACACCACTCCTTCCCGCTCGCCGATCCCGCCGCCGAGGCGGCTCCGGACGCGGCCGTCGCCGAGGCGGAGGTACGCGGGCTCCACCGGCGCTGGTTCGACGGCACCGCGGCCAAGGATCTCGATGCCCTGATGGAGGCCGTCGCCGACGACGTGGTCTCGTACGAGCACGACCAGCCGCTGCGACACGTCGGCGTGAACGCGGTCCGCGAGATCTGCGCGGCGGGCCTGGCGGCGTCGGGTGACGGATCAGTCGCCTGGGACGTGCCCGACCTGACGATCGTGGTCGACGGCGACCTCGCCGTCGCGTGGGGCCTCAACCACGTCTCGGTACGCCCGAACCTTGGTCCGTCGATCGAGAGCTGGTCCCGGGGCACCCGGGTCTTCCAGCGACGCGACGGGGCCTGGCTGATGACCCACCAGCACCTCTCCTACCCGTACGACCCCTCGACCGGGACGGCGCGGACGGATCTGCGCCCGTAGCGGCGCGAGCACGACGTCGCACACCGAGTCGTCCATCGACGTTCATCCAACAGATCGGCGCGCGTAAGCTCCGCACGGTCGGATCTGGGGAACCTACGGAGGAGGTTCCATGGATCGTCGAACGATGTTGCGGGCCACTGTTGTCGGTGCGGGCGCTGTCGCCCTGCCGTTCACGGCATGGTCGGCCGCGTACGGAGCCCCGGCGCAGAACGCGGCGGGCCCCTACGGTGGGCTCCAGCCCGCCGACGCCAACGGCATCCAATTGCCGGCCGGCTTCACCAGCTCGATCGTCGCGCGGTCCCGTCGGACGGTGCCGGGGACGTCGTACACCTGGCACGACGCTCCGGACGGTGGCGCCGTGTTCCCGAACGGCACCGGCTGGATCTACGTGTCGAACTCCGAGGTGTCAGCCGGGGCGGGCGGCGGTGCCTCACGACTCGTCTTCGACTCCAGCGGTGCCGTGATCGGGGCGTCGCGGATCCTCGCCGGAACCGACAACAACTGCGCCGGCGGGAAGACACCGTGGAACACCTGGCTCTCCTGCGAGGAGGTGTCCCTGGGCCGGGTCTTCGAGACGTACCCCCTCGGCGGGACCGCCGTGGCGCGTCCCGCGATGGGCCGGTTCAAGCACGAGGCCGCAGCGGCCGACCCGGTCCGCCGGGTCGTCTACCTGACCGAGGACGAGACCGACGGCAAGTTCTACCGGTTCGTGCCGGCCACCTGGGGCGACCTCTCCGCCGGAACCCTCCAGGTCTTCCGCGCCGGTACGGCGACCTCCGGCACGTTCACCTGGGCCACGGTGCCCGATCCGGACGGCTCGCCCACCCCGACCCGGCAGCAGGTGTCCGGCGCGAAGACGTTCAACGGCGGCGAGGGCTGTCACTACGCGGACGACACCGTCTGGTTCACCACGAAGGGCGACAACCGCGTCTGGCAGGTCAACCTGGCTTCCGGCACGTACGAGCTCGCCTACGACGACAACCTGGTCAGTCCGGGCACCCCTCCGCTGACCGGGGTCGACAACATCACCGGGTCCACTGCAGGTGACCTGTACGTCGCCGAGGACGGCGGCAACATGGAGATCTGCATGATCACGCCCGACGACAAGATCTCGGTCTTCCTGCGGATCACCGGACAGAGCGGCTCGGAGATCACCGGGCCGGCGTTCACCCCGGCGGGGGACCGGCTGTACTTCTCCTCGCAACGCGGCACGACCGGCTCGTCGTCCGGCGGCATCACCTACTGCGTCACCGGGCCGTTCCGCCGATGACCGGCTCCCGGCCGCGGCCGGCCACCACGGGGCCGGCGTACGGCTGGGTCGGCGCTCCGGTCAGCGCCCCGTGCCACCGGCGGCCGAGGTCGGACGAGCCGTTCTTTCCACTGTCTTACGGGACAGACGCGCTGGCCAACATCCCGGGACCTCGTCCTTCTGCGGGAGCGGCACCGTGTCCGCCGGCTGTGGCGAGGTCATGATCCAATGAAGCGCATGATTCTCCAGCGCATCGCGGCCGGCCTCCTGTTGCTGATCGGGCTTCTGGCGATGGCGGCCACCCACACCTTCCCGTTCCTCGACGACCTCTCCGAACCGGCCGAGTCGGCGGTCGCGATCGGGGGCGCGGCGTGCCTGCTGGCAGGGGTGTGGCTGTGGTGGCGCAAGCCGGTGGACCGGTCGTCCGCGCCGTCGGCCGGCGACGGTGGGAGTCCGTGACGGAGGCGGCAGGGCCGGCGTGCTCGGCGCGCGGTCCCGGCGGCGGCGTCGGATACTGAGCCGATGACCAACCCCGACCTCGATCCCGAGCTGTACCCGCCGATCGACCCGCGTGAGGACGTGCCGGACGACCCCGGCGAGCTCCTCCCGGACACGCCCGGCGAACTGCCCGAGGCGCCGGTCGAGCCGATGCCCGACGACGGGGAGCCCGGGGGCGTACCCGAACCGGCCTGACCGGCCGCCGCCGGGGCACCCATGAGATCGACGATGATGGATAATCCTGTGGTGACCGGTGCGCCGACCGCAGGGGAGACCGGATGAGGATCGTCGACGCCCGGGTGATCGTGACCTGCCCCGGCCGCAACTTCGTGACGCTGAAGGTCGTCACCGACGAGGGAGTCACCGGCGTCGGCGACGCCACCCTCAACGGCCGGGAGCTGGCCGTCGCGTCCTACCTGCGGGACCATGTCGTGCCGCTGCTGATCGGGCGCGACCCGGCCCGGATCGAGGACACCTGGCAGTACCTCTACCAGGGGTCGTACTGGCGGCGCGGGCCGGTCACGATGAGCGCCGTCGCCGCCGTGGACACCGCGCTGTGGGACATCAAGGGCAAGGTCGCCGGGCTGCCGGTCTACCAGCTGCTCGGCGGCCGGTCCCGCGAGGGCGTGACCGTGTACGGGCACGCGAACGGCGAGACCGTCGACGAGGTGCTGACCGAGGTAGCCCGCTTCGTCGACCTCGGCTATCGCGCGGTGCGGGTGCAGTGCGGCGTGCCCGGCCTGCCCCGGACGTACGGCGTCAGCGCCGACAAGATGTTCTACGAGCCCGCCGACGCCGCGCTGCCGACCGAGACGACCTGGTCGACCGAGGCCTACCTGGCCCACGTGCCGGGCGTGTTCGCCCGGGTCCGCGAGGAGTTCGGCCCCACCCTCCGCCTGCTGCACGACGTGCACCACAGGCTCACCCCGATCGAGGCGGCGCGGCTCGGCAAGAGCCTGGAGCCGTACGCGCTGACCTGGATGGAGGATCCCGTCCCGGCGGATCTGCAGGAGGGCTTCCGGCTCATCCGCTCGCACACCACCACGCCGATCGCGGTCGGCGAGGTCTTCAGCAGCATCTGGGACGCCGCCCAGCTCATCCGGGAACAGCTCATCGACTACGTCCGCACCACTGTGGTCCACGCCGGTGGGATCACCCACCTGCGACGCATCTTCGACCTCGCCGCGCTGCACCACG
This sequence comes from Micromonospora sp. ANENR4, assembly GCF_015354395.1. Lineage (NCBI taxonomy): Bacteria > Bacillati > Actinomycetota > Actinomycetes > Micromonosporales > Micromonosporaceae > Micromonospora > Micromonospora sp. ANENR4. The sequence continues at coordinate 33,808 of NZ_JADKYQ010000016.1, forward strand.
TCCGCAGCGGCTCGCACGGCGCCACCGACCTCTCCCCGGTCTGCATGGCCGCCGCGCTGCACCTGGACATCGCCATCCCCAACTTCGGCCTGCAGGAGTACATGCGGCACACCGAGCAGACGGACGAGGTGTTCCCGCACGGCTACCACTACGACGGCGGCTACCTGCATCCGGCCGAGACTCCGGGGCTCGGGGTGGACATCGACGAGCAGGCGGCGGCCCGCTACCCGTACGCGCCGGCCTACCTGCCGGTGAACCGGCTGGCGGACGGCACCGTGCACCTCTGGTGAGCGCGCCGGTTCAGTGGATGCGGCGACCGTGCGCGTCCGGCACCCCGGACTTGCGGAAGAAGTAGGTGTTGATCTGGTCCCGCCACTCGACGGCGCTGCGGAACTGTTCGTCGAGGCGCTCGGCCACCCGGTCGTGGACGGCCCGGTCGACCGCCCCGGCGAGGAGCCGCCACCGCTCCCGCATAGCCGCCACCTCCTCGACCCCGGCGAAGTGCGTGTCGTAGATGTGCTGGATCACGGTACGGCCGCTGCGCAGCACGTGCCGGTACGGGACGTGATGGAAGAACAGCAGCAGCTCGTCGGGGCAGCGCTCGCGTGACTCGTACACTTCTGCCCACGGCGGCGGGTACTGGCCGGTGAAGCCGGTCCCGGTCGCCCGGGTCCGGTCCACCCCGACGCCGTCACGGTCGGCGAAGTGGTACGTGCCCCACGGCGTGTACTCGTAGCCGTCCACGTCCGGGCCGTAGTGGTGACCGGGCCGCACCATGAACCCGACGCCGAGCGGGGCGGTGTAGCGCTCGTAGGTGCGCCAGGAATCGTCCATGATCGCGTGCATCGTCCGCCGCACCGCTTCCGGATCGCCGGTGCTGACCGGCAGCCACGTCAGCTCGATCCACTCGTCGAGGATCGCGCCGGGATCCAGCAGCGGATCCCAGGCGAGCCGGCCGAAGGCGTACAGGTTCGCCTGGGCCAGCGGGTGCCCGGTCCAGAACCTGTCGTCGCCCACGTTGGACACGGCGACCAGGCCGCCGCCGGTGCCCGCCCGGCCGGCCGCCACGTCGGCGATCGTGCCGCCGGCCTCGCCCCACGGCCGGAACCGCAGCACCTCGCTCCACCAGGGCGCGAGGTAGCAGACGTGCCGCTGCTGGCCGGTGTACTCCTGCGTCGCCTGCACCTCCACCGCCAGCCGGGTCGCAGGCATCGCGGCGAGCACCGGGGACACCGGTTCGCGTGGCTGGAAGTCGATCGGGCCGAACTTCACCTGGAGGATCACGTTGTCGGCGAACCGTCCGTCCAGCGGCGCGAAGTGGTCGTGCGCGGCCCGGGCCCGGTCGGTCGACCGGTCCCGCCAGTCCTGGTGGTGGTCGTAGACGAACGCCCGCCAGCGCACCACGCCTCCGTGCGGGGCGAGCGCCTCGGCGAGCAGGTTCGCGCCGTCGGCGTGGTCGCGCCCGTAGGCGAACGGACCGGGCCGGCCCTCGGAGTCGGCCTTGACCAGATAACCGCCGAAGTCGGGGATCCGCCGGTAGACCTGCCGGGTGGCGGCGGCCCACCAGGCCCGTACCCGCTCGTCCAGCGGATCGGCGGTGGACAGGCCGCCGAGGACCACCGGGGCGGCGAAGGTCACCGACAGATGCACCCGGATGCCGTACGGGCGGAGCACCTCGGCGATCTCCGCGACGTCGCCGAGCCGGTCGGTCAGCAGCCGCGCCTCGGTGTCGTGCACGTTGACGTTGTTCACGCAGATCGCGTTGACGCCGCAGGCGGCGAGCAGGCGGGCGTAGTCGCGGAGCCGGGCGGGCTCGCGCCGGGCGGCGCCGTCGCACCAGAACAGGGAGCCGCCGGCGTAGCCCCGCTCGACCTGGCCCGACACCGGGTGTACGGCCACGTTGTCCCAGTGGTCGAGCATCCGCCGGTCCAGTGCCGGTCGGTGCCGCCGCGCCGGGAGGTCGTCGTCGAAGGCCGCCGCGCCGAGCCGGACCACGTGGAACATCCCGTACAGCAGGCCGGCCGGCGCGTCGGCCAGGACCACTGTCACGCCGTCCACCCGCGCCAGCAGGTACCCCTCGTCGCCGAGGGAGCCGTCACCGGTGCCGTTCACCGCCGGTGTCGCGCCGAGCCGGGCCGTCTCGGCTGCCGCGTTCGGCACCGGGCCGGCGCCGCGCAGGGCCAGCACCAGGTCGGCGTCGACCTGCCACGGCGGACCGTGCCAGAGCCGTCCGCCGTACCGGGTGCAGGCCCGGCTCACCTCGTCGAGGACGGTGTCGACCAGCAGGCCGTCGCCGTGCACCAGCACCCCGCGCGAGCCGAGTTCGCGGAACGCCGCTGGTGGGAGCCAGGCGGCGTGCCAGGCCGACTCGCCGGCGTCGGCGGACGCCCGGCCGGTGACCGGAACGCTCATGCGGTGAACTCCGCCCGGATCTCGTCGATCATGGGGTCGCCGATCCGCAGCAGCGCCAGCACCAGGAGCGCGGCGAGCAGGGCGAGTACCGCCTCGGAGAACACCGCGGTGACGCCGGCGGCGGCGGCCAGCAGCACGACGTTGCCGGCCGTGACGCCCGGCTTGCGCGCCACGTAGTAGACGGCGAGCCGGAGCACGTCGCGGGTGCGGAAGGCGAACAGGGAGACGATCACCAGCGCGTTGACCCCGACCAGGACCACCCCCGCCCCGACCACCACCAGCGGCACGGCCCACCAGCCGGGGACGGCGGCGGCGGGCAGGTTCGCCAGGTTGACAGCGATGACGGCCAGCCACAGCAGCGTCGGCGTCCAGACGCGCAGCACGCCCGGCAGGTTGGCCCGGTAGGCCCGGCGGAACGCGGCGGCGGGCCGGAGATCGGTCAGGTCGGGGCGCTGGTGCCGCAGCGTGTACAGCGCGGCCGAGACGGCCGGACCGACCGGCAGCGCGGCGGCGGCGACCAGCGGGAGGTTGCTGCTGTCGCGGTCGAGCAGCACGAGCACGGCCAGGCCGGGCAGCACGCTCACCAGGAGCAGCAGTTCGACCACGAGCAGGGTGTGGACCCTCGCGGCGGCCCGCGACAACGGCCCGTCGCCGAACTCCCGCAGCCCGCCGGTCGCGCCGGTCACCGTCGGTCCTCGGGCGGGTCGAGCAACCTGTCGTCCCACCACGGCGGCGTCTCGTCCACCACCGGCGTCAGCTCGGCGAGTGTGACCTCGTGCCGGGTGAGGACGAGGTCGAGGTCGGCCCGCCCGGCCGCGACCGGCACTGCCCGATGGGTACGGGCCGGCTCGGCGGCCTCCCGCAACGCGTCGAGTTGCCGGGGCCGTGGCGAGTGCGGGCTGCCCATCTCCCGCCAGGCCGCGAAGGCGTTGCCGGCGTCCTCGCCCACCGACGAGCGGAGCAGGAACGCCGACGCGGTGCCGGGAGGGCCGATCGGCACCGACAGCGACAGGGTGTGCCGCTCGGGTGCCGGCTCCCGGCCGGTGACGTCGACGGGGGCCCAGGCCAGCACCGCGACCCGGCCGTCGGGGTGCCGGGTGACGAGGTGGTCCGGTCCGCGGGCGAGCACCTCGTCGCCGAGCCGGGCCATGAACGCGTACAGGTGGTAGGTGGGTTTCTTGATCTGCCGGTGGGTGAGCAGGCCGAAGCCGCCGTGCAGCGGCGCGGTCGGCACCCCCTCCTCCTCGAACACGTCGCTGAAGGTCCAGTAGGAGAAGGAGTCGACCAGGTCCCCGCCGCCGGCCAGCACCGGAGCGAGGTAGGCGGCGTGGAAGGCCGTGTCGTGGATCGGGTTGTCCGGCCGGTAGGAGGAGTTGAACTCGGTGATGTGCACCGGAAGGTCGGCCAGCGCGGTGCCGGCCAGGTGCCGCCGGGGCGCGGCGAACTGCTCCAGCAGGTCCGCGGCCGGGGCGAGGGTCTGCCGGGTGCCGAACGGCAGGTGCCGCGCCGGGCCGGAGGTGTAGGCGTGCCGGCTGACGAAGTCGACAGGCACGTCGCGGTCGGTGACGAACTCGGCGAACGGCTTGAGCCACTCGTCGGCGCCGGGGGACAGGGCCGGCCCGCCGACCTGAAGCGCCGCGTCGACGTCCTTGACGGCGTGCGCCGACACCTCGTACAGGCGGTGGTAGGCGTCCTGGTCGGCGCCGGACCAGAACGCCGTCAGGTTCGGCTCGTTCCACACCTCGACCGGCCAGCCGCGCACCTCGTCGAGGCCGTACCTGTCGACCAGGTGGGCCACCGTGGCGCGGACCAGGTCACCCCATTCGGTGTACGACCGGGGCGGCGTCACGTTGCCCCGCCACCAGAACACCGTCTGGTCGCCGGAGGCGAGCGCCGAGGGCATGAACCCCAGCTCCACGAAGGGCCGGATGCCCAGTGCGAGGTAGGCGTCGACGACCTGGTCGACGTAGGTGAAGACGTGCCGCACCCGGCGTTCGCCCCGGAATTCGTAGGGGCGGTGCACCCCGACGCCGTCGCTGAGCAGCCCGTGCCCGCGGATGTGCCGGAAACCGATGTCCCGCTGCACCAGCGCCAGTGAGTCCTGATAGTCGCGTCGCAGGGCCAGGTCGAACCGGCCGGTGCCGACGCAGGTACGCCAGGCGTCGGACAGCCGGCCGACGGGCCGGTCGGGGACGAGGAGCCGCGTCATCCGTGGTTCTTGCGGTACCGGTCGTACGCCTTGTTGACCAGGTCGATGTAGGCCTGCGCGTTCTTGCCCTTCAGCTCCGAGACGTAGGCGTCCCACTCACTCAGCGGCCGCTGGCCGAGGGCGAACTTCAGCGTGTTCTGGGTGACGTGGTCCTTCAGCGCGGTCGCCCACAGCGTCGTCTGCTCCCGCTCGGAGTCGCTGAGCGGCGCAGGCGGCGGAGTCACCCAGGGCGCGGCCTTGCGGGCGTTCATCTCCTTCTGGAACTCCAGCTCCTCGGGCGAGAAGAACGACTGCACCAGGTCGAGCTTGCCGCCGTAGGCGAAGACGCCGTTGTAGAAGCCGAAGTCCTTCTGCAGGTGCTTGGTGCCCTTGGGGTTGAGGCCGATGACGTTGACGTCCGGGGCGAGGCTGCGCTTGCCCGAGCCGTCAGTGGTGTACGTGGTGCCCTCGACGCCCCACTTGGCGAACTCCTGGCCGGCGTCGGAGTACCAGAGCCAGTCGACGAACTGCATCATGGCCACGAAGTTCTTGCCGTCGCGCGCCTTGCTGGAGATCATCACGCCGTTCTCCAGCCGGCTCGCCGGGTTGACGGCTCCGGCCGGCCCGACCGGGAAGAGGATCTTGCCGAGCCGGGCGTTCGGGTTGATCTTCGCGATGTCCGGGCGGTAGTCGTTCACCAGGGTCTGTGCGTTCGTGCTGATCACGAAGGACTTGCCGCTGGCGAGCTTCTGCCGGGCCTGGTCGTCGGTCTGGGTGAACGTCTCCGGGTCGAGCAGCCCTTCGGCGACCAGCTTGTGGAGGTACTCCACCACCTGCCGGTAGCCGTCCGAGGCGCCGGTGAAGACGTACTTCCCGGCCCCTTCGTCCCAGCTCGTCGGCTGGTAGTTCCAGCCGGCGCCGGGCAGGCCGTGCGCGAGGGCCAGCATGTTCAGCAGGTTGCCGGCCGGGTTGGGCTTGCCGAACCGGTCGGAGAACGGGATGACGTCCGGGTGGGCCGCCTTCATCGCCTTGAGCATGGCGTACACCTCGTCCCAGGTGGTCGGGGACGGGATCTTCAACTGCTCCAGCACGTCGGTGCGGACCGCGAGCGTGTAGTCCTGCCAGGGCTTCTCGTGCAGGCCGGGCAGCAGGTAGAACTTGCCGTCCTCCTGCCGGAGCGTGTCCATCTCCGGCTTGAGGTTCCACTTCTCGATCTTGTCGTTGAAGTGCGGCATCAGGTCGAGGTAGTCGCTGACCGGCAGGATGGCGCCGGAGGAGACGTACGAGTTCTCCTGCGGGTGGTAGGTCTTCGGGATGATCATCGGGGCGTCGCCGGAGCCGACCAGCACACTGCGCTTCTGCTCGTAGTCGCTCAGCGGCACGGCGACCGGGTCCAGCTTGACGTTCGTCCGCCCGGCCAGCTCGGTCCAGAACAGCCACTCCGGCTTGAGCGGGTAGTTCGGGTGGTTGTTGTAGAGGATCGAGAACGTGACCGGCGCGGTGGCCTTGAACTGGTCCCCGACACCGTATTTCTCCATCGCGCCGGCGCGGTTGCGATCGAGGTCCTTCTTGTCCGGGGCGTCGTCGCCGCAACCCGCCAGGGAGACGACGGCGGCCGCGCCGGTGGCGAGCAGTACCTGGCGCCGGGACAGCTTGGCCATGGATCTTTCCTTCCGGTGGTGGGGTGGTGGTGCGGATGGCGGCTATCCCTTCACGGCGCCGAGCATGATCCCGGAGACGAAATAGCGCTGGATGAAGGGATAGACCGCGAGGATCGGCAGGATCGTCAGCACGATGGTCACGGACTGGATGGTGGCGGCGGACTGGACGACGTCGCCGGCACTGCCGAGGCCGCCGCCGGTCTGCGTGGCGTCGGTCGCGCCCGCGATCAGGTTGCGCAGATAGACGGTCACCGGGAGCAGGTCCTGGCGGTCCATGTAGAGGAACGCGGCGAACCAGGAGTTCCAGAACGAGACGGCGTAGAAGAGCACCATCGTGGCGACCATCGCCTTCGACAGCGGCAGCACGATCCGCAGCAGCGTGCCGTACGTGTTCAGCCCGTCGACGGCCGCGGCCTCCTCCAGCTCGACCGGCAGGCTCTCGAAGAACGCCTTCATCACCAGCAGGTTGAACACGTTTATGGCGTTGGGCAGGGCGATCGCCCACACGGTGTTCTTCAGCCCGAGGCTGGTGACCAGGACGTAGTTGGGGATCAGGCCACCGGTGAAGAACATGGTGAACACGGCGATCCCGACCAGCGCGGTCCGGCCCCGCAGGTGCTTCTTCGACAACACGTACGCGTAACAGGTGGTCAGCACGACGGAGATGAGCGTGGCGACCACCGTGTAGAAGACGGTGTTGCGGTAGCTGACCCAGAACGTCGGGTCCGACGTCACCACCCGGTAGGCGGTGAGGTTGAACCCCCGCGGCACGAGGTTCACCTCACCCGCGACGATGTACGCGTTGTCGCTGAGCGAGCGGGCCACGATGGTGAGGAACGGATACAGGGTCACCACCACGACGCCGGTCAGCACGACGGCGTTCACCACCTGGAAGACCCGGTAGCCCCGGCTGGGCCGGGGGCCACGCGGCCGGGCCGCCGGTTCCCGCGTACGGGCCGGGGTACGGGCCCGCGTGCTCACCACAGGCTCGTTCCCACCGTGCGCCGGGAGATCGCGTTCGCCGACAGCACCAGCGTCAGCCCGATCACGGACTCGAACAGGCCGATCGCGGCGGCGTAGCTGAGGTTCCCGGAGACGATGCCCACCCGGTACAGGTAGGTCGAGATCACGTCCGCCGTCGGGTAGGTGAGCGGGTTGTACAGCAGCAGGATCTTCTCGAAGCCGACGGCCATGAAGGTGCCGATGTTGAGGATCAGCAGGGTCACCATCGTCGGCCGGATCCCCGGCAGCGTGACGTGCCAGGTCTGCCGCCACCGGTTGGCGCCGTCGATGCGGGCCGCCTCGTACAGGTCGCCGTCGACCGTGGTGAGCGCGGCGAGGTAGAGGATGGTGCCCCAGCCGACGGTCTGCCAGACCTCGGAGGAGACGTAGATCGTCCGGAACCATCCGGCCTGCTGCATGAACGGGATCGGCTCACCGCCCACGGCGCGCACCATCTGGTTCACCGTGCCGTCCACCGACAGCAACTGGAGGACCGTGGCGGCCACGATCACGATCGACAGGAAGTGCGGCAGGTAGGACACCGACTGGACGAACCGCTTGAGGGCGCGGTTGCGCACCTCGTTGAGCAGCAGCGCCAGCACGATCGGCAGCGGGAAGCAGAACAGCAGGGTCAGCGCGCCCAGCACGAGCGTGTTGGTGAAAACGCTCCAGAAGGTCGGGTCGGTGAAGAACAGCCGGAAGTACCGCAGCCCGGTCCAGTACTCGCCGAAGATGCTGCCGCCCGGCTGGAAGCGCCGGAACGCGATCACGTTGCCGAGCATCGGCAGGTAGCGGAACGTCAGGAAGAACAGCAGCGGCAGGACGGCGAGCGAGTAGAGCTGCCAGTCCCGGCGCAGGGCCCGCCGCCAGGGCGTACGGCGACTGCGCGGGATCGGGGCTGCCAAACTCGTCCTCCCGCCTGACCGTCGCCTGGAACTTTCCGGTAATACGTCGTAAGCCTTTCGGAAATTTATGGGTATCGTTATCAGCGTGTCAAGAGCGTCGATTGATATCTCCCTCGAGCAGCTCCGCCGCTACGCACCGGCCGTTGCCGAGCCCGCCGACTTCGACCGGTTCTGGCGGGCCACCCTCGCCGCCGCCGCGGCCACCCCGGTGCTCGTCGACGTCCGTTGCGAACCCACCGACCTGCGGCTGGTCGACGTGTGGGACGTGACGTTCGCCGGGTTCGACGGCGAACCGGTCCGGGCCTGGTACACCCGTCCCGCGGGCGTACCGGCGCCGCTGCCGGCAGTGGTGGAGTACCCCGGCTACGGGCGCGGCCGGGGCCTGCCGGGCGAGCGGCTCACCTGGCCGGTGGCCGGTTACGCCCACCTGCTGGTGGACAACCGGGGACAGGCCGGCCTGTACAGCCGCGGCGACACCCCGGACCCGCACGACGCGCCCGGTGGGCCCGGCCCCGCCACGCGGGGGATCCTGTCCCCGGACGACTACCACTACCGCCGCCTCATCACCGACGCGGTCCGCGCGATCGACGCCGTCCGCGTCCTGCCCGGGGTGGACCCGGCCCGCGTCGCCGCGGTGGGCAACAGCCAGGGCGGTGGGCTCGCACTCGCGGCGGCGGGCCTCGTGGACGGCCTCGCCGCGCTTCTGGTCACCGCCCCGTTCCTGTGCGACATCCAGCGCGCCATCGAACTGACCGAGGCGTCCCCGTACGGCGAGATCGCCAGCTACCTGGCGGTGCACCGCGAGGCCGAGGAACCGGTCCGGCGCACGCTGTCGTACGTGGACGGCGTCACCTTCGCCCGGCGGGCCACCGCCCCGGCGCACTTCGGGATCGGTCTGCGCGACGAGGTCTGCCCGCCGAGCACCGGCTTCGCCGCGTACAACCAGTACGCCGCCGCCGGATCGACGGTGCCGTTACGGGAGATGCACACGTACCCGTTCAACGGCCACGAGGGCGGGGAGGCCGTCCACGTCCGGCGGCAGCTGCGCTGGCTCGACACGGTGCTCCGCCCCGCCGGGACGGCAGCCGGCTGACGGGCCCACCGGCAGGGCCCGCGACATCTACCATCCCTGATCATGATCTCGACCATGTGGCGGATTCTCACCCGCCAGATCGACCTCAACCCGGCGCAGGACGACGCCGTGCTGCGCGAGGCGTGCACACAGGCGCGGTACGGCTCCGACATCGGACCGGCCCGGAAGGCGCTGATCGCCACCCGCAACGACTACGACCGCCGGGCCCGGTACGTCCGTGTGCTCGCCGAATCGACAGCTCGTGGGCTGGGATCGCGGATCGACCGTACGACCGGCCGGGTCGACACCACGGACGCGTGGACCGACCGCTGGGTGTCGCGCGCGCCCGCCGATCCGGACGCCCAACTCGTCCGTGCCGGTTCCCTGATGGCGCGGGCGTGGGAGGTGCGCGGCGGCGACTGGGCCTCCAACGTCCGTCGGGAGCAGTGGGTCGAGTTCAGCCGCCTGCTGGACCTGGCCCGGCAGGTGAACGATCTCGCGATGCGGCTCGCACCGGACGACCCCACGCCGTGGGCGCACCGGCTGCGCCTCATGATCGACGAGAGTGCGTCACTGGAGGAGGTCGAGGAGACGTGGCGTGAGCTGACCAAGCGGGATCCCCGGCATCACCAGGGCCACGTGCTCCGGCTGACCTACCACTGCCGGAAGTGGAGCGGCTCGCACGAGGCGATGTTCGACTTCGCCCGCTCGGTCGCCGCCACGGCGCCTACCGGCTCACCACTGCTCGTGCTGCCGGTCCGGGCCGCCGCGGAGTGGGCGCTGTGGGAGCAGGATCGCGAACCTCACGGCGGTACCGCCGACGAGATCGGCGAGCGGTGGCGACAGGATCCGGTCATGCAGTCGGAGCTCGACAACGCGCTGAACCGGTGGTTCCACCAGCCGGCGACCCGGCACGCCGACTGGCTCGACGACGCGAACTTCCTGGCGTACGGGCTGGTGCGCACCGGCCGCGACGCCGAGGCCGCGCCGGTGTTCGCCTCGATCGGCCGGTACGCGACAGGCGTTCCGTGGGCCTGGTGGGGCGACGAGCGGTACGACGCCGTCTTCCTCCGAGCCCGTCGCCGCGCCCGCCGCGCCGCCTGACCACGGCGACGCCGTCACGGCCGCATTCGACTCCCATCGGAGGAGCCGTTCTTACCACTCTCTTACGGGACCGCGCTGGGGCGCACGCGCAGCGTTGCGGAACGCGATGCTGAGGTCCGACCACCGATCGGGGAAGAGGGCCACCACATGGGATCACTGGCGCGGCACGGGTTGTCGATAGCGACGGTCTCCACTCTGACGGCGGGTGTGCTGCTCCTACCGGTCACGCCGGTCGCGGCCGCGACCCCTTCTACGTGGACGGCGACGATCCCCACGCTGATCCACGAGAGCCGGCTGACCGACGTGGCCGCCGCCGGCCCGAACAACGCCTGGTCCGTGGGCTACCAGGCGTCGACATACACGGGGTACTCGATCGACCAGCCGTACGCCCTGCTGCGGTGGAACGGGCGGACGTGGACGGAACGGCGTCTGCCGCACCAGGCGTATCTGCTGTACAAGGTGGACGCGGCGGGCGCCCGGGACGTCTGGACGGTGGGCTCCCGGCGCCTCGGCGAGTCGTACGCCGGGCACTTCGACGGCGTGACCTGGACGGCGCACGCGCCGTGGCCCGCCCCGGCGGGAACCTCGGAGCTGCTGGACGTGGCCGCGACCGGCGGCGGACGGGCCGTGTTCGTCGGCCACGACGGCGGCCGGCCGCTGGTCGTCGAGGGCGGCACCGGTCAGTTCGGCCGGGTCGCGGTGCCGGGGACGGAGGGAATCAACGGTGTCCTGCGCGGGGTGGCGCGCACCGCGGACGGTGGCGTGTTCGCTGCCGGGGAGCGGTACGTCGCCGACGCGCCCTACCCGGAGCCGATGATCGCGCAGCGCGTCGGCGGGTCGTGGCGGGTGGCGCCGCTGCCGTCGATCCCGAGCGCCCGGCTCACCGGCGTGTGGGCCCGCTCGTCGACCGACGCCTGGGCGGTCGGCACCCAGGACTACGACTCCGCCCCCAAGCCGGTCATCCTGCACTGGGACGGCCGGACGTGGCAGCGGGTGGCCGGACCGGCACCGGCCGGCTGGGCCTACGCGGTCGCGGGCGACGCGAACGGAAGCGTCTGGATCAGCGGCACGAACCCGATTCCGCCGTACGTCGAGTACCCGGGCACGCTGCTGCTGCGCTACACCGCCGGGCGCTGGAGCGTCGCGTACGGGCCGAAGGTCGAGGGCAACGATCCGAGCCTGGACGCCCTGGCCAACATCCCGGGGACCTCGTCGTTCTGGGGGAGCGGCACGGTGTCGACAGCCGGGCTCCGCCTCACCGCAGTGATCGAGCGGACCAGGTGAGGGTGGGGGCGTGAGCGCGGCACCGCTCACGCCCCGCCACCCTGGCACCCGGCGGAGGAACTACCGCCCGGGGGTCAGCACCGAGCGCGTCAGCGCGGTCAGCCCGGCATCCCAGCGCTCGTCGGGCCAGTCGCGGAGGTGCTCGACGAGATCGCTGCGCACCGCGGCCAGCAGGGCGTGCGCGAGGAACTCCGCCGACTCGGGGCCCCGGGCCTCGGACACGATGGCGGTCAGTCTCGCGTGCCACTCCTCGTACGACTCGTTGCGATAGGGGCTTCCGCTGCCCGCGTTCTCCAGGGCCAGCGTGAGGACCCGGTTGGCCCGCTTGAACCGGACCAGCTCCCGCAGCAGATGCAGGGCGCGGTCCGCCGGCGAGTCGCCGGGCAGGCTCGTCGCGAGGGACGCCTGGAGCTGTTCGCCGCGTGCGCCGTAGAGGGCGCGGACGAGGCCCAGCCGGTCGCCGAAGTGGCGGAACAGCGTGCCCTTGCCCACGCCGGCGGCAGCGGCGACGTCGTCCATGGAGATCCGGTCGGGGTCGGTCGCCGCCTCGAACAGCCGATCGGCCGCGGCGAGCACCGCCTCCCGATTCCGCGCGGCGTCAGCACGCACTCCTGCCCCCTCTCGCAAACGGACCGTCAGTCCGCTATGGTGAAGCGGACCGGCCGTCCGCTTATCGTAGATCACCGCGGGCGGCCCGCCGACAGGAAGGAACAGCAGTGCCGAGTACCGCCACCGATGTGTTCCACCAGGCCCTGGACCGTCTGCTCGCCAAGGACATGCCGGGCTTCATCGCCCTGTTCGCCGACGACGCCGTCATGGAGTTCCCGTTCGCGCCGGCCGGGCGGCCCAGCCGGGTGGCCGGCCGCGCCGAGCTGCACGACTACCTCATCGACTACCCGCGGACCCTGGACATCCGCGAGATCGCCGACGTCACGGTGCACCAGACCGCCGACCCGGAGGTGATCGTCGCCGAGTTCACCGCCACCGGCGTCGTCGTCGCCACCGGCGAGCCGTACCGCCTGCGCTACATCGCCGTCCTCACCATCAGGGCCGGGCGGATCGTGCGCTACCGCGACTACTGGAACCCCCTGGCCGTGCGGGAACTGTTCGGCGAGGGGGTGCGGGCATGATCCTCGTCGTCGGAGGCACGGGAACGACAGGCCGGCTCGTCGCCGCGAGACTCGCCGCCGCCGGCCGCCGGGCCCGCGTCGCCAGCCGCCGGGCGTCCGCCGAGGGCGTCCGCTTCGATTGGTACGACCGCAGCACGCACGACACGGCGCTGGACGGGGTGACAGGGCTCTACCTGATCGCGCCCCTCGGCGACGCCGACCCGGCGCCGACCATGCTGCCGTTCCTGGACCTGGCCCGCCGCGCCCGGGTACGGCGGGCCGTCCTGCTCAGCTCGTCGGCGATCGAGGCCGGCACGCCGGGACTGGGCGAGGTGCAGGCCCAGCTCGGCGAGATGATCCCCGAGTGGGCGGTGCTGCGACCGTCCTGGTTCATGGAGAACTTCGTCGGCGACCATCCGCACGCCGCGAGTGCCCGGGACCGTGGCGAGATCGTCAGCGCCACCGGCGACGCCCGCGTGGGCTTCGTCGATCCGGCCGACATCGCCGAAGTGGCGGTGCGTGCCCTCACCGACCCGGCGCCCCACGACACCGAGCACGTCATCACCGGTCCCGAGCGGCTGAGCTACGCCGACGTCGCCGCCACGCTCACCGACCTCCTCGGCCGCCCGGTCCGGCACCGCGCGGTCGACGAGGACGCGCTCACCGCGTACCACGAGGCTCACGGCCTCGCGCCCGACTACGCCCGCTTCCTCGCGGGCCTGGACACGGCCGTCGCCGCGGGCTCGGAGGACCGGGTCACGACGACCGTCGCGGACGTGACCGGCCGGCCACCCCGGACGTTCCGGGACTTCTGCCGCGACCGGCCGGCCGGGGCATCTCGGGCCGTGGACGTCTGAGATCGGCCCCGGCCGCCGTCAGGCGGGGCTGGAGGGCTCGGTCCTGCTCGCGTCGGGCGCCTCGTGCGGCGGTGTGCGGCCACGCGTCGACGCGGCCCGGGCGGCCAGGGAACCCAGCAGGCGCAGGTTGTCGTGTGACGGGCTGCCGGGATCGGTGGTGTAGACGAACAGTGTCTGGTCCGGGTCGCCGGGCAGGGCGAGTGCCTCGTAGTGAAGGGTGATCGGCCCGACCGCCGGATGGTTCATCCGCTTCGTGCCGTGCGTGCGTTCGTGCACGTGGCGGCCGTTCCACCAGGTCCGGAACTCAGGGCTCTTGATGCTCAACTCGCCGACCAGCTCGCTGAGCTGCGGATCGTCGGGATTACGCCCGGCGTAGAGACGCAGCGTGCCGACCACGTCGGCGGCCACCGTCGGCCAGTCCAGGAAGGCGTCGCGGGCGCCCGGGTCGAGGAAGACCCACCTGATGTAGGTGCGGTGCCTCGGCGGCAGGAGCGTCCAGTCGGTGAGGAGCGCGCGGGCGAGGGCGTTCGAGGCGAGTACGTCCGTGCGGCGGCCGAGGATGAGCGCGGGGTGTTCGGTCATCGAGGCGAGCAGTTGGTGCATCGCCGGGCGTACCCGTTGGGCCGGCGTCTGCCGGCTGCTGCGCCTCGCCGGCCGCGCGAGGTCGGCGAGGTGGGCGCGGGCGGCGGCATCGAGCTGGAAGACCCGCGCCAGGGCGTCGACGACGGCCGCCGACGGGCTGGCGTGCCGGCCCTGTTCGAGGCGGGTGTAGTAGTCGACGCTCACGCCGGCGAGCATCGCCACCTCCTCGCGGCGCAGCCCGCGGACCCGGCGTCCCTGCGCCGCGGCGGCGATGCCGGCCGCCTCCGGAGTCAGGTCGGCCCGGCACTGACGGAGGAACCGCCCCAGGTCTGAGTGTCCCGCCATGACTCGATGATCCGCCGCGAACGCCGTCCGCGACACCGTCTGGGTGGGTACGCCGTTCCCAGGCAGCGCTGGGCTCGTCCGGCTGTGTTCTCGGCCGTCTGTCGTACCCACGATTGATCTGTGTCCCAGCCCGGGGACACGACGACATCGAGATCGGGAGTTCCCATGCCTTACCCCACCGCAGGTCCGGCCACGTGGTTCGTCACCGGCACGTCCCGCGGCATCGGCCTCGCACTGGTCACGCAGCTGCTGGGGCGGGGCGACAACGTCGCGGCGACGACCCGCTCGGCCGAGCGTCTCGCCGCGGCCCTCGGCCCGGTCGACAGCGAGCGGCTGCTTCCCCTCGAACTCGACCTGACCGACGAGGCGGCGGTGAGGGCGGCAGTCCGGGCCACCACCGACCGTTTCGGCGGGATCGACGTCGTGGTCAACAACGCCGGCTACGGCTTCCTCGGCGCGGTCGAGGAGGCGGGCGACGCCGAGGTCCGGACGATGTTCGAGGTGCAGGTCTTCGGCGTCTGGAACGTGCTCCGCGCGGTCCTGCCCGGCATGCGCGCCGCCCGCAGCGGCCACATCGTCAACGTCTCCTCGATCCTGGGGCTGACCGCCTTCCCCGGCTGGGGCCTCTACTGCTCGGCGAAGTACGCCCTGGAAGGCCTGTCGGACGCGCTCGCGGCCGAGGTCGCGCACCTCGGCATCACTGTCACCGTCGTGGAACCCGGGTACACGCGTACCGACTTCCTGCGCACATCGTCGCTCGGCCTGCCGGCGAACACCACCGACGGCTACGAGGCGGTCCGCGAGATGACCGAGGCGCACCTGGCCATGCCCGGCACTCAGCTCGGCGACCCGGTCAAGGCCGCGGGCGGCCGTCATCGAGGTGGCAGTGGGCGGCAAGGCCCCGCTGCACCAGGTGCTCGGCTCCGACTCCTACGACCTGGCCAAGGCCCGCGTGGCGACGTTGCTCGCCGACATCGAAGCAGGCCGCGAACTCGCGCTCACCACTGACGTCGACGAAGCCTGACCGCTTCGCCGACGGGTCACGCGCTGCCGCGCAGCCGGACAGCTCGGCGTCGATCCGGTGTTGTCGGAGCCCGTGGCTATCCTTTCGCGGTGTCGTACGCCGATCTCACTTCCGCGCAGTGGAACGACCTCTCCGACAGCGCTGCCGGCCGGCTGGCGCGGGACATCGCCGGCCGGCACGAGCTGACAGTGGCCTGCGTGGAGAACAGGGCGTACGCGGGCCGGTCGCACCGCACGGCGCTGTTCGACCGCGGCGGGATGCGGTTCGCGCTCGTACCCGGCGGGCGCCCGGCGCTCGGCTACGACGCGGCCCGGTTCCGTCCCGCCGCGCACCAGGCCGCCGACTACGCCGACAGCGCCGCCGAGTTCGGCCTCCCGTCGCTGACCGAGTTCGTCGACTCGATGACGTCGCCCGTCCGCGACGTCGACATGCCGGCGATGCTGGTCGCGGTGGACGCCTTCGACCCGTGCGAGGTGCCGCTGGCGCCGGACGACCCCCGCGTGCGGGAACTGGTCGCGGCGGCCGGGGGCCGGTTCGGCGGGGTGCGCACCTTCCGCTCCGGTGACGGGCTGACCGTGGAGTTCGACCGGACGACCGGGCAGGTGGTGCGGGCCCGGGCGATCCGCGAGGTCTCGTACGACGACGCGATGGCCGGGCTGGCCGATCTCGGCCTGCGCACGACCACTCCGGACGAGTGGGAGTGGGCGTGTGGCGCCGGGGCGGCGACGCTGTTCCGCTGGGGCGACGACTGCCCCGGCGACGGCTACCCGTACGACCACAGGACCGGCCCGCACCGGCAGGACAACCTCTGGGGTCTGGCGATCGGGCAGGACCCCTACCGGCACGAGGCGACGACCGAGCGCACCGTCGTGTGCGGTGGCGACGGCGGCGGTGCCACCTGCGGCGGCAGCGGCTTCTTCCTGGGCTGGCTCACCCTGGCGACCGCGTACCGCGACGAGGATTTCGGCCGGTGGACCGCCTCCGACGACGGATACGCCGACGAGATCCTGACCCGGCCCGTCGTCGAGCTGGGCTGAGGCCCGGATGGACGCCAGGACCGGCGAACCCCTCCGCCCGGTGGGCGATGACTGATCGTCCGCTGCTGTTCCTGGACGTCGACGGGACGCTCCTGCCCTTCGGCGGCTCCGCCGGGCCGCCGGAGGACGGTGTCAACCCGCTGCTGGCCGGTCTGGACGCCGGGCACGGCCGCCGGCTCGCCGCGTTGCCGTGCGATCTGGTGTGGGCCACGACCTGGATGCACGATGCCAACGAGGTGCTCGCGCCGCGGCTCGGCCTGCCTCCGCTGCCGGTCGTCGACTGGCCGGACGACGAGGACGACGACGGTCGGCTGCACTGGAAGACGCGGCGACTCGTCGAGTGGGCCGCCGGACGCCGGTTCGTCTGGCTGGACGACGAGATCACCGACGCCGACCGGAGGTGGGTAGCAGGGAACCACGGCGCGCCGGCGCTCATGCACCGCGTCGATGCGCGTCGAGGCCTCACCGACGCGGACCACCAGGCTGTCGCGCGATGGCTGAGGGGATAGGCCTTGTGCCGGCGTCCGCGCGCCCTAAGCGACCCGGTCTCGTGGCAACGCCCGGGTGGGCAGCACCAGGACCTTCCCGTCCTCCTTCTCGACGAGGCCGATCTCGACATCGGGAAGGTCCGACACGGACACGGTCTCCTCGGCCGCGAGCTGACGCAGGCGGCCCGGCCATTCGAGCAGGTTGTTCACCTCGCCCTGGGTCAGCAGGCGATCGGTGAAGCTCTTGGTGGGTGCCCGCAGCCGCAGGTCCGCGAGGGCGCCGAGGAGCGCGTGCAGTTCGTCCTGTAGTTCGTCCACGCTCCGCTGCTCGTCCTGCAGCATGGCGGTGAAGCGGCGGAAACTGAGCTCGGGCGACTTCTGGGCGTGCTCCACGGCTTGCAGCACCGCGACCCGTCGCTTCGTCGCGATGGCCAGTGAAGCCAGCCGGAGCTCGACGCGGAAGGCGCCGTCGGGCTTGTCGATCCCGGGGAAGGCCTTGATGAGGTCGGCGACCTCCACCCCGTCGGAGGAGAACGCCGCGACCTTCGCCCGCCATGCGCCCGCCCTGCGTCGGGCCGCGGCGATGGCGGTGTCGACGGTGTGTACGGCCGCGTCCAGCCCGAGGGAATGTCCCGCCTCACCCTTGTCGAGCAGGAGGGCGGTCGCCCGTTCGACGGCCGCCGTCGCGCCGTGGAGGCGGTCGCGTTCCGCGTCGAGGTTCTCGGCGGTCAGCTCCTCGAGAAGCTCGGTGACCCTTTCCATGGCCTTACGACGCTGCTCTTCGGCGTAGACGCTCGCGGCGGTCGCCACGGCGAGCAGGATGAACGATGCCGCGGCGGTGACGATACCGGCGGTGGTCGCCGCCTTCGCGGTGCCGCTCACCGCCCCCGTGACGCCTGGCCGGGACGCGTCGGCCGCCACCGGTACGAAGGTGGCCTTCTGCACGATGCCCGTCTTGCCGAGGATGTCGCCGTGGATGCCACCCGCGACGGCCTTGGACGGCATGGACCGTACGAGACCGTCACCGAGCTGCGAGGCCACCGACCTCGGCACCACCATGCGGTACAGCGTCTCCGTCGACCCTGCGGCGGCCGTCGCCGCGGACCCGGCATTCGGCGTCTTCAGCAGTCGTCGGAGCTCCATCGCGAGCGGCGACGCGGCGTCGAGGAGTCGTCCCCCTCGGACGTCCGTCATCGGCGGAAGCGGGTACGCCTCCACCGTGACGAGCGGCGTGTCGAGGAAGGCGGCGAGCGCCTGCCGCAGCCCGGCGAGCCGCTCCGGTGACATGCCCTTGTGGTCCACGGGAAGCTCCGCCGCCCGCGAGATCTTCCCGGGCTCCGTCGCCAGGGTCCACACCGGCACCTGCTGATGGTCCGTCACGCCGTTCCGCCGTTCCTAGTCGTGGCGAGCGCCATGAGACTAGCCAGTGCGTCGCTGATCGGCAGACCCGTGTCTGCCACCGGACACGGCCTGTCATGCTCGAAACGATGACCACCGAGCGCCCTCGCGGCTCCCGTCTCCCGCGCGTCCTGCTGATCGTCGGCGTCCTCGGGGCGCTCGCCGCCGTCGCGGCGGTCGTGGTGCCGCTGGTGCGGCCGCCCGGCCCGCGACCGGACTTCCAGCTCCCGGTGGCGTGCGGCGAGACGTGGCGGCTGTCCACCTATCCGGGGCACGACGACTACGACGTCGACCTCTTCCCGACCTCGGGGGAGGCTTGGGGGAGGCCGGTGCTCGCCTCCGCCGACGGCACCGTCACCGTCGCGGGGATCAACGGCTCGCTGGGCGGCCGCACCCCGCAGGATCCGGACGGGCCGCGCGGGCGCGGCGGCGGTTACTGGGTGAAGATCGACCACGGTGGCAAGTGGGAGACGCAGTACCTGCACCTGCTCGAACCGCCGTCGGTGCAGGCCGGTCAGCGGGTGGCCCGGGGCGACCAGCTCGGGCGGGTCGGCAGCACCGGGAACTCCGGGGCCCCGCACCTGCACTACGAGCAGCGCCGCGGCTGGGAGAAGGTGGAGGCCCACTTCGACGGCGTGCCCTCCGGGATCACGTCCGACGACCGCGAGTACTCGGTGCGGCTGACGAGCGCGAACTGCGCGCCGCCGCGCCAGTGACCGGGGCGGTCAGCGTCCGTCGGTGGTGGCCCGGGTGTGGCGGGCCTTCCCGATCAGGCCGAGGTGGGTGTGCTCGAACCCCTCGCCCGTCTTGAGGCCGTACCCCAGCGCGCGGTCGACGGCGATGTGGAACGCCCACGCGACGGCCAGGACGCCGAGCCAGTCGATCCGGTCACCGGACGCGGCCGCCGCCACGGCCACCGCGCCGAGCGCCGCCGGCAGCGCGTACGAGTGCGCCAGGTTGTAGCAGGCGGCACCGAGGCGCGGCCCGCGCAGGTAGCCGAGCATGGACAGGTCGAAGACGAGGAAGAGGGCGAGCAGCGACCACCACGGGTATCCGGCCGCGACGGTCACGACGACGGCGAGGACAGCGACGACGGCGGCCTCGACGCGCTGCGTCGTCACGGGGTTGAGCTGCGGCATCTCCCACCTCGATGTCGGTGCCGGGGCCGGCGCGGAGGCGGCCGGCTCGCGCCGTCGGCCTGCCCGGACAGCGTACGCAGGCGACTGTGGGCCGGTGCGTCGAGGTCATTGACGCACCACGGTGACGCCACGGCCGGTTACCATCCCGAGTCATGGCGAGATACGTCGCTCTGCTGCGCGCGGTGAACATCGGTGGCGCCAGTTCCATGGCGATGGCGGAGCTGAAGGAGGTCTTCGTCTCCTGCGGCTTCGACCAGGTGGCGACCTACATCCAGAGCGGCAACGTGGTGTTCGGCTGCCCGGAGACCGACGAGGCCGCGATCCTGGCCGAGATCGGCCGGGGCATCACGCGGCGGTGGGGCCGGGACGTGCCGGTGCTGCTGCGCAGCCTGGCCGAGCTGGACGCGATGATCGCCGCGAATCCGTACGTCGACGCGCAGACCGATCCGACGAAGCTGCTGGTGACGATGCTCAGCAGCGACCCCGGCGCGGACAAGCAGGCGGCGCTCGCGTCCCCGCCCGGCGAGACCGGGACGCTGACGCTCGTCGGCCGGGACGTGTTCGTGCACGTGCCCGACGGGTACGGGCGCAGCAAGCTCGGCAACGCCTTCGTGGAGAGGAAGACGGGTGTGGTCGGCACGACCCGCAACTGGCGCTCGGTGCTGAAGTTGCGTGAGATGGCGGCGGCCTGACCCGGCGCCGGGCGCGAGGGGCGTCGTCGAGGTGACTGTGCAGTTCCGGGTGCTGGGCCCGCCGGAGGTGGTCCGGAACGGCCGGGTGGTGCCCCTCGGCGGGCCGAAGCAGCAGGCACTGCTGGCCCTGTTCCTGCTGCGCCCGAACCGGTTCGTCGCCGCCGACTGGCTTGTCGACGCGCTCTGGGACGGACGGCCGCCGGCCAGCGCCCAGACCACGCTGCGCACCTACGTCGCCGGGCTGCGCCGGGCCGTGGAACCGCAACGCTCCCACCGCGAGCCGGCGCGTGTCCTGCGCAGCCACCCCCGGGGGTACGAGCTGCGGGTGGACGCCGACGCCGTGGACGCGGTCCGGTTCGGCGCCCTGGTGGACCGGGCGGCGGACGCGCTCGCGGGCGGGCGGCCGGAGTCCGCCGAACGGACGTACACCGAGGCGCTGGCGTTGTGGCGTGGTGAGCCGCTGGCGGGCGTGGCCGACCTGGCCGCGGTGCGCCCGGAGGCGGCCCGGCTGGCCGAGCTGCGGGTGAGCGCCGAGGAGGGGCGGCTGACAGCGGCCGTCGCCGCGGGCCGGCACGCGACGCTGCTGCCGGAGCTGCGCCGGTTCGTGGCGGCGCATCCGCTGCGCGAGGGCGCCCGGGCGCAGTTGATGCTGACGCTGTACCGGTCGGGGCGGCAGACCGAGGCGCTCGCCGTCTTCGACGAGGGCCGCCGGATCCTGGCCGACGAGTACGGGATCGACCCGGGGGAGCAGATCCGGGCGGCGCACCGGCTGATCCTGGAGCAGGCCGTACCGCAGGACGCCGGCAGCCCTGCCGACACCGGCGTCCGGGCGGCCGCCGAGACGGCCCCGGAGCGGGACGTCGAGGCGCTGGTGGGGCGGGATGCGGAGCTGGACCGCCTGCGGGGGGCGCTGGACTCGGCGACCGGGCAGGGCGGGCGGGTGCTGACGCTGGTGGGGGAGGCCGGCATCGGCAAGACCAGCCTCGCCGCGGCGCTCGGCGCCCGCGCCGCCGCAGCCGGCGTCCCGGTGGTCTGGGGTCGCTGTCCGGACGTCGGGCAGGCGCCGCCGTTCTGGCTGTGGAGCCAGGTGGTACGCGCGCTGCTGGCGCTGCCGCACACCCGCGCCGCCGGGTCGGCGAGCCGGCTGGACGGGTTCGCCGCGGGCGCGCCGAGCGGACCGGCCGACGGTCGCGGACTGGACCCCACGGCGCGGTTCCAGGTGTACGAGGCGGTGGCGGACCTCGTGCACGCGGCGACCCGGGAACGCGGGCTGCTCGTCGTCCTCGACGACCTGCACGCCGCCGACCCGGACTCGCTGCTGTTGCTGCGGTTCCTCGCCACCGCCCTGCCCGCGTCCCGGGCGCTGGTGGTCGCCACGCTGCGCCCGTACGACGACGATCCGGCCCTGGTGGCGACCGTGGCCGAGCTGGCGCGCGGACGCGGCTTCGGTCAGGTCCGGCTCGCCGGGCTGGACGCCGCGGCGGTCGCCGACCTGGTCCGGGACCGCACCGGCGTGGCGCCGCCGGAGCCGCAGGTGACCCGGCTCGTGACCCGCACCGGCGGGAACCCGTTCTTCCTCACCGAGCTGCTGCGGTCCCGGGCCGGCGCGGGCGCCGACGCGGAGCTGCCGCCGAGCATCCGGGACACGGTACGGCTGCGGCTGGCCGGGCTGCCCGCTGCCACCCGGCGCTGCCTCGACCTGCTCAGCGTCGCCGGACACGACGTGGACCTGGCGGTGCTCGCGGCGGCGCTGCACAGGACGGCCGAGGCTGTCGCCGAGGACCTCGCCCCGGCGTACCCGGCCGCGCTGGTGGTCGAGACCGGGCCGGGTGCGCTCGCGTTCCGCCATCCGCTGATCGCCGAGGTCACCTACGCCGAGCTGGTCCCCCCGCGCCGGGCCGCGCTGCACGCCCGGCTGGCCGCCGCGTACGAGCGGACCGCGGGCGCCGCACCGGCGGAACTGGCCCACCACTACGGCGAGGCGATCGGGCTGGGCCACGGCGAGGACCACCTGCGGTGGTCGCTGCGCGCCGCCGACGACGCCACCCGCCGGGTCGCCTACGAGGACGCCCTGGGCCACCTGGAACGTGCCGCGCTCCGGCTCGCCCCCGCCGCGCGGGTGTCGCCGGACGCGGCGCACACCGAGCTGACCGTCCAGTTGCACCGCGCGGCCCTGCTCCAGATGACTGTGGGCGTCGGCAGCGACGCGGTCGACCGGGTCTGCGCCCGGGCCCGCGAGCTGCTGGCGCTCGTCGGGCCGGACGCGGACATCCGCCACGCGCTGTGGGCGCTCGGTGAGCTGGCCGCCAACCGGGCCGAGTTCGCGATCTGCGCCGACCTCGCCGGGCGGCTCGTCCGGGCGCCCGACGACGGCAGCGGGCTGCTCGCCGTCGCCGGGGAGTACCTGCTGGGCGCGGTCGGCTACTTCACCGGCCGGCAGGCCGACGGCGAGCGGCGGCTCACCGCCGGGATCGAGCGGCTGCGTACCGTCGACCGGGCGCTGCTGCGCCGCGAGGTGGGCCGGCGTCCGGTGCTGGCCTGCCACAACTTCCGGGCGCTCGTACGCTCGATGCGCGGCGATCCGGCCGGTGCGTGGGCGGACATCGCCGCCGCGGAAGCCCTCGCCGATGAACTCGACGACGCGTACGGCCGCGCGAACGCGGCGCTCTACGCGGCCTGGCTGGCGATGCAGGAACACGACGTGGCAGCGGCCGACGCGGCGGGCCGGCGGTGCCGGGACATCGGGCGGGACACCGGTCTGCCGCACATGACCGCTACCGGCGCGTACTTCCTGGAGTGGGCCGCGGCGCGCGGCGGCGACCACGGCCGGCTCGACGCGATGCGCGCCGCCGCCGACGAGTTCTACCGGCCCGGGCTGCGGTCCACCCGGACCATCACGCTGTGCGCGATGGCCGAGGCGTACCTGGCCGCCGGTCGTCCGGAGACCGCGGCGACGCTGGCCGGGGAGGCGCTGGCGGTGGCGGACCGGGTCGGTGAGCGCGTCTTCGTCGCGGAGCTGCACCGGATCCGCGGCGCGGCCCGGCGCGACCGCGCGGAGTGGGACCTCGGCGCGCGGATCGCCGCCGGCCAGGGCGCGGGTCTGCTGCTGCCCCGGTTCGCCGCCTTCTGACCGGCGTGGAGGCCCGCCTCCACGCCGTCTCCACACCCCTTCCACACCGGACTGGTGCCCTGACCGGTGCCGGACGGCGCAGAGTCGTCCGGACCACGTTCCGAAGGGGCACCACGATGGAATCAGTTCAGCCGCCGGCTCACCAGGAGGTCCAGGAGGTCGAGGTCGCCGTCATCGGCTGCGGGCCGGTGGGCGCGCTCACCGCCAACCTGCTCGGCGCCCGCGGCGTCACCACGCTGGTCGTGGAGCGCAGCGCGACGCCGCACGGCCAGCCGCGGGCCTTCTCCTGCGACGACGAGGCGTTGCGCATCTACCAGCAGGCGGGCCTGCTCGACGAGATACGCGACGAGACGATCGCGCCGCCGCTCGTCGAGTACGTGAACGGCGCGGGCCGGGTGTTCGCCCGGATGAGGCTGTCCGAGACGGACTTCGGGTACGGGCACGCGCCGCTGCGCTTCTTCGACCAGCCGCGACTGGAACACACGCTGCGCGCCGGGCTGGACCGCTTCCCGCACGTGCGGCTCGCGCTCGGCACCGAGCTGGTCGGCCTGACCCAGGACGAGGACGGCGTGACGGTGCTGCTGTCCGACGTGGTCACCGGGCAGCGGCGGGCGGTCCGCGCCCGGTACGTGCTCGGCTGCGACGGCGCTCGCAGCGCCACCCGCGCCGCCGTCCGGATCCCGCTGTCCGGGGCGAGCTACGCCGAGCCGTGGCTGGCCGTCTCCGGCGACGTGCCGTCCGACGCGGTACGGGTGCCGGACACCACGTTCGTCTGCGACTGGCGGCGCCCGGCCTTCGTGTCCCCCGGGGCGGCCGGCAGCTACCGGATGGAGTTCATGCTGCGCCCGGGCGAGACCGAGGACGAGATGCGGCGACCGGAGACCATCGCCGCGCTCGTCTCGCCGTATGTCGACCCGGACCGGTTCGCCGTCACCCGGGCGGTGGTCTACACCTTCCACCACCTGGTCGCGCAGCGGTGGCGGGAGGGACGGGTGTTCCTGCTCGGCGACGCCGCCCACCAGATGCCCCCGTTCATGGGCCAGGGCCTGTGCAGCGGCCTGCGCGACGCGGCGAACCTGTCGTGGAAGCTGTCGCTGGTGCTGTCCGGCGCCGCCGACGCCGCCGTGCTCGACACGTACGAGTCCGAGCGGCGTCCGCACACCGTGGAGATGGCGCAGACGAGCGTCCGGCTGGGACGCGTCTTCCTGGCCCGCAACCGGGTCACCGCCGGGGTACGCGACGCCGCGCTGCGGGCGGTCCAGACGATCCCCCGGGTACGGCGGTTCGTGGAACGGTTCGAGTTCAAGCCGGTGCCGGCGTACCGGCGGGGCCTGATGGCCGGCGGGCGGCGCGACGGGGTGGTCGGAACGATGTTCCCCCAGCCGCGGGTCCTCGTTCCGGGCGCGCCCGGGGAGCGTCTGCTCGACGAGGTGCTCGGCGACGGCTTCGCCGTGCTGGGCCGCGCCGGTGTGGCCGACCCGCTCGGCGCGTGGCGACCGGGGCTGCCGGTGCGGTTCGTCGCGGTCCACCCGTCCGGCACGCGGCTCGCCGACCTGCCGGATCCGCCCGCTGGCCCACCGGCGACCGGCGGTCCGGACCGGGTCGACGTCGTGGACGCCGACGGGGTGCTCGGCGGGTGGCTGCGGCGGCACGGCGCCGACCTGGTGGTGCTGCGGCCGGACCGGTTCGTGTTCGCCCTGGTCACGGCCGGTGGCGTCGAGCAGGCCGCACGGGACCTTTCGGCCGCCCTCGGCGTACCGCCGGACGGAGGCCGGACCCGGGCGGACACCTCGGGACTCGCGGCGGCCCCGGGCTCGTGACCTGACGTCCGGGAGCAGTGCCTATCATCGCGCACTGTGGACGGTGCGGAGGTCGACCGGTTGACTGTCGACGGGGTGGGTTCGATAGCGCACCTGCTGCCGAGGTCACGCGGTCGGTGCGGCATCTACGAGCTGACCTTCGCCGACGGCGAGCGGTACGTGGGGCAGGCCGTCGACGTGGTGGCCCGGTTCGGCATGCACCGCCAGAAGTGGCACGACATCGTCGAGATCGCCTTCCGGCGCGTACCCCGCGACCGGCTCGACGACGAGGAGCGGGAGCAGATCCGCAGGCGGGAGTCGGCCGGGGTGCGGCTGCGCAACGTCGTGCACACCGCCGGCCGGCTCGGCGCCGCCGAACTGGACCTGATCCTGCCCCCGTCGGAGCAGGAACGCTGGCTGGCCGGCGACGAGCCCTGCCCGATCCCCCTCGCGCTCCGCGAGGGGGACGCCGACCTGCGCCGCCGGACCCGCCACCAGTTCGACCGGCTGCGCGCCGACGCCCGGTTCACCGACGGGATGGCCCGCCTGATCGGGGCGTACCTGCGCCTCACGATGCCCGTACCGGAGCAGACCGAGCGCGACTTCTGGACACTGACCGCGCTGCCGGGTACCAACTCCGCCAGCTTCCCGCGCCTGTTCACCGTCTCCGTGCACTCGCTGGAGACGCTGTTCGTCTGCCACGACCGGCGGCGGCCGCAGGATCTGCACATCCGCCTGAACGTCGACGAGGCTGCGGCTCGGTCACAGCTGCGCACCCGGCTCCGGCTGCGCGCGATGGGCGCGGCCCGAGCGCACTACCGGGTCCGGCCGGGCGTGCTGGCGCTGCGGTTCGGATCGGTCGACGCCGCGTACGACGCGCTGACCCGGCCGCGGATCGTCAAGGCGGCCCGCCGGCTCAACCTGGACCTGATGAGGAAGGGACCCGCGCTCAACTGGAAGACCCACTGCCCGGACCTCGTCCGGCACGTGCTGTCCGATTGAGCACGGGAACCGCTCACACCACGTCGGACACCCGGGTCAGGTTGGTGCGCTGCCAGTCGTGGTCGCCGAGCGAACGAGACAGCAACTGGATGTTGCCGTTCGCGGCCGTGTAGGTGATCTGGAGCCGGTCGCCGCCCAGCCACACCGACAGCACGCTGCGCCCCACCGGCGGCATCCCGTCGATCTGCACCCGCTCGGCCTGCCACGCGTCACCGTCCCCGGTCAGCTCCCACAGGCCGCCGTCGAAGTCGGCGAAGACCAGCAGCCAGCCGTCGGGCGCGCCGTCCACGCCGGGCAGCCGCTGCACCGCCGACGCGCTGCACTCGGGCAGGCCGAGTTCCGCGGTCAGCGAGCGGGTGTGCCAGGCGCCGTCGTCGCCGACGGCGTACATCCGGATGTCCTGCCGGTGGTCGAGGCCGAAGACCCGGTGCCGCTCGCCGGCGCGGTGTTCGCCCCAGACCGGCATCATGGTCAGCGGTAGCGGGTTCTCCGCCTGGGTGGCCCAGGTCAGCGAGATCTGCCCCCAGCCCTCGGGGCCCTCCCACAGCATCCGCAGGTGCTCCTCGGCGTCCCGGTAGATGATCACGTCGAGGCCGGTGACGCCGTCGACGTACCCGTAGGGCGTGCCGTCGGCCGCGACCGCGCCCTCCACCGACACGTCCTGCCAGACCCAGCCCTGGCCGGGCGCCTGGGACAGCCGGATCGTCCGGCCGTCCGTGGCGCTGTAGACGACCCGCTGGGTGTCGCCGTTGCGGTAGGCGTGCGGGCCGTACCGCACGGCGGGCGGGCCGCCGCTGTCCTGCGTCAGGTCACCCCACCACCACTGGCCCTGGTCGTACCAGATCTGGTGGACGTGGCCGCCGTCCCCGGCGTAGACGTACGACGGCACGTCGTCGTGGGCGAAGAACGGCGACGGGGCGCTGCCGCGGGCCATCCGGGGCGCGCCCACGTCCGCGGTGAGCCGCGTCCACGTCCACCCGTCGCCCGACGGGTAGTGCACCACGAGGTGCCGCTCGCAGTCGGAGTACGCGACATGATCCACGCCGGGCAGCACCCGGATGCCGACGCCGTCGGTGAACGGCAGCCGCCCGTACATGGCGAACAGGCCGTTGCGGTCGTCGGACTTGGGCACCCGGTACCAGCTCGCGTTGCGGTGCATCACGTTGCCGCTCTTGCCGTGGTTGAGCCCGAACGCGTGGCCGATCTCGTGCGTGGCGACGTGCCGGAAGTCGGGCCCGTGCAGGTCGACGTCGAAGTACCCGTGCGCGTCCCAGTTGATCTTCCGGTTGAAGATGACCGGAAGTTGGCCGCCCGTGTCCGGCCAGCCCGGAGCGGCCCCCCACTTGGTCACCGCGTAGACGGTCCGGAACCAGCCGGTGTCGTGGAACACCGGGTCGTCGCCGACGGAGAAGACGATGTCCGCCTGCGCCGGGTCGAAGACGCGGGTGAACTCGAACGGCCCGTACCAGTTCTCGCCCAGCACCTCGCGCCACACGTCGAACGACACCTGGATCAGCTCGTGCTTCAGCGCGTCGGTGAACTCGTCGCGGGCGTACGGCATCGTCATGTCACCGAGGTGGTACGTCAGGTTCGTGTGCCGGAAGTGGTGTCCCTCCAGGACGAAACTCGCTGCCGCCGGCCGGTCCGGGGTGCCGCAGCCGGGCGCGGTCAGGTGGGCGGCGGTGACCGCGTCGGGCCGCCCGGTCACCGGCAGCTCGTGGAACGTCTGGTACGCCCGGATCGCCGTGCCCAGCCCGGCGGCGGGGGCGAAGCCCGCCTCGGTGAGCAGCGTGGCGACGGCGTCCAGGGGCAGGTCCGCCACGTCCGGACGGATCAGCGACACGGTGCCGTCCGCCACGTCACCCACGTACGCCGTGCCGTCGGCGGTGACCGCCACCGCGGACGGGCCGTGGCCGGTGGTGACCGGATCGAGCGTGCGCGGCGCGTACGGGTTGGTGGTGTCGACGAGCTGGACGCCCTTGTCTGTCGCCAGCCACGCCCGGGACAGTCCCGGCACGGCCGCCAGGTCGCGGACGCCGGCCGCGCTCCCCACCGCGCCGAGCCGCCGGCCGGTGTCCGGGTCGTGCACGCCGACCAGCGGATGCACGGTGCCGCCGCCGAGCGAACCGAGGTAGATCATCCCGTCGTGCGCGACTGCCAGCTCTCCCGGCTGGAGGTGGGCGGGCTCGACCGGCGCCACGGTGAGCGTGCCGTCCGGGCGCAGCACGGCGAGCGCGTCGTCGGCGGGCACGAGGCCTTTGACGTACAGCGCCGCGTAGACGGTGCCGTCCGGGGCCACCGCGAGGCGGTTCGGCGCCGACGGCAGCGACACGAAGCGCCGCCGGGTGGTGTCCGCCAGCTCGATGACCTGCAGGCGTTTGTGCGCCCAGTCGGCGACGTACAGCAGGTCGGCGACCGGGTCCACGGCGATCGCGATCAGCCCGAAGCCGATCGGGATGTCGGTGACCGTCCCGGTGGCCAGGTCGCACCGCGAGACGCTGTAGCTCTGCACCCCCCGGTTCATCACGTACGCCTGCCCGCGTCCGGGGTGCCAGGCCACCGCGCGGGGCTCATGGCCGACCGGCAGGGACGGGCGGACCGGGGCGAGGGTACGGGGGTCGAGGACGTGCAGCCGGCCGGCGCCGGACGCGGGGTAATGGGCGACGAGCAACGCCGTGCCGGTGTCGGTGACGGCGTGCACCGAGCCGGGGTCCCCGGGGGTGCCGAGGGCGACCTGGAGCTGAGGTGGTGGGGTGGGGGCGGGAGTGGTCATGACGTTCTCCACTGGACGTGAGCGCTTCGCGACTCACCGTAGGACTATGTGCCTGACCTGCGGATTCTTCGTCGTTGATCCGGCAGTGTCGATGTGCGGGGCCTTGCCGAGATCCGTTCACGAGCGTAGGAAGAACACCACCGTCCGATGTCGAAGGAGACGCGCGTGCGCACACCCCGACGGCTCCGTCTCGCCGTGTCCGCGCTGGTGACCGCGTCGGCCGTGCTGTTCGGCTCCGGGGCCGCCGCGGCGCCGTCCGCGCCTCCCGCCCCGGCCGGGAACCGGTCCTGCGACCCGATCGACCCGGCGGCCTGCCTGCTGCCGTTCCCCAACGACTACTTCACCGTGCCGGACCGCAGCACGCCGACCGGCAAGCGGGTCCGGTTCGCGGCCTCCGCGATGCCCGCCAACGTGCTCGGTGTGCCGATCGCCCCGGCGGAGTGGAACCGGCAGGACGGGTTCAGCCCCGGCTCGCCGATCCTGGCGCGCGTACCCGGCCTCGACGCCGCGCGGACCCGGATCGCGCCGGTCACCGACGTCGCGCGCTCGCTCGCGCCGGACGCGCCGATCGTGCTGCTCGACGCCCGCACCGGGCGGCGTACGCCGTACTGGGCCGAACTGGACGCGCACGCCGCCGGCAACCCGGACCGGCAGGCGCTGATCATCCGGCCGGCGGTCGCGCTGACCGAGGGCACGAGGTACGTCGTCGGCCTGCGCGGCATGCGCGACGGCGACGGCGCGCTCATCCCGGCGCCGAAGGCGTTCCGCGCGTACGTCACCGGTGCCGGCCTGGACCGGCGTGACCCCCGCGCGCTCCAGATGAAGCGGATCCTCGCCGACCTGACCCGGGCCGGCGTCAAGCGGCACAGCCTCTACCTGGCCTGGGACTTCACCGTCGCCAGCCGGCAGGGGCTGACCGGGCGGATGCTGGCGGTCCGGGACGGCGCGTTCGCCGCGCTCGGCCGCCGCGCGCCATCGTTCACCGTCACCCAGGTCACCGACTACACGCCCGAGCAGGACCCGCTGATCGCCCGGCAGGTCACCGGCACCGTCGCCGTACCGTCCTACCTGACCGGCGACGGCGGGCCGGGCTCCCGGCTGCACTACGGGCCGCCCGGCGGCGACGGCACCCCGCCGACGCCGAGCGCCCTGCCCACACCGTCCGGCACGACGGTGGCGGCCGACTTCGTCTGCAACATTCCGCGCAGCGCGTCCGCCACGAGACCGGCGCACCTCTCGCTCTACGGCCACGGTCTGTTGGGCCGGCCGACCGAGATCAACGCCGGCAACGTCAAGACCATGTCGCAGACGTACGACTTCACCTTCTGCGCGACGAGCTGGATCGGGATGGCCGCCGCCGACGTCCCGTACGTGGCGGGTGCCTTCACCGACCTCAGTGCCTTCCCCGCGGTGGCCGACCGGCTCCAGCAGAGCTTCCTGAACTTCCTGTTCCTGGGCCGGACGATGATCCACCGCAACGGGTTCGCCGCCCACCCGGCGTTCCGCGACGCCGCCGGTCGGCCGCTGATCGACGTGGCCGGCGGGCTGCACTACGACGGCAACAGCCAGGGCGGCATCAACGGCGGCGCGCTCACCGCCATCGCCCAGGACTGGACTCGCTCCGTGCTCGGCGTGCCCGCGATGAACTACTCCACGCTGCTGCAACGCAGCGTCGACTTCGCCCCGTTCCAGACCGTCCTGGACGGCTACTACCCGGACCGCATCGACCAGCAGATCGTCTTCGGCCTGCTGCAGATGCTGTGGGACCGGTCCGAGGCCAACGGGTACGCCCAGCACATGACCGACCGGCCGCTGCCGCGTACCCCGGCGCACCGGGTGCTGATGCACGTGGCCTTCGCCGACCAGCAGGTCTCGACCGTCGCGGCGGAGGTCCAGGCGCGCACCATCGGCGCCCGGCTGCACACCCCGGCGCTCGCCGACGGCTGGTCACCGGACGTGCGGCCGTTCTGGGGCATCGCGCCGATCCGCAGGTACCCGTACGCCGGCTCGGCGATGGTGGTGTGGAACAGCGGTGCCGCGTACGCGCCGCCGCCGACCAACCTCGCGCCCGCCGGACCGGAGTACGGCGAGGACTCGCACGAGTTCCCGCGCGCCCAGCCCGGGGCCCAGCGGCAGAAGGCAGTGTTCCTGCTCACCGGGAAGGTGATCGACGTCTGCGCGGACGGCCCCTGTCCGTGACGCGCCCGGCCGGGCGTGCCGCGCGGCACGCCCGGTCAGTCCGGCGGGGGAGTGTCCCCGCCGAGGTGACCGAGGACCCGGCCGAGCTGGGCGGCGTACGCGTCGAGGAACTCGGGTGAGCCGGCGTCCAGACCGGTCAGCCGGCGGACGACCTGTGGCAGCACCGTCGGCGCCATCGCCGCCGCGAAGAACGTCAGCACCACGTACGCCGGGTCCAGGTCGGCGGACAGCTCGCCCTCGCGCTGCCGGCGGCGTACGTCGTCGACCATCGCCGTGAAGTACGCCTGACTGTCGCTCTCGTCGTCGTCGGCGTCGGTGGTGCCGGCGTCGGCCAGTCCTTCCCAGACGAGCAGCCGCGCCCAGGACCGCTGCGTCGCGCCCAGCCGGACGAAACCGGCGACCACGTCGGCCAGCGGCTGGTCGGGCCGGGCGGCGCCGCTGGTGCTGCGCCAGCGCTGGTGGAGGGCCTGGTAGAGGCCCTCCTTGCCGGCGAAGTAGTAGGAGATGAGCTGCTGGTTGACGCCCGCGCGAGCGGCGATCGCGCCGGTGCGGGCGCCCGCGAAGCCGTATTCGCCGAACTCGACGAGCGCCGCGTCCAGGATGCGCTCGCGCGTTCGTTCGGCGTCGCGTCTGCGCTGATCGCCGCTGGGAGACCGCCGTGACATGCCGAAGATCCTATCAGTGTCACCTGTCTGCCTGATTTATTCAATCAGATGGTTGACATACTGACTCGCGCGAATGACCATCGGGTCATGGAGAACCTGACCGTCATGATCATCGGGGGCGGCGTCGGCGGCCTGTGCCTCGCGCAGGGCCTGCGCCGGGCGGGCGTCGCGGTGACCGTCCACGAACGCACCCGGGCCCGCACCGACTGGTTGCAGGGCTACCGCATCCACATCAACCCCGACGGCGCCCGCGCACTGCGCGCCTGCCTCCCGGCCGCGAACTGGCAGGCGTTCCTGGACACCGTCTCGGTGGACGGGGGCGGCTTCGCGTTCACCACCGAACAGCTCACCGACCTCGTCCGCCTCACCGCCGACGAGATCGCGCCCAGCGGCGACCCCGGTGAACGGCACTACGGCGTCAGCCGGATCAGCCTGCGTGAGGTGCTGCTGTCCGGTCTGGACGACGTGATCCACCTGGGCCGGGAGTTCACGCACTACGAGACGACGGCCGACGGCCGGGTCACCGCGCACTTCACCGACAGCGGCAGCGCCACCGCCGACGTGCTGATCGGCGCCGACGGCGCCAACTCCCGGGTACGCCGGCAGTTGCTGCCGCACGCCCGCCGGATCGACACGGGCGTCGTGGCGATCGCCGGCAAGCGGCGGCTCGACGGCGCGACGCTGCCCCGCGCGCTGACGCACGACACGAACCTGGTGATCCCACGGGACCGGGGGTCGCTGTTCACCGCCGTGTGGCATCCGGACCGGCGGGTCGTCGTACCGGATCGGGACGCGCCGGCGGAGTTCCTGCTGGACAACGCCGCGCCGTTCGTCCTTTGGGGCTACTCCGACGTGGCGGCCGCCTTCCCGGCGGACGTCGAGTCGCTGACCGGGGCGGACCTGCGGCGACTGGTGCTGGCCCGCATCGACGGCTGGGCGCAGGCCCTGCGGGACCTGATCGACGGCTCCGATCCGCTGACCGTGAACGCCCTGCGGCTCCGCAGCGCCACGCCGGTCGACGCCTGGCCGACCACGTCGGTGACGCTGCTCGGCGACGCCATCCACAACATGACGCCGATGGCCGGCATCGGCGCCAACACCGCGCTGCGTGACGCCGAACTGCTGTGTCACCGCCTCACCGAGGTCGCCGCCGGTGGCTCCGCGCTGCTGTCGGCGCTGCGGGACTACGAGCGGCGGATGCTCGACTACGGGTTCGCCGCGGTACGGCAGTCGCTGCGCAACGCCCGCCAGGCCGGGTCGGACAGCCGCCTCGGCCGGGCCGCCTTCCGCACGATGATGCGCCTCGCCGGCGCGGTGCCACCGATGCGCCGCCGGATGGCCGCGCAACTCGGCCGGTGATGCCGCCGCCGGGTGCGAGGGATCGCGGTCACGCTCCCGTGTAGGCGAACGCGGCCCAGTACCTGGGATCGACGTAGGGGCGGTCGCCGGCCTCGCCGGCCGGGTCGGCATCGGGCAGCACGGCGGCCAGATCGGTCCGCGTGGCGGTACGGAGCCACAGCTGGGCACGGTTGAGCGCGACCGCGGGCTCGCAACCCTCCTGGCGCCACAGGCGATAGAACATGATCATCAGATATGTGGTGGCGAGATCGTCGACAGACCACGCGGTCGCGATCACCCCGGCGAACCCGATCTGGATCAAGGCGGACGGCAGCCCGACCGCCTCGTTGGGCAGGGCTGATCCACTGCGGTTGGTCTGGCAGGCGGACAGGACCGCCAGACGGCGGCGGCTCGGCTTCAAGGTCCGGCGTAGCTCCTGGAGCGTGACCTGCCGGTCCGCGAAGTACAGCCTGCTGTCCATGATCGAATCACTGTCGACGCTGCCGTGGCAGGCGATGTGCCACACGGTGTGTTCGTCAGCTGCGGCGTGGAACTCCGCCCACGTGCAGCCGTGCCGTGGCCATGTCGGTCTGCCGTTCCAATTGCGGGTGATCTCGGCGGTCTCCCGGCCCACATACCGAAGGTGTTCGCCTGCGCTCGTGCCGTGCCCGTCGGGCACGTCGATGGCGAGCAGTGTCTGCTCCGGGCCGGCGAGTTGTCGGACCGTGCTGCGGCATCGTCGTAAGCTCCGGACGTTCGGCGCGTACCGGATCGCGGAGAACTGTCCGACGTGACGCCACTCGGTGTCCTCGTCACCAGTGATGCCGGGCACGCCGGCGGCATGCAGCGGCAGGAGGCTGAGGAGGCCGACGGGCACCAGCGTGACCACCTCTCCCCTCGCGCTCCACAGGACGACGTCCCTCAGCCCTGCCTCCCAGAGCGTGCGAAGCGCCCCGGC
Organism: Micromonospora sp. ANENR4; assembly: GCF_015354395.1. Taxonomy (NCBI): domain Bacteria; kingdom Bacillati; phylum Actinomycetota; class Actinomycetes; order Micromonosporales; family Micromonosporaceae; genus Micromonospora; species Micromonospora sp. ANENR4. Next base: position 67,971 of record NZ_JADKYQ010000016.1, read on the forward strand.
CGTCCGGTCGACGCTTCTGGCTTCGAGCGGTTCGATGTCGCGGAGCCCGGGCAGGAGTGGGCTCGTCCGCAGAGCGACGGTGCGCCCGAATGCCGTCCCGTCCCCGGCGGCCACGTTGCGGACCAGTTCGGCGACCGTGGCGCGGTCCAGTTTGGGGAGGTCGACGTACTGCGGGTCGTGCCGTGCGGCGACCACGAGCGCGTACCCGCCGGCCTTCGCGGCGCCGAGGTAGACCAAGGCGCCGTCGTCGGTCTCGGCGGCGATGGTGTCGTAGTCGGCGAAAAGGGCGAGCGGGTCTGCTCCGGTCACCGCCGCGACGCGCCCGGCGACGTCACGGAGGTGCGACCACGACTGCCGTAGATCGGGGGACGAGAGACGCGTGCGATCGTCGAAGTCCTCGACGGCATGCGTGTACTCCTCCGCGAGCTCCGCCCGGCCGGCCGCTCGGAGGCGCTGGAGCACCGCCGCGTCGTCCCGGCCGATCACCTCGGTCAGTCCCACCGCCCGGCCGGTCTCCAGCGCGAGCACCGCCTCCCGGTAGCGTCCGGTGCGGGCCAGCCAGTATCCGGCCTCCTCGGCGTACTCCTGCGCGGCGGCGAGGACCCGTTGCTTCGCGCGTGCGCCGTACCGCGTGACAGCGTCCTGGGAGGCCAGATCCACCAGGTGCTGGTACGCCTCGGCGGCGTACTCGGGATCACCGGTGCCGACAGCCCACTCCGCCCATGCCACCGCCAGGCGGGCCCGCGCCGCAATGGTCCCGGAGACATGCATGGACTCGCGCCACGCCCGGTGCCGGTGCTCGTCCTTCGTAGTGTCGGCCAGCGCGTCCAGGGCGGACAACGCCTCTTGGAGCAGTTGGCGATCGTCGGCGTCAGGGTGGTGCCAGGGGCGGCGCCGGCCATTGATCAGGCGCACCGCTTCGCGTATGTCGCCGTCGGCGGACGGAGCCGCGGACGACAGGGCCCGCCGCAGCAGCAGTCTGGCCAGAGCGGTGTCTGCGGCAGTGGTACGGCGCCACGGACGCAAGCCGGCGGCGCGGCCTGACCGGCACCATCCGATGCCCTCGTCGAGTCGATGCGGACGGCAGCCCGCCACGACCAGTCCGAGCGTGGCGAGGATCTGTGGCCGCAATGCCCGGGAGAGCCTGTCCTCGGCCTGCGCGCCGATCGTCAGTTCCGCGACTGCCGCATCGAGGTCCCCGGTCAGTACGTTGCGTCGGCCCCGCAGCAGACGTACGAGACCGGTGCTGGAACCGGCGAGGTCGAGCCGGTCGATCAACTGATCGAGCGGCGCGGTGTCGCCGTGGGTCTCCGCCGTGGCAATGGCTGCTTCGGCGACAGCGAGGACGTGGTTCTCGTCGGTCAGGGCTTCGGCGGCGAGGTGCGCCGTGTCTCCCGTTGTCGCGTGCCTCGAGCGGAAGACACGCGGTGCCAGGACGGGCGGCATGCCCTCCACGAGTGCGGAGGCCGATGACCTGTTCCGTTCGAGAGCGGCACGAGTGTCGTGCAGTGCCCGCATCTCGGCGATGCGCCGAAGGTCGCGGTGATGGTCGTTCATCAGGACGCCGGAGATGCGGTCCGCGACGTCGCGTAGCGCGGTGAGCAGTGCGTTCTCCTGCGGGTGGCCGAGCGAGGATTCGCGCTTCAACACCGTCAGGCACATGGATACGTAGCCGCGAGCCGCCGTCCGCGTGCTGTTGTCCTCGTCCACGTTCCGGGTGTCGATGAACGGATGAAGGCTCAGCAGGTCATGTATCGCGAGGTCGAGGTCGTCGAACACGCTGGCGACCAGGACCAGCTCGTGCAGACTCCACAACGTGCGGTTGAAGCCCTCGGTGCTCTGCCAGCGCGGCGGCCGGGCCTGACGGTGCGCCAGCCACGCCCGGCGGGCGGCGGCCGGGTCACCTCGTAGGTGCGCGTCCTTGTACGCCCAGACATGCCGCTCGACCTCGGCCGTCCACCGTTGGGTGTCGTCCGAGCCGTTCAGGTCGTGCCTGATCCGATGTCCCCTGGCTTCGTGCGCCCACGGCTCCTCGAAGGTGGGGTCGGTCGCCCTTCCGCACAACGGACACGGGTGCGGCCACGACCGGGGCGCCGGTGTGTCACCGGTCCCGCAGCCGTCGTTGCGGCACTCCCAACCTCGTACCTCCGCCTCGGGTGGCGCCAGGTATCCGTAGGAGGTACGTGGCGGGCGTCGAACCAACGCGGCAACCGTCCTCTTCGCGTCGCCGGCACCGACTGCCGGTCCTCATCGGTCTGCTGACGGACAGCTGTCCGTCAGCACCGGGCATGGCATTCTTCCGACGACCGCCCAGCTCGCCGTTTCCGGACGACATGGTGCGGTGGCTCGATCTCTTCGGCCGGTACTCGTTCGACGTGCACGGCAGCGGCATCGACGACAGCGGCATGTGGGACCGCTTCGGATCGCTGTACGAGTACGCGACCAGCGACCGGGAGGGCTTCCTGGCCGCCCTGGGCGATCTCGTCGCCGACGACGAGGGCGGTTTCGCGACCTTCGGTGCGGCCCGGCTCGTCTGGGAGATGTTCAGCGGGGACGCGCTGACGATTCCCGCGGCGTTGCCGCTGATCGACGCGGGCATCGCCTTCAAGGCCTCCCGAGGGCTTCCGGTCTTCCTGCTCACCGGTTACGAGCAGCAACGGCTCCAGCAGATCCGCGCACAGCGCGGCTGAATCCGTAGTCGGCGACGACGTCATCCGATCGCAAGGAGGAAATGAAAACCGTGGAAGGTCTAGTCTGCTTCGGCATCGTGGCCGCACTGATCGGCTTCTTCGTGTGGCAGTTCATCGAGACGCGGAAGGCCGTCGCTACCACGGTCGTCGACACGACGTGCGATCCCGCCCAGGCGGTCGAGGTCGTACGAGAGGCGTTCGGCGGCCCCCGCAGCGTGCTGTGGACCGGCACGAGCGGTCCGGGAATGATCAATATGCGGCGACGTGGGATGCGGGGTGGTATCACGATGTCGATCGACATCGAACCACACCCGGGCGGGGGTTGCCGGGTGGAGATGTGGGCGTCGAGAACGGTCGAGTACCTGGGGATCCTGGTGAACTTCGCCGGTGTCGTAAACCGGCGGAAGACCGTGATCGGGCGGCTGCTGGCCGATGCGGAGAGCACGGGGGCGACGGGCAGCGTAGGACGGTGACACCGGAGCGGTAGGTCCCGCTCATTCGCGGAGGGCTGTAGGCCCTCCGCGAATGAGCGCCTACTCGACCGGAGCACCCGGCTGGTGCACCACCGCCGTGCATCGGGACCCGCGATGCTAGCCTGCCCGTCTGGTATGGACAGTCTTCTCGACCGGGTTCAAGAGTGGATCGATGACGGATGGTTCGGGCGCCCGGCGTCCGCGGCACCACGCAGCGTCCGGGGCCACTCCCGTGACCGGCACCCGAGGTGGTCGCGGGTGACCCGGTCCGTACGGGCAGCCGCCCGGGCCGCGCTCGCCGCCGTCGTCGCGTCGGCGGTGCTCGCGCTGACGCCCCTCCCGGCGTCGGCGGCCCGCCCCGGCGGTGAGCCGGTCAAGTTCTACACCGTCGAGGCGGCCCACCAGGGCGAGCCGGAGAACCTCACCGAGATCGCGGAGCGGTTCCTCGGGGACGGCGCGCGGGCGGCGGAACTGTTCGCGCTCAACAGCGGGCGGATCCAGCCGGACGGCGGCACCCTCACCGACGGTGTTCGGCTCCGGGCCGGGTGGGTGCTCGTGCTGCCGTGGGACGCGTACGGCAGCGAGGTCCGCCAGGGCGTCCCGCCGGCCCCTAAGTCGGCGCCGGGCACGTCCACGCCGGACGAAAGGCAGCGCACCGCCGACGGTGACGCGGTCGCCCGCCCGCCGAAGGGGTGCCGCACCGTCGCGACGTCGCGCGCCACGTCATCGTGGGCCGGTCCGCGCGTCGCCGCCGACCGGGCGTGGGCGCACAGCCGGGGCCGGGACCAGCTCGTGGCAGTCGTCGACTCCGGTGTCGCCGGCGGCCTGGCCCCGCTCGCCGGCCGGGTGACGACGGGCGTCGACCGGGCGACCGGCGGCGCCCGCGGTGACACCGACTGTCTGGGCACCGGTACGGCGATGGCCGGGCTGATCGTGGCGCAGCCGGTGAAGGGGTCGGCGGTGGCCGGCGTCGCGCCCGACGCGGCGGTCATGCCGGTCCGGGTGGCGGGCAGGACTGCCGGCGCCTCGGCCGCGGCCAGCGCGGCGGGCATCCGGGCGGCGGTCGGCTCCGGCGCCTCCGTCATCGCGCTCGGGCCGCAGGTGGACCTCGGGCAGGCCGAGGTGGTGACCGCCGTCAACGAGGCGGTCGACGCGGGCGTGGTGGTCGTGGTCGGCGCCGCCGGCGAGCAGGAGCCGGCGGATCCGGACGTGCCGCTGCACGAGGCGGTGCTGCGCGTGGGCGGGATCGGGCCGGACGGGGGTACCACCGGCAGCTACCGGTCCGGGGGCGTGGACGTGGTCGCGCCGGCCGTCGACGTGACGAGCCTCGGCATCACCGGCACCCGGCCGGTGACCGGCTCCGGCACGCACCACGCAGTCGCGTACGTGGCGGGGCAGGCGGCGCTGATCCGGTCGGCGTACCCGGACCTCGACCCGGCGCAGGTCCGCAACCGGGTGCTGAGGACGGCGAAGACCACCGGCGGCGTCGCGCCGGAGATCGACCTGACCGCCTCCGTCACCGCCGTGCTGCCCGAGGAGGCGCCCCGGGCGCAGGCGGCCGAGCAGGCGTCCGGCTCCACGGCTGGGATCGGCCGCCGGGCGGCGTTGCTGGCGCTCGCGGGGCTGGCGGCGCTCGCCGCCGTCCTGCTGGGCCTGCGCGCGCGCCGCCGGGCGGGAGCGGGCGACGATGCCGGATCATCCGCGGCGGCACCGGGCGCCACGACTGCCGGGTCCGCAGGCGCGGTCCCGGTGGAACCCCCCGTGACCCGTGTGGATCCAGCAGTCCCCGAGGCGGCGCTCGCCGAGCAGGCCGGCCCCGACCGGGCCTACGCCGCCCCGGCATCCGCCCGGCCGATTGTCGCCGCTGCCGAGTACACCGGGCCCGCCGACACCGGGTCGACCGCCGGCGCCGTGCCGGCTGACCCCGCCCCCGAGGACACCGTTCCGGGCGACACCGGGCCGGCCGTGACGGCGGCGGTGGCGGAGCTGAGCCGCGACCCTGCGCTGCGTCACCTGGCCGCCGACGAGGCGGGGATGGCGTACCTGGCGGAGACCCGGCCGGAGGCGCGCGAGAAGGCGCTCATCGGCCTGGTGCCGGGCATGGACGACGAGACGGTCGCCGCGCTGCCGGCGATGGTGACGGCGCTGCCCGGCACCGACGAGCAGGAACAGTCGCTCACCGGTGTCCTGGTGGACGTCCGGCGTCACCTGCGCGGCGACCCGCTCGCGCTGGACCGGGCGCTGGTGCGGGCCGGGAAGGTCCGGTGGCAGTCCCAGTACGAGCTGGCCGAGCACGTGGCGTCGTACGCGCGGCAGTATCCGGAGCTGGCGCGGCTCGCCACCGCCATCGCCGAGACCCGCTGGTCGAGCGGCGCCCAGGAACCGGCGCGGGGCACCTGACCAGACCGGCCGGTCAGAGCACCACCAGTTCCTGGGCCAGCATGTCGGTCCACGTGCGCCGGGTGAAGTTGCAGCCGGTGTGCGCCACGAACTCCTCCAGGGTGCGTACCGGCCCGATGCCGAGCCGGTCCACCGGCGGCGTGTGCAGCATGTAGAGCACCCGGCGGCGGCTCAGCTCCTCGTAGCGGGCCCAGTCGGCCTCGACGTGGTCGCTCCAGTGCCGCGGCCTGTCCTGCCGGATGTAGTAGTGCCAGGTCAGCACCTCGGTGGGGTGGAACAGGTCGTAGCCCCACGTGAAGGCGCGCAGAGCCAGGGTGATCTCCTCGCCGTGGAAGTAGATGCCCGGGTCGTAGGGGACCTCGGTGACGAACGACCCGGGTGCGAAGAGGAACCCGGCGGCCAGGAACAGCGCCGGCTTGGGCGGTACGCCGGGCGCGGCCCCCTCGATCAGGCGCTGACCGAAGACCGGTACGCCGACGTTCGTCCAGTCGCTGACGACGATCTCGGCGGGCGCGCCCGCGCCGGTGAACTCCTGATCGGGCTCGTAGCTCGGCGGGTACGCGGTCAGGACCGGCTTCGCCGCTCCGGTCTCCCGCGCCATCCGGATCATCCGCACGTCCCAGTCCGGCGCGAACCGGGTGTGGCTGTCCACCTGCAACAGCCAGTCCTCGCCGCGGTACTGCTGGAACGTCCTGTCCCGAGCCCAGCAGGCGCCGCGGCTGTCCCGGGCGTCGAACTCCTGCACGTCCACCTGCGGCAGGCCCCGGATGGCGGAGATGTCCTCGTCGCCGAGGTGCTGCCAGCACACCGCGATGCGGACGTCCTCCGGGTGTGCGGCCTTGGCCAGGCAGTCCAGCACCGTCGGCACCAGTTCCCGGTCCCGGTACGACGCGATCGCCACGAAGATGGTCACGCGTGGGCCTCCGCCGGGACGAGGGCGTACGACTGGAACAGCAGCGCCAGCGCGCGGTGCTCGTCGGCGGGGTCGGTGGCCGGCAGCAGGTCGCCGCGCGACCGGATGTGGGCCAGCAGGTTCGGCTCGGGCGCCAGCCCGTACGCCTGGAGGTAGTAGGCGACGGACTCGGGCCAGAGCCAGCGCCCGTCGGTGCGGTAGGTCATCGGCACGACCAGGCCGCGTGCGGGCTCCACCACGTCGGGCCCGCGTGCGGTGGTGGCGAGCACCGGCGTGCCCGCCTCCAGGTACGCCGCCGCGCGTGCGAGGTCGGTGCCGGACAACCGCTCCCGGTCCGGCGCGAAGCGCGCGCCGTCGTCGTCCACCTCGTCGAAGACGCGGGCGATCCGCAAGGGTTCGGTGTCCCGGTCGGCCCAGAGCAGCGCGCCGGACCGGCGGGCCGCGGCCGCGTACGCCGGGAGCTTGTCGCCGGGGCGGTACACCTCGACCAGCGGCGCCGAGATCCCGGCCCCGGCCAGCGCCCGCATCACTGTCGCCGCCGTCGCGGCCTGCGGGCCGGCGGTCTCCAGCACGTACACCGGCGCGGGCGGGATCGCCGCGGCGGCCCACTCCGGGGCGATCCGCCATCCGCGCCACAGCGCCACCGCGCCGGGCTGCTGCCGGACCGCCGCGACCGCGACCCGGTCGGTGTCGTCCATCAGGCCGTCGCGGCCGGTGAGGTCGGCCGGCGGCGGCACCCGCCCGCCGAAGACACGCGGATTCGGTACGGCCGACGCGAACGTGAACGGCAGGTCGACAGGTCCGGGCGGCTCGGGAAGGCACACCGTGCCGGTGTCGGCGAGCCGGAGCCGCGCCTCGGCGAGCGTGGCGTCCGGCACCCGGCCGCCGAGGTGCAGCAGCGCGGTGTGCAGCTCGTCCTGCTCCGTCATTCCCGGCCTCCTCGCGTCCTCGTCGGCGGGCGCATTCGACCACGGCGGCAGCCGGGAGCGCCGGGCCGCGCGCGGGCTCGTGCCCGAGAAACACCGCGACCGGGGCCGTTCGTGCATCCGGTCAGAGCGCGCCCGCGCGTACCAGGGCGGCGAGCGCCCGGTGGACGGCGACCGCGCCGGCCGGTTCCGGTGGGTCGGCCCGGCAGCGCCGCAGGTGCCGCAGCAGGCCCTCGTCGGCCAGCGCGCCCTCGTCGAGCAGCCGGTCGGCCACGTCGGCCGGCCAGACCCAGGCGCCGTCGGTGCGCAGGTGCGCGGTCAGGGCGGGCGCCGACCGCAGGTGGGTGACGAACGCGGCGACCTCGTCGTCGTCGACCGGCAGCCGGGCGTCCCCGCCGGCGGCCAGGCGTACCTCGCCGGGCGGCTGCGGGGCCCAGATCAGCGCGGACCGGGACCGGGCCGTCCACTGGTACGCGGGCAGCGGCAGATCGGGCCGGTACACCTCGACCGGCGCGTCGTGCCCGGCGTCGGAGAGCGCCCGCTGTGCCCGGTCGGCGACGGCGGGCAGCTCGTCGTCGGGCACCGTGGCTTCGACCAGGTAGACGCGCACGGCGTCGACGGTGCCGTCCGGCTCCCGGGTGATCCGCCAGCAGCGCCACACCCCGGTGGTGCGGACCGGGTCCAGCACGTCGAGCAGCACCAGGTCGAGGCCGTCCACGGTGCCGCCGGCGGTCTCGTCCACCACCGGTGGCCCGGCCGTCGCGTACAGCGGCAGGTCGACCGGCGGGAACGGGACGAACACGGCCACCGGATCGGCGTCCACCTCCTCGTCCGCCGCCGGGCCGGGCAGCGGCGTCTGCGGGGGCAGCAGCCTGGCGAGCGCCGTGATCTCCGCCGCGGACTGCGGGAACGCGCCCAGCAACCCGGCCGCGCAGGCGCCGTGGTCGCCACGGGCGAGCAGGGTACGCAGGCCGGCGAGGTCGTCGTCCGGGATCCGGCCGGCGGCGCGCAGGCAGAGCAGGTGCAGAAGGCCGGTGCTCATCGCGTCGCCGCCGTCTCGCGCAGGAACGCGGCGGCCAGCCGGGCGGGCGCCGGGCCGCCGGGGTTGACGAGCACGTCACGGTCACCGGCCACGGCGGCCAGTCCCGCCAGGTCGAGCAGCCGCCACCCGGGCGCGGGCACCGGTTCCCGGTGGGGTTCGCCGGTCGCGACCACCACGCACCGCTCGTCGTCCGGGGCGTGGACGACGAGCGGCCGCCCGTCGCCGTTCACCGCCAGGTGCAGGGTGGACGCGCGTAGCACCGCCCGCAGGTGTGCCGGCCGCACCGCACCGGCGGCCGCGATCAGGCGCAGCACGGCGTCGAGCGGGTCGGCGGGGGAGTCCGGGAAGTGCCGGCGGTAGTCCGGGTTGCCCCGGAACTCGCCCACCTCGCCGTCCTCGCCGACCTGCCACACCCCGAGGACCGCCTCGAACGGCGGCTCGTCGTCGCCTGCCGGCCACTCCGGGTCGAGCAGGAACACGAACTCGTCGTCGCTCATCCGCCGGTGTCCTCGTCCGCGTACCGGAGCGCGTGCCAGACGAGCGCGGCGGCCAGCCGTACCGGCTCGGTGCCGTCCGGGTCGACCAGGACGTCGATGCCGTCCGGCAGCAGTTCGGCCAGCTCGACCGCCTCGACCCGGCGCCACTCGGGCGCGAAGGTACGCGCGCGCTCCTCGGCCGTGGTCGCCACCGCCACGCACGGCTCGTCGTCGAAGGAACGGACGACGAGCGGACGACCGTCGCCGTTCATCGCGAGGTCGAGCCGGGCGACGCGCAGCGCGGACTGCACCTGCTCGATCGTGGCGTCACCGCGCATCATCCGGCGCAGCAGCACGCCGAGCGGCTCGGCGCTGTCGGTCATGGTTCCTCCAGGTGGCGGCGGCCCGCTGCGAGGGTCACGGCGGGCCGTCCGTCCGGGGCTCAGGCGAACGGGTCCGGTGCGGCCGGGACCGGCACCGCCGGCAGCCCTTCCCGCGCGGCGTACTCGTTGAGCCAGCGCTCCAGCGGCGGACCGGACGGCGCCACCCACGGCTCGGCGCCGTTCTTCGGTACGACCAGCGGTCCCACCGCGAGCGCGTCCAGAATGCTGCCGGTCTCGGTGGCCCGGACCGTGTTGAACGGGTACACCCAGCACCACTCGTACTCGGCCGGGGCGTCCGGGGCGAGCAGCGTCAGCGGCTGCTCCGGGTTCTCCAGCCCGCGCAGCGCGGCCTGCGCCCGGTTGCGGGCGTCGTCGGCGTTCATCGGGTAGTCCTTGTCTGTCGATGGTGGTCGGACGGTGCCCGCCCCGGCCGCCGTGACGGCCGGGGCGGGCGGCGGGTTACCGCCGGGGTACCGGCGCGGGGCGAGGTTCCGGCAGGGAACCGCCGGACGAGGTGGACACCGCCGCGTCGTACGCGAAGCGCGTCACCGACTCGCCGGTGCGCCGTTCCACCACCCGGCCGAGCAGGTCGTACGCGTAGTGCGTGACCTCGTCGGCCGCGTCGGTGTGCTCGACGAGCTGCCCGGCGGCGTCGTAGACGTACCGCTGGGTGCGGCCGTCGAAGTCGGTCTCGGACACCATCCGGCCGTTCGGGTCGTACGTGTAGCTCCACGTCGCGCCCGCCGGGTTGGTGACCCGGACCAGCCGCAGCTCGGTGTCGTACGCGTACTCGGTGCGGTTGCCCTCCTCGTCGATCTCGGCAGTGACCAGGTCGAACGCGCCGTACTCGCGGATCGTCCGGCGGCCGGTGGCGTCGACCCACTCGACCAGGTTGCCCTCGCCGTCGTAGAGGAACTCCTCGACCGAGCCGTCCGGGTTCTCCCGCCAGGCCAGGTCACCCTCCAGCGTCCAGCCGAACTCGGTGAGACCGGTGTCGTCCTGGATGCTGAACAGGCGGCCGAGCGCGTCGTAGACGTACTCCGTCTCGCCCTGACCGGTGCGCACCGCGGTGATCTGCCGGGCCGTGTCGTGCACGACGGCGGTCGGACCGACGTGGGTGGTCGTGCCCCGCCCGTCGGCGGCCGGCTGCTCGTACCGGACCACCTCACCGGAGGCGTCCACCTCGGCGATCAGCAGGCCGTCCGGGCCGAACTGGCGGTTGCGGGTGCTGCCGTCGAAGTCGGTCCAGGACACCGCGCGACCGAGTTCGTCGTACGTGGTGACGGACCGGCTGCCGTCCGGCCGGACGACAGCGACCAGCCGCCCGAGCGCGTCGTACTCGCTCGTGGTGGTGCGGCCCAGCGGGTCGGTCGTGGACCGCAGGCGGTACGCCTCGTCCCAGACGTTGCGCGTGGTCGCGCCGAGCGCGTCGGTCTCCGCGACCACCTGGAAGCGGTCGTTGAGCTCGTAGACGCGCGCCGCGCCGAGCGAGTCGGTCACCACCGTGCGGCCCGGCCGGTAGTCGAACCGGTAGCGCAGGTAGCCGCCCCTGCCGTCGGTGGCCACGCACCGCCCGGCCTCGTCGTAGGTGTACGTGTACCACTCGCCGTTGCGGTCCTCCCAGCGCACCAGCCGCCCGTCGGCGTACGTGAAGCGCTCGGGGTCACCCGAGGAGTTCGTCACCTCGATCAGGTTGAGGTCGCCGTCGTAGCCGAACTGCGACGCCGCCATCAGGTCACCGGCCGCGTTGGGCAGGGAGACCATCGTGACCAGCCCGGCGGACGAGGTGAGCGCGATGGTGGCGCCGGTGGACGACAGCAGGTGCGTCGGCGTACCCCGGCGGTCGCGGTGGATCGTCCAGCGGACGCCGCCGTCGGTGACGTCGGTGAGCAGCGACTCGGTGTCCGACGCCGCGGCGAACAGCAGGCTGCGGCCGGACGTCGGATCGGTCAGCAGCCAGCCACCGCCGACCAGCCGGCGCAGCGGCAGCGTCCGGCCGGTCTCCGGCTGCGCCACTTCGCCCTCGGCGGGCAGCGGGTAGGTGAGCAGCGAGCCGTCGGCGGCCAGGTAGCGGACCTGCTCGCCGTCGACGATGATCCGCTGGTCCAGGGTGGAGGCCCAGGCCCGGCCGAAGGACCGGCCCCACCGGTAGTCGGAGCGGTAGGTCCGCTCCAGCGTGAGCCCCGGCATGACCGCGTCCGTGTGGGTGAGGATCATCCGGCCGGTGGTGACGTCGATCGGGTCGCCCACCGTCGGCGTCTGCGCGGTGGTCTTCGCCACCGCCTCCGGCGCCACACCGGCGAACGTCTCAGTGGTCGGCGAGAAGTCCGCCATGTCGACGTCGCTGTCGGCGTCGCGGACCGAGGCCATGTCCGTGTCGGAGTCGGCGTCGCGGACCGAGGCCATGTCCGTGTCGGAGTCGGCGTCGCGGACCGAGGCCATGTCCACGTCGCTGCCGGGTGCCGGGTCGCTGGTCCGGATGACGACGACCGAGCCGTCGGGGGAGATCGACGGAAGCGTGGCGAGCCCGGGGACCTGGGCGTCCTCGAAGGTGACCCGGCCCTGCCCGTCCTTCGACACGTTGATGACGTGCCCGACGGTCCCCGGACCACCGGGCCGCAGGCCGACGATCGCGGTGGTGCCGTTCGGCATGGCGCCGAGGGCCTCCATCAGACCGCGGATGCTGCCGACCTCGTCGACACTGCGGCCCGGGTACCGCTTCATGACCTCGCCGATCTCCATCGGCTGGGTCTGCGCCGGCACCTGGGTGACCGCGCCGGTCTGCCGGTACGCGTCGACGGCCAGGGTGAGGGGCACACAGTCGACGTTGGCGGCGACGCTGCCGGCGTCCCGGTTGTCGTTGATCCGGCGCAGGTGGTCGCGGTCGACGGCGTTGAGCGTGCCCAGGTCCGCGTCCGTGGCGGCGGTGGCACCGTGCAGGTTGGCGGCCAGCACCCGCAGCGTCGACCCGTCGGTCAACGTGTACTCGTACGACAACTGGTCCCGGAACGAGTCGAGGATCCGGGCCTGCGTGTTCGGGTCGCCCTGCGCCGCCGTCAACTGGTCGGCGAGCGGCGTACGGAACGGGTCGGTGACCGGCGCGACGGCGCCCCGGACGTCGGCGGTGCCGGTCTGCGGGCCCTGGAAGCCGTACCGGGGATCGCCGTGGCGGCCGCGACGGCTGCTGCCGCCCCGGCGCTCCGGGCTGCGTGACCTGTCGCTGCGCGGCGCGACGGTCACGATCCGGGCGTTCGACGAACTCGCCGCCGGGGCCGGCGTGCCGGTGAACTCGGTCTCGGTGTAGTACGGGGCGGTGTCGGTGATCGCGTTGGGCCGCTGGCGCGGCATGATGCTCGCCACCGGGGGCCGGCTCTCGCGGGGCACGAACTCGTCGCCGGCGTATCCCGGCGCGGCCGGGGGGAACCACGACGGGATGTCGCGCCACTGGTCGGCGGCGTCCTGCCTGTGCTCGGCGTGCGCGATGTAGTCCAGCGCGATGGGCAGCGAGTTGACTTCCGACTCGTAGCCGCGGGCGTTCTCCGCGAAGCTCACGATCCGGGCGAAGTCCCGCCCGGCCTCGGACTCGATCTGGTCCAGCCGGATCTGGCCGCGCAGGTACCTGGCGATCTGGCTCGCGGTCCGCCGGCCGCCGCCGCGCTCCTCGGCGATGCGGTTGCCGAGGCCGATGTGCGTCCGCGTCACACCCCGTCGCGTGGTCGTGGTGGTGTTGTAGTAGTTCAGCGCGCCGACCAGCGGCTCGTTCTGGTGGCCGATCGCGTCCGACCGGACACCCGTGTAGGGCCGCGTGCCGATGTGCGGGAACACCGCTTCGCGGATCTCCTGGTAGCTCTGGAACGCGGCGGAGTTCGGATCCTGGAGGTCGGCCCGCGACGCCGGCGCGACGTCGTCGAACCACTGGCGGGCGTGATATCCGACGGCGCCGGCCGGGGTGGAGACCGGCGGCGGCGACGGCGTGTCGCGCATCCGGGTCTCGTACCGCAGGACCCGGCCGTGCTCGTCCAGGATGGCGACCTGCATCTGGAACGGCATGCCGTAGAGCGCGCTCGGCGGCGGCGGTGCCGCGTTCGCAGGCAGGCTGCTGGGCGTCTGGTCGGAGGGCGCGGCGAGCGCCGGTTCCACAGCGGCCAGCGGGTGCGGCGTGGTCGGAGCGGGCGTGCAACTGGTCAGGCCCAGCGGGTCGGCCACGGTCAGCGGGTCGCTCACGTACGCGGTCGGGTTCGGGCCGCCGGACAGGCCCAGCGGATCCGGGCTGACGTACCGGCCGGTGGCCGGGTCGTAGTAGCGGAACCGGTTGTAGTGCAGGCCGGTCTCGGCGTCGACGTACTGGCCGGGGAACGCAAGCGGCGTCGCGGTCCGGTCCGCGCCGCGTCCCCACAGGTCGCCCCGCGACCACCAGCGCAGCCCGCCGCCCGGCTCGACCAGGTGGGTCGGGGTGCCGATGGTGTCGGTGATCACCGCGCGGAGCGTGCCGTCGTCGGTCTGCGCGACCGGCACCGGCGCGTCCGGGCGGTAGTCCCACGTGGTCGTGGTGGTGGCGCCGGCGGCGTCGCGGTGCGTCTGCTCCAGCATGAGGTCACCGGACCAGGCGAAGGACACCTCCTCCAGCACCCGGTCGTCGTCGCCGAGGCGCTGCTTGGCGATGCGCCGGCCGAAGCCGTCGTAGCGGTAGCGCCAGCGGTCGCCGCCGGGCGTGACGGCCAGCACCATCCGGTCCTCGGCGTCCCACTCGAAGCGCCACGCGCCCGCGTCGTCGACCCGGCCGGTGAGGCGGCCCTTCGCGTCGTAGGAGAACGACGCGTCGTCGGAGCGCACGAGCATGGTGCCGGTGAACTCCCAGCGCCCGCCGCCGGCGCCGACCAGGTTGCCGGCCTCGTCGTAGTCGTACCGCTGCGGGACGTCGCCGTCGACGGCCCGGATGCGGCCGGTGTCGTCGGCGGTGAAGGACTGGTCACCGGCGAGCGAGTCGGCGATGGCGGTGACCCGGTCGGCGGCGTCGTACGTGTAGCGGCGCTCGGCGGCGTCGGCGATGTGCTGCCCGGTGAGCCGCCCGGCCGCGTCGAAGGTCTGCCGCAGCGCGACCAGGCCGCCGACGGTCCGGCCGATCTCCCGGCCGGCGTCGTCGTGGGTGAAGCCGAGCAGGTGCTCCCCGGCGGTCAGGCTCTCCGGGCGGCCGGCGGCGTCGAACGTCCACCGGCTCGACCGGCCCGACGGCGTGGTGCGCGCCGCGACCGCGCCGGAGTCGGTGTACGAGGTGTGCACCGTCCGGCCGTTGATCGTCTCGGACAGCACCCGGCCCTCGGCGTCGCGGGTGAACCGCACCTGCGCGTCCGGGCTGAGCACGGCTGCCACGTGGCCGTCGGCGTCGTACTCGACGCGGGTGACGGCGTCACCGACCCGGCGTTCGACGACCCGGCCCAGCGCGTCCCAGCGGTAGCGGGTGACGGTGTCGGCGGCGTCGGTGTGCGCGACCAGCCGGCCCGCCTCGTCGTGCTCGTAGCGTTGGGTACGGCCGTCGAAGTCGGTCTGCCCGCACAGGCGGCCGGCCGCGTCGTACTCGTACCGCCACGTCCGGCCCGCCGGGTTCGTCACCCCGATGAGCCGTAGTTCCGTGTCGTACGTGAACTCGGTGCGGTTCCCCGCCTGATCCACCCGTGCCGTGGGCAGATCGAAGGGGCCGTACTCGAAGCTCACCGCCCTTCCTGATGCGTCGATGACGTCCACCAGATTCCCTTCACCGTCGTAGAACCACCGTTGCGTGGAGCCGTCCGGGCGGACCCGCCACGCGAGATCCCCCTCGGCGGTCCAGCCGTACGTCGTGACCGCGCCGTCCGGGTCCCGGGTCGCCCGGACCCGTCCGAGCGCGTCGAACTCGATGTCGTCCGCGTGTGCGGGCGGGCGCGGCGGGACCGGGTGGGTCGAGCCGTCCGGGAGCGTGAGCGTGCGCGCGTCGTGGTCTAGCCGGGTGACGCGACCGAGCGGGTCCGTGCGCGACAGCAGCCGGTGCGCCGCGCCCCACTCCTGCCGGACCGTGGCGCCCAGCGGGTCGACGATCGCGGTGACCAGCCGGCGCTCGTCGAACTCGTACCGGGTCACCCGGCCCAGCGAGTTCGTCACGTGCGTGACGCCGTCGCCGTAGCGCAGCGAGTAGCGCAGGACGTCACCGCCGCCGCCGGCCCGGACGCAGCGGCCCGCCTCGTCGTAGTGGTATCCGAACCACTCGCCGTTGCGGTCCTGCCAGCGCACGAGCCGGCCCGCCTCGTCGTAGCGCAGCCGCGTCTCGTGACCGGAGGAGTTGCGGACCTCGACCAGGCGCCGCCGCTCGTCGTACCCGAAGGCGGGGAGGTGGACCGTGTCGCCCGCGGCGCGGACGTGCGCGCCGACGACCAGGCCGCCGGCCAGGTGCGGCACCACCACGAGGCCGGACGCGGAGAGCAGCAGTTCGGGCGTGCCGTCGCCGGAGCGTTCGATCCGCCACCCGGTGCGGTCGGTCACCACGTCGGTGAGCCAGGAGTCGCCGTGCGCGTCGGCGGGCGCGAACAGCAGCGACCGGCCCGGCTCGGTGAGCAGCCAGCCGCCGCCGGCCAGCCGGCGCAGCGGCCCGCCCGGTCCGGCGACCGGCAGCGCCTCGTCGCCCTCGGCCGGTATCGGGTACGTGTGGATCGAGCCGTCGGCGGCCAGGAACCGCGCGTACGTGTCGTCGGTGACGACGCGCTGGTCCAGCGTGGACGCCCAGGTCGGGCCGAAGCAGCGGCCCCAGAGGTAGTCGGAGCGGTGGGTCCGTTCCAGGGTGAGCCCCGGCAGGCGGGCGTCGACCTCGGTGTAGAGGACCCGGCCGGTGGTGACGTCGACCGGATCGCCGACCACGGGGGCCTGCGCGGTGGGCGTCGCCACCTCGGCGGCGCGCACGTCCACCGGCGGGGCCGGGGCCGGTGGTGGCGGGGCCACCTCGGCCTCGTGCGCACGGTAGGCGTCCCACCAGGCGTTCTCGGCGTCCGTCAGGGCCAGCTCGGCAGCGGCGACGGCATCCGGGTCCGCGTCGGCCCGGGAGGTCAGCCCGTCCAGGCGGGCCGCCGCGGCGGACAGCTTCTTCGCCGCGTCGGCGACGGCGAGCGCCGACGTACGCAGACCCGGAGGGAGATCCCGGCCGGTGACGTCCCGGGCCGCCGCCTCGTCCAGCCGGACCACGAAGCCGCCGGGCACTCTGACCTCCGTGCCGGCCCGGTGCCTGCCGGCCGCGTCGCGGGAACGCGCGACGAAACGGAACTCGACGTCGTACTCGACAGCCGCGGTGAGCTTGTCGTCCGGGTCGGCGCGCCGGGCCGGCTTGCCGGTCGCGCTGACCGAGACCTTGCCCTCGTCCTTCACCTGGGCGCCCGGGTCGGTCCGGTAGAGCTGCTGCTCGACCAGCGTGGCCGCGTTGACGGCGGCGAACTCCTGCCGCTCGCCCACAGCGCTCGCACCGCCCGGATGGCCGACGCCGCCGACGACGAGCGGCCCGGCCGTCTTCAGCGCGAACGAACGGCCCGCGGTCTGCTCGTACTCGGTGTCCGCGGCGCGTTTCGCCGAGCCGCCGATCTTCACCGTGGCGTCCGCGCGCAGGAGCTTCGGGCGGGCCACCAGGCGGGCGTCGAGGAACAGGTCGCGGCCCGGTCCGGCCGGCATCGGCAGCGGGTACGCGCCGTTCAGCATCGCCGGCAGCGCCTTGATCCGGCTCACCGTCAGCGTGTCGCGCAGGGCCGCGTCGACGTCCCGGCCGGGTGCGGCGCCGGAGGCGACGAGCGCCTGCCGCGCCGCGTCGTGCAGGTCGGACAGGTCGACGAGGACGTCCTCGACGGCGTACCGGCCCGGCTCGGGCAGCCGGTCGAACCCGGCCTCCTCGCGCCACCGCCGCCGGCCCTCGTCGGTGGTCTGCCCGGCAGCGACCGGTCTGACCGGGCCCGACGTGGCCAGCTCCCGGCCCTCGGTCGCCGAGTACGTGGTGACGTCGTGGACCGCGTGGACCGACACGCCGCCCTCGGGCAGCCCGCGCCCGGTGACAGTGACGGTGAGGCGGACCGGCCCGCGGTACGTGGGCACCGGGCCGGAGACGGTCAGCGACTGCTCGTACGTGCGGGCGGTGCGCTCGATCGCCTTGGTGGCCCGGTTGCCGACGGCGGCGGTGCCGGTCAGGCCGGCGGCGACGGTGCCGGAGGCCGGGCCGTGCCCGGTGGTGCGGGTGGCGTCGTCCTGGACCCGGTCGGTCTCGGTGCCCTGTGCCCGCCCCGTCAGCGTGACCTGCGCCGCCGTCTGCGAGGTGGTACGGGTATGCGCCTCGCCGACCACCGTGCGGTCGGTGACGGACAGATCGTCGACCAGGTCGATGCCGGTGAAGCTCGGCTCGCCGACCGGCTCGGCGGTGAGCGTGACGTGGTACGTGGCACCCCGGAACCGCCGCTCCAGCCGTACCGTCCCGCTCCGGCCGCCGTTCAGGGCGTCGGCCAGGTGCAGGTGGGCGGCGCCGAGGAAGCCGGTGCTGCCGAGCCCTCGGATCGGGTCGTCCGGGCCGCGGTCCCGGGTGGGCGGCAGGATCGCCCGGGCGAGTTCCTCGCTCGACGCGCGGGCCAGGGCACGCCGCAGGTGCGGGATACGGCCGGTGAGGTCGACGTGGGTGGTGACGCCGCCGATGCCGAGGGACCGTGCCGGTCCGGGCCGGAACTCCGGTTGTGCCGCGTGGGCCGGTGCGCCGGGTTCGGCGGCGTCCTCGTTCTGCCGCTGCTGCGCCTCGCGCACCAGGTCGCGTTCCCGCTGCTGGTGCTCGGCCTGCTCGGCGCGCTCCTGATCCTGCTTCGCCAGCAGCGCGGCCATGTCCGCGTCGTGCTGCGCGGCCAGCTCGTCGCGTTCGTGCTGGTGGGCGGGGCCGGCGTCCGGGCTGACGTGCTGCCGCCGCAGCAGGCTCGCCAGTTCCGTGGCCTGTTCGCTCCTGAGCCGGGCGACCTGCTCGCGCTGGCCGGCGCGGAGCGTCTCGGTGTTCTCGGCGTGCCGCAGGTGCAGCCGCACGTCGGCGGTGCCGTGCCGGCGGGCACGGTCGCGGTCCTGGAGTCGCTTCAGCTCCGCCGGGGTCATCCGCATGACGACCGCGCCGGGCAGGGTGAGCCGCCGGCCGGCCCGCCGGGCCGGTGTGCCGGGCCAGCGGCCCAGCGGACGCAGGTTGCTGTCGTGGCGGGCTTCGGCGACCACCTCGGCCTCGACGTCCACCCGTACCAGCAGCTCACGTTCGGCCCGGCCGCCGCCGAGGCGCAGCTTGGAGACCCCGGAGGCGCTGCGCTCGCTGATCCGGCCCCACGCCCGCCGCCACGGCGTGACGGACAGGATGACCGCGCCGCCGGACCGGCCGGTGCTGCCGCCGTGGTCGGCGACCGGCCCGCTGCCCGACGCGACGCCGGTCGCGGAGACGCTCAGTTCGACCGCGCGCGCGTGAGTGGTCTTGCGGGCGGTGCCGCTGGCGAAGGTCCGCTTGACGCGGGCGAACTCGGCGCCGTCGAGCACCGTCGGGTTGGTCGGGCGCAGCCGTACCCGCACGTCGGCGCGGGCGTCGGCGGCCCGGCGGCCGTGCCACAGGTTGCTCAGCGCCAGCGGGCGGCTGAACAGCTCGGCGTCACCGGTGAGGCGCTCGGGTGACAGCTCGTCGGCGATCACCGTGGAGATCAGGCCGTCCTCGGCGACGTAGATGTCGTCCCGGGCGGCCTCGCGCAGCGTCTCGGCCACTGCCTCCTGCAACCGGTCGGCGCCGACGAACGACTCCACCCGGCGTCCGTCGAGGTCGTGCGGCCCGCCGGTCATCCGGCTCAGCGGCGGCGGGTACGCCATGCTCTCCACGTCGCGGGGGACCGGGCTGGGCTCGGCGTCCGGGCGCTGCCGGGACACGCGCGTCTCCGGCACGAGCATGCGCACGTCGAGGCGGTCCGTCCGGGGCCGGGTCTCGGACGCGGCGACGACGGCGGGCACCCCCCGGCCGTACGCCCCGAACGACAGCTGCCGTCCCGCCTGGTTGACCCGCACCGTGGACCGGGTGCTGACGGTGAGATCGAGGGTGGCGGCGAACTCGCGCAGCCGTACCTCAGCCGGTTTGCCCTCGTCGTCGAGCGCCGGTCCGTGGTCGCTCTCGGTGGACTGCCCGCCGGTGACGGCGCTCTCGTCGGTGGTGCCCCAGCTGAACGCGGCGCGCGGGCCGCCGAGCAGCGTCGACGCGGCCTGACCGAGCGGGCCCAGGACGCGGGGTTCCAGGCTCAGCTCGACCGACCGGCTGTCGTCGCGGGCGCTGGTCACCGTCGACCTGGCGGTGCGCTTGTCGGCGGTGCCGATCTTGTCGTGGCCGAGCAGGTCGCCGTCGGACACGTCGCGGAGGCTGCCCTGGACGGTCACCACTGTGACGTGGTCGTGGAACGTGCCGGTGCGGATCAGCGGGATCTTCAGCCCGGGGCCGACGATCCGGTCCGCCAGGTGGCGCAACTGGTCTGGGGAGAGCTGGGTCCGCAGGTCCGTGCCCCGGTTCAGCGCGGCCTGGATCTCGGGGGTCAGCCCGTCGGCGAGCTGCGCGTCGCCGAAGTGCCGCAGCATCTCGTCGCGGGTGGCCAGGCGGAACCGGTCGTGGCCGGGCACCGACCGAACCGCGTCGGCGACCGTCTCGTACAGGCCCCGGTCGCCGACCCGGGTCAGGTACGCGCCGCCGAACGACTCGCCCCGCTCGATGCGTGCCGGTGCGAAGTGGGTCCGGTCGGCGCCGTGCCGTCCGCGCCACTCCCGGCCGTCGGGGTCGAGGGCGGTGCCGGGCAGCCGGTCGCCGGTGGTCCACTGGAGCGCGTCGACGGAACCGGACAGCATCCGCGGCGCGCGGCCCAGGACGCGCACCTGGACGCCGTACTCGACCCGGTAGCGGACGCCCGGCGCGGTGCCGGTCACCGTCTGCTTGCCGCCGGTCCGCTCGGCGATCGTCCGGGTGGCGCCACGCTCCCGGCCGCCGCCGATCCGCGGCCCGACGATCAGGCTCAGCGGCGCGGTGTCCACACCCGCGCCGACGAGGCCCCACAGGCCGAACGGCCGCTTGGTGGCGGCGGCGCTGGTGCTCTCGGCGCCGAGCGCGGACGTGTCGACGTGCGTGAGCCCGTCGACCCGCTCCACCTCCTCGACGCGCCGGGCGACCAGGCGGACCTCGACCTGCCGGGCGCGGCCCGGGAAGAACCGCCGCCAGCCGCGGCGCGCGGCGCGCGGCAGCGAACCCGACCGCACCCAGCCGTCGTGGACGTTCGCCGGATCGGTGACCACCATCGTGGGCAGGCTGCCGGAGAACGCCGCGTCGCTGAGCAGCTTCTGC
The DNA here is from genome assembly GCF_015354395.1 of Micromonospora sp. ANENR4. Lineage (NCBI taxonomy): Bacteria > Bacillati > Actinomycetota > Actinomycetes > Micromonosporales > Micromonosporaceae > Micromonospora > Micromonospora sp. ANENR4. The sequence continues at coordinate 88,645 of NZ_JADKYQ010000016.1, forward strand.
ATCACCGGGCGGCCGGGTGCGCCGATCCGCACGAGGTCGGCCATGCCGTCCTCGGCGAGGATCGCCTCCACCTGGTCGAAGAACGTGGCGCCGGGATCGGCCGGCCGGGTCCGGACGCTCTCCACCCCGAACCGGCCCGGCACCGGCGCGTCGAGCGCACGGTCCGCGGCGGCCGGCGCTGTCGCGTCCGCCGTCCGCAACCCCGTGTGTACGGCGAGAGCGACGGTGCCCGACGTCTCGACCGGGTCGACGGCGGGACGGCCGGGCCGCACGAGCCTGGCGACGAACCGGATCGGCACCGTCACCTCGGTCAGCCCGGTGACCTTGACCGTGGTGGTGGACGTGTAGGTGTCCTTGCGGTCGGCGGAGTGCTCGGTGACCGGTGCCGTCGGCACCGAGCCGCCGACGCCGACGACGACACCGGGCATCGCGGTGACTGTCACCTTCGGCTCGACCCGCCGGTCCCGGTTGTGGCGCAGCTTGTGGGTGAGGTTCTCCCGGTTCTTGGCGGTGACCTTGCGCGGGTCGTCGTGGGCCCGGTCCACTGTGAGCGCGTCCCAGTCGAGGACGGCGGTGACCCGCAGCTCCGCCGGGCGCCCGTCGATCGTCACCGGGTACGGGCGGCCCTCGCCGAGGAACTGGTCCACGTCGTCGCGGCTGTCCGCCTCCACGGTGGCGACCACGTCGTCGGACAGGCCGGGGTCGAGGGTCCGCAGCGCCGCGCCGAGCGTCGCGTTCTCGGTGGCGCGCAACTGTTCGGCGAGGCCGAGGGTGCGGCTGTCCCGCAGATACGACGGCAGGCCCCGGCGTACCGCGTCGGGCGACGGCAGCGGCGCAGTGGTCCCGGTGGCCGACGACGTGCCGGTCCCACCCTCTGTGGTCTCCCGGGCGGCGGTCTCCTCCGCGGTGGTCTCTCGTGCGCTGTCCCTCTCGGCGCTGGTGCCCTCCGCGGTGGTGGTCTCGGCCGCGGTGCTGTCCTCGTCGGCCGACCGGGTGGCCGGGGTGTCGGTCGGCGGGTTCGCCGGGTCGTCGGGCGTGCCGGGGCCGTCGTCGCTGTCGTGGACGCCGCTGCTCTCATCGCCGTCGCGGACGCCGTCGCCGTCGTGCTCGCCGAGGCCGGCGAAGCCGCCGAAGTCGTCGTCGCCGAACAGGTCGAAGCCGCCGGAGTCGCTGCCGTCGTCGGATTCGTTGTCGTCGTCGGTATCGCTCGTCGAGGTCGTCGACGCCGGCACGTGGGGCGCGTAGGTGACGTGGCCCGCCGGGTCGATCGTGCGGACCAGTTCCAGCCGGCCCCGCGGCTTGGCGCCGACCACCGGGTGGTCGCGCGGCGGCCCGCCCTGGTCGTCGTACACGATCAGGTGCACCTGGGTGCCGCGGGCGGCGGCGAACTCGACCACGTCGTGCGCGTTGGCGATGCGCTGCCGCTCGGCGTCGTCGATCGGCGTGTCGCGGCGTTGCGGTCCGGGGTCGGGGGCGAGCACGGCCCGGACGAAATGGCCGTTGTCGTACGGGTTGCGCTGCCGCATCGCCGCGGCCTCGTCGAGGCTCATCGTGTCCCGGCCGGCGTGCAGTGTGCTCGTCCGCAGGGCGTCCGCGTCGCTCCCGGGCAGGCCGCCGGCGATCGCGTCGTAGAGGGACCCCGGTTGCCGGCCGAGCCCGCCACGGTCGGCGACGGCGGTGGCGGCGGCGAACTCCTGCTGGATGGTTCCGGGGTCGTTCGACGTCGCGACGAGGTGCGCGGCGACGAGGCGCTGGCTGTTCGGCAGGCCGACGGTCCGGGCCGGCCGCGCCGGGTCCAGGTCGGGATCGACCTCGGGCGGGACGTCCGGCGCCGGGGCGGTGTCCGGCGCCGGCAGCGAGACGGCGGTGACGTACCTGTTATGTGGTTGCGCGCCGAGCTGCCGCAGCTGCTGCGGCGTGAGCGTCTGCTGCCACGTCCACGACGGGCCGGGCACCAGGTCGGTGGGCGCGGCGAACGGCTTCGGGGCGGCGACGGCGGGCTTGCGCAGTTCGGCCCGGTACTCCTTGAAGCCGGTGCCCTCGGTGTAGAACAGCTGCCGGTTGACGTTCGTCGGCACGGCGTGCGACTGCGGCAGGAAGTTGCCGACTGCGAAGTCGGCCGCGAGCCGGGACAGGTCGGTGGGCGTGGCGGCGCCCACGAAGTCCGTCATGAACGCCAGGTCCCGGTCGGGATGCCTGTTGTTCTGCGACTCGACCTGGACGTCGACGGCGAGGACGTCCGCGGGGAGGCCGGCCGGTGTCGCCGCGCCGTGGGCGACGGCCAGCTCCTCGCCGTACGCCTGGTGCAGGCTCTCGGCCAGCAGGAGGAACTCCGCGCCCGCGTCGCCGAACCGGACCTCGGGCCGGCCCAGGGTGAGCAGGCCGTCGACGAACAGGTTCGGCTCCGGCGAGTACGGCAGCATCGGGTGGACCCTCGCCTGCCGGTCCCGGGAGCGCATGTCCTCGTCCACGGCTGTGGTGAAGTCCCGGACGAACGCGTCCCGGCCCGCCTGCGTGTCGAGCTTGGCGAGGCCGTTGCGCACGGCGGCCAGCTTCTGCTGCTCGGTCGTGCGTTCGCTGCCCGCAGGGAGGTCGTCCATCCTCGCCTGGTGGTCGCGTGCGCGTCGCTCCAGCCGCTCCCGGGTACGCCGGACCAGCTCCGCGGTGTCGCCGACACGGTAACCGCCGGAGATCATCAAAGGGCGGGCCGGTGGCTCGTCCTGCGGTCCGGCCGACTCCGGGTCGAAACGGGTCCGGCGGTCGATGCGGTCGAACACGTGGGTGCCGTCGGCCGTCGTCCGTGCACCCCTGTCGAAGTCCTGGATCGACACGTACGGGTAGCGCCGGGCGTCGCCGTCGGGGCCGCCCTGGGCGAGTCCCTGGATCGCGGCGACCGTGTCGGGGTCGCGGAGCACCTGGTTGCGGGTGCGGCCGTACGGGAACTTGTCGTTCTTCGTCCCGACCGCGTAGCCGTTGACAGCCACCGGCACGTCGAGGTCCTCGGCGAGCCGGGCGGCCCGGGCGACCGCGTCCCGGAAGGCGAGGTCGGGCACCTCGGCGGTGGTGTTGACGCCGAAGACGAACGCGACTGTGGTGCCCGGGGCGAGCCCTTCGGTGACGGCGCGGACCACCTCGGGGATCTGGTCGACGTCGTCGGCGGGCAGCATCGAGTTGACGACGAACCCGATGGGCGCGCCGTCGTCCTTGAGGTCGGCCGTCTCCTGCCGGTAGTTGCCCGGGCCGACGTCGCGGGTGTGCCGGGTCAGCTCGTCGAACCGCGCGTTGCGGCCGCCGGGCACCCGTACGGGCTGGAAGCGGACCGGCCGCGCGCGGGGCGGCAACCCGCCACGGTCGGGCGAGAGCACGTCGCGCTGCTGACCGGCGATCCGGTGGACGTTGCGCGCCAGCAACAGTGGATCGTTGCCGGGCTGCCGCGTGGTGGTCGCCATCAGCGAGTTGTCGCCCTTGACGAAGGTGCCGTCCAGGGCGCGGTCCGCCACCGAGTACTCGTCGCGCAGACCGAGGAAGTGCCCGATCTCGTGCGCGAGGTCGAGGTCGGAGGAGTGCGTCGACCAGGCGGTCTGGGTGGTCGGTGCCGGGGTGCCGTGCAGCGCCACGACGGCGTGCGCCTCGCCCGGCCGGGTCACGAACTCCACTGTGACGTTGAGCTGATCGGCGCCGATCCGGAAGCCCTGGTTGTAGATCGCGTCGACCGCGTCGCGTACCCGGGTCTCCACGTCCGGCCGGGCATCCGCCGCCGCGTCGTCCCGGGCGTCCAGGAAGACCTTGACCGTGAAGTCCTGCACGTTGCGGTCGCCGAGGTCCAGCACCCGATGGTCGTACGCGATGCGGTTGTCGACCGCGTCGAGGCGCGGGCGGGGCCGGTCGCCCGCCGGAACGGTCAGGCCGGCCTGCTCGTACGAGCGCGCGACCACGTCGGGCACGCGGGTGTCGGGATGGAGCCCGCGGTCGATGACGTCGTACGCGCTGGTGTTCGCGATCCGCCGCGGCGCGGTGTCGTGCTGTTCGGCGCGGGCCTGGGCGATCTCGTCGCGGGTCTTGGGCGTGGGGAACCGGTCCGGCAGGACTCCCGGGACGCGCAGGGTGTTGTCGGCCGGGGGAGCGCCGGGCGCGGCGTCGGTGCGCGGGCGGGCGTCCGGGGCCAGCGGCAGGCCGGTGACCGTGGCGAGGGCCTGGTCGACCTGGTCGGAGCCGGTCTGGCCGAGGGCGTCCCGCCACCCGTCGAAGTACGTGCGGACACCGCCGTCGTCGTCCTGGACGAAGTCCCGCACCGTCGCGGGATCACCGCCGCTGCGCAGGTACTCCGACGCGTTCACGAGCAGGTCGTGGCCGTCCTGGGGGAACGACGCGGGCTCGTGATCCCACGGCCGGGTGTCACCCGCGGACCCGGTCGCGGAGAGCGTGGGCTTGCCCGCCGTGAGCGCTTCCTGCCACGTGTTCGCGCCCTCGGTGACCACGAGCGTGGCGCGGTTCTGGAGCCCGGCCATCTGTTCAGGTGTGACGCGGGGCAGCGCGGCGACGTGGACGCCGGCATTGCTCGTGGTGAGGGCTCGCTTGTCGTTGCCGAGGACCAGGACGACGGTCTTCCGGTCGGGCCGGGCCGCGGCGGCCAGCCGGTCGACGACCTCCTGGTGCGGGGGCGTGTCAGGCGTGTCGCCGTAGTAGACGAGCACCACGTCGGTGGCGTGGTCGTCGACCACTGCCGCGAGGTCGTCGGCTCCGGGAATGCCGGTGGCGGTGATGACGTCCCGGGCGGGCGGCGGATCGGCGGGCGGCGGGCGGCGGTAGGCCGGGACCCCGGTCGAGGCCCGGTCGAGATCCGTGATCGTCCCGTCGGCGCTGCGGACCTGCCGGGGGAACTGGTCCCACAGGAACGGCTGGAGCGTGACGACGTCGTGGTCCCGGCCGCCGGCGGCGTCGCGCAGCGGACCGGCCCACGCCTGCTGGAACCACTCCTGCTTCTGCTCCGCGGTCCACTCCGAGCCGCCGTCGTTCTTCGGTACGTCGACGGCCGGAAGCACGGTCAGCACGTCGCCCTCGGGGAGCAGGCTGGTGGCGAGCTCGTCCATGCGCAGGCTCTGGGTGTTGCCCTGCTCGCGGATCTTCTTCTCCCGGAACTCCTTCTGCCGGTCCACCTGCCAGGCTTTGGCCCGTGGCGCGCCGGGCCAGTCCGTCGTCTTCCAGGCCTCCTCCCGCGTGCCCTGCGGCCCCTGCGGTCGCATGACGACGTCCATCCCGCCGCGGTGGCCGGTCCACTCCCGGTGGAACAGGTCGTACGAGCCCGCCGGGGTCTCGAACTCCTGCTGCCGGCCGAGCTGCTCGGCGTAGTAGGGCGTCTTGTTGCCGGGATAGGTCAACACGACCGTGCCTCGGTAGCCGGTGGCGGCCAGCCCGTCGAGCATCGCGACCGTCGCGGCCTGGTGGCCCAGACCGGGCGACCCCTGATCCACGACGTGCACGACGCCGTACTTCTCGTTCAGCCTCTGGCCGACCGGGGTGGGCGAGGGCCTCGGGTCGCGGTGCCGCAGCGTGGCGGGTGAGAGGTCCGTCGGGGTCAGGTCGACGGCCTGGGTCGTGGGACCGGCCGACGGCGGTGGCGCCACGCCGGGTGGTGGCGGCATGCCCGGCGGTGGTGGTGGTGGGAGCATGCCCGTCATGCCGGGCGGTGGTGGCGGTGGTGGCGGCATGCTCGTCATGCCGGGCGGTGGTGGCGGGGCCGGGGCCGGGGCGCGGGACGGAATCTGCGGGTTCGGACGCGGGTCCGGCGTCCGGTCGTGCGACGTCCGCGGGGACGGCAGGTCGCGTACCGGGCCGGCGGTCAGCGCGGCGTCGTGGATCGTCGCCAGATCCTGCGGGGTGAGATAGTCCGTCGGCCCGGTCGAGGTGGCCGCCTGCTGCGACGACGTCGGCAGCGTGTCGACCTCGACACCCATGACCCCCGGCCGGTTCACTGTGGTGAACAGGTGCTCGGGGGCCTGGTGACCCTCCTTGGCGCCGAGGTAGTGCATCACCTCGTGCACCATCACCGGGAGGCGGTCCCCGGTGTTCCACAGGTGCTGGTCGGTGCTCACCCCGGTCTCCGAGGTCACCTCGACCGGCGGGTTGCGGCGTGGATCCGCCTGCCAGTCGCGGGTCATGCCGTCGCGCCACGGCGGCGTGTCGACGACCAGGTCGATGTGCAGCAGCCGGCCGTCGGGCAGCGTGTACCGGCCGTTGACCATCTCGTCGACGGTGCGCTGCACCGCCGCCGCGAAGTCCCGCAACTCCCGGGGGGACATCCGGTCGTTCCTCGAGACCAGATCCAGGTGTACGTCGAACGACCGGTAGTCCCTGCCGTCGGCGGTGAACTCCCGGGTGGTGAAGTCGATCGTCGTGATCTCGCCACGCAGCAGGTGCGTGCCGGGGACGACGGTGTCCTTCCAGGGCACGTACCGTTCGGTGCGCAGCCGTTTCGGCTCCGCGCCCGCCTTGGCCTGCCGGAACTGCGGGCTCGGCTCGGCCCGGGTATGTGCGGAAGGGTCCGCGACGGCGAGCGGCGGCGCCTGCACACCTCGCGACCCGTCCGGCGTCGATTCGGCGGTGTCGTCCCGCGCGGCCGTCGGTCCGTCCGGCGTCGGCGCGGTGTCGACGGCTCCCGCGACCGCCTGCTCCAGTGGGGACGGCGTGCCGACACTCGGATCGACGGCCGGGGAGGTGACCACGGCCGGAGCGTCGACCGAGATGCCGTCGACGGGCGCCATCGGTGGTGGGGGTGCGGCGCCGACGACGTCGCGTGCGGGAGCGATCGGCTGGCCGCTGGTGGCCGAACCCGACGACGGCGTACCGGTGGTCGATGTGCTCGTGGTCGACGTGCTCGTAGACGGCATGCCGGTGCCGGCACTCGGTGTGCCGGTGCTCGGTGTGGCCGTGCCCGGCGTGGTGGTTGTCGGTGTGCCTGCGCTCGGCGTGGCGGTGGACGGTGCGGGACCGGCCGGGACGGCCACCGGGTCGGCAGTGGTGGCGGGCGAGGTCACGGGTGCCGGGGTGTCGACACCGGCTGTTCCGCCGCTCGACGTTGGAGTGTCGAACCCGGGGAGCCCGCCGCCGTAGGGCGCGGCGACGTCGGCGCCTGCCGCCGGGATGCCGGTCGCGGGCGTACCGGTGCCGGCGCTCGCCGGGTTGCCGCCCGGCGTACCCGTCGAATCGGCGCGCGGGGCCTCGCCGCCTGCGGCCGGGCCTGGCCCGGTGGCGACACCGCCGACCGCACGTGGGTCGGCGCCGACGCCCGGCCCGGCTGTGCCGGGCCCGCTCGTCGTCTGACCTCCGACGCCGTCGGGGCTCGTGCTGCCGTTGGGTACGCCCGCCTGCGACCCGTCGCGGACCTGACCACCGGCGGTCTGACCATCCGCGGCTGGACCTCCCGCGGTCTGACCTCCTGCGGTTGAACCTCCTGCGGTTGAACCTCCTGCGGTTGAACCTCCTGCGGTTGAACCTCCTGCGGTTGAACCTCCCGCGGTTGGACCTCCCGCGGTTGGACCTCCCGCGTTCTGAGCGCCAGCGGTTTGACCGCCGGGAGTCTGAGCGCCCGCGGTCTGGCCCCCGGGAGGCTGGCTGCCCGTGGTGGTGTTTCCGGCGCTGCCCTGACCGGTGCCCTGGTTGCCCGGACCTTGGTCCCCAGAGCCCTGATGCGCAGGCCCCTGCCCCCCGGTCTCGCCTGGGCCGGACCCCTGACCGGAACTGCCTCCGGCAGCCGGGCCGCCCGAGGGCTGCGGACCCGGGCCGCCGCCCTGACCGCCGCCCGGGCCGGCGGAGGAGCCGACGGGTGGGGGAACTGGTGGTCCGTCCACGGACGTGGGCGGAGGCGTGGGCGCGGTGGTCGTGAGGTTGTTCGTCTCGATCGTCGGCGGTGGCGCACCGGCACCGGCACCCGGGCCGTAGCTCTGGCCGACCACTGTGGCGTAGTGGTGAGCCATCCCGCCGATCATCGACGAGCTCATGGTGGCCCACGGGTTGAAGCCGCCGCCGCCGACCATCATGGTGAACAGGCCCTCGAACAGCGTCTCGGCGAGCGCCGACAGCCCTTCCCGCGACAGCACGTTGTTGTTGATCTTCGGGAAGAACTTGCCGCCGATCATCTGCACGCCGCTGACGCCGGCCCCGATGAAGGCGCCGCCGGCGAACGCGATCGCCAGGTCCTTGTAGTCGAGGGACTTGCGGTTGCCCTCGATGATCTGCGTGACCTGGGCGGCGGCGCTCTGCCAGAGTTCCTCCAGGCCCTCCTGGAACGCCTCCCAGGCCAGCCGCATCAGCATGTTCCGTAGCCGCTGGCGGAACAGGCTGATCAACGCTCCGACGATCTCCTGACCGATCTTGATCAGTGCCGGCACCGCCGCCGCGCCGAAGCCCGAGGCCAGCGCGATGGCGATCTCGACGACCTGCGTGAAGGCCGCGATGACGATGTTGTACTGGGTGTTCTCCGAGTCCAGCGCGAAGTTGTAGGCCGAGCCGCCCAGCGCCAGCGCGATGTTGCCGCCGGCCGGCACGTTCTTGGTGATCCCGACCTGGTACTGCTGGAACGCGTCCATCGCCGGGCCGGACAGGCTCCCGGCCAGCCCGTAGCCGAGGTTGGCGGTCGCGCCCATCCCGTTGAGGATGGTGCTGCTGAGCGCGTACAGCTCGTCGCCCATGGCCCGCAGGGCGGCGGGGTCGGCCTTCGGATACTCCTCGCCGACGGCGACGAGGATCAGGTCGTACGCCCACTGCCACTGCGGGTCGTTGGGGATGTGGAAGTCGGGCATGTCCTAGCGAGGCGCGGGTGGGTGGCGCTCAGGCGCCGGGGATGATCGGGGTGGGCGTGCCGTCGGGCGCGTAGCTCAGGTACAACGGCTGGTAGCCGGGCGCGGTGGGGTCCACGGCCGGGTTCTCCTTGACCACGAAGAACCGGCCCTGTCCGGGATCGATCGTCGTGCCGTCGGGCGTGGTGACGGGGGTGCCGGTAAGCGGGGTGATCGAGTCGTACAGGTTCGCGTCCACCCGGGTGGTGCCGTCCTCGAACGGGTTGAGCGCGATCAGCCGGTACTCCTCGGGCAGCGGCCGGCCGCCGACGTGCGCGGTCGCGTACTCCGGAGCCGTGAAGTAGGACGAGATCGCCGGGTGGGCGGCGGTGAGCGGGGTCGGCGCCTCGGCGGGCTCCAGCGGCAGCATCGGGGTGCCCTGCTGCTGCGGAAGGAGCCGGGCCCGCTCGCCGACCGGCTCGCCGACCGCCAGGCGGCGGGACAGCAGATGTTGCCGGCGCGGCTCACCCTCCGCGGCGGGCTCCAGCGCCGGGTTCGTGACCGCCGCCCGCGTCGTGTACGGGGGGCGGTCCAGGTCGTCGAAGTCCTTCGCCATCTTCCGGCTGACGTCCAGGGCGGCCTCGTCGGCCTCCCGGTACGCCCGGCCGCTCTCCGTGAGGCCCTGGGCGGTGTAGCGCAGGGTGCCCTTGACGCCGCCGATGATCGCTTCGAGGTTGTCCAGGCCCTCCAGGAACTTGGTCGAGAACTGCTCGCCCATGTCGTCGTCGCCCCAGGCGTTGGCGTACCGGGCGCGCAGGGCGGTCAACTGGGCGAGGTAGGACTCGTAGAGCTGCACGTGCGACTCGTACGCCTTGCCGAGCCCTTCCACGCCGTCCGGGTCGACCCACAGCCGTCCGCCGGGATTGTTGCTGATCATTCGGGCCCCCGGGTCAGGAGTTCCCGCACGCTCGTCACCATGCGGGGTTCCTTGGGCAGGAACGCGTCGGCCCCGGCCTGGCCCCGGACCAGCTTGTGGGCGTCGAGGCCGTCCGGCAGCACCGGCGCCAGCACCTCGGCCGCCTGGTTCATGACCTGTTCCTTGGCGTCGGCGTAGGTCTCCAGGATGAGCCGGGTCAGGTCGGCGGTGGTGAGCCGCTTGTGGGCGCCGGAGGGGAACTGGATGTCGGTCAGCACGCCGTTCTGGCCGACGGTCACGCTCACCTCCCGCCGCGGTGACGTCGCGGTGGCCGAGAGGGCGCTCATCCGGGCCTGCATCTCGGCGAGGCTGTTGCGCTGCCGCTCGTACTCCTGGAACAGGCCTTCGATGCGCTCGCTGTAGTTCACGACGGACCACTCCCTCGACGTCGCGGTCCAGTGAAGACGCCGCCGCGGTCGAGCCGGAACTCCGGCCGGGGATCAGTGCATGAAAGTGCAACCACTCTTCCCGGGCTGTCGGCCGGCGCCGCCCGTTCCGGGGGCACTGCCGTGCAATGTTGGGTGACGTTCGGACATGGTGGCGCGACCGGGTTGCCGCGGGGCACGGCCGCGGATCAACACTCTTCCCTGCCACCTTTCCCTGACACGAGGAGTCCGACCGTGACGATGCCGATCGTCAGCACCACCGAAGAGGGTATGCAGCGGGCTGCCCAGGAGTTCTCCGACAAGGCCACCGAATTCACCGGCCAGCTGCGCGCGGTCAACGGCCAGATGGCCATCCTGATCTCCTCCTGGACCGGCCAGGCGTCGCAGGGATTCAACCAGGCCATGGACAACTGGGAGAACGCCTTCCAGCGGGTGATCAACGAGCTGCTCAACATGCTCGAGGTCATGGGTGTCACCACCAAGGGCTACCAGACGGCCGAGGACGAGGCGTCGAGCGTGGCCAACTCCTTCGGTGCGGCCCTGCCGGGCATCTGAGCCGCACCCCGACCCCCGATCTCCCGAGAGGACCGACATGTCCAACTACACCTTCGATTTCGTGCAGGCAGACGCCGTGCTGACCGACATGAACCGCATCAACGGCCAGATCCAGTCGTCGCTGGAGGGGATGGAGCAAACGGTCGAGGCCAGCCTCGCCCAGTGGACCGGTGCCGCCCAGGAGCAGTACAAGGTCTCGAAGCTGGCCTGGAACCAGGCGGCCGACTCGATGGTCGCCTACCTCGAGCAGGCCCGCCAGACTCTGCTGCAGATCTCGGACAACTACGGCACCACCGAGCAGCGTCACGCCATGATCTGGAACGACGTCCGCGGCGGCTGATCCGCTCGACGGCCGCCGCGGACGCGTGGCGGCCTACCACGTTGTCCGTCCCCGGCCCGGTGAGCTTGACGACCCGGGCCGCTGGGGTCTGCGCCTTCGTTCCGCCGTCGACATTCGAGTGGAGTGAGTTCCTTGGCCACCATTGACTGGGGATATCCCAACGACAAAGCCATCAGCGCGATGGACGCCTACGGCATGGGTGACGACGTCCTCAAGAAGCCGGACGGCACCGTGCAGGCGGCGTACGACTCCTGGATGGCCTTCTACAACAAGCACCAGAACAGCCGCACCGGGGTGAACTTCGAGAAGTGGAAGGACGAGGTCCGCGCGGAGCATCCGGAGTGGATCGAGGCCCGCGACTGGTACGACAAGAACATCCTCGACACCGACGGCTGGAAGAACCTCGTCAAGACGTACAAGGACAACATCACCGACCCGTCGAACGTGAAGCCGCCCGCGTTCACCGACCAGTCCGACTGGATCGACGACAAGATCTCGACCGGCTCGGGCTTCGAACCACCGGCGATCAACCCGACGTTCAAGGGTGACACCGCCTCGACCAGTGGCGTGGCGGTCAACACCGCCGCGCTGAAGTGGTTCGCGGAGGACGTGCTGGGCCGCATCACCGGCGCCGGGAACATCCTGCTCACCACGGCCGACAAGCTGAGCGCGATCGACCCGCGGCCCGGTGCCTTCGCCCGGGCCGAGGTGCTGCGGCAGGCGATCGTCGGGGCGACGGCCCACGACGGCGGCGTCAAGGGCGACATGAAGGACATGCTCGTCAACATGAACACCGCCCTGCTCGCGGTGCAGACCGCCCTGCTGAAGATGGCCGCGGAGTACGAGAACCTCGAAGAGCTCAACGCGCTCACCACCGACAAGCTCAGCGAGATCATGGGTGACTCCTTCAATGGCCTGGACAACCTGAAGACCTACGGCCAGAAGGTCGTCAAGACCGACGGAAACTGACGCGGGCGAACAGGTCTCGCCGCTCGCGAAGAGGGACAGGGCATGGGCAACGGTCTCGGTGACAGCAAGCTCGACGGGTGGAACGACCCCGCGGAGGAGGCGGCCACCTTCCCACCGAAGGCGGTCCCCGTCAGCGACCTGTACGACTACCAGACCTGGGCGAAGGAGACCCGGGGCTGGCGGAAGCTCGAGGCCGCGGTGAACGGTGGCGCCGCGCTGACCACCGAGAGCGGGCGGGACCACGCCGAAACGCTGGTGAGCGTCCGGTCCGTCGTCGAGACCGCGCAGGCCTTCCAGGCGACCCAGGACCTGCTGATCTGGCTCGAACAGACCATCCGTACCGCTGTCACCTCGATGGTCGGCGACGACAAGGCGTGGAAGGGGCCGGCGGCCAACGGGTTCCGCGACAAGATGAACTACTACGCCGACCTGCTCGGCAAGCAGGCCGAGCACCTGGCCGGCGGCGCGGTTCCGGACTCCACCACGGTGTCCAACGACATCAACTCGTCGACGAACGTCACGTCGCTTCCGTCGCAGCTCTACGACGCCGCCAACCACCTCTCCTGGGCCCAGCAGACGATCGCCTACCTGGACGGCGCCTGGGCGACGATCGCCTCCCAGAACGGCGTCGGCAGCGGCGACGGCCCGGTGCCGATCAGCGGCACCGAGTACGAGAAGCCGATGGCCCTGCAGATGGCCGATGTCGTCCACACGGTCGCCGAGAAGTACCGGATGACCACCGACAAGGCGGCGACGTCCACGGTCAGCATGCCCACGCCCAGCATCAACGTGCCGACGGGCCCGCCGATCCCGTCGCCGACCTTCACGACGCCGACGTTCACGACCCCGCCGGGGCTCACCCCGCCGGGCTTCACCACGCCGCACATCGGCGGCATCACCACGCCGGCCGTCAGCGCGCCGCCGAACATCACGGTGCCCACGATCACCCCGCCGAACCTGGCGGGCATCGGTGGCCCGGGTCCCGGCCAGGGGCCGGGAGGAATCACCCCGCCGACGTTCTCGGGTCCCGGTGAGATCGGTGGCCCCACGCCCGGCGGCGGCAGCAGCGGGCTGCCCGGCTTCGACGCCCCGGGCATCAACGGGCCGGGGGGAGCCGGTTTCCCGGGCGGTGGCGGCCTACCGGGTGGTGGCGGCCTGCCGGGCGGGTTCGTCCCCGGTGTGGTTCCGCCGGGCATCAAGCCGCCCGGCTCGGCCAACCTGGGCGGCGGCGCGGGCGGCGCCGGTTCGGTCAGGCCGCCGTCGTTCTCCGGACCGGGTGACGTGGGCGGCCCGAAGCCCGGGGCGGGCACGGGCGCAGGCATCGGCAGACCGGGCGGCGGCTTCACCGCGCCGGGCGTCCCCGGCTTCGGCTCACCCGGCGGCGCCGGCCCCGGCGCGGGCGGTAGCCCGAGCCTGCCGGAGAAGCCGGACGCGAACGGGCTGCTCGGCAACAGCGACGACTTCGTCCCCGGCGCCGTCGACGGTGTGGACATCCCGGCCGCCCCCGGCGGCGCCGTGCCCGGTGGCGGCGGCTTCCAGTCGCCGATGATGCCGGGCATGCCCGGCGCGGGCGCTCCCGGTGCCGGTGCCGGCGGCGGATCCGGTGTCCCCGAGGCCCCTGACGCCAAGGGCCTGGTGGAGGGCGACGAGGCGGACTGGCGGTCACCCGGGTTCGACGGCGTGCAGGTCCCCGGCGCGCCGGCCGGCGCCTCGTCCGGCGGCGCCGGGCTCGGTGCGGGCATGCCGCCCATGCCCGGCATGCCGGGGCCCGCGGGCGGCGCGAACAATCCCGGCGGGGCCGAGTCGCCCGACGCCCGGGGACTCGTCAGCGGCGATCCGGAGGCCTGGGGACCGGTGGGCGTGGACGCGGGTGTACCGGACGGGTCGGGCGGTGCGCCGGCCGGTGGTGACGGGCTCGGCGTCGACGGCCCGCAGATCCCCGCCGCCCCGCCCGTGGTTCCGGGCGTCGGCGTCGACTCGCCGGTCACGGCGCCGGGCGGCCCTGCCATGCCGATGATGCCCGGAGCGCCGGGTGCGCCGGGCGCCGGCACGTCCGGCGGCGGTGTCCCGGACGCGCCCGACGCCTCCGGGCTGATCCAGGCCGACCTCGACGACTGGCGCCCGTCGACCCCCGACACCGGCACACCGCAGGCGCCCGCTGGAGCGGGCGCGGGCGGCGCCGGGCTGGGGGAGCCGGCCCACTCCGCGCCTCCCGTGCCGCCGAGCACCGGTGCGACGCCGCCGACGGCCGGTGTGGTGCCGCCGACGGCCGGCCCGCCGGGCAGCAACGCGCCTGCTGGCACCACACCCCGGACCGCGCCCGACGCGTCCGGCCTGATCCGGCCGGACGGGGCCGACTGGACCCCGGCCGGACCGGGGGACGGCGCGCCGGAGACGGGTGGCGGCACGGCGGCCGGTGGCGCGGGACTCGACGGCTCCGCGCCGGTCGCCGGCGTGCCGGGCTCGCAACCGGGCCCGGACGGTCCGCCCGCCGGCCCGGATCCGGGCGGGCCGGAGGCCGCCGCCGAGGAACCGGCCGCGCCGGAGGTTCCGGCAGCGCCCGTGCCCGGCATCGGCGGTACGTCGCCGGGTGCGCCCGTACCCGAGGTGATCGCACCGCCGACGGCGGTGGAGGTGCCGACCGTGGTCGACCTGTCCCCAGCGGTGGAACCGCCGCCGCGGGCCGAGCCGCCCGCGGCCGGCGCACCGCCCACGGTTGTTGCGCCGCCTCCAGCCGTCGCGTCGCCTCCGGCCGTCGTGTCGGCTCCGGCGGAGCCGGTGGTCGGCGGTGTCGTGGCGGCTCCGGTGATCGTGGGCCAGCCGGGCGTGCCCGGCCAGCCGGGCCTGCCCGCCCAACCCGGCCCGGTGGCGAACCCACCCGCCCAGGCAGCCGCGCCGAACCAGCCGGCACAGTCGAATCCGCCGGCGCAGCCGAACCCGCCCGGGCAGGGGAACCCGCCCGCGCAGGCGAACCAGACGGCGTCGCCGGGAGGCGGCAGTCCGGAGGGGACGCACCGGAAGACCGGCGTGGCCGCTGCCGTGGCCGACGGTGAGGTGGCGGTCGCGGTCCCCGGCGCTCTCGGGCTGGCCGCCGCCGCCGTGGCCGGACTCGCCGGTCCCGGACCGCAGACGTCCGGCCGCGCGACGGTCGGCGCGGACCCCGGCGACCCGGCCCGGGCCGGCACGGTCCGGCGTCCCTCCGACCGCGACGACGACAGCGAACCCGGCGCCGGCCGGGAGCCCGCCGCCGGGCTGCGCGAGGACGACGCCGTCTGGGGCGGTGACCACGCCCGGCCGGCGGCCGACGACCACGTGCCGCTGGTCCGCCCGGACGACGACCCGGACGACACGGCGGGCTGGGACGACCTCAGCGACGCGGACTGGCTGACCGGACCGTCAGCTGACGACGGCAGGGAAGGGTGACCATGTCGGAGACACCGCAGCCCCCGCGCGCCGTCTGGCGGCGCGTGGCACCCGCGAAGGCGCCCCGGCCGTCCGACGGCACAATCGACTTCTTCAGCGCCGACCTGGAGAAGATGCGGCGGTGCGGTGAGCCCGGCGTCAGCGACGCCGAGTTCACGGCGTCGCTCGCCGACGAGGAGAAGGCTGCCGCCGCCCGCGCCGAGGCGTTCTGGGCCGAGCAGGAGCGACGCCGCAGGGACGAGGAGGAGCGGGCGAAGAAGGAGAAGAAGCGCCAGGCCGAGGAGGACGACGACGTCAAGGTGGCCGAGCGCTACCGCAACGACCGCTACGCGGTGAAGCTGCTGCGCCAGGAGCGCACCGTCTGGGGCGGCGACGGCGCGGACGCGGGGACACTCGGATGAGTACGGTCACCGTCAAGCGACCGCCCCGCGCGCCGGGCCCGGAGGCGCCGGAAGGTTCCATCGAGCTCCAGGAGCCGCCGCTGATGGCGGAGGAGGCCCCGCTCGACTTCCGCTCGTTCGCGATGGTCGTGCCGATGGGCCTCGGCATGGGCGCGATGCTCGCCATGTTCGGCCTCTACAACCGCACCCCGATCATGTACGTGATGGGCGGCGCGATGGCCGGCGGCATGCTGCTCATGGGCGTCATGCAGATCGGCCGGGCGGCCGCCGAGCGCAAACGCAAGATGCGCGGCGAGCGGCGTGACTTCCTGCGCTACATCGGGCAGCTGCGCAAGCAGGCCCGCGAGGCCGCCGACCAGCAGCGCCGGCACGTGCTGTGGAACAACCCGCAGCCGGGCTGGCTGTGGTCGATCGCGATGGGCAGCCGGCTGTGGGAGCGCCGGCCCAGCCACGACGACTTCGGCCGGGTCCGGATCGGTCTCGGCCGGCAGACCGCGATGCTGAAGTTCAACCCGCCGTCGACCAAGCCGATCGAGGACCTCGAACCGCTGTCGTCGATCTCGCTGCGCCGGTTCTCCGAGGCGTACCGGACGGTGTCCGGCATCCCCACCTCCGTCGGCCTGCCGAGCTTCACCAGCGTCGAGTTCGAGGGGGCGATCGACCCGGCGATCGACCTGGCCCGCGCCGTGGTGGCGCAGCTCGCCACCTTCCACGCCCCGGACGAGCTGCGGATCGCGGTGCTCGCCGCCGAGGTGCACCGGGGTCCGTGGGAGTGGGTCAAGTGGCTGCCGCACAACGCCCATCCCACCGCGTACGACGCGGCGGGCCCGGTCCGGATGTTCGCCGGCAGCCACGACGCGCTGATGGACATGCTCGGCCCGGAGATCACCGACCGGGGCGACCACGACCGGGCCGTCAAGTCGACCACCACCGAGCCGTTCCTGGTGATCGTCGCGCACCTGGTGGACCTGCCGGACAGCTCCCGCCTGCTCGGCGCGGGCATCCGCAACGTGGTGCTGCTCGACCTGACCGGCGCGATGCCCGGCGGTCCCAAGGTGCTGCGGCTGACCGTCACCGACGACGTCGTGGAGTTCCCGGCCGGCGCCACGACCGGCTCGGCCAAGCGGGACGGCCTGGACCGGACCCGGTGCGAGGCGCTGGCCCGGATCATCGCGCCGAAGCGGACCAGCGGCACGCTGGAGGTCTCCGACGAGCCGCTGGACACCAGCTTCGAGCTGACCACGCTGCTCGGCATCCGCGACGCGATGACCTTCGACGTGCCGGCGCTGTGGCGGACCCGGACGCCGCAGCGCAACCGCCTCATGGTGCCGATCGGCGTCACCGAGGAGGGTGAGGTCATCGAGCTGGACCTGAAGGAGTCCGCGCAGGGCGGCATGGGACCGCACGGCCTGCTCATCGGCGCCACCGGCTCGGGCAAGTCGGAGCTGCTGCGTACCCTCGTCTGCGGCCTGGCCGCGACGCACAGCTCGGAGATCCTCAACCTGGTGCTCGTCGACTTCAAGGGCGGCGCCACCTTCCTCGGCATGGACAAGCTGCCGCACACCTCGGCGGTGATCACCAACCTGGCCGACGAGCTGCCGCTCGTCGACCGGATGCAGGACGCGCTCAACGGCGAGATGACCCGGCGGCAGGAGATGCTGCGGGCCAGCGGCTACGCCTCGCTGTTCGACTACGAGAAGGCGCGCGGCAACGGCGCCCAGCTCGTGCCGTTCCCGGTGCTGCTGATCATCGTGGACGAGTTCAGCGAGCTGCTGTCCAGCAAGAGCGAGTTCATGGACCTGTTCGTGTCCATCGGCCGGCTCGGCCGGTCGCTCGGCGTGCACCTGCTGCTCGCCTCCCAGCGGCTGGACGAGGGGCGGATCAACCGGGTCGAGGGGCACCTGTCGTACCGGCTGGCGCTGCGCACGTTCTCCTCGATGGAGTCGCGGTCGGTGATCGGCGTGGGCGCGGCGTACGAGCTGCCGCCCGAGCCGGGAAACGGCTACCTGAAGGTGGACACCACGAACCTGGTGCGCTTCAAGGCGGCGTACGTCTCCGGCGCGTACACCGGAAGTGGACGCCGCGGCGGCGTCGCGGACGCCGGGGACGAGCCCACCGCGGACGTGGTGCCGTTCACCACCCGGCAGGTGGCGGTGCGCCACGACCCCGGGCCGGATCGCGTGGCCGAGCAGGTCGAGGAGCCCGCCGCCGACGCGAACGGGCCGAGCCTGGTCGAGGTGCTGCTGGACCGGCTCGCCGGCTCGGGCCCGCCGGCCCGCCAGGTCTGGCTGCCGCCGCTGTCCAGCGCGCCCAGTCTGGACTCGCTCATGCCGAGCGTGCTGCCCGACCCGGTACGCGGCATGACCATCGACGACCCGGCCGTCCAGGGTGGGCTGCGGGTTCCGGTGGGTGTGGTGGACCGGCCCGCCGAGCAGTTGCGCGAGCTGCTGGTGGTCGACCTGAACGGAGCGGACGGCCACGTCGGCATCGCCGGCGCCCCGCAGAGCGGCAAGTCGACGCTGCTGCGCAGCCTGATCCTGGCGCTGTCGCTGGCGAACACGCCGCGTGAGGTGCAGTTCTACGGCCTCGACTTCGGCGGCGGCGGGCTCGCCTCGATCGCCGGCCTGCCGCACGTCGGCTCGATCGCCACCCGGATGGAACGCGACCGCGTCGTCCGGACGGTCGAGGAGGTCCTCCAGGTCATGGAGCGACGCGAGGCCGAGTTCGCGCGGCACGGCCTCGACTCCATGTCCACCTACCTGGCCAAGGTCGCCGAGGGGGTGATCGAGGACGGCTTCGGGCACGTCTTCCTGGTCATCGACGGCTGGTACACGATGAAGCAGGACTTCCAGGAGCTGGAGCAGAAGTTCCAGGAACTCGCCTCGCGTGGCCTGTCCTTCGGCGTGCACGTGATCGTCACCGCGACCCGCTGGTCGGAGCTGCGTACCTGGATGCGGGACCTGCTGGGCACGAAGCTGGAGCTGCGGCTCGGCGACGCGATGGAGTCCGAGCACGGCTCCCGCAAGGCGGCCACCGTGCCCAACCAGGTCGGCCGCGGCCTCACCGGCGGCGCGCTGCACTTCCTGGCCGCGCTGCCCCGGATGGACGGCAGCTCCGAGGTGGGCGACCTGGCCGAGGCGACCAAGTCGGTGGTCGAGGAGATCGGCACGTTCTGGCCCGGCCCGGCCGCCCCGCCGGTACGGATGCTCCCGGCGCACCTGATGGTCGAGACACTGCCGCCGCCCGAGTCCGACTTCAAGTTCGTCATCGGCCAGGACGAGCAGCGTCTCGCCCCGGTCTGGCACGACTTCATGACCACCCCGCACATGCTGGTCCTCGGCGACAGCGAGACCGGCAAGACCAACATGCTCCGGCTCGTCCTGCGGTCCATCCAGCAGCACTACCCGCCGGAGCGGGCGAAGGTCGTGCTCGGCGACTCGCGCCGCGACCTGGACACCGCGATCGGCGCCGCGTACCAGGTGGGCTTCGCGTTCACCGGCGACAAGATGCACGAGCTGGCCGGCCAGGCGTCGGTCTCGATGAACCGGCGGATGCCCGGTGCGGACGTCTCGTCCGAGCGGATGCGCAGACGCGACTGGTGGGAGGGGCCGGAGCTGTTCGTCATCGTCGACGACTACGACCTGATGACCAAGAGCACCGGGATGGGCTCGACGCTCGACCCGCTTCTGCCGTTGCTGGCCCAGGGCGCCTACATCGGCCTGCACGTGATCGTCGCGCGCAGCACCTCCGGCGCGATGCGGGCCATGATGGACCCGGTGATCCGGCGGATGTGGGAGCTGGGCACGCCCGCGACGCTCTTCTCCTACCCCAAGGAGGAGGGCAAGTTCCTCGGCGAGGCGAAGCCCCGCCAACTGCCGCCCGGACGCGCCCAGCTCGTCACCCGGCGCGGCGTACGCCTGATGCAGACCGGTTTCGTGTCGGACACGGCCCGATGAGAGAGGCTCGCTGGTGACCGCAGCGCTCAACGACCAACTGTGCCGGATCACGGTGATCGGCCCGGCGCGCCGGGCCGATCTGGCCGTACCGGCCCGGATGCCGGTGGCGAACCTGATGCCGCTGCTGGTGCGGCACACCACCGACCTGGCCCGGGTGCCCGACGGCGAGGTGCCCGACGAGTCGTGGGTGCTGCAACGCCTCGGTCAGGCGCCGTTCGAGCTGTCCGGTACGCCGGAGAGCCTGGACTGGCTGGAGGGCGAGGAACTGCACCTGCGCCCGGCGCAGGACCCGCTGCCCGAACTCGACTTCGACGACCTGGCCGAGGGCGTCGCCACAGTGGTCAACCGGCGGGCCGACAGGTGGCAGCCGGAGTACCGCCGGGTGCTGTTCCTGGTGCTCTCCCTGGTGGCGATGGGCCTGATCGCCGCCGTCCTCGTGGACCGGGGCCCGGTGCTGCCCCAGGTGATCGCCGGCGCGGTGCTCGCGGCCGGGTTGTTCACCGCGGCGATCGTCAGCGCCCGCCAGCAGACCGACGGCGCGTTCCCGCTGCTGTTCGGCGGCGGCGCGGCGTTCTTCGCGGCGGTGGCCGCGTCCAGCGCCGTCGACGGTGACCCGGACGGCGTGGCCTGGACCGCCGCCGCCGGGCTGGCCGCCGCCGTCGCGGTCGTCGGGGTGACCGCGTTCCTGCTGATCGCGCAGCGGACGGTCACACCGGTCATGCCGTTCGCCCCGCTGCTGATCGTCGCGCTGACCGCCGCGATGGTGGTGCTCGTCCTGCTGGCCGGCGACGGGTTCGCGCTCACCGCGCCGCAGGTGTCCGCCGTAGCGGTGTCGGTGATCCTGGTGCTGATCGTGATCGCGCCGCGGGCGGCGGTGAAGCTGGCCCGGCTGCGCGGACCGCAGCTGCCGAAGACCGGCGCCGACATGTCGTACGACATCGAGCCGGAGGACTCCGACCTGGTCAAGTCGCGCGCCGACGAGGCGGACACCTACCTGACCGCCTGCATGACCGCGTCCGCGCTGGTCCTGCCGGTGCTGATGCACCACACCATGCGGGCGCCGGGCTGGTCCGGGTGGACGCTCGTGCTGGTGACATCGAGTGCAATCCTGTTGCGCTCGCGTACCTTCTTCGGTTTCTGGCAGCGGGTCGCCCTGGTCGCGGCCGGTACCGTCGGCTACCTCATGGTGGCCCTGATGTTCTCCGACGAGCTCGCCCCGACCGGCCGGTACGTCCTGCTCGGCGGGCTCGTCGCCCTCCTGGTGCCGCTGGTGATGGCCGCGCTGCGGCCGTGGCCGCGACGCATGCTGCCGTTCTGGGAGTACACCGCCGGCGGGCTGGACGTCGCGACCGGCCTGGCCGTGCTGCCGGTGCTCGCCCAGGTGCTCGGGCTCTACGCCTGGGCCCGCGGACTCTTCGGGTAGCCGGCCGTGCAGACCCAGCGCGACCACGTCCACGCCCACCAGTTCATGATGGGCCGGTTGAGTTCCGCCCTGGTGCAGGGCGACCCGTCCACAGCGGAGATACCCGGGCAGCGTGCCGTCACCGGCCTGGCCTTCGGGGTGCTCATCAGCGTCCTGGTCGTCGCCGGGTTCGCCGTCTACGGCTGGATCGTCCCCGGCGGCAGCAAGGCGTACACCCGCAGCGGCGTGATCCTGGTCGAGAAGGAGAGCGGCAACCGGTACGTCTACCTCGACGGGATGCTGCGCCCGACGCCGAACCTGACCTCGGCCATGCTGATCCAGGGCAGCGGCGCCACCGTGAAGCTCATCTCCAAGGAGTCGATCAAGGACGTCCCGCGCGGACCGTCGATCGGCATCGACGGCGCCCCGCAGTCGGTCGCCACCGGGCAGATGGTCGCCGGTCCGTGGCTGGCCTGCCTGCCCGGCTCGGTCACCGACGAACCCGGCGACCGCCTCGGCCTCAACCTCGACCCGCGCGCCGAGGCGGTACCGCTGCCGGCCGACCGCTTCGCCGTCGTCCGCGCCGCCGACGGACCCACCTATCTGGTGACCGCCGGCCGCAGGCACCGGGTCGTCGACCCGGCGGTGCTCGTCGCGCTCGGCGCCACCACCACCCGCAAGGTGCCCGCACCGCAGGACTGGCTCGACTTCCTGCCCGACGGGCCGGACCTGGCCCCGGCCACGATCCCCGGCGCGGGCCGCTCCGGGCGGGTCGGCGACCGGACGTACCCGATCGGCACACTGTTCCGGCAGCGGCCCGACACCGGCGCCGAACAGTTGCTGGTGCTGCGCCGCGACGGCCTCGCGCCGCTGAGCCGGACCGAGTTCCTGCTCGCCACCGCCACCTCCGGTGAGGAGCCGGTGGAGCTGAGCGCCGCCGACCTCGCCGCGGCCCGGATGTCGGCCGACCGGTCACTGCTCACCCGGCTGCCCGATCTGACCGGCCTCACCCCGCAGGAACCTGGCCCGTACGCGCTGTGCCTGCGCCAGAGCGCGGTCGACGGGACACGGTTCGACAGCACCGCCGTGCTCGCCCCGCTGGCCCGCTCCGGTGTCCGCCCCGACGGCCGCGCGACGGTGCTCACCGCGCCCGGCAGCGGCATGGCGGTGCTTCCGGCGCCGGTCGGCTCCGGTGCGGCGCAACCCCTGCCCACGTACATCGCGGACGACGGAAAGGCGTACCCGATCGGCGACCAGGACGCGGTACGGGCGCTCAAGCTCGACCGGGTCGTGAACGTTCCCTTCCCGAGAGAACTACTCGCGCTGGTGCCCCAGGGCCCGGCGCTGAGCATGAGGGCCCTCGCGGCCGCAGAAGTGGGGTAGGTCGATCATGGCAACCCGGTTCCGGGACCTGTTCGGCGGCGGCAAGGACCGCCCCGAGGGCGTCGTCCAGCACACCGTCGGCAACGCCCTGGTGGTGCACGCCGACGACGCCATCAGCCCGGAGGCCCAGTCGCTGGCGCTGTCCATGATCGAGGACGCGGAGAACGACGTGGTCGTGCTCGACCTCGGCGACGGCATGCCGATCAGCGCGTGGGAGTCGATGGCCGGTGTGCTGCCGCGCCGCCGCCGCGGCATCCGGCTCATCGCCTGCGGCCGGCACGGCAACTCGGCCGCGATGGCCGGTCAGTGGCTCTCCGAACGCCTCAACCGCACCGTCATCGCCCCGGACGGCGACCTGGTACGCGGCTCCGCCGGAACGCTGTTCGTCCACTCCGCACCGGGCAGCGGCTGGGTGCGGTTCCGGCCCGGCCGTCCGCCCGCCTGGGACGCCAAGCGCTACCCGACGCCGCGATGGGACCGGGCCGCGATCGACACCCGGCCGTCCAGCGCCACCGCCGAGATCGAGCCGATCCCCGCCGGGGTCTGGATCCACAGCAACCGCGACCCGCAGGTGGTCGACCCGCAACGCCAACGGCTCACCGCGTACGTGCCGTGTCAGGCCGCGACCATGACCGTGCTGCTGGGCTGCCCCGGCACGCCGCCGCTGTCGCTCGACGACGTGGTGCGCTTCTGGCGCGGACTCGACGAGGAGAACCGGCAGCGGGTGCGCTTCGTGCAGTTCGGCGAGGTCCGCATCCCCGAGGGCGAGGCGTTCGGCCAAGCGCTCGCCGACCTGCTGAACACCGACGTCACCTGCTACACCGGCGTACCGATCGGCAGCCCGCACCGGTACGAGATCCGCACCGTGCTGCCGGACGGCGCGTTCGGCTGGGCGCCGTACGCGCTCGAACTGTCCTACACGCCCCGGGCGCACCCCAACTCGCGGGCCCGCCGGCCCGCCGTGCTCAGCCACCGCCCGCCGCTGCCCGGCGCCGAGGAGGTCGCGCCCCGGGTCTACTGGTTCGCACCCGGCGCCGTGGTCGAGGTGGTGCAGACCGGTCTCTGGGTACGCTCCACCGTCGAGCCGAAGAACGCCGAGCAGGTCCGGTCCGCGATGCTCGACGCGGGCAGCGGCACGCTGGTCTTCGACGACACCGTCCACTCCACCGCCCACCGGATGCGGGAACTGGCGCTCGACCTGGCCGCACGCGTCGACGGCATGGCGGGTACGAGCCGGGCGCTGATGCCGGCGTCGGTGCTGGTGCCCGGCGCGAAACCGGCCAGCCGGGCCGAGGTGGTCATCGACCTGGAAGCCGAGACGCGGGCGGTGGGCACGACCGTGCCGGTGCCCGCGTACGTGGAGGCCGCCCCGCCCGCGCCTGTCGCACCGCCCGCGGCGGACGGTGTGGTGGTCGCCGTTCCCGCCCCGGTCCCGGCCGTCCCCGCCGATCGGGACCAGCCGGCCGCACCTCCCGCGGTGCCGCTTCCGGCCGCGCCGCTCGTCCCGGAACTGCCGGCGCCGCCCGCGATACCGTTCGTTTCCGCGCTCCCGGATCCGCCCGCGGTGCCGCTGCCGGCAGCGCCTCCGGTCGTCTCCGAGCTGCCCCCGCCGCCGGTCGTGGCGACGCTGCCGGAACCGCCCGCGGTGCCGGTCGTCTCCGAGCTGCCCGTACCGCCGGTCGCGTCCGGGCCACCTGCGGCGAAGCCGGTGCCGATCGCGTCCGACCTGCCCGAACCTCCCACGGTGCCGATCGCGTCCGAGCTGCCGCCTCCGCCCGCGGTGCCGCCGCCGGTGGCGCCCGTGGTGGTGTCCGCACCCGCGCCGCCGGTCGGGCCGGTGGCCGCTGCCGACTCCGGTGACGGGCCCTCGGCGGCACCCGTCGAGGACGCCGGGCGCGACGCGTACCCCGCGCCCCCCACCATGCCGGCGGGCTTCGGCGAGCCGGCACCACCGACCATGCCTGCCGGGTTCGGCCATGCGTTCGCGGCCCCGCCGGTGGCGGCCGGGCCGGCGGCGCCGCTCACGGCCGCGCCGTCGATGCCGGTCGTCGCGGTCGACCTGCCGTCCGCCGGCGCCGGTCCGTCGCCCGTGACCGCGCCCGCGCGGACCGTCGAGCCCGGCGGACCGACCGCACCTACCGGACCGGCCGCACCCGCCGGACACGTCAAGCCGTCGGACGCCGCCGAGCCGTCTTCCGGGAACGCCGGACCGTCGGAGGCCGCCGAACCGTCGGAGGTGGCCGCCGAGGCACGCGTGCAGCCGGTGCCCCCGGCCGGCGCCGGTGCCCTGCTCTCGGACAAGAAGGGACTCGCCGACGAGCGCGCCTGGCTGCGCCGCACGCTCAGCCGCGAGTTCGACGTGATGGCCAGCTCGGTGTCCCGGATCATGTCCGAGCACCCGGGCATGCAGGGCTCCGGCGTGCCCACCGAGGACGTGCTCGCCGACACGGTCGCGCTGCGGCTCTACCTGACCGGCCGGGGACCGGGCGTCGACGCCGGACTGCGCTCCGGCCGCAAGGGACCGCACGTGCCGTTCGCGCGGTGCGTGGTCGCCGGGGTCTCCCGGATGCCGTCGTTCCGGGGCACCACCGTCTACCGGCTGTCGCCGACCGACGGGGAGTGGGCGCTCTACCAGGACCGGCGGCTGGTCACCGACTGGAGCTTCGTCAACGCGCTGACCCAGCCGTGCGCGTCCGAGGACGGCGACACCGACGTGCTGATCTGGTCGATGACCGCCCGCCGGACCAGCCTGCTGGAACCGGAGGGGGACGAGCACGTCGAGGACCGGGTGCTGTTCCTGCCCGGCACGAACTTCAAGGTGCTGGACCTGCGCCGGCCCTCCGCGGACGAGCGCGGCGCGGTCCTGCTGCGGGAGATCGGCGCCAACGAGATCGACGACACCGGCCGGGTCGACTCCAACCGGGTGTCGCTGGACGAGCTGGCGCTCACGTCGCTGCGGCGCAGCGTGGACCGCTGGGCCTCGGCCGAGCCCCGGGTACGCATCGGCGCGGCGGCCCGCGGGCGCCTGCGGGTGCTGCCCGGGCTGGACCGGAAGGGATGACGCGGTGAGTCGGCAGGTTCTTGTGGTGGGTGACCGGAAGCCGGGTTCCTATCCGACGATCGGCTCCGCGCTGTCCCGGGCCGAGCCCGGCGCCACCATCGACGTCCACCCCGGCCGGTACGTCGAGAAGCTCGTGGTCGGCGATCGGGTGACGATCAGCGCCGCCCAGCCCGGCACCGTCGAGGTGCACGTGGAGGAGGGCAGCGTCCTCGTCGTCCGCGGTGAGGGCGCCCACTTGCGCGGCATCACGCTCAGCAGCGCCGACACGACGCTGGCCGCGGTCGACGTGTACGCGGGCGAGGTCGCGCTCGACGACTGCCGGGTCGGCGGCGCCTCCTGGGTGACGCTGCTGGCCCGCATGCAGGGCACCGTCGCGCTGCGCGGCTGCGACGTGACCAGCTCGGCCGGCGCGGGCGTGGTGGTGATGTCGGCCGGGTCGAGCACGATCGAGGACACCGACGTCCACGACGTCGCCACGAGCAGCGTGGTGGCGGGGGAGCAGAGCGCGCTGACGCTGCGCCGCTGCCGGCTGCGGACGGCGGGTGCGAACAGCGTCTGCGCCGGCGGCGACGCCCGGCTCACCATCGAGCAGTGCGAGATCACCGGCGCCGGCAAGCCCGCCCTGGTGGTCGAGCAGCGCGCCTGGGCCCGCATCCGCGGCCTGTCCGTCACCGGCAGCGGCAACGTCGACGTCTTCGTCCGGGGCGAGGCGGACGTGCAGATCAGCGACTCGACGTTCACCGGCGCCGCGGTGCAGTCGGCGCACATCGCCGAGGGCGCGTCGCCGGAGTTCCGGAACTGCACGTTCGGCGGCGCCGGCCACACCGCCGTGCAGGTGCTCGGCGGCGGCCGGCCGACCTTCACCGACTGCACCGTCGAGGACACGCCGGTGGGCATCGCCGTCAACGGTGGTGCGCCCCGGTTCCTCGGGCTGACCGTGCGGGGCACGCGCGACCACGTCGCCGTGCTCGCCGGTGAGTCGGCTGTCGTGCTCCAGCGGCTACGCGCCGAGATCACCACCGGCGGCGGGGTGCTGGTCCAGGACGGCGCCTCGCTGGAGGGCACCGACCTGGTGGTGGACGCGGGCGAGGCGACGGCGCTCGCGCTGACCGGCCCCGCGCGCGGCGTCGTCCACGAGGCCCGCCTCACCGGCACGGGCGCGGCCTGCGTCCGGGTGGGGACCGGCGCCGACCTGACGCTGCGCGCGGCCCTGCTGCGCGGTTCCGGCGCGCTGGCCGAGGGTGCCCTCCGGCTGGGGGACAGCGAGATCGTCGGCGCGGTCCGCGACGGCCTGCGGGTCACCGGGTCGGCGACCGTCACGCAGACCCGGGTGCGGGACGCCCGGGCCGACGGGATCGTCTTCGAGGCGGGCTCCCGGGGGTCGGTGAGCGACGGGGAGGTGCTCGGCAGCGGCGCGGCCGGCATCGGCGTGGACACCGTGGAGCCGGTGGCGCTCACCCGGTGCGTGGTGCGCGACAGCGGCACCGAGGACGTCCGCCGCGCCCCCGGCGCCACAGTGACCACCGAGGCGCTGACGGTGGGCCGTCCGCCGGCCACCCCGGCGCCCGCCGGCCCGCCGGCCGCCGCGCCGGTCCCGGTCGCCGACGACGGGGGTACGGCGGAGGACGGCGCGGACGAGCTGAGTGAGCCGCTCCGCGAGTTGAACGGGCTGATCGGCCTGCGCGGGGTGAAGCAGGAGGTCACCGCGCTGATCAACCTGATCAAGATGTCGCAGGTCCGGCTCCAGATGGGTCTGCCGATGCCGCCGATGAGCCGGCACCTGGTCTTCGCCGGCCCGCCCGGCACCGGCAAGACCACTGTGGCCCGCCTGTACGGCTCGGTGCTCAAGGAGCTGGGCATCCTGTCCAAGGGCCACATGGTGGAGGCGGCGCGGGCCGACCTGGTGGGCCAGTACATCGGCTCCACCGCGATCAAGACGACCGAGCTGGTCACCAAGGCACTCGGCGGCGTGCTCTTCATCGACGAGGCGTACACGCTGTCCAGCGGTTCGGGCGGCTCCGGGCCGGACTTCGGCCAGGAGGCCATCGACGCGCTGATGAAGATGATGGAGGACCACCGCGACGAGCTGGTGGTGATCGTCGCGGGCTACTCCGAGCTGATGGAGCAGTTCCTCGCCTCCAACCCCGGCATGGCGTCGCGGTTCACCCGCACCATCGAGTTCCCCAACTACTCCGTCGAGGAACTCGTCACCATCACCTCGAACCTGGTCAGCAAGCACTACTACGAGCTGACCGACGACGCGGTGGAGGCGCTCACCGCGTACTTCACCCGGGTGCCGAAGAACGCCACGTTCGGCAACGGCCGGGTGGCCCGCAAGCTGTTCGAGGCGCTGATCAACAACCAGGCGTCGCGCCTGGCGACCACGCCGCCCACGAAGGACAACGAGCTCAACCGGCTCACCGCCGCCGACGTCGAACCCGAGCTGGCGCTGCTGGAGGACCTGCCGGTCGAGCAGGGCGAGCAGCCCGACGCGGCGACCGACCCGACCGGCGCGATAAACGCGGCCCGCAGCTGGAAGCGGATCTGCGGCCTGGTCGGCGGGCAGCGGGTCAAGGAGGCGGCCGGGCAGACGCTGTTGCAGCTCTGCGAGGGCCGCAACCGCCGGCGCGGCCCCGGCCGCACCGGCAACGTGCTGCTCGCCGGCCGGGCCGGCAGCGGCCGCAGCGAGTACGCCCGGCTCTACGCCGCATGCCTGTCGGAGCTGGGCCTGGTGCCGGTCGGCCAGCTGGTGCGGGTGAGCACGAGCCGGGAACTGGCGCCGCAGTGGCCCGGCCAGGCCGGCAGCCTGGTGGACGCGGTCCTCGACGACGCGGCCGGTGGCGTGCTCCAGCTCGACTACGTCGACGACGCCTCCGGCGTCGCGCCGGAGATCGCCGAGGCGCTGGTGGGCCGGATGCGTTCCCGGCTCGGCGACCCGGTGGTGGTGCTGACCGGCGAGGAGGCGGCCCTGGCGAGCCTGCGGGCCGCGGTGCCGGCGGTGAACGAGGTGTTCGGCCAGCAGTGGTCGGTGCCGGAGTTCAGCACCGACGAGCTGGCCGCGATCGTGCTGCGACACCTGGTGCGGCGGGGTCACGAGGTGCCCGACGACGTCCGGGCCGCGCTGACGCAGCTGGCCGGCCGGCTGCCCGAGCGCACCGTCCACGCCGCCCACCAGTTCTCGCTCGCGCTGACCCGGCGCACCGGCTCCCGTACCCTCGCGCTCGCCGACCTGGCCGCGCCCGGCCCGGCGGCCGGCGAGCGGCTCGGCGGCCTGGCCGCCGTCGGCTGACCACCCGACCGTCACACACAGAAAGGCCCGGCATGCAACCCGAGTCCAAGCCCGTTCCTCCCTCGTTCCAGGAGTTCATGGAGAACGCGCAGCGCCTGGAGGACCAGATGCGCAACGCGCAGTCGGAGCTGGAGCGGGCGATCGTCACCGGCCGCTCGCAGGACGCCACCGTCGTGGTCATGGCCAGCGGCCTCGGCAAGGTCCAGACCGTCCGGGTCGACCCCCGGGTGTACGAGCAGCGTGACGCAGCGTCGTTGCAGACGGCGATCATGGAGGCGATCCAGGCCGCCGCCGCGAACGCCGGGAAGCTTGCGACGGAGAAGATGGGCCCCGTCGAAATCAATCTTCACTGACTGAAAAAAGTCTGACCAGCGGTTATGGGCAGATCTTCACGGCTTGGCGCCTTCGGGAAAGAGAGTGTGGAGATTTCCTGAAGGACTCTCCATGAGACTGTCAGCCCCTACTGACAGTGATGGAGATGGCTGTGGAGCAAGTTGCCGTCTTTGTGCACGCGCCCGACCCGCTGACCCACACCGGCCTGACCGCCCACCTCCGGTCCCGCTCCGACATCACGCTGCTGGACAGCGCGGACCGGACGCGGGCGCAGGTTCTCGTCGTCGCCGCCGAGCGGCTCACCACCGACGTGATCGCGATGCTGCGCCTCGCGGCGACCGAGATCGGCGCCCCGGTCGTCCTGATCACCACCGAGGTCAGTGAACAGGAACTCCTCACCGCCGTGGAGTGCCGGGTCGTGGCCGTCCTGCCACGCGCGGCGGTCACCGCCGAACGCCTCGTGCACAGCGTCCGGGCGGCCGCCTCCGGCGGCGGCGTGCTGCCCCCGAACCTGGTGGGCGAGCTGCTCAAGCACATCGAACGGCTCCAGCGCGACGTGCTCAACCCCAACGGGCTCAACGCCTCCGGCCTGACCGCGCGCGAGATCGACGTGCTGCGGCTGATGGCCGAGGGCTTCGACACCAACGAGATCGCCGACGAGCTGCGCTATTCCGAACGCACCGTGAAGAACGTCATCTACGGCCTCAACCACCGGCTGAAGCTGCGCAACCGCTCGCACGCGGTGGCCTACGCCCTGCGCTCCGGCATGATCTGAAGTGATCACGCGCCACACCGTGGGCAACGCCCTGGTGCTGCACGCCAGCGAGCGGATCAGCACGGAGGCCCGTACGGTCGCGCTGTCGGTGGACCGGGATCCCGACAACGACATCGTGATCCTGGACCTGCAACACGAGCTGCCGTTCGACATCTGGGACACGGTCGCGACCGAGCTGCGCCGGCAGCGCCTGCGCCGGGGCATCCGGCTGGTGGTGTGCGGCGCCCGCCCGGAGACCGGGGCGCTCGCCGGCCAGTGGCTCTCCGACCGGCTGGGCCGGCCGGTGATCGCCCCGTTCGGACGGATGATCCCGGGCGCGGCGGGCCTGCTGTTCGTGCACGCGACGGATCTCGGCGGCTGGGTCTGCTACCGGCGCGGCCACACGCCGGTCTGGCAGTCGAAGCGCTATCCGGTACCGGCCTGGGACGGCGCCGCCGTCGACCACCTGACGATCAGTTCGACCTGCGCCGCCGAGCCGCTGCCCGGCGGCGTCTGGCTCCGGGAGAGCCGCGACGAGGCCGCCGTCGCCGTACACGGAAGTCACCTCACCTCGACGATGCCGTGCCTGCCGGACGCCATGCCGGTCCTGGTCGGCTGCCCCGGGACGGCGCCGCTGCGTCTGGACGACATCGCCCGGTTCTGGCGCGGCCTGGCGCCCGAGGGGCGCGAGCACGCCCGCTTCGTCCAGTACGGCCCGGTCGCGCTGCCCGACGGCGAGCCGTTCGGGCAGGCGCTGGCCGACCTGCTGCGCTGCCCGGTGCGGGTCTTCACCGGCGTGCCGAGCGGCCGCCCGGACGGCCCGGCCCTGTTCACAGTCGACGCCGACGGGCGGCCCGGCTGGCAGGTCTTCGCCGAGGAACTGGCCTACCGGCCCCGGGAGACGCTCGGGGCGAAGGCGGTTACGCCGCGCATCCTGCGCCACCGTGCGCCGCCGGAACTCGGCGAGCCGGTCGGTCCGCGCGTCTACCGGTACGCCCACGACGCGGTGGTCGAGGTGATCCCGTCCGGCCTCTGGCTGCGCGCCCCGGAGCCACCCCGGCACGCCGACCGGATCCGCGCGGTGCCGGTGGACCCGAACCGCGTCCGGCTCGTCGTGGACGACCCGGCGCCGGCCGTGGCGGACCGCCACCGGGAACTGGCCGGTGACCTGGCCGCGCGGCTGGACCCGGCGACCCGCAAGCGGGCGGCGGTGCAGCCGTCCTCGCTCGTGGCGCCGGGACGCCCGGGGCTCTCGGCACGCGGGATCGAGGCCGGGACGTACCGGCACACGACGGGTCACGCCGCCGGACTGCCGCCCGCGCCGTCGGTGCCGGCACCCGTCCCGGAGCCGGTGCCCGTCGCCGTGGCGGGCCCGCCCGCGCCGTCGGCCGCCGAGGTGGCCGCTGCCGTTCCCGCAGTCGCACGTCCCGCCGCCCCGCCGGACACGACCCTGCCGGACGGCTCCGGGCTTCCCGGCCCAGGGTCGGAGGCGGCCGGGCTTCACTCGGCGGGGACGAACGTGGCCGGGCCGCACGTGGCCGGGCCTCACGCGGCCGGGCCGGTCGCGGCCGGGCTGAGCGCCGTCGGGGCGGAGGCGGCCGGGCTCGACGACATCGGGCCGGACGCGAACGGACCGGATGCGACGGCGCGGGACGTGGCCGGGCCGGTGCTCGGCGGCGGCGCGGGCTGGGCGACCAGCCCGACGATGACGCTGCCGGTACACCGCCCCGCACCGGCGCCCGTCCGCTTCCAGCGCACCCCCGGCGACGACGCGCGGGGCGTACGCCCCGGCCCCGACCTGGACGAGGAGCGGACCTGGTTCCGGCGGGCGTTCCGCCGCGAGATCGCCGCCGTCGCCGCGGACGTGGCGGACGTGCTCGCCGCGCATCCGGCGCTCGCGGCCGGCGCCGGCGCGGTGGAGTACGCGACAGCGGTCCGCCTCTACCTCTCCGCCGCCGGTGACGGCCTCGACCAGGCGCTGCGGTCCGCCGAGCCGGGCGGGCACGTGCCGTTCGCCAGGTGCGTGTCGGCGGGCGTACGCCGGTTGCCGGTGCACCGCGGCGTCGCGTACGCCGGCGCCGAGCTGACCACTGCGGACCTGCGGCGGATCGCGCAGCGCCGGGTGCTCACCGACTGGGGCTTCACAAACGCGCTCGCCGAGCCGCCCGCCGACCTGCCGGGCACGGTCGAGGTGCTGATCTGGTCGGCCACCGCGCGGCGCACGGCGGCGTTCGAGACCGGCGACGGCGTCCCGGCCCGGGTCCTGTTCCTCCCCGGTACCGCGTTCACGGTGCTCCAGGTGCAGGAGCCGGACGCCGGTGCCCCCGCCCGGCTGCTGGTGCGGGAACTGGCGGTGGAGGAGCCGCCGGTGGAGGGGCGGGTACGCTTCGACGCCCTCGCCCTTGCCGCCCTGCGCCAGCATCTGGCGCGCCGCACCGGCCCGGGTGCGCCGGTCCCGGCAGCAGCCGCCCGCCGGTTCGTGGGCGTACCGGGGCTGCGCTGAGGCGCTACCGGTCGAGACCGTCGCGCAGCGCGGTGAGCGTCGCCCGCTGTGCCGGCGGCAACCGGTGCCCCGCCAGGGCCCGGCGTATCAGCTCGCGGGCCGCCTCCGGGGCGCGCCGGGACAGCTCGGCGCCGTGCGCGACCAGCCAGTCCACCAGCCACTCGTCCACCTCGGGCGGCCCGGCGAGCAGGTGGTCGGCGATCCGGGTGACGTCGCCGCCGTTGTCCGCGAGCGCCTGTGCCGCGTGCCGGTGCAGCGTCGGCCGCAGCGCGGCGGGGATGCCGCCGGCGAGCGCCCGCCGCAGCACCGGCTGCCGGAACGCCAGCTCGCTGCCCGCGTCCACGAGGACGTCGGCGGCGACCGCCTCCTCCAGCTCGGCCATCAGGTCGAACGGCGACCGCCCGGTGACCGCCGCGACCTCGGCGACGGCGAACTCGTCGCCGAGCAGGGCGGCGTAGCGCAGCGACTCCCGGGCGCCGGGGGAGAGGTGGTCGAGGCTGGCCCGCACGGTGTCCAGCAGCGCGCGCGGCATGTCGTCGGCCCGCGCGTCGACCTCGGCGAGCCCGTCGACGACGCGTACCCCGTCCTCGGCGACGAGGCCGCTGACCAGTTCCCGGGCGTACAGCGGGTTGCCGGCGGCCAGCGGCGCCAGCGACCGCAGCGTGGCGCCGGGTGGCACGCCCACCGTCCGGCCGAAGATCTGCTCGATGTCCGACGGGGGCAGGGGGGTGAGCCGGATCAGGTGCCCGTCGCGGGTGCTCACGCCGCGCCGTACCCGGGCCAGGTCGCGTCGGCCCGGTTCGGGCCGGGCGGTCGCGACGAGCAGCAGCGGCAGCCACCGGGTCAGCGCGGCCAGCCGCTCCCAGGCCAGCAGGCTCACCTCGTCGGCCCACTGGAGGTGGTCGACGGCCAGCACCAGCGGGCCCGTCGCGGTGAGCCCGCGGACGTGGTCGAGCACCCGGTCGACGGCAGCGGCCGGGTCGTCGTGCGGCGCGTCCTCCAGACGCAGCGCGCGGCGCATCACGTGCAGCGGGATGCGGCTGCTGAGTTCCTCGGCGCTGCCGCGCGCGACCCGGTGGCCCCGGGCCCGCGCCTCGTGCAGCGCCGCGTCGAGCAGCGCGGACTTGCCGATGCCCGGCTCGCCCTCGATCCACACGATCGCGCTGCGGCCCTCGCCCACCGCGTCCAGCAGGTCGCGCAGCAGCGCCAGTTCGGCGTCGCGTCCGACCAGGCGTCCCCGTCCCGGTACGGTCGGCGCCGCCACCGCTGCCGGTGCCACCGGTACGGGCGGCGCCGGCTCGGCGAGGATGCGGCTCTGCAGTTCGCGCAGGGCCGGGCCGGGCTCGACGCCGAGTTCGTCCACCAGCACCCGGCGCGCCGCGTGGAAGACGTCCAGGGCCTCGGTGCCCCGGCCGGCTCGGTGCAGCGCGCGCATCAGCAGCTCGTGGAACGGCTCGTGCAGGGGATGGTCGCGGACCAGGGCGGTCAGGTCGGCGATCAGCGCGTCGTCGTCGCCGGCCAGGGCCAGCCGGGCCCGCCGCTCCGCCGCGGCGATCCGCAGCTCGGTCAGGCGGTGCCGGTCGAGGTCGGCGAAGAGTCCGGTGACGTTCGCGTACGCCTCGCCCCGCCAGAGCGCGAGCGCCTCGTCGAGCAGGGCGACGGCCTGGCCGGGCCGCCCGGCGGCAGCGGGCTCCACCGCCGCCTCGCACAGCGCGTCGAACCGGTCGGCGTCCAGCGCGCCCGGTTCGAGGCGCAACGTGTACCCGGCCCGGCCGGAACGCAGCAGCCCACCGGCCGGGCCCAGGGCGCGCCGCAGACCGGAGACGTAGGTGTAGATGTTGCCCACCGCGGCGCTCGGCGCCGACTCGCCCCACAGCGCCCGGATCAGCTCGGCGCGGGTGACCGGGCGGTTGGCGTTCGCGGCCAGCATCGCGAACAGGGCGCGCCGCCGGGCCGGTCCGAGGTCGATCTCGACCTCGCCGTTCCAGGCTCGTACCGGGCCCAGAACGGTGACGCGCAGTCTCCTCACCGCTGCCCGACGACCGCCGGGCCGACGTCCGCCGCCGGCCCCTGCGGGCCGGCGATCCGGTTCATCTCGGCGCGCGTCGCGGCGTCCCCGGTGTGCGCCGACACCCAGGTCGCCTCGGCACCGGCGGGCAGTCCGCAGCGGTGCAGGACCCGGGCAAGTTCCGCGGTGAGCAGCTCGCGGGACGACGCGGAGAGGCCGGGCGAGGCGACGGCGTGGCGCAGCACCGCGATCGCGGGCGCGGGTGCGGTGGCGCCCAGCTGCGCGGCGTGCGCGGTCAGCCAGTCCTGCACCCAGGCGTCGACCGGCACCGGCCCGGCCAGCAGCTGGCCCGCGATCCGGCCGAGGTCGCCGCCGGCTTCGGCGAGCCGCTGGGCGAACTGCCTGTGCATCAGCACGCGCAGCGCGGTCGGGATCGCGCCGCGCAGGACCCGGCGGATGACCGGATGCCGGAACCGCAGGCGGCGCCCGTCCTCGACGAGGATCCCGGCGGCCAGCGCCTCCTCCACCGCCGGTACGAGTTGCGGCGCCGACCTGCCGGTGACCGCGGCGAGGTCGGCCACCAGGTAGTTGTTGCCGAGGAACGCGATCGCCCGCAGCAACTGGCGGGTGTCGTCGGCGAGCGGTTGCAGGTGCCGGGAGACCGCGTCGGTCAGTTCGGGGCCGGGCGTGTCGGCGGTCCGGCCGTCGTGGTCGGCGAGCACGAGATGCCGCAGGTAGTACGGGTTCCCGGCGGCGGCCGCGACGAACGAGCGCACGGTGCCGGCACCCGGGCCGGGTGAGCGGGACCAGTCGCGTACGAGCGCGGTCGCGGTGTCGTCGTCCAGCGGGCCGAGGTCGACGAGCGTGGTGCCGTCGCGGGGCAGCACCCGGCGCAGGAGCCGCACCTCGTATCCGGCCGGGACCGGGCGGGCGGCGGACACGAGCAGCAGTGGCAGCCGCGTGGTGAGCTTGTGCAGCGCGTGCCAGACCAGCAGCGACATGTCGTCGGCCCACTGGAGGTCGTCCAGGACCAGCAGCAGCGGCCGTTCGGCGCACCGTTCGACCACGAACCGCTGGACGGTGTCGATCACGGTCATGGTCGGTGGCGCCCCACCGGAGCAGGCGTGCAGCGAGGCGGGCAGGCCGTCCGCGTCGTTGCCCAGGGAGAGGCACTCCAGCACGATGCTCAACGGCATCCGGTACGCCAGCTCGTCGCCGACGGCCCAGCCGACCTGGACGCCGAGCGGTGCCGCGCCGCTGAGTCCTTCGGACAGCAGCGCCGACTTCCCGATGCCCGCCTCGCCGCTGATCCAGACGCTGCCACCGCGCCCGTCGGCCAGGCCGGTGACCGCCGACCGCAGCCGGGCCAGCGCCGCGGAACGGCCCCGGAAGCCGGGGTGCCCTGCCGGGGCCGGTCCCGGGCCGCGTACCGGGGCCGCGGTGGCGCCGGACAGCTGGTCGTGGATCTGCCGGACGGCGGCGGCGGGTTCGGTGCCCGACTCCTCGACCAGCCGGTCCCGCAGCGTGACGTAGAGCGCGAGCGCCTCGGCGGTACGGCCCTGCGCGGCCAGCGCCCGCATCGCCACCGCGTACAGGCTCTCCCGGGCCGGGTGGCGGTCGACGAGCGTGAGCAGGCGGTCGACGACCTCGGCACCGCGTCCGAGGCCCAGCATCAGTTCGGCCTGCCGTTCGACAGTTGTCAGGTACAGCTCGCCGAGCCGGATCCGGTGGCCGGCGGCCCGTGGTCCCGGTACGCCGACGAGCGCCTCGTCGCCCCGCCACTGCGCCAGCGCGGCGTCCAGCGCGGCCAGTTCACCGGCGGTGTCCCCGGCGGCGCGGGGCGCGCGGCTGCGTTCGCGCAACCGCTCGAAGCGGTGCACGTCGACGGCGTCGGCGTCGAGGTGCAGCCGGTAGCTGCCGCCCTCGGAGGTGAGCACCCGGCCGGAGGACCACCTGTCGCGGTCCGGTTCGAGCATCCGGCGCAGGGCGGAGACGTACGTGTAGAGGTTGCCGGTCGCGCTGGCCGGCGGGTCGTCACCCCAGACGGCGGTGATCAGCTCGTCCCGGGACAGGCCCCGCTCCGGGGTGAGCGCCAGCGCGCTGAAGACGGCCCGGCGCTGGGCCGAGCGCAGTGGCAGTTCCCGCCCGGCGTACGTGATCCGGAGATTGCCCAGCAAGCGGACGTCGAAGCCACTGCACTGTGCCGTCATGCCGTCCTCGTGGTGACCGGATATCTGCCTCGGTGACAACCGTTCGGCGGAACCCTAGCCCAACCATCAACCATGTCAACTTCGTGTGGATGGCGGAAAGGCTTACGGCACAGGACTTCCTGGTGCATGCGGCGTTCAGCTCGGCCCGCTGCCGGTGGTGCTAGCAGGCAGTCTTGCCGGGCCCTGTGCGGACCGTCCACGACGGACCGGTCGGCGGCCGGGGGCGTGGCGAGACGATACTCACCTCGACGGGGCCGGCGTCCGGCGCCGGCCCCCGTCGAGGTGGCTCAGCTTCCGGCGCAGGTGGCGGTGGCTCCGCCGCCGGTTCCGGTGCCCTGGAATCCGAAGGTGGTGGTCTGCCCCGCGGCCAGTTGTCCGTTGTAGCTCTGGTTGGCCACGGTGACGGTGCCACTGGTGCCGCTGGGCACGCCGTTCCACAGCGAGCTGATCGCGGCGCCGCCGGGCAGCGTGAGCGTCACGCGCCAGCCGGTCAGCGCGGCGCTCCCGGCGGTGACCGTCACGCCTGCGACGAAGCCACCGTTCCACTGGTCCTGGACGGTGTAGACGGCGGTGCAGGAGGCCCCGCCCGGCGGTGGCGTGGTCGGCGGCGGGGTCGTGGGCGGCGGGGGCGTGGTGGGCGGCGGGGTCGTGGGCGGGGGAGTGGTGGGCGCCGGGCCGTCCAGCGTCAGGTTCTTCTGCTGGACGCTCCACTGGGTGCGGCACAGACCGCAGTCGGGGCCGACGAAGTTGGCGCCGGCGCTGATGTCGCCCTTCAGGCGCCACTTGAGGTAGAGCACCGCGACCCGGCCGAACTCGCCGCCGTTGGGCTGGTCGTACGTGCCGCCGTGCCCGACGTTCAGGTTGCCCATGAAGGCGGGCAGCCCGGCCGGCAGCTTGCCCCAGTCGTCCATCGCGTTCGGGTAGGCGATGTCGCTGGGCCCACCGATGAAGTACGCGATCGGCTTGGTCAGGCGCCGCAACTGGTAGTCGTCGGCGTCGTTGAGCAGGCCGCTGCTGAAGATGCCGGTGGTGGTGATGCGCGGGTCGTTCGAGACCGCGTACGCCTCGACGCCGCCACAGGAGAACCCGGCCACGGCGATCTTGGTGGTGTCGATCCGGTTGTAGTACTTGCTCCCCGACCGGGAGTTCTCCGCCACCGCCCAGTCGATGGACTGGGTGAGCATCTGCGCGCTCGTGGAGCCGGAGCCGTTCGGTGCGCCGTTGGCGATGGCGAGGAAGCCGTGGGAGGCGATCTCGCGCAGGAAGTTGCCCTGCGACAGCCCGTTCGCCGAGCAGGCACCGTTGCCCCAGACCAGGACGGGAAGGCGCTCGGACGGGAGCGTCTGGGGACGGAAGATGGTGTGGTTGGGCAGGCTCGACGAGGTCTCGTAGTCGGCGGGGTAGGGCCCCGAGCCGCCGATCGCGGCGCCCGCGGGTGTCGCGCCGAGCGCCACGACCACGGAGGCGAGCGGGACGATGGCGGCCGCCAGCGCCGCGTAGATCTTCGATCTTCTTCTCATGCGTCCTCCAGGGGACGTCGTGACGGCGCTCCCTGGACGGTGGTGGTGGCGGTGTGCCGGCCACGTCGGTGTGGCGCCGCCGCGATGCGTCCCAGCGGAGGGACCGGCGGGAGCTTTTGCAGTTACTATCACCGCCGTAACGAAATGTGTCAATACATGCCGGTCGATGTCTGCCGCCGGTTCGGCTACCGGTCCGCGGCCGGGAGCCGTGGCGCCGGCCGGCTATGCGGCGACCGCCTGCGGGTCGCCCGTGGCGTCGTGGGCGGCCATCCTCTCCTGCCGTTCCGGCTCCTCGCGCAGGATCGCGGCGTGCAGCCACGCATCAGGGATGGCGAAGCCGTCCACAAGCGTGCGCATGTACGGGCGCAGCTCCTTGAGCAGCCCGTTCACCACGCCGGTGATCGCCTTCGACCGGGCCGGGGTGAGCCGGCCGTGCTCCAGCAGCCAGCCCTTGTTCGCCTCGATGACGCTCAGCGCGTACAGGTCGCAGACCCGGGACAGCAGCTCCTTGACCGCCGGGTCGGCGGTGGCGTCGATGCCCGCGACGAACGCCTCCAGGGTCACCCGGTCGACGTGCGCGGCGGCGACGGCGAGGACGTGGTCCTGCACGTCGTTGAAGATGTCGAACGGACGGTCCTTCTTGGTGGAGGCACCACCGCGCAGACGGCGGACCGCGCTGTCCAGCAGGTGCTCCTCCCGATCCTCGAACACCTTGAGCTGCCAGCCCCGGTCGGTGACGGCGACCTCGTCGTCCCGGCCCGGCACCGCGCCGACCAGCCGCGCGATGAGTGCCCGCGCGGCGGTGCGTTCCAGCACCATCTCGCGTACCTGCTCGGCCACGAACGAGGCGCGCCCCCAGCCGTCCAGCGAACCGAACTCGTCCCGGTAGCCGGTCAGCATGCCCTTGGCGACCAGCTGGAGCAGGACCGTGTTGTCGCCCTCGAACGTGGTGAACACGTCGGTGTCGGCCTTGAGGCTGGGCAGTCGGTTCTCCGACAGGTAGCCGGCGCCGCCGCACGCCTCCCGGCACATCTGGATGGTGCGCGTGGCGTGCCAGGTCTGCGCCGCCTTCAGTCCGGCGGCCCGGGACTCCAGCTCCCGCTGCCGGTGCTCGTCGACCGGCCCGTCGCCGCCCTGGATCTCGTCGAGTGCGGCGACCAGCTCGGTCTGGGCGAAGTGCAGCGCGTACGTGGTGGCCAGCGCGGGCAGCAGCTTGCGCTGGTGGGCCAGGTAGTCGTTGAGCAGCACCTCGCGGTCACCCTCGGCGTCGCTGAACTGGCGGCGGATGTCGCCGTACCGCACCGCGATGGCCAGCGCCGCCTTGGTGGCCGCCGACGCTGCGCCGCCCACGCTGACCCGGCCCCGCACCAGCGTGCCG
The DNA here is from genome assembly GCF_015354395.1 of Micromonospora sp. ANENR4. Classification (NCBI taxonomy): domain Bacteria; kingdom Bacillati; phylum Actinomycetota; class Actinomycetes; order Micromonosporales; family Micromonosporaceae; genus Micromonospora; species Micromonospora sp. ANENR4. The sequence goes on from NZ_JADKYQ010000016.1 coordinate 128,266, forward strand.
AGCATGGTGAAGAACCGGCGGGAGTCGTTCTCGATCGGGCTGGAGTACGTCCCGTCCTCGGCCACCTGCGCGTACCGGTCCAGCAGCATGTCCCGCGGCACCCGTACGTGGTCGAAGCTGAGCCGCCCGTTGTCCACGCCGAGCAGGCCGGCCTTGGGCCCGGCGTCGCCGATGGTCACGCCGGGCATCGGGTTGCCGTGCTCGTCGCGGATCGGCACCAGCCACGCGTGCACCCCGTGGCGGCGCCCGTCGCTGATCAGCTGGGCGAAGACCACGGCCATCCGCCCGTCCCGGGCCGCGTTGCCGATGTAGTCCTTGCGGGCCGCCTCGTGCGGCGTGTGCAGGTCGAAGGTCTGCGTCTGCGGGTCGTACACGCAGGTGGTGCGCAGTTGCTGTACGTCCGATCCGTGGCCGGTCTCGGTCATCGCGAAGCAGCCGAAGATCCGGCCGGAGACGATGTCCCGCAGGTAGGCGTCGTGGTGCCGCTTGGTGCCGAGCGCGGCGACCGCGCCGCCGAACAGGCCCCACTGCACGCCGGCCTTCACCATGAGTGACAGGTCGACCTGCGCCAGCATCTCGGTGGCGACGATCGAGGCGCCCACGTCGGACCGGCCGCCGTACTCGGCCGGGAAGCCCGCGGCGATACCCAGCTCGACCGGGAGTTCGCCGAGCAGCCGGGTGATCCGCTCGCGCGCCTGGTCGCCGGTCTCGCCGTAGACCGGCAGGAACCGTTCGTCGAGATGTTCGCGGTGAGCCCGGCGGACCGCGGCCCACGGTCCGTCGAGCGTCTCCTGAAGGCGGGCGATGTCGATGCGGCCGGACGCGTGATCGAGCATGGTCGCTCCTCGGGGCAGCGGACATATGGGTGCACTCTCGGCCTGATCAACATTACCGGCGGTCACCGTGCCCCGCTGGCGGAGGCCGTGGTGAGCCGTGCCACCCGACTCGGTCACCGCGCGTGCTGAGGTTAGGCTGTCCTCACTTCGAGCACTGGAGGCCTCCCCTCGTGTCCCCGCAACCCGCCGCCGGCGTCGTCACGGCCCGGTACGTGCTGCGTCAGGCGTTGCGCCGCCAGCGACGGCCGGTGCTGATCGGCGTGACGCTGCTCGGCCTGCACCAGGTCGCCGAGGCGCTCGTGCCGGTGGCGATCGGCGTCATCATCGACCGCGCCGTGGTGACCGGCGACCCGTGGGCGCTCGCGTACTCGGTCGCCGGCCTCGCCGCCCTGTTCGCCGTGCTGGCGTTCGCCTACCGCAACGGTGCCCGCCAGGCGTTCGCCGCCGTCGAACGGGAGGCGCACCTGCTCCGGGTGGAGATCGCCGAGCGCGCGCTCGACCCGCGCGGGCACCGCTCCGGGCTGCGCGACGGTGAACTGCTCTCGGTCGCCGCCTCCGACGCCGAACTCTCCGCGTACGTGGTGCGGGTCGCCGGGTTCGGTGTCGCCGCGGTGACCGCGCTGACCGTCGCGGCGACCGCGCTGCTGGTCATCGACATCCCGCTCGGGCTCGGCGTGCTCGTCGGCGTACCCGTGCTGGTGCTGGTGCTGCAACGGATGGCGCCGCTGCTGTCCCGGCGCAGCACCTCCCAGCAGGAGGCCCTGGCGGAGACCACGGCGCTCGCCGTGGACCTCGTCTCCGGCCTGCGCGTGCTGCGCGGCATCGGCGCCCAGCACCACGCCGCCGGCCGGTACGCCGCCGCCAGCCGCAACGCGCTCGCCGTGACGCTGCGCGCCGCGAACACCAAGGGACTGCACCTCGGGCTCACCACCGCCGCGAACGGCCTGTTCCTCGCCGCGGTCGCCGGTGTCGCCGGCTGGCTCGCCCTGCGCGGCCGGCTCACCATCGGCGAGCTGGTCACAGTGGTCGGCCTCGCGCAGTTCATCGCCGAGCCGGTGCAGACCATGGGCTGGTGCGTGCAGCTGTTCGCGATGGCCCGCGCCTCCGCCGCCCGGGTGGCGCGCGTGCTCGGCGCCGAGCCGCTCACCCGGCCCGGCGACGCGCCCGCCCCGGCCCACCCGGACGGGCCCCGGCTCGCCCTCGACGACGTCGGGCACGCCGGACTGGACGGGGTGAACCTGCGCGTCGGCCCCGGCGAGGTGGTCGGCGTGCTCGCGTACGACCCGGCCGACGCCGAGGCGCTGGTGGCGCTGCTGTCCGGGCGGGTGCCGCCGGACGTGCGCCGGGGCACCGTGCGTGTCGACGGCGTGCCCGCCGACGACCTGCACGTCGACGCGCTGCGCGGCACCGTGCTCGTCGAACCGCACGACGTGACGCTGTTCGAGGGCACAGTGGCGGCGAACCTCGCCGCCGGCGCCCGTACCGACCAGGCACGGCTGCACGCCGCCGTCCGGGCGGCGGCCGCCCAGGACGTGGTGGACGCGCACCCCGGCGGCCTCGACCACCGGCTCGTCGAGCGGGGCGCGAACCTCTCCGGTGGACAGCGCCAGCGGCTCGGACTGGCCCGGGCGCTGCACGCCGACCCGCCCGTGCTGGTGCTGCACGACCCCACCACCGCCGTCGACGCGGCCACCGAGGCGCAGCTCGCCGACGGGCTGGCCGAAGCGCGCCGGGCGGCGCCCCGGGGCACGCTCCTGATCACCAGCAGCCCGGCCCTGCTGCGCATCACCGACCGGGTGGTGGTGATCGCCGACGGCCGGGTGGCCGCCGAGGGACCACACGAGCGCCTGCTCGCCGAGGACCCCCGCTACCGCGAGGAGACGCTGCGGTGACCGCCGAACCGCGTACCCCCGGCCGGACGTTGCTGCCCGTCGCGTCCGCCCGCCAGACCTGGACCACGCTCGTCGCCCGGTTCCGCGACCGGCCCGGCCTCAGCGCCGCCGCCGCGACGGTGCTCGTCGCCGCCGCCACCGGTGGCCTGGTCGCACCCTGGGTGCTCGGCCGCCTGGTCGACGACGTCATCGCCGACGCCCCGGCCTCCCGGATCGCCGGCCGGGTGGCGGTGATCGCCGCCGCCGCCGTGCTCACCGGCCTGCTCACCGCGCTCGGTGCCGCGCTCGCGGCCCGGCTCGGCGAGACGGTGCTGGCCCGGCTGCGTGAGCGCGTCCTCGACCGGGCGCTGCACCTGCCGTCCGTGACGCTGGAGCGGGCCGGCACCGGCGACCTGCTGGCCCGCGTCGGCGACGACGTGGCGGTGGTGACGAACGTGATCGCGGTGAGCGGCCCGGCGTTCGTCGGCGCGCTGCTGTCCGTCGTGCTCACCGTGTTCGGGCTGGTCGCGCTGGACTGGCGGCTCGGCCTCGCCGGGCTGGTCGCCGCGCCCGCGTACGCACTGGCGCTGCGCTGGTACCTGCGGCGCTCGATGCCGTACTACGCCCGCGAGCGGGTCGCCACCGGTGAGCGGACGCAGGCGATGGCCGGTGCGCTGCGCGGCGCGGCGACGGTGCGCGCGTACCGGACCGAGGACGCGCACGTGGCAGCGATCGCCGAGCGGTCCGGCCTCGCCCGCGACCTGTCGCTGGAGATCTTCAACCTGCACACCCGCTTCGGGCTGCGGATCAACAGGTCGGAGTTCCTCGGCCTGGCCGCGGTGCTCGTGGCCGGTTTCCTCCTGGTCCGCGACGACCTGGTCACCGTCGGCGCGGCGACCACCGCCGCGCTCTACTTCCACCGGCTGTTCAACCCGATCGGCCTGCTGCTGATGGAGTCCGACTCGGTGCTGCAGGCCGGCGCGAGCCTCGCCCGGCTGGTCGGCGTGGCGAACCTGCCCGACACCGCACCGGCCACCGCGTCCGCCCCGCCCGCCGGCCCGCGCGGCCCGGCCGCGCTGGACGTCACGGTGCGCCGGCACCACTACGACGACGGGCCGCTGGTGCTCGCCGACGTCGAGCTGCGCCTGGCACCGGGGGAGCGGGTCGCGCTGGTCGGCGCCAGCGGCGCCGGCAAGAGCACGCTCGCCGGCATCGCCGCCGGGATCATCGCGCCCACCGACGGATCGGTACGCCTCGACGGCGCGCCGCTGACCGCGACGGACGAGGCCACCTCCCGGCGGGACGTGGCACTGGTCAGCCAGGAGGTGCACGTCTTCGCCGGCCCGCTCACCGAGGACCTGCGCCTGGCCGCCCCGGAGGCGACCGACGCCGAGCTGCTCGACGCGCTGGAGCGGGTCGGCGCCATTAGCTGGCTGCGTGCCCTGCCGGACGGGCTGGCGACGCCGGTCGGTGAGGGCGGCCACCGGCTCACCGCCGCGCAGGCCCAGCAGGTCGCCCTGGCCCGGCTGGTGCTCACCGCGCCCGCCGTCGCCGTGCTCGACGAGGCGACCGCCGAGGCGGGCAGCGCCGGGGCCCGCGACCTGGACCGGGCGGCCCTCGCGGCCACGCAGGGGCGAACCACGCTGATCGTGGCGCACCGGCTCAGCCAGGCGGTGAGCGCGGACCGGATCGTCGTACTCGACCACGGCCGGATCGTGGAGCAGGGCACGCACGAGGAACTGCTCGCCGCCGACGGCCGGTACGGCCATCTCTGGCGTTCCTGGCGCGTCCCGGTATGATCACCGCCCGCTCCACCGCCCAGGCGAGGTGACCATGACCGACCTGCCGACCCGCTTCGTGCTGTTCCCGGGGCGGCACCACCTGCTGACCCGGTTCCAGGCCGACTACCTGAGCCGGCTCGCCGGCGACGAGGCCACAGTGGTCTGGGCGGTGACGTCGGCCAACCACGAGAACACCAGGCGCAACCCCGTCGCGTACCACAGGCGGGAGGCCGCGATCGAGCGGTTCAGCGTGCTGACCGGGTTGCGCTCGCTGGCCGTACCGATCTTCGACACCGCGTACACCGACGCGTTCGCCGAGGTCACGCTCAAGAGCATCGCGGTGGCCACCGGACTCGAACTCACCCCCGCCGACACCGTGGTGGCCTGCTCCACGCCGGAGGTCGCCAAGCTGTACGAGCGGCTCGGCTTCGCGATCGCGCAGGTCGAGGCCGACCCGGACCTGCCCGAGACCCCGGAACGGCCGTGGGACGTGCTGCTGCGCCTGGCCGCCGGCGACGAGAGCTGGCGGTCGCTCACCCATCCGGCGACGATCGACGTGTTCGAGCGCTACCGCCTGGTCGAGGCGATCCGGTCGGTGGTCAACGACCCGCTCGTCGGCGACGAGGGCGGCCTCACCGTCACCCGCGACTACCGCACCTACGTGGAGGCGTTCGCCTCGGCCGCCGAACGCAAGTGGGACTCGGTTCGCCGGTACGTGCAGCCCGGCCGCATCGTGGACATCGGCTGCGGGGCGGGTGCCGTCCTGGAACTGGCCGACCGGGAGGCCACGCTGCGGGAGAGCGACCTGATCGGCGTGGAGGTGGCCCGCCACCTCTACCAGGAGTGCCTGCACAAGAAGGCGCAGGGCGTGTTCCGCAACGCCAACGTCTACTTCTTCCACCGCAACGTCCTCGGCGGCGCGGTGTTCAAGGACCGCTCGGTCGACACCACGCTCACCTTCGCGCTCACCCACGAGATCTGGTCGTACGGGCGGCAGCGGGAGTCGCTGCTCCAGTTCGCCCGCCGCATCCACGACCACACGGTGCCCGGCGGCGTCTGGATCAACAGCGACGTATGCGGGCCGGACGAGCCGGACCGGCCGGTGATCCTGCGGCTGACCACAGACGACGGCGACAACCCCGCCTCGCCCCGCCGTGACCTGGCCGATCTGCCCTCGGCCGAGGTTCGGCGGTACGTCTCGAGACTGTCGACGCGGGCCCGGCTGGACCAGTTCGCCGTGGACTTCGCGTTCGGCTTCGACTACGAGCCGCTCGCCGACGGCGCGGTACGCCTCGGCCTGGGTGCGGCGATGGACTACCTGACCCGCAAGGACTACACCGACAACTGGCTGTCGGAGACGAAGGAGCAGTTCTGCGGCCTGAGCTTCGCCGACTGGTCGGAGCTGCTCGCCGAGGTGGGCTTCGAGATCGGCCCCGCCTCGGCGCCGGTCCGCAACGACTGGGTGATCGACAACCGGATCGCACCGGTCGCGTCCCTGACCGACCTGGACGGCCGGCCGCTGGACTGGCCGACCACCCACGTCCTCACCGTCGCCCACCGCCCGCGCAACGCCTGACCCGTGGGCGCCCACCGGACCGGCGGGCGCCCACGGGGTGCGGCTCAGTGGCTCAGCGCGATCCGTACCGCCAGGACGATCAGGATCAGCCCGGTCAGCCGTTCGATCACCAGCAGCACCGACGGCCGGGTCAGCCAGGGCTGCAACCGGTCGATGAGCAGGATGTAGCAGGCCCACCAGAGCACCGCGAGGCCGATGAACGTGGCGGCCAGCACCGCCGTACGGGCCGCCGCGCCGTCGCCGGGCTTGACGAACTGCGGCACGAACGAGACGTAGAAGACGACCACCTTGACGTTCAGCAGCTGGCTGGTGACGCCCATGACGAACGAGCGCCGGGCCACGTGCGGCTCGTCGTCGGCCGGGACGTCCTGAACCGGCGCGGCGGCCCCTGTGCCGGCCCCGCCCGCGCCGACCGGGGCCGGCTGCGCCACCGGGGCGCTCCGGCGGGGCCGGGTGGCCCAGAGGATGGTGCCGCCCAGGTAGAGCAGGTACAGCGCACCGGCGACGCGCAGCACCGTGTAGAGCGCCGGCGAGGACACCAGCAGGGCGGACAGGCCTGCGGTGGCGAGCGAGGCGTGCACCAGCGCGGCGGCGAACAGCCCGGCCAGCACCACGAACCCGGCCCGCCGCCCGTACCGCACGGTCTGCCGGGTGACCAGGGCGAAGTCGACGCCCGGCACGATGATGATGAGCAGGCTCGCGACGACGAAGCTGACGATCTGGATGTCAGACACGCTGCTCCTCCCTCGCCTCGACGGGGGCCGGGGCGGCCTCCTCGATGACCGAGACACCGCTGTCGCGGCGCGGCCCGTGCCGGCGCCACTGCTCGCGCAGCCGGATCCGGCCGTCCGGCAGCCGCTCGGGCCGCGACTCGCACTCGCCGACCACGATGCTGCCGTCGGTGAGCACCTCCACGTACGCGAAGCGCACCACGCCCTGCGCGTCGCAGGTGCCGGCGAGCCGGCCGTGCCGTACCGGGCCGCCGGAGATCTCCGCCCAGACCAGGTCGCCGCGCTGGTGGTAGTGGCCCCGCAGCGGGTCGGCGTCACCGGCGTGGTCGACGGAGACGAAGATCCGGTCGTCGTAGTCGAACGATGTCATCGCGCTCACGCCCATCGGGTGCTCAGGTAGTCGTCGCGGAACCGGCAGACCGTACGGCCGGCGATCGAGTTGAGGATCATCGCGCTGCGGATCGGCAGGATGCTCAGGTTGGAGTCGACGAGCCCCTGGACGTACCGCCCCCGGTTCAGCACGAAGATCTTGTGGTCGTCGGCGTGCTTCCACCGGATCGAGTAGTCCGACTCGATGACCGGTTCGCCGCGCTCGTCCAGGTCGATCAGCGCGGTCAGCTCCGGGTCGAAGGGCAGCGGCGCCTGCCGGCGCCCCGCCGCGACGACCAGGTTCACCGCCCGGTGCCGTTCCTCGCCGCTGCCGGCGGTCAGGCACTCCAGCTCGACCTCCCCGTCGAGCTGCCGGGCGCCGGTCACGGTACGGCTCGGCATGATCGTCACCGGGAACCGGCCGGTGCGCAGCCGTTCCTCGTAGTTGTGCTGGTAGATGCCGCGCAACGTGCCGGGGGAGATGCCGTCGCTGGTCAGGATCTGGCCGGAGACGAGGCGTTCCCGCACGTCCCGGGACAGGGTGAGGAACGCCTCCTGGTAGGCGGGCCGGTACAGGTCGTTCGCCGACGGCGAGTCCTCCAGCGGGGCGAACCACGACCGCCGTCCGATCCACCTGATGTCGCGGCACCCGCGGGCGAGCAGCGCCGCGACGCACTCCGCGCTGGTCTGGCCGCTGCCGATCACGATCCACGGCAGGTCCGGCTCGTCCGGCACGGTGGCGAGGCGCTGGTGCAGCTCGTCGGCGACGAACAGGTGGCGCGGGTCGAGGGCGTCCAGGAACTCCGGTACGAAGGGGACGGTTCCGCTGCCGAGCACCAGGTGCCGGGAGCGGGCGACCTCCGCACCGCCGCTGCGGCTGACCAGCGCGCCGTCGAACTCCACCCGGTCGACGCGGGTGCCGTACGTGATGCGCGGCAGCTGACCCGCCGCCCACACCAGGTACTGCTGGTACTCGATCCGGGGGATGGTGTCGAACCCGGCGCCCAGCAGGGCGTACACCCGGCCGGTGGTGACCAGGTAGTTGAGGAACGACAGCGGGTGGGTCGGGTCGTAGAGCGAGACAAGATCCTTGACCCAGCCGGTCTGCATGCGGACGCCGCTGTGCAGCATCCCGTCGTGCCAGCCCGGCCGGTCGCGGGCCTCGAACAGCGCGATGTCGTGCGGCGCGAGGGTGTCGTACATCGCCGCGAGGCTCAGGTTCGCCGGCCCGGCGCCGATTCCCACTGTGTGAAAGGTCTGCGTCATCAGTCTTCCTCTGTCTGGCCGTGGGGGACAGGGATCGCGGTTCGGGTGTTCAGCAGGGCGGTGGTGGCGAGCCGGCTGGCGGCCAGGACGGTCTTGGCGGCGCCGCCGCTGCCGCCGGTGAAGGTGTGCACCGCACCGGACACATGGCGCAGGGCCAGGCCGGCGGGGTCGCTGTAGCAGTCGGCGGCGCTCACCGGCGGGCCGGCCGGTCGCGGATCCAGGCCGGGCAGCCGCCGCGCGGCCACGGTCAGGACCCGTGCCGCCAGCGCGGCGTCCGGCTCCGGGGCCGGCGGGTCGACGTCCCACCTGTCGCTCGGCAGCCCGAGCAGCACCCGCCCCGGACCGGCCGGCCGGCCGTAGAGGCCGCTGGTCTCGTCCACGAAGCACGGCAGGTCGCCGCGGCCGGTGACGTGGTGGGCGTACTGGATGTGCTTGGTGCGCAGCGAGGCCGGCAGCCCGGCGGCGCGCAGCAGGCGCGGGGTCCAGGCCCCGGCGGCCACGACGACGAGGTCGCCGGTGAGCCGGCGGCCGTCGCGCAGCTCGACCACGCGGTCGTCGAGGCGCGCCACCGGTGTGGTCTCGGTCCGGCCGAGGCCACGCAGGACGGCCCGGCGCAGCCGGTCCGGATCGAGGTAGCCGGCCCGGTCCTCCCAGATCCCCACCGTGCCGTCCGGGAGCCCGGCGAAACCGAACCGCTGGGCGACCTCGCCCCGGGTCAGCACCTCGGCGCCGTCCACGCCGGCCGCCGACCCGGCGTCGAGCAGGTAGAGCGAGCCGGTCCGCCGCCACCCGGCCGCGGTCGCGAGGGACGGATCGGCCAGCAGTTCGGCGAGGCTCGCGGCGGCGAGGGACCGGGCGGCCGGATCGGGCTCGAAGGCCCGCACCAGCCCACCGGACGCGGCCGTCGCGTCGGCGGGCCGCCCGTCCGGACCGCCGCCGTGCGGACCGATCAGGACCGCGTCGGCGCCCGCGTCCCGCAGCCGCCGGGCGAGCAGGACGCCGCTCACGCCCGCGCCGACGACGAGCACGCGCGGCTCACCCATCCGAACCCGCCGGTTCCGCGCCGCCGACGACGCCGAGCAGGCGGGCCGCCCGCTCCGGCGCACCGGGGTACGCGGCCAGCGCCGCCCGGACCGCGGTGGCCGGGTCGAAGTGCTCCGGCCGCAGCGCCTGCTCACCGCGCGTCAGCTCGGTGTCGGCGAGCATGCCGTCCAGCCCGGCGGTGGTTCCGGCGACTGTCGCGGCGTACCGGGCGGCGAACGCCTCGTACGCCTCCGGCCGGAAGTCCGACTCGTAGCTGTCCGGCCGGTCCCAGCTCAGGAACGCCCGGACCACCGCCGGGTCCTCGGTGGCGAGGAACTCGTGCGCCCAGATCGCGTGCTCGCGGCTGGTGGAGAACTTCGCGCCGGTGAGCCGGTAGAACTCGTTCACGACCAGCCCGGTCGGCCGGTCGGGCAGGCCGGCGGCCAGGTGCAGGGCCGGGATGAGCAGCGCGTAGTAGAACGCGTTGTCGACCCCCAGGAAGATCCACTGCTCGTCCACGTCCCGCCACGCGTCGAGGTACCCGGCCAGCGTGTCCGCGTCCGGCCGCAGGTGGCGGGCGGGCAGCACCAGGTTGGCCAGGGCCATCTCGGCCCAGACGTCGACGCGCAGGCCGTCGTCCCACTCGATGCCCCAGTCCGTCGGGTACGCCAGCGGCACCTCCGGCAGCCCGCCGTCGAGGTACGACGCGACGAGGCGCCGCAGCCGGGGCGGCAGCACCGCGCGCGACCAGAACTCGGCCAGCCGCTCCCGGTGCTCGTCGAGCCGCAGCACCGGGACCGTGTGCGTGACCGGTTCGGGCTCCGCCTCGCAGCAGGTCGAGCGCGCGCCGACGAGGTTCGCGGCGGTGCAGAACCCGCCGCAGCCCTCGCAGGTGCCGCCGTTCGCGCCGGCGCCGCAGGCCGGGCAGCGCCCGGCGACCCGCACGTGGTGCAGGGTCCGGCGGCAGGCCGCGCAGGCGCGCAGCGACACCGGGGCGACCTCCACCACCTTCGCCTCCACCAGTTCGGTGAGCAGGTGCGCCACCGCCCGGCGGTAGCCGGCGTCGGCAGACGGGTCGGCCATCACGTCGTACCGGATGCGCGCGGCGCGCAGCGCGGCGTGGATCGACGAGCCGTAGCGGGCGACGGTGTCGGCGGGAGTCTCGCCCCGCGCCTCCGCCCGGGCGAGCACGTAGTTCTGGTGCGCGTCCAGGCCGCACTGGGTCACCACCCGCCGGCCGGCGGCACGCAGCGCGCGGGCCGCGATGTCCCCGGCGACGTACGGGCCGCTGAGGTGCCCGAGGTGCAGTGGCCCGTTCGGCGTCGGTGGCGGCGTCACCACCAGCACCGCGCCGGTGGCGGCGTCAGTCACGGCCGGCTCCGTCGTCCGCGCCGGGCTGCGCCGAGTCGCCGGGCCGGGGCATCCAGTAGATGCTGAGGATGGTGAGCGGCTGCTCCGGCGAGGGGTTGTGGATGACGTGGCTCTGCTCGGGTTCGAGCAGGATCACGCCGCCGGTCGGCACCTCGACCTTCTCGCCACCCGCCTCGTAGATGGCCGTGCCGCGGGTCACCACGGCGAACTCGACCTCCGGGTGGATGTCCTCGCTGCTGCTGCCACCGGGCGGGATCACGCACCACATGGCGTCGAACGGCAACGGGCCGAGATCGCGGTACTGCGTCCAGCGGCCGATCCGGATGCCGTACTCGTCGGTGAGTTCGGCGGTGTCGCTGACGTACCTTCGCATGTTCGTCCTCCTGGTCGGCGCGCTGCCCGCCGGGCCCGCGCCGGACGGGTCTGAGGTTTGCGGAGAGTGACCGGAAGTGCTGCTTCTGCGACGCTGCACCGATGCCGGGAAGCGCCCGCCTCGTCGACCGTCGATTCGACTCCGGTCGATAGCGTCGGACCCACTGTGGACTTAACCTCGTCTGGCCAACAGGAGCTTCACCGGCAGATCACCGGCAATGTCGCTGCTGACTGCCCGCTCAGCGGCCGCGGCTTCGGTGGTCCACCGTCATGAATCCACCAGAACCGGTACGGAGACGACGCTGTGATCGGCTACATGGATACGTTGGGTCATGAGATCGCTACCGCACGGCGAATGGCCAACCTGACACAGGAGGAGTTGGCCGCCCGCACCGGACTGAGCGTCCGGAGCATCCGCAACCTGGAGTCGTCGCGGGTGACCCGTCCGCGGCCCGCGACCGTCCGGCTGCTCCGCGAGGTCCTCGGCCTGCCCGCCCACCCGGCGGTCGCGGCCCGGATCCGTCCCATGCAGCTGCCGCTGGAGATCCCCGGCTTCACCGGCCGTTCGGCACAACTGCGGCAACTCGACCGGCTGCTCGAAGGCGGGCCGCGGCGGATGTCGAGCGTGGTGGTGTGCGTGCTGTCCGGCCGGTCCGGCATCGGCAAGACGGCGCTGGCGCTGCGCTGGGCGCACCGGTCGGCCGCCCGGTTCGCCGACGGGGTGCTGCACGTCCAGCTCGGCGGCAGCGACCCGGTACGGCCGGCGGTGGCGCCGGCCGAGGCGCTCGGCGGCCTGATCGAGGCGCTCGACGTACCCGGTGGGGTCCCGTGCGGACCGGCGGCGCGCACCGGGCTCTACCGCAGCGCGCTCGCCGGACGCCGGATGCTCATCGTCCTCGACGACGCCCGCGACGCCGACCAGGTGCGGCCGCTGCTGCCCGGCGTACCCGGCTGCATGGTGGTCGTGACCAGCCGGCACCGCCTCACCGGCCTGGTCGTCGGCGAGGCCGCGTGCCCGGTCGTGGTCGACGAGCTGGCCGCCGGTGAGGCGTGGGACCTGCTGGCGGCGCGCCTCGGCGAGCGTCGCCTCACCGCCGAGCGCGCGGCGGTACGGGAGATCATCGCGCACTGCGCCGGTGTGCCCCGAGCGCTCGCCGTGGTGGCCGCCCGCGCGGCCGTCCAGCCCCGGCTGCCGCTGGCGGAGGTGGCCCGCCAGCTCCGGTGACGGACCGGGTGCCGCCTGTCAGCCCTGGTCGGCGCGGGTGCCGGCGCGCGCCGCGACGTGCGCCGGCACCGGCGTCGCCGGCGGCAGCGCCGGGTCGGTCACCGGCTGCTCCCAGCGCGCGACAAGCGGCAGCTCGCCGGCCCAGAGCCCGAGGGCGGCGTCCGGGCTGTCGCCGTCGTCCGGCGGTCCGCTGCGCGTCTTGACCGACGCCTCGGTCAGCGGAAGCGCCAGCAGCGCGGTGGCCGCCAGTTCCCGCCGGTTCGGTCGGCGGGCGTGGTCCCACTGGCCGGGGGCGACGTGCTCGGTCAGCAGCCGCAGGCCGTACACCTTCTCCTCGGCGTCGGTCACCCACCGGGGCCGGCCGTAGATCATCGCGCTGCGGTAGTTGATCCCGTGCTCGAACACCGAGCGCGCCAGGACCAGCCCGTCGACCACGGTGACCGTCACGCAGACCTCGGCGTCAGTGGTGAGGCTCCGGCTGGCCACCGAGCCGTGCAGATAGAGGTGCCTGTCGTCGAAGCCGTAGACGGTCGGCACGACCATCGGTCCGCCGTCGACGAGCACGCCCAGATGGCAGACGGCGGCGGCCCGGAGCACGTCGAACAGGGCGGCGCGGTCGCGGTGCCCCTTCTCCTTCATCCGGCGCAGGGTCGTACGCGGCGTCGCGGACAACCGCCCGTCGGTGTCGGTCATGACTGATCTCCTGTCGGCCCCGCCGTTTCTACCGGCTCGGGCCGCGCACCTCAAGGGTGCCGGGTCAGCGGACCTTCTTCGTCGGCCGTTTACGAGGAGGCGTCAGCAACTCGGCGATCGCCGAGATCGCGGACGGCACCAGGCGGTAGTACGCCCACACGCCCCGCTTCTCCCGCTCGATCAGGCCGGCCTCGGTGAGGATCCGGAGGTGATGGCTGACGGTCGGCTGGGAGAGACCGAGCGGCGCGGTGAGGTCGCTGACGGACGCCTCGCCCTCCGGCGCGGACTGGATCAGGCTGAGCAGGCGCAGCCGGGCCGGGTCGGCCAACGCCTTCAGGACGCCCGCGAGGCGTTCGGCGTCGGCACGCTTGATCGGCTCGCCGGTGAGCGGCGAGATGGCAGGGGTGGCAGTCTTCGCAGTTCCCACGCTTGCATCGTCGCACCAACGGCGGCCGCCCGCCGGTGCAATCAGGACCGGATCATCGTCGGTTACCACTACGGTGTCGACTGCAGTTCGGCGAGCAGCCGTTCCACCCGGGCGCGGATCTCGTCCCGGACGGGGCGTACCGCGTCGACGTCCTTGCCCGCGGGGTCGTCGAGCTTCCAGTCCTCGTACCGCTTGCCCGGGAAGACGGGGCACGCGTCGCCGCAGCCCATCGTGACGATGACGTCCGAGGACTCCGCCGTCTCGTACTCCAGGAGCCTGGGGGTCTGGCCGGTGATGTCGATACCGACCTCCCGCATGGCCTCGACGGCGGCCGGGTTGACCTGGCCGGCCGGCGCGCTGCCGGCGGAGCGCACCTCGACGGTGTCGCCGGCGAGGTGGCGCAGCCACCCGGCGGCCATCTGGGAACGGCCGGCGTTGTGCACGCAGACGAACAGGACGCTGGGCTTGCCGCTCATCGGGTCTCCCTGATACGGGTGGTTGCCGCGCGGCGTGCCGCAGCGCGGTCGGGGCGTCTCACGGCCGGGTGCCCGGCGCGGGGAACAGGCGGGCGCGGGCCCACAGCGACACGTAGACCAGGCCGACGAGGACCGGGACCTCGATCAGCGGGCCGACGACACCGGCGAGGGCCTGGCCGGAGGCGATCCCGAAGGTGCCGATCGCGACCGCGATGGCCAGTTCGAAGTTGTTGCCCGCCGCGGTGAACGCCAGGGTGGTGGTGCGTTCGTAGTTGAGACCGATGGCCCGGCCGAGCAGGTAGGAGCCGGCCCACATGAGGGCGAAGTAGGCCAGCAGCGGCAGAGCGATGCGGGCCACGTCGGCCGGCCGGTCGGTGATGGCCTCGCCCTGCAGGGCGAACAGCACGACGATGGTGAACAGCAGTCCGTACAGGGCGACGGGCCCGACCCTGGGCAGGAACCGCCGCTCGTACCAGTCGCGGCCCCTGGTGCGCTCGCCGAGGCGGCGGGAGAGGTAGCCGGCGAGCAGGGGGATGCCGAGGAAGACGAGTACGTTACCGGCGATGTCCCAGCCGGAGACATCCAGCGCGGCGCCGTCCAGACCCAGCCAGCCCGGCAGCACCGACAGGTAGAACCAGCCGAGCAGGCCGAAGGCGACGACCTGGAACACCGAATTGACGGCGACGAGGACCGCCGCTGCCTCCCGGTCGCCGCAGGCCAGGTCGTTCCAGATGATGACCATCGCGATGCAGCGGGCCAGGCCGACGATGATCAGACCGGTGCGGTACTCCGGCTGGTCGGCCAGGAACACCCAGGCCAGGGCGAACATGACGGCGGGACCGACGATCCAGTTGAGGACCAGCGACGAGACCAGGAGGCGCCGGTCACCGGTGACGGTGTCGAGGCGGTCGTAGCGGACCTTGGCCAGGACCGGATACATCATGATCAGCAGGCCGAGGGCGATGGGCAGGGAGATGCCACCGACCTCGACGGCGCCGAGAGCGTCGTCCAGGCCGGGGACGATCCGACCGAGCAGCAGACCGGCGACCATTGCCAGACCGATCCAGACCGGCAGGAACCGGTCGAGGCGCGACAGGCGTGCCACCACCGGCGTGGCATGGTCGGCTCTGGTGGCGGTGCTCATGGACGCTCCAGTGGGGTGTCGGTGTGGCGGCAACGGGGCTCGGGGGTGATCGGACCGCTCCCTCGAGGGCTACCGCTGCTCCGCGGCGGCCGGCTCGATCGACAGCAGGCCGGCGAGCCGGCGCAGGATCTGCGGCCGCGCGCGGTAGTAGACCCAGGTGCCCCGCCGCTCGGCGTCCACCAGGCCCGCCTCGCGCAGCGTCTTGAGATGGTGGGAGATCGTCGGCCCGGTCAGGTCGAACGCCGGCGTCAGGTCGCACACGCACACCTCGCCGCCCTCGGCGGAGGCGATCATCGACATCAGCTGCAGCCGTACCGGATCGCCGAGGGCCTTGAACGCGGGCGCGAGCACCGCCGCGGTCTCGGCCGGGACACGGCGCTGCGCCAGCGAGGGGCAGCACGGCGCGTCGGCGCTGAGGTCGACGAGGGGGATCGGCGCCTGTTGCTTCGGCATGTCTCTAGGTTGACATCTATCTAATCAGCGTGCAAGTCTTTGTTTAGAACGACATCAAGACAGGGTGCCCGCCGGGGAGGGCGTCGTCACGCGGTGCCCGTCCGGCGGTCGTCGGCTCCGGCGCCTGCTAGGCTTCATCGTCGATCGGCGATAAACGATTGAAGGAGTGGTGGTGGGCGACCTCCTCGACCGCGACACCGCGCAGACCTACGCCTCGTGGTTCCGGGCGCTCGCGGACCCGACGCGGGTGCAGATCGTGGAGTACCTGGCCCGCCACGCCCGGCCGATGAGCGTGGGGGAACTCGTCGCCGCGGTCGGGCTCGCCCAGTCCACCGTCTCCCAGCACCTGAAAATCCTCACCGAGGTGCGGTTCGTGCTCGTCGAGCCGGTCGGCACCGCACGCCACTATCGCATCAACGACGCCTGTGTCGGCTGCTTCCCGTCCGCCGCCGACGTCGTGATGGGTCGCCCGGCGCCCGATCCGGTCGGAGTCTGCTGACGGCTGCCCGGTGGCGCGACGTGACGTCACCGCACCTGACTGATTCGAAAACTGTCAATACAGAGGAGTTCCCGATGAGTGTCCTGGACGAGTCGCCCGTCGTGGTGATCGGCGCGGGCCCGGTTGGTCTGGCCGCCGCCGCCCACCTGCGCGAGCGTGACCTGCCCTTCCTCGTCCTGGAGGCCGGTGACACCGCCGGCGCGGCCGTGCGGCAGTGGGGGCACGTGCGACTGTTCTCCCCGTGGCGGTACAACGTCGACCCGGCCGCCCGCCGGCTGCTCGACGACGCCGGCTGGGTCGCACCGGCCGGTGACGTCCTGCCCACCGGCGCAGAGCTGGTCACCGGCTACCTCCAGCCTCTCGCGGAGCTGCCGCAGCTCAAGCCCCACGTGCGCTACGGCGCGCGGGTAACGGCGATCAGCCGGCTCGGCCTGGACCGGCTGCGTACCGCCGGCCGCGAACAGACGCCGTTCCTGATCCGCCTCGCCGACGGCGAGGAGCTGCTGGCCCGCGCCGTCATCGACGCCTCCGGCACCTGGGGCACCCCCAACGTCCTCGGCGCCTCCGGCCTGCCCGCCCGGGGCGAGGAGGACGCGGCGGCGTTCCTCGACCACGCGCTGCCCGACGTGCTCGGCGGCGACCGGCACCGCTTCGCCGGCCGGCGCACCCTCGTCGTCGGCGCCGGCCACTCCGCCGCGAACACCCTGCTGTCGCTGGCCGAGCTGGCCACCGCCGAACCCGGCACCGAGGTGATCTGGGCGATCCGCTCGTCCAGCCCGGCCCGCACCTACGGCGGCGGAGACGCCGACGCCCTGCCCGCCCGCGGCGCGCTCGGCGCCCGGCTGCGTGACCACGTCGACGCCGGCCGCATCCGGCTGCTCACCGGCTTCTCCGTGCACGCCCTCACCCCGGCCGAGGGCCGGGTCGCCGTGGTCGTCCGTCACGCCGACGGCACCGACGAGTCCGTCACCGTGGACCGTGTCGTCGCCGCCACCGGCTTCCGCCCCGACCACTCGATCGCGGCCGAGCTGCGGCTGGACCTCGACCCGGTCATGGGCGCGACCCGCGCCCTCGCCCCGCTGATCGACCCGAACGAGCACTCCTGCGGCACCGTTCCCCCGCACGGTGCCGCCGAACTCGCGCACCCCGAGGCCGGCTACTACGCCGTCGGCATGAAGAGCTACGGCCGCGCACCGACGTTCCTCATGGCCACCGGATACGAGCAGGTCCGTTCCGTCGCCGCCGCTCTCGCCGGCGACTGGGACGCCGCCCGCGACGTCCAGCTCGACCTGCCCGAGACCGGCGTCTGCAACAGCAACCCCGCCGACTCCACCGGCACCGACGGCTGCTGCGGCCCCGACCCCGCGGCCCCGCCGGCCGCACAGGGGCTGGCGACCGGAATCTCCGGGGGCCTGCTCTCCGCACCGCTCAGCCTGGTCAGTCTCGACACCCCGGCCGGCGGCCAGGCCGGCATCTGCTGCACCAGCTGACGACCACCACGACGGTGCCCGCCGACCCCACCGTCGGTGGGCGCCACGGGTGGGCGCGCCGCCGCCGCTGCGATGCGTTCGGTACAGAGCGGAAGCGGCGGGTACGACGGCGAAGCCGGCTGATCTGCGACGCTCGTGAGCAGCCTCGATCCGGGCGGGCGAGGTCCGCCCGGGCGCCCTAGGCGAGCAGCGTCCGCAGCGCCTCGGCGAGGCCGGCGCCGGCGGTGACCGGCCGGGCGAAGGACAACCGGGTGTCGGTGTGACCGCCCGACCGCTCCGCGCGCAGCACGATGCCCTCGGCGTCGAGCGCGACCGGGACGATCCGCGTCCCGTCGGCGCCCCTGTCGACGAGCGTGCCGAGCCGGTCCAGGAGGTCGCCGTGGCACCGGGCCAGGTGCGCGAGGTGGGCGGCCTCGTCGACGGCGATCGGGTCCGGACGGGCGGCGCGGTACGTGCCGAGGTCCACCGCGACGGGCTCGGCGGCCCGGTCGAGGACGATCTCGTCCGGCGCGAGTGCCCACAGCGCCACCGGCGGCAGATCCAGCAGCGACATCACGGTGGCCGGGTCGCAGGCGTCGAGCGCGGCCGGGTCGAAGCGGCGGGCGGTGCCGACGATCCGCAGCCGGGCGCGCACCCGGGAGCGCACGGCGACCGGGGCGAGGTGGGTCACGTCGAGGCGTACCGCACCGCTGTGGCCGCGCGCGGCGACCAGCAGGCCACCGGTGCGGCTCATCGCGTCGACCGCGAGCACGATCGTGCCGTCGGGGAGGACGGCGTGGGCGGAGAGGAGATCGGCGGTGGTGTCGCCGAGCGTCAGCCGCACCGAGGAGGCGGCGCTCAGCACGCACCGGGCGGAGACGGCGTCGCGGGGCGTGGCGGGAAGCGCCGACGGCCCTGCGGTGACCGGGGCGACGCCGGCCGACGGGGCCGGGCGCCCGGCGGGGTGCAACGCCATGTCTGTCTCCTCGGCCGGGAAGGGGTGAAGTCGGCCCAGGTCAGACGGTAGTAGGTAAGGCTTACCTGTGCAACGGCGGGTCGGATGCCGCACATGCCGTACGGGTCACGACGGTGGCGCCGTGACCCGTACGGGCGTGGTGTCCGGTTCGTCAGGCGGGCTGATAGGTCAGGCAGTCGCTGACCGTGGCGCCCGGCCCGACCGTGATCGACTCGGCGGTGCAGGCGAGGTTGGTGTTGTACACGCACTCGGCCCGCGCACAGGCGCCGACCGCGCCGGTGACCTCGGCGATCCCGCCGCTGAGCGAGGACTCGACGAACGTCGCGCAGGAGGCCGCGTCGGCGGACGCCGCCACGGTGATCGCGGGAGCGTGACAGCCGTTGTCGTTGAAGCTGCACGCGGTGGCGGCGCATTCACGTACCGGCGGAGACTGCAACAGGGTCTTCATGGTGCCTCCAAGTCATGCGGGCCGGCGGACACGAACGGCCGGCCTCGTGGTGCTCGAATGCCATCGGGTATTTGCCGGGCGGTCCGGTCCGCAAACCCGTCCGCCGTCAGTGAGGATCATGCTCACCTTAACAACGGAATGCGGGGTTGGCGGCCGTAAGCAGTCGTTTCCGCGCCGAGTCCCGGACCGGCGAAGATGAGCCTTACCTTGGTTAGGGAAGGCTTTCTTTCCAGGTGGGGAGATGTCTTTCTCCGCCCGCTTCGGGCGCTACAGGGCGGCCGGCGCAGCACCTCTGAGCAGCCACGAAGCCGACCGGCCGGTGCCGGGACCGTCATCCGGAACAGCGGGCGGTAATCGTCTCCGCCGCCCGCATCGGAATCGAGACCCGGGGTGCCGATTCGAAATCGGCGGCGCCGGTCAGCGGGCCGGGGACGGCGGCAGCTCGGCGGCGTTCGGATTACCCATTCCGTGGTCCCGCGCCCGGGCTATCGCCTCGGCGCGGCTGCCGAGACGGAGTTTGACCAGAATGGCGGAGACGTTGTTCCGTACGGTCTTGGCGCTCAGCCCGAGCCGGTGCGCGATGAGCGGGTTCGACAGGCCCCGGGCGAGCAGGCCGAGCACCTCGCGTTCCCGGTCGGTCAGTTCCGGGAACGGGCCGTCGGCGCGGGCGCCCAGCAGGGCGGCGGCGCGGTCGGCGAGCGGGCCGCCGAGGACCAGGTCGCCGCCGGCCACACCCCGGATGCCGCGCTCCACGTCCGCGGCCGAGGCCCCCTTGAGCACGTATCCACGCGCTCCGGCACGTACCGCGGCGACGAGTGAGGCGTCGTCGTTGAGCATGGTCACCACCAGCACCCGGACCTCCGGGTGGTCACGGCTCAACGCCCGGGTGGCCTCGATCCCGGACCCCGGCCCGAGATGGAGGTCCATCAGCACCACGTCCGGCCGGGTGCTGCCGACCAGCGCCCGGGCCTCGGACGCGTCGGCGGCCTCGCCGACGCACTCGATGCCGTCGAGGGTGTCCAGCAGCGCGCTCATGCCGAGCCGGAAGACCGGGTGGTCGTCCACCACGACGACGCGGATCGGGCGGTCGGTCACCGGCACTCCAGGGGGACGGTCAGGCAGACGGTGGTGCCACGGGAGGGGGCCGGCCCGACGGTCAGCGTCGCGCCGACCGCCTGCGCCCGTTCCCGCATGGCGTGCAGCCCCACGCCGGGGCGGACCGGCCCGGCGGCCACGCCCCGGCCCTCGTCGGTGACGGTGACCCGGAGCAGGTCCGGTCGCCGGTCCAGCGACACGGTGCAGGTGTCCACCCCGGCGTGCCGGTGCACGTTGCGCACCGCCTCGGCGGTGACGCCGTACGCGGCGGTGGCGACCCTCTCCGGCAGCGGGTCCAGCGAGGCGGGTGCGCGCATCACGATCCGCAGCCCGGCCCGCGCGTACTGGGTGCGCAGCAGGTCCAGGGCGGGACGCAGCCCGCCGTCGGCGAGCACCGGCGGCAGCAGCCCGTGCGCCAGCTCCCGCACCTCCGCCGCCCGTGCGGTCAGCTCCTCGGTCAGCCGGTCCAGCAGATCCTCGGCCCGGTCCGGGTCGCGGCGCAGCAGGTTGCGGGTGGCGGCCAGGCCCAGCCCGATGCCGCTGAGCGCCGGCCCGAGGCCGTCGTGCAGGTCCCGGCGCAGCGAGCGGCGCTCCTCGTCGCGTACCTCCGCCAGCCGTTGCCGCGACCGGGCCAGGTCCCGGTTCGTGCCGGCGAGGTCCACCATCGCGGCGACCACCGGGGCGAGGACGGCGAGCGCCTCCCCGGCCCGGTCGTCCAGCAGTTCGCCGGGCCGGGGCCAGGCGTGCAGGTGGCCGACCAGCCGGTCGCCGCGGACCAGTGGCACGGTGACCGGCGGCCCGCCCTCGTGCGGCGGCGGCTGCGGCCCGTCCTCGGTGATCCGCACGTCGGCCAGCCGCAGCGCGGTGGCCACCGTCGCGCCGATGTCGGTCGTGCTGCCGCCGCTGCGCACCACCCGGTGCAGCAGGAGTTCGGGCGGCTCGCCGTGCACGAGCCCGTCCACGCGTCGCTGCACGAGCGCGCGGACCGGCTGGAAGGCCGCCGCTATCACGCCGGTGACCAGCAGTTGCGGCAGCGGCGCGGCGTGCGGCAGCAGCCGGTCGGACACGGCGACCGCCGCGCAGTAGGCGGCGATCACCGTCGCGGTCATCAGGTACCAGACCAGGGTGCGCCGGACGGCCAGCCGCAGGCCCCACAACTGCTGGCGCAGCACCACCACTGCCACCGCCGCGGGGAAGAACGCCTGGGAGGCGAGCATCAGCAGCGCGGGCGCGGCCGGCGGCACCACCGCCGGTGGCAGAAGCGTGGCCAGGAAGGCCAGGGTGAGCAACGCGCTGCCCGCTGTCACCCAGCCGAGGCCGTTGCGCCGCGCGGGCTCCCCGCGCCGCCACCGCCACGCGACGCCGGCGGCGGCGAGCGCGCCGAGCCCGACCAGCGCGTACGGCAGGACGGGGGACAACTGTCGCAGCAGCGCGGCGCGGGCGTCGCGCAGCTCCGGCGTCAGCGGCACCACTCCCACCGGCGGCGGCGCGGTGGCGAGGACGGCCACCGTCAGCGCCACGTATCCGAGGCCGATGGCGACAGCGACCCGGTCGAGCCGGCTCGGCGGCCGCTCGGGCAGCAGCCAGGGCATGACCACGACGAGCGAGTAGAGGCCGGGCACCCAGGCCCACTGGTGCACTGCGGTCAGCAGCGGCGGCCCACCGACAGCGAGCTGCCACTGGGCGCAGCACGCGGCGAGTGCGCCGCCGAGCGCCGCCGCCGTGGCGATCCACCCCGGAAGCCGGCTGCCGCTGCGCCGGCGGCTCAGGATCAGCCATGCCGCCGCGCCGTAGACGACGCCGTCGAGCAGGTCGACGAGCGAGTAGAGCTGGGCGGCGGTGAACGGGGGAGTCGCCACCGCCCAGCCGGCGACCGCGCCGAGCGTGAGCACGCCGGTGGCGACGAGGACGGCCCAGGCCGTTCGACGCGGAGTGAGGAGTTCGTCACGCATGTCGGGTCCACTGTGTCAGGCCGGGAGGCGTCGGGGGACCACCTGAACGGCGTGAGCCGGATGGCGGGCCGGGCGGTGCGCGGGCCCGCCGTACCGTTCCCGCGCCGGCGCGGCCCGCCGCCGTCACCCTGCGGGCGGCGGTGTCCCGGCGGCCAGGGGCGGATGTCCCGGTCCGGCCGGGACGGGGGGATCGGCCGTGCGGTGCGGCGACGGCGTCCCGGGCCGGACGGGATCGGCGTCCCTGGCGGGCCGGGACGCCGCGCCGGTTGACTGCCGGGCATGACCGAGAACACGCCGGACCACATCCCGGCCCACGTCAAGAACTCCTACGTCAACTGCTCCGAGTACAGCCGGGCGCCCCGGCTCACGCCGCCGCCCGCTGACGCCCGAGGCGACGCCGTGGTGCTGTCGCTCCGCCCGGCCGCGCCGGCCGCTCCGCCCGTCGAGGTCACCCGGTGACGCTGGCCGCCGCGCCGGGCCTGCTCCCCGCCTGGCGGGAGTGGCTCGCCGAGAACCTGGCGATGGGCGTCGCCGCCGGGCAGGCCCGCGCGGCGGCCGTCGCCGCCGGCGCGGACGCCGACGCCGTCGACGCGGAGCTGGCCACGCTCGCCGGCCACCCGTACTTCGCCGTGTGCCGGCGGCTCGCGCTTCGCTACGACTGGATGGAGTCGGTGCTGGACACCTACCGGGTGCTGCGCGAGGACGACGGGGGCCGTGTCCTGGAGCGCCGGTCCGACCCCGGCGCCGAGGAGTTCTTCGCCCGCTACTACTACGGCAACCGGCCGGTAGTGCTCGACGGCCTGATGGAGGACTGGCCCGCGCGGGACTGGACCCCGGCCCGGATGGCCCGCAGGTGCCCGGACGCGGTCGTCGAGGTGATGACCGGCCGCGAGGCGAACCCCGACCACGCCTGGCAGTACGACAGGCACCGCACCACCATGCCGTTCGCGGACTACGTGGCGCTGCTGGACTCCGGCGCGCGGACGAACGACTACTACATGGTGCCGCGCAACGAGAACTGGAACGGCGCGCTGCGGGCGCTCGCCGCCGACGTGCGGCCGCCGGCGCACCTCGTCGACCCGGCCGGTGGCGGGCACCTGCTGCTGGGGCCGGCCGGTACCGTGACGCCGTTGCACGTGGACAACAGCACCGTGCTGCTCTGCCAGGTGCTCGGCCGCAAGCACGTCCGGCTGGTGCCGTCGTACCAGCGGCACCTCGTCTATCCCCGCGGCGGGACGTTCAGTGCGGTGGACGCGGCACGACCGGACCTCGACCGGCATCCCCGGTACGCCGAGGCGACGGTGCTGGAGACGGTGCTCGAACCGGGGCAGATGCTGCTGGTGCCGGTCGGCTGGTGGCACTGGGTGCACGCGCTGGACGTCAGCGCCACCGTCACGTTCCACCACTTCCGGGTGCCCGGCCGGAACCATCGGATGGCCACGCCGCCGGCGGCCGGTGCCGAGGCCGTGTAGCGAGCATCACACTCCAGCCACAGTGGACGCTGCGGCGTCGCCGGCACGGTCGGCCGGTCGGTCGACCGCGTCCGCCGGTCGGCCGACCGCGTCCGCCGTCCGGGGGAGGCGCGCGTGGTACGACGGGCGCACCCCCGGTCCCCCGTTCATGTCCACCGTCGCCACCCGGGCAACCGTACGCGAAGAATTTTTTCGCCGGGTTGCCCGGCACGGCGGCGCCCCGGGGAGGCCGCGACGCCCCGGCGCCCGCCCCCGCCGCCATCTGCGGCGATGCGTGAAAAGGCGCCCCTGAATGGGCGTCCGTTCTCGAAGATCCACGTGGAGTTGTCGTCCATCGATCATCGGCTTCCCGACAGGATGGGGTTTGCGAGAGCGTCGGACGGCGTTGCAGAATGAGTCCGTCCGGAGGTGTCGGGGGATCTGCGTCCGGAAACGAACTTAAGGATCGTAAAGGTCGCTTGGGAGTGATTCTGTGATCTCTCGTTTGTGGTCGTAGCGGGACCAAATCCGACATACGGCTACGTGGGATGGCGTCCAGCCAGGCCCTACCTCTGATCAGTGCGAGCGGTGGAATAGGTCGTGCATGCGACCGTTTTCCGCCTTGCCATGCATTTCGCCCGATGGGTGAATGAATGGGCATGGCGCTTCGGGATGTCTGACCGAATTGCGCGCCGACGCAACTCGCATGCGTCGGTAATCGCTTGTCGCCTGCCGGTTTCCAGTCGAGGAGAATTCGAATTGCGCCAGCTAGAGAACTGTGTCCAGGTTGATTACTCTCCGTCGTTCTCCCAGCACCGCATGTGGTTCCTCGACCGGCTGGCCGGTGGTCGCGACACCGCGTACGTCACCACTCCGATGTGGCGGGTGCACGGCCGGCTCGACCGGGAACGGTTCCAGACGGCGGTGGACACGGTGGTCGACCGGCACGACGCGCTGCGCGCCCGTTTCGTGGAACGCGACGGCATGCCCCGGGTCGTTCTGCCGCCATCGGCCGGCACCCCCGTCGACTGGCGCACCGCCGGCTCGGCCGCCGAGGTCGCCCGGGCGGCCGAGGTCGAGGCGGAGCGGCCGTTCGACCTGGCCACCGGACCGCTGCTGCGGGTCGTCGTCTGGACGCTCACCGACACCGAGCACGTGGTCCTGGCGGCGACGCATCACATCGCCTCCGACGGCTGGTCGGTCGGCCTGCTGGCCCGCGAGCTGGCCGCCGCGTACGCCGGGGAAACCCTGCCCGACCTGCCCGTCCGGTACGTCGACTACGCCGAGCGGCAGCGCCGCGAGCTCGACGGCGACCGGCTCCGCGCCGACCTGGACTACTGGCGTGACCGGCTCGCCGGCCTGCCCGCGCTGACCCTGCCCACCGACCGGCCCGCCCCGGAGCGACCGTCGCACGCGGCGGCGACCACCGAGTTCGTCCTCGGCCCGGACCTGGTGGCCGGCCTGCACCGCGTCGGCCGGGAACACGGCGCCACGCTCTACATGACGCTGCTGGCCGCGTTCCAGGTGCTGCTGGGCCGGTGGAGCGGGCAGGACGACTTCGGCATCGGCTCGCCGGTGGCCGGCCGGGACCGGCCCGAGGTGGAGAACCTCATCGGACTGTTCGTCAACACGGTGGTCACGCGCGCCGACCTGAGTGGCGACCCGACGTTCGCCGAGCTGCTCGGCCGGGTCCGCGACGACGCCCTCGACGCGCTCGACCACCAGGAGGTCCCGTACGAGCGGGTGGTCCGCGAGTTGCGGCCCGAGCGGCCGGACACCGACTCGCTTATCGACGCCTGGTTCGCGATGCAGAACGTGCCGGGCGACGGCCCCTCGGCCGGACCGCTGCGCTTCACCGACTTCGAGACCGACCGCCCCAAGGCGCTGTTCGCGGTGTCGCTGTTCGCCCAGCCGCGCGGCGACGAACTCGCCATGACGCTTGTC
>NZ_JADKYQ010000017.1:0-149562 GCF_015354395.1 Micromonospora sp. ANENR4
CCGGGCACTTTTACTACGTTACCCGGTGGTTTCTGCCGTGTCAAACCGGTGTCAACCGGTTTGTCGTGCATCACCCTTTTACCGGGCACCCCGATTCAACCGACTTCCGTCGGTCCTTCCGAGGAATTCGGTAGGCCGGCCGCCCGCGGTTTCCCGCTGGCTCGTCCGTTTCCCTACCGGCCGACAACCTTACCCGGTCGGTTCCGCCTCGCCAAATCCGCCTCCCGGCGAATCCGGGGCACCACCCGGTTCTCAGGTCCTGCGCTCCGGCCTTCCAGGTCTTTCGCCCTGTTTCGTCCGTTCCGCGCTGGCAGAGAGAAAGTTACGCGCCCAGCGGAGTGATCGTCAAATCCGCTGGGCGCGTCCCGCGTCACACAGTCGACAGGCGGCTATCCGCGCAGCTCGACGCCCGCGAACGAGCGCTTGCCCCGGCGCAGTACGAGGTAACGGCCGTGCAGCAGGTCGCCCGCCGACACGGTGGCGTCCACCTCGGAGATACGCGTGTTGTTGACGTACGCGCCGCCTTCGGCGATGACCCGCCGTGCCTCCTTCATGCTCGGCACCAGGCCCGACTCCTTGAGCAGGCCGGCCACGTCCGGCAGCTCGTCGAGGTGCACCAGGCCGGCCTCGGTCAGCGCGGCACGCAGCGTCTCCGGGGCCAGCTCGTCGAGCGAGCCGCGCCCGAACAGCGCCTGGCTCGCGGCGACCGCCTGCGCCATCTCCCGCTCGCCGTGCACCAGCGTGGTCAGCTCCTCGGCGAGCGCCCGCTGGGCCAGGCGCGCCTGCGGGCGCTCCGCTGTCGCCTTCTCCAGCTCCTCCAGCTCCTCACGGGAGCGGAAGCTGAAGTACCGCAGGTAGCGGCTGACGTCGCGGTCGTCTGCGTTGACCCAGAACTGGTAGAACGCGTACGGGCTGGTCATCTGCGGGTCGAGCCAGACCGTGCCGGTCTCGCTCTTGCCGAACTTGGTGCCGTCGGCCTTGGTCACCAGCGGCGTGGTGAACGCCTCCACCGGCCCGGCGCCGCGCCGCCGGATGTAGTCCACCCCGGCGGTGATGTTGCCCCACTGGTCGGAGCCGCCGTACTGGAGCCGGCAGCCTTGCCGGCGGTGCAGCTCGAAGTAGTCGTTCGCCTGGAGGAGCTGGTAGCTGAACTCGGTGTAGCTGATGCCCGTCTCCAGCCGCGCCTTGACCACCTCGCGGGCGAGCATCTTGTTCACCGGGAAGTGCTTGCCGACGTCCCGGAGGAACTCGACCACCGACATCTCGCCGGTCCAGTCCAGGTTGTTCACGAGTTGCGCCGCGTTCTCCCCGGTGTACGTGACGAACGGCGAGAGCTGCTCGCGGATGCGCTCCACCCAGCCGGCGATCACCTCGGGCGGGTTCAGCGTCCGTTCCGCGCTCTCCTTCGGGTCGCCGATCTGCCCGGTGGCGCCACCGACGAGCAGCAGCGGCCGGTGCCCCGCCTGCTGGAGCCGGCGGGCCATCACGACCTGCATCAGGTTGCCGATGTGCAGGCTCGGCGCGGTGGGGTCGAAGCCCACGTAGAAGGTGGTGCTCCCGCCGTCGAGCAGCTCGCGCAGTTCGTCGAGGCCGGTCGAGTCCTGGATCAGGCCCCGCCACAGCAGGTCGTCGGTCAGGGAGTCCCGCCCCTGCGGGAGGTTGCTGTCGGTCACGGTCACCGATTCTCCCCCATCACCGGGCCCGGCCCGTACCGGGTTTGCCGAGGTACGGCCGACTAGGCTGGCGGCGCCGTCGAACGCGAGGAGGAACCGCGGTGGACATGCCGAACCTGACCGGTGGCTTCGTGGCCCTGCTGGGCCTGACGTTCGACGAGGTCAGCGGGGAACGGGTGGTGATCCGCTGGAAGGTGCGCCCGGAGCTGCACCAGCCGTACGGGATCCAGCACGGCGGCGTCTACTGCTCGGTGGTGGAGACGGCGGCCAGCATCGGCGGCGCGCTCTGGCTGGGCGACAAGGGCAACGTCGTCGGGGTGTCGAACCAGACCGACTTCCTGCGCGCGGTGCGCGACGGCGAGCTGACCGCCGTCGGCACGCCGGTGCACCGGGGCCGCAGTCAGCAGCTCTGGCTCGTGGAGATCACCGACGCCGACGGCCGGCTGGTGGCCCGCGGTCAGGTGCGGCTGCAGAACCTCACCGCCTCCTGACGCATTCGCCCGAAACCGGGCGCTGACGGCGATATCGTCGCCTCGGTGAGGACGTCCGCTCCCGGCCCGACGTGAGGAAGCTGTTCGCCGCCACGCTCGGCGTGCTGTCGGCCGTCGGCGGCTTCGTCGACATCGGTGACCTGGTGGCGGCCAGTCAGGCCGGCGCGCTGTTCGGCATGGCCCACACCTGGGTGCTGCTGGTCGGGGTGGTCGGCATCTGCGCGTACGCGGAAATGGCCGGCCGGATCGCGGCGGTGAGCGGACGGGCGGTTTTCGACCTGGTCCGGGAGCGGCTCGGGCCGCGGGTGGCGCTGCTCAACCTGGTCGCGTCGTGGCTGGTCACTGTCGTCACGCTCGCCGCGGAGCTGGGCGGGGTGGCGCTGGCGCTGCAACTGGCGACCCGGCTGAGCCACCTGTTCTGGGTGCCGCTCGCAGCGCTGGCGGTCTGGCTGGTGCTGTGGCGGCTGCGCTTCGAGCTGATGGAGCGAATCTTCGGCCTGGCCGGGCTGGCTCTGCTGGTGTTCGCTGTCGCGCTGGTGGCGCTGCCGACCGACTGGCCGGCACTCGGGCAGGGCGTGTGGCAGGTCAGCGCGTCCGGGCACGGCTGGCCGCTGTACTGGTTCGTGGCGGTGGCGCTGTTCGCCTCGACTGTGAGCCCGTACGAGGTGTTCTTCTTCTCCTCCGGCGGCGTGGAGGAGCGGTGGGGCGCGGCGGACCTGGCGCGGGCCCGCTCGAACGTGCTGATCGGTTTCCCGGTGGGTGGGTTCCTGGCGTTGTCGCTGGTCGCCGTGGCGACGGTGGCCTACCACCCGTCCGAGGCGTCGCTGAGCACGCTCGACCAGGTGGCGCGGCCGGTGGCGACGGCGCTCGGCGGCGCCGGCCTGGCCGCCACGGTGCTGGCGTTCTTCGCGGTGACGTTCGGGGCGGCGCTGGAGACGGGACTGTCGGCGGCGTACGCGGCGGCGCAGTACTTCGGATGGCAATGGGGCAAGCGGGTCCGCCCGCGGGAGGCGGCCCGGTTCCACAGCGTGCTGCTCGTCGGTCTGCTGCTCGGTGTGGTGATGCTGATGACGACTGTGGACCCGGTGCGGCTGACCGAGTACATGCTGGTGCTGAGCGCTGTGGTGCTGCCGCTGACGTACCTGCCGATCCTGGTGGTCGCCAACGACCGCGGGTACCTCGGCGACCGGGTCAACGGGCGGTGGATGAACCTGCTCGGCGCGGTGTTCCTGCTGCTCATCGTCGCCGCTTCGGTGGCGGCGATCCCGCTGGCGATCATGACGGGGATGGGGCCATGAGGGTTCAGCTCGCCAAGCGGCTGCTCGACCGGCAGATCGTCGACGTTGACGGGCGGCTGGTCGGGCGCGTCGACGACATCGCGTTCGCCGTCGACGACGAGGGCTACCCGTACGTGGACTGCCTGCTCACCGGGCAGGGCGCGCTCGGGGAGCGGATCGGCGGGCGGGTCGGGCGGCTGCTGGTGGCGGTGGCGGACCGGTTCACCGACGACCCGCCGGTGCCGCCGTTGCGCGTACCGCTGTCGCAGGTCGCCCGGGTGGACAGCGCGGTGCGGCTGCGCTGCCCGGCGGCGGACCTGCCGCCGTCACCGGTGGAGGCGTGGCTGCGCCGGCACCTGATCGAACGCATTCCGGGGTCCGGCCGTGCGAGCGGGTGAGCTGCTCGGCCGCACCGCGTACGACCTGCACGGGCGGCGGCTGGGCCGGGTGGTGGACGTGGTGGTGCGCGGCGGGTGGCCGCCGGACCGGCTGCGGATCACCGACGTGATCGTCGCCGGGCACTGGTGGACCCGGGTGATCAGCCGGCTGATCGGGCCGGAGCTGCACCCGTCCGGGCCGTGGCTGCTGCGGGTGATCGCCCGGCTGGTCGGGCGGAGCACCCGTCAGCTGCCCGCCGACGCGGTACAGCTGCTCCCGCCGGTGCCCGGTTTCCCGTTCGGCCCGCCGGCCGGAGACCGCTGAACCGGGTCGCGGACGCCGGGCCCCGGAAGCCGGGCGGCGGCGCGCCAGGCGTTCCGGACACCGGTGAGGCGACCGCCCGGCGCCGGTCAGCGGCGGGCGTCGTCGAGTTCGGGGGCGTCGGCCGGGTCGGCCGCGTCGTCGTCCGGACTGCCGGTCGCCGCATCGTCGTCCGCCGACTGCTCGCCGCGGCGGTGACGGCGCACGTGCACCTCGGTGATGGCCCGCTGGTCGACGTCGGCCACCGCCAGCTCCCAGCCGTCCACGGTCACCTGCTCCCCCGCCACCGTCGGGATGTGCCCGAGGCAGATCAGCACCAGCCCGGCGACTGTGGTGTAGTCGCCGGCGGGCCGGTTCGGCAGCTCCACGCCGAGGTCGGTCAGGTCGTGCACCGGGAACGTGCCGGGCAGCACCAGCGTGCCGTCGGCCTCGGTGCGTACGGCGCGCAGGTCCCGGTCGGTCTCGTCGTAGATCTCGCCGACGATCTCCTCCAGGATGTCCTCCAGCGTCACGATCCCGTCGACCGCGCCGCGCTCGTCGACCACGAGCGCGATGTGCTGGCGTTCGGCCTTGAACTGGCGCAGCGCGTCGACCACCGGCAGGGAGTCGGGCAGCAGCATCGGCGGTCGGGCGATCTCGTCGACCGGCCGGTCGTCCGAGACGCCGACCAGGTCCCGCAGGTGGATCACGCCCACCGCCTCGTCCAGGCCGCCGTGGCGCACCACCGGCGCCCGGGAGTGGCCGGTCGCCGCGAGGACGAGCCGGGCGGCCTCCGCCGTGGTGCCGCTGTCGAGCGTGAAGACCTGCAACCGGGGTACGAGCACCGCCCGCAACTGCCGGTCGGCGATCTCCACCGCGCCGGCGATGATCGTGCGCTGTTCCTTGGTGAAGCCGTGGTTGCCGGCCACGATGTCGCGCAGTTCGTCCGGGCCGATCTCGTCCGGCTCGGCCTTCGGGTCCAGACCGAACAGGCGTACCACCAGGTCGGTGGTGGCGCCCAGCAGCCAGACGGCGGGCCGGGTGATGCTGGACAGCACGTCCAGCGGGCGGGCCACCAGCAGCGCCCACCGCTCGGCCGACTGCATGGCGATCCGCTTCGGTGCCAGCTCACCGAAGACGAGCGTGACGAACGTGAGTACCAGCGTGACAGCGACGATGGCGACGGTCTCGGCGGCGTTGCCGAAGACGCCCAGCAGCGGGACGAGCGGCCGGGCCAGGGACACCGCGGCGGCGGCGGAGGCCAGGAACCCGGCGAGCGTGATACCGATCTGGATCGTGGCCAGGAACCGGTTCGGGTCCTTCGCGAGACGGGCGAGGGTCCGTCCGCCGCGGCTGCTGCGCTCCAGCCGCTGCACCTGGCTGTCGCGCAGGGACACCAGGGCCATCTCGCTGCCGGCGAACACCGCGTTGAGGATCACCAGCACACCGACCAGGGCAAGCTGGCTCCAGTAGCTCTGCACGACCGGTTATCTCCCTCGGCCCGATCCGGGTCGGCCGATGGCCGACTCGCCGGCCGGTAGATCCGGTCGGCGTGGCCCTCTGTTGCCCCGCGGGCCCGCGCCTGAATCCTGTGCGATCACTGAGCGCCGGACGGCGGGTGTCCGGTTCACCCGTGCGTGGCGGGGACCGGCAGGTCGAGCACGTACGCGCCGCCCTCCGGGCGGAACCCGAGCCGGTGGTAGTAGGGGGCGATCATGCCGGGCGGGCTGACCACCCGGCGGAAGCCCCGGTCGGTGAACAGCCGGCTGCGCCGGTAGACGAACTCCCCCGGCGTGAAGTCGCGGAACGGCGGGGTCACGTAGTCCAGGTCGACCTGGGCCACCCCGCCCGGTTCGGCGTGCGAGAGCATCACGCCCACCACCTCGTCGGCGCGTACCACAAGGAACGCCGAGCGGTCGGCGGCGGCCGGGTCCCAGTGGAAGCCGGGGTTGAACCGGGCGATGTCGGCGGCGTGCACCCGCAGCGTGTGCGCCAGGAAGGCGTCGCCGGTGCCGACCTCGACCACCTGGTAGGTCTGCTCGTCGTGCCGGGTGGCCAGCAACTTGCGCAGGTACCAGACGTTGATCACGGCGAGCACCACGTTCAGCCCGACCATCGGCCAGACCTGCACCGCGGTGTTGTAGCCGATCAGGATGAGGCAGCCGACCAGGTTGAGCGCGCGCAGCCGCAGGATCCGGGTCTGCAGCAGGGACCAGACCAGCAGCGCGGAGCCGGCCCAGCCGACGAGTTCCAGCCAGTTCACCCGGGGAGACTAGCGGTCTGCCTGGTCAGGCCCCTCGGCGGGCAGCTCCAGCACGTACTCCTCGACCTCGGTGCCGCGCGACGGGGCGTACCCGGAGTCCTCGCCGACCACGACGAAGCCGCACTTGCGCAGCACCGCGAGCGAGGCGGCGTTGTCCTTCGCGGCGCGGGCGTGCAGCGGCCGGTGCGGCACCTCGCGCAGCAGCGCGCGCAGCGCGGCGGTGGCGTGGCCCCGCCCCCAGTGGGCCGCGTCGATCCAGTAGCTGACCTCGGTCTGCTCGCCGACCGGGAACGCGGCGACCCGCCCGACCAAGCGGCCGTCGACGGTGACGGCGCGGTTGACGATCCGCTCGTCGGCGCGGATGCGCGCCCAGTGTGCATCGAACGCGGCCCGGTCGGACGGGTCCTTCGGGCCGAACGCGGCCATCCAGTTCGCCTGCGGGTCCTGCTCGTGGGCGAAGAAGGCGGGCAGGTCGTCGTCGCGCACCGGGCGGAGCAGCACCTCGTTGGTCACGGCCGGAACGATACGGGCACCCACCGACACTCTCGGGACCTCCGGCCCGGTGTGTGTCCCGTCCGGCCCTGCCGCGCCGCCGGGCGGCCCGGTTACCAAGGAGGTGGAACGACGCAGTCGAGGAGGCCGGACCATGTCGAAGTACGTCTACGACTTCATCGAGGGTGACCGCAGCCGGGCCGACCTGCTCGGCGGCAAGGGCGCGAACCTCGCCGAGATGACCCGGCTCGGGTTGCCGGTGCCGCCCGGGTTCACCGTCACCACCGACGCGTGCCGGGCGTACCTGGCCACCGGCGCGCCGCCGGACGGCCTGTACGAGGAGATCAACGCGCACCTGCGGGAGGTGGAGGCGCGGCTGGACCGGTGGCTGGGCGACCCGGGTGACCCGCTGCTGCTGGCGGTGCGTTCCGGCGGGCGGTACTCGATGCCGGGGATGATGGAGACGATCCTCGACATCGGGCTCAACGACACCACCGTCGCCGGGCTGGCCGCCCGCACCGGTGACGAGCGGTTCGCCTGGGACTCGTACCGGCGGCTGATCCAGATGTTCGGCCGGACCGTGCACGGCATCCCGGCCGACGAGTTCGAGCACGAGCTGGCCGCCCTGCGCGCCACCGCCGGGCCGGACGGGCCGGGCGCCGGGCAGCTGCGCGACCTGGTCGAGACGTACAAGAAGATCTTCGTCCGGCACGTCGGGCACGACTTCCCGCAGGCCCCGCACGAGCAGCTGTTCCTGGCCGTGCGCGCGGTGTTCGAGTCCTGGCACTCGGAGCGGGCCCGGATCTACCGGCGGCAGGAGCGCATCCCGGACGACCTGGGCACCGCCGTCAACGTGATGGCGATGGTGTTCGGCAACCTCGGCCCGGACTCCGGCACCGGTGTGGCGTTCACCCGCGACCCGGCCACCGGCGCTCCCGGCGTGTACGGCGACTACCTGACCGACGCGCAGGGCGAGGACGTGGTGGCGGGCATCCGCAACACGGTGCCGCTGACCGAGCTGGAGCGGCTGGACCCGGTCAGCTTCCACCGGCTGCGGGAGATCATGGCGACGCTGGAGCGGCACTACCGCGACCTGTGCGACGTCGAGTTCACCATCGAACGCGGCCGGCTGTGGATGCTCCAGACGCGGGTCGGCAAGCGCACCGCGGCGGCGGCGTTCGTGATCGCCGCGCAGCTGGCCGAGGAAGGCCTGATCACTGCGGACGAGGCGCTCACCCGGGTCACCGGGGCGCAGCTCGCCCAGCTGATGTTCCCGGCCTTCGACACGGCCGGCGCGCCCGAGCCGCTCGCGGTCGGCGTCGGCGCCTCGCCCGGCGCCGCGGTCGGGCGGGTCGTGTTCGACTCGGCCGCCGCGGCGGCGGCCGACGGGCCGGTGATCCTGGTCCGCCCGGAGACCAACCCGGACGACCTGCCCGGCATGATCGCCGCGACCGGGGTGCTCACCTCGCGCGGCGGGAAGACCTCGCACGCCGCGGTGGTGGCCCGGGGCATGGGCCGGACCTGCGTGTGCGGCGCCGAGGCGCTGGGCATCGACGTCGAGCGCGGCGAGTTCACGGTGGGCGACCGGGTGGTGCGGGCCGGCGACGTGATCTCGATCGACGGCACCAGCGGGCGGATCTGGCTCGGCGAGGTGCCGGTGCAGCCGTCCCCGGTGGCCCGGTACCTGACCGGTGAGCTGCGGCCGGAGGCGGACCCGCTGGTCACCGCCGTGCACCGGCTGCTCGGGCACGCCGACGCGGTGCGCACGCTCGGCGTCCGCGCCAACGCCGACACGCCGGACGACGCCCGCCGGGCCCGTGAGCTCGGCGCCGCCGGGATCGGGCTGTGCCGCACCGAGCACATGTTCCTCGGCGAGCGCCGGGAACTGGTCGAGCGGCTGATCCTGGCCGACGGCCCGGCCGAGGTCGGCGCGGCGCTGGACGAGCTGCTGCCGTTGCAGCGGGCCGACTTCCTCGGGCTGCTCACCGCGATGGACGGGCTGCCGGTCACCGTCCGGCTGCTCGACCCGCCGCTGCACGAGTTCCTGCCTCCGCTCGCCGAGCTGACCGCCCGGGTGGCGGGCGCACAGGCGCGCGGCGAGGAACCGGGCCACGACGGCGTGCTGCTGGCGGCGGTGCGCCGGATGCACGAGACGAACCCGATGCTGGGGCTGCGCGGCGTACGGCTCGGACTGGTGGTGCCGGGCCTGTTCGCGATGCAGGTGCGGGCGCTGGCCGAGGCGGCCGCGCAGCGGGTCCGGGCAGGCGCTGACCCGCGCCCGGAGATCATGGTGCCGCTCGTCGGCGACGTGCGGGAACTCGCCGCGGTGGCGGACGAGGCTCGGCGAGTGCTGGCCGAGGTGCCTGATGCACCGGACATCCCGGTCGGCACCATGATCGAGACGCCCCGGGCGGCGCTGACCGCCGGGGACATCGCCGCCGAGGCGCACTTCTTCTCCTTCGGCACCAACGACCTGACGCAGATGACCTGGGCGTTCTCCCGGGACGACGTGGAGGGGGCGTTCTTCTCCACGTACCTGGAACGGGGGATCTTCCCGGTGTCGCCGTTCGAGAGCATCGACGCCACGGGCGTGGGCCGGCTGGTCCGCCTCGCCGTCGCCGAGGGGCGGGCGGCCCGGCCGGACCTGACCGTCGGCGTCTGCGGTGAGCACGGCGGCGACCCGGAGTCGATCGGGTTCTTCGCCGACGCCGGGCTCGACTACGTCTCCTGCTCGCCGTACCGGGTGCCGGTGGCGCGGCTGGCCGCCGGCCGGGCCGCCGTCGAGGCCCGCACCGAGAAGTCCGACTCCCGCTAGGAGGGCAGCACCATGACCGCCATCTTCAACCCGACCGGACCGGCTGTCACGCCGCTCCCCCGGCCCGCGCCGCCGCCGGCCGCGACGCCCGCCCCCACCCCGGCCGCGACGCCGGCCGGGCCGGTCGGCCCGGTGCTGGAACTGCCCGGGGACACCGCGCTGGTTCCGGTGAACCACGACGGCCGCCCGGTCGGCGTGTTCGTCGCGGCCGGCGGCCGGGTCCGCTACCGCCGCGTGGTCGAACCCGACCAGCTCGTCGCGGCCGCCACCGGCGCGTTCGCGGTCGCGGCGCTCACCGCCGCCGTGGCGGTGTGGTCGCGGCGCCGCCCGCCGTCGGTCGGCACCGTCACGATGGGGCCGGGCGGATGGGTCAGCCTGCGCGGCGTGCCGGCGCCCCGGCTGCGCCCGGACCACAGGCCCTGGTGGGCGCGCCTGCTGCGGGCCCGCCGCCTGGTCGTCGACCGCTGAGCACCCCAGGGGTACGGCCGCCGGTACGTCACCGGCGGCCGTACCGCCGTTCCGGCCTCGGACGGGCCGTTGGTCCCGGGTCATCGCGGTCCTGCGCCCCTGCCCGGCAGCGCCCGGACGGACGACGCTGAGGGTGAGAACGAGACCGAGGGAGGCCCCCGATGCGCGCCAGTGTCGTCACCGCGTTCGACCGTCCGATGGAGATCACCGAGCGTCCCGTGCCGGAGGTCGGCCCGGGCGAGATCCTGGTCCGCGTCGAAGCCAGCGGACTCTGCCACACCGACATCCACGCCGCCCGCGGCGAGTGGCCGGTGAAGCCTGCCCCGCCGTTCGTCCCCGGTCACGAGGGCGTCGGCCTGGTCGAGCGGGTCGGCCCCGGCGTCACCGAGCACGCCGTCGGCGACCGGGTCGCGCTGCCCTGGCTGGGCTGGGCCTGCGGCACCTGCGCGTACTGCGTGACCGGCTGGGAGACGCTGTGCGAGTCGCAGCGCAACACCGGCTACAGCATCGACGGCGCGCACGCCGAGTACGCGGTCGCCTCGGCCCGCTACGCGGTACGCGTGCCGGACGGCGTGGACCCGTTCGAGGCCGCGCCGCTGACCTGCGCGGGCGTCACCACGTACAAGGCCGTCAAGGTCGCCGGGGTGCGGCCGGGCGAGCGGGTGGCGATCTTCGGCATCGGCGGCCTGGGTCACCTCGCCCAGCAGTACGCGCAGATCTTCGGCGCCGAGACGGTGGCGGTCGACGTGACCGCCGAGAAGCTGGAACTGGCCACCTCGCTGGGCGCCGCGCACACCGTCGACGCCGCCACCACCGACCCGGTCGAGCGGATCACCGCGCTGGGCGGCGTGGACGTGGCGATCGTGCTGGCCGCGAGCCCTCGGGTGATCGAGCAGGCCCACCGTTCGCTGCGGCGCGGCGGCCGGCTGGTGCTGGTGTCGCTGCCGGCCGACAACGCGATCACCCTGCCCGTCTTCGAGACGGTACTCAAGGGCATCACGGTGCTCGGCTCGATCGTCGGCACCCGCGCCGACCTGGCCGAGGTGTTCGCGCTGCACGCCGCAGGCCGCACCCGGGTCGTCTACGAGACCCGCAAGCTGGACGACATCAACGACGCGGTGGACGACGTCCTCGCCGGCCGGGTCGCCGCCCGGCTCGTGCTCCAACCCTGACCCCCGCCCCGGTCCCCGCACCCGCGGGGACCGGGGCACCGCCGACGCCCGGAGAGGGACCGACATGACCGCCACCGAACCCCTGGCCCCCTGGCGCGGATTCCACGCCGGAGCGTGGCAGGAGACGATCGACGTGGCCGACTTCGTCCGCCACAACCACGAGCCGTACACCGGGGACGCGTCGTTCCTCGCCGGGCCGACGCCGCGCACGCTCGCCGTGTGGGACCGGCTGCGGGAGATGTTCGGCGAGGAGCGGCGGCGCGGCGTGTACGACGTCGACGCGGCCACCCCGTCGACGATCACCTCGCACGCACCCGGGTACATCGACCGGGAGCGGGAGCTGATCGTCGGGTTGCAGACCGACGCGCCGCTGCGGCGGGCGATCATGCCGGCCGGCGGGCTGCGGATGGTGGAGACGGCGCTGCGCGCGTACGGCCGCGAACCGGACCCGCGCGTGCACGAGATCTTCACCCGGTACCGCCGCACCCACAACGACGCGGTCTTCGACGCGTACCCGGAGAGCGTGCTGGCGGCGCGGCGGTCGCACGTCATCACCGGACTACCCGACGCGTACGGGCGCGGGCGGATCATCGGCGACTACCGCCGGGTGGCGTTGTACGGCGTGGACCGGCTGGTCGAGGAGCGCCGCGCACTCAAGGCGGCGCTGGACGAGCGGCGCAGCACCGACGACGTGATCCGCGACCGGGAGGAACTGGCCGAGCAGATCCGCGCGCTCGGTGAGCTGCGGGAGATGGCCGCCTCGTACGGCTTCGACATCTCCCGCCCGGCCGCCACCGGCGCGCAGGCGATCCAGTGGCTCTACTTCGCCTACCTGGCGGCCACGAAGGAGCAGAACGGCGCCGCGATGTCGCTCGGGCGCACCGCCGGGTTCGTCGACGCGTACCTGCGGCGGGACATCGCCGAGGGGCGGCTGGACGAGAGCGGCGCGCAGGAGCTGATCGACGACTTCGTGATCAAGCTGCGGATCATCCGCTTCCTGCGCACCCCCGAGTACGACCAGCTGTTCTCCGGCGACCCGACCTGGGTCACCGAGTCGCTCGGCGGGATGGGGGCGGACGGCCGGCCGCTGGTCACCCGCACCGCGTTCCGCTACCTCCAGACGCTCTACAACCTCGGCCCGGCGCCGGAGCCGAACCTGACGGTGCTCTGGTCGCCACGGCTGCCGGAGGGGTTCAAGCGGTTCTGCGCCCAGGTGTCGCTGGACACCAGCGCCATCCAGTACGAGAACGACGAGCTGATCCGCCCGGCGTACGACGACGACACCGCTATCGCCTGCTGCGTGTCGGCCATGCGGGTCGGCCGGGACATGCAGTTCTTCGGCGCCCGGGCGAACCTGGCGAAGGCGCTGCTGTACGCGATCAACGGCGGCCGGGACGAGCTGACCGGCACGCAGGTCGCCCCGCCGGCCGCGCCTGTGGGCGGCGAGACGCTCGAATACGACGAGGTGCTGGCCGCGTACGACCGGACGCTGGACTGGCTCGCGGAGACGTACGTGGACGCGCTGAACGTGATCCACCACCAGCACGACAGGTACGCCTACGAGCGGCTGGAGATGGCGCTGCACGACCACCCGGTGCGCCGGTTCATGGCCACCGGCATCGCCGGCCTGTCGGTCGCCGTGGACAGCCTGTCGGCCATCCGGTACGGCCGGGTGAAGGTGCTGCGCGACGACACCGGCCTGGCCGTCGACTACGCGGTCGAGGGCGAGTTCCCGACGTACGGCAACGACGACGACCGAGCCGACGAGATCGCGGTGTGGCTGGTCGAGACGTTCGCGGAGAAGCTGCGCCGGCAGCGCACCTACCGCGACGCGGAGCTGACCATGTCGGTGCTCACCATCACCTCGAACGTGGTGTACGGCAAGCACACCGGCAACACGCCGGACGGCCGGCGCGCCGGTGAGCCGTTCGCGCCCGGGGCGAACCCGATGAACGGGCGCGACACGCACGGCCTGGTCGCCTCGGCGCTGTCGGTGGCGAAGCTGCCGTACGACGCGGCCCGCGACGGCATCTCGCTGACCGGCACCGTGACGCCGGACGGCCTGGGCCACACCCGCGACGAGCGGATCGCGAACCTGGCCGGGGTGCTCGACGGCTACGCCGACGCCGGCGGGTTCCACCTCAACGTCAACGTGCTGGACCGGGCCACGCTGCTGGACGCGATGGCGCACCCGGAGCGGTACCCGCAGCTCACCGTCCGGGTCTCCGGGTACGCGGTGAACTTCGTCCGGCTCACGCCGGAGCAGCAGCGCGACGTGGTGTCGCGGACCTTCCACGGGTCGCTGTGAACGGCCGCCCGCCGGCGCCGCCGCAGGTCACTGCGGCGGCGCCGGGTGCCGTCACCGGCGCCGTGCACTCGTGGGACACCTCGGTCGGGGTGGACGGGCCGGGCACCCGGTTCGTGGTCTTCCTGGCCGGCTGCCCGCTGCGCTGCCGCTACTGCCACAGCCCGGACACCTGGTACGGCCGCAGCGGCCGCCGCCGCAGCGTGGAGGAGATGATCGCGCTCGCCGGCCGGTACCGCCGGTTCATCCAGGTGGCGGGCGGCGGCGTCACGGTGAGCGGCGGGGAGCCGCTGCTGCAACCGGCGTTCACCCGGGAACTGCTGCGCCGCTGCCACGACGACCTCGGCCTGCACACCGCGCTGGACACGTCCGGCTTCCTCGGCGTCCGCGCCGACGACGCGTTGCTGGACGCCACCGACCTGGTGCTGCTCGACGTCAAGGCGGGTAACCCGCAGACGTACCGCCGGGTCACCGGCACCGGCCGGCTCGCGCCGACGCTGCGCTTCGCGCAACGGCTGGCCGACCGGGGTACGCCGATCTGGATCCGGTACGTGCTGGTGCCCGGCCTGACCGACGCGGCCGACGAGGTGGAGCGGGTGGCCGACGTGGCCGCCGGGTTGGCCACGGTGCAGCGCGTCGAGGTGCTGCCGTTCCACCGGCTCGGCGCGCACAAGTACGCCGAACTGGGCCTGACCTTCCCGCTGGCGGACACCGAGCCGCCGGATGCCGACCTGCTGGCCCGGGTACGCGGCCAGTTCGCCGCCCGGGGCCTCACCGTCACCTGACCGGCCCGCCATGACACCACTAGGATCGGGGCATGTCTCGTCTGCGCCCGATCGCCCGTGTCCGCCCGCTGGCCGCGACCGGCGCGCAGGCCACCGGGGCGCGGGCCGTCGGGGCGCAGGCCACCGGCGCCGGTGCGACGGGCGCGCGGGCGCTCGGCGCGAGCGCGATCGGCGCGCTGGCCTTCGGCGCGTTCGCGCTCGGCGCCGTGGCGGTGGGTTCGCTCGTGGTCGGCCGGCTCGCCGTGCGCCGCGCGGTGATCCGCGAGCTGCGCATCGGCCGGCTCGAGGTGGACGAGCTGGTCGTCCGCGACCGCTGAGCCCTAGCTGGCCGCGGCCGTCGGGTAGCCGTACAGGTCGAGCAGCCGGACCCGGGACGCCTGGAGCCGGTCCACCACCACGCTCATGAACCGGGTGGTGAGCTGACGGCCGAGCGTGTCGTCGGACTCCATCAGCCGGCGTACCCCGTCGGCGTCGAGTTCCACAGCGGTGCTGCGCTGGGTGGCGACCGCGCCGAACTGCCAGCGGTACGGCGGGAACAGCCAGGACCAGCCGAGCACCCCGCCCGGCCCGATCGTCTCGATGCCCACGTCGCCGCGGCCCGGCACCGGGAAGTCCAGCGCCACCTGGCCGCCGCGGACCAGCCAGAACCGGTCGGCCGGCTGGCCGGCGCGGAACAGCCGGTGCCCGGGATGCCAGACCACCGGACGGGCGTACCCGGTGAGCCGGGGCAGCCACTCGTCGGGCAGCCCGGCCAGGAAGGGGTGGACGCGGAGCATCTCCAGCGGGGTCATCGCGCCTCCAGGGTCGACAGGAGGGGAGCACTGGCTTCCATTCCACCCCGCCACCGCCCCGGCCGGTAGGGGCCGATGGTCCCGGCCGTGCCGGGCGGATCGACTCTGCCCAGGTGGGAGCCGTCGGCGCAGGCTGAGGGGGAACCGAAGGAGGACGTGATGACCGACAGAACCGGTGCCCCCGTCGTGGTGGGCGTGGACGGCTCCCCGTCCGCGCTGGACGCGGTACGGCTGGCCGCACGCGAGGCGGTGCTGCGGCACCGGCCGCTGCGGGTGGTGAACGCCTTCCTGTGGCCGCTGGTCGGCACGCCGCTGGGCATGGTCGCCCCGGTGCTGCCCGACATCGAGCTGCGCCAGGAGGCCGAGAAGCTGGTCGAGGAGGCGGTGGACGAGGCCCGCAAGGTCGACGCGGAGCTGGCGGTGACCGGCGCTGTCGTCGACGGCGGGCCGGCGGCGGTCCTGCTGCGGGAGAGCCGCGACGCCGCGCTGCTCGTGCTGGGCCACCGGGGACTGGGCGGCTTCGCCGAACTGCTCGTCGGCTCCGCCGCGGTGCAGCTCTCCGCCCGCGCGGACTGCCCGGTGCTCGTGGCCCGGGGTGAGGCCCGCGCCGACGGCCCGGTGGTGGTCGGCGTGGACGGCTCGGCGCTGTCGGACGCGGCGGTCGGGTTCGCGTTCGCCGAGGCCGCGGCGCGCGGCGCCGAACTGGTCGTGGTGCACACCTGGCTGTACCCGCAGCCGGTGACCTACCGGGAGGCGTTCGGCGACGTCGTGCCGCTGGCGTACGACCCGCAGGAGCTGCGCGCCGACGAGCAGCGGGTGCTGGCCGAGGCGATCGCCAGCTGGGCCGAGCGCTACCCGGAGGTCACGGTACGGCCGAAGCTGGTCGCCGCCGCCACCCCGTCCCGGGTGCTCGTCGAGGAGTCCGTCGGCGCGCAGCTGACGGTGGTCGGCGCACACGGGCGCGGTAGCCTCGGTGCGCTGCTGCTCGGCTCGGTCAGCCACGCCGTGCTGCACCACTGCCACAGCCCGCTCGCCGTCGTCCGGCACCGGGGCGACCGGACCCACTGAGCCGGTTCCCCGGCCCGGGCGGGGCCGGTACCGCCACAATGGCCTGAGCCGACCGGAGGGAAAGCACCAGATGAACCGACCCGTCGTGGCGGGAGTGGACGGATCGCCGTCCAGCCTGGCCGCCGCCGACCTGGCCGCCGCGACCGCCGTCGCCCGTTCCCGGCCGCTGCTGCTCGTGCACGGCTACCTGCACCCGATGGGCTACGGCGTGCCGCTCAACCCGTACGACCTGGGGGTGCCGGCTCCCACCGCGGAGTCGGAGAAGATGCTGGATTCGGTCGCCGCCGACCTGGCCGAGCGGCACCCGGGCCTGCGGGTGCAGGTGCGCCAGGTCGCCGGCGGCCCCGGCGCCACGATGGTCGAGGAGTCCCGCCGCGCCGAGCTGGTCGTGGTGGGCAGCCGGGGCGTGGGCGGTTTCGCCGGCCTGCTGCTCGGCTCGGTCAGCGGGCAGCTCGCGCAGCACGGGCACTGCCCGGTGCTGATCGTCCGCCCGGAGGAGCAGCCGATCCCGGTGGACGGTCCGGTGCTGGTCGGCGTGGACGGTTCCGACTCGGCCGCGTACGCGATCGAGCTGGCCGCGGACGAGGCCGACCGGCGCGACGCGGAGCTGGTGCTGATGCACGTGCGGTCGCCGGAACGCGGCGCGGTGGCGCCGGAGGTCGCGGCGGAGGCGTCCACCGCCGAGCGGGCCGAGGCGGCGGGGCTGCTGGTGGAGGCCGCGGACCGGGTCCGGGCCGCGCACCCGGGCCTGCGCGTGACGGAGCGGGCTGTGACCGCCGCCTCGCCGGAGACCGCGCTCGTGGAGGCCAGCGGCGAGGCGTCGCTCGTGGTGGTCGGCTCCCGGGGCCGGGGCGGCTTCGCCGGGCTGCTGCTCGGCTCGGTCAGCCAGGCGCTGGTGCAGCACTCCCACTGCCCGGTGCTCGTCGCCCACCGGCCCGAGCCGGCCGACGACTGACGCGCCGCGCGGCCGGCAGGGTCCGGCCCGGTCCGGTCCGGTCCGCCGATCCGCCCGGCGTCAGGACGGGTCGCGGCCGGCGAGCAGGTCGGCGAAGTCGGTGGTGAGCGCGAACGGGTCGGCCGGGCCGGTCGCGGGCGGGCGGCGGTCCACCTGCTCGGCCAGCTCGGCTCCGGCCCGGCGGATCCGGGACCGCAGCGCGCTGTCGCCGTCGTCGCCGGCCCAGTCCTCCGGCGCGGCGAACACCGCCGTGGGCAGTGTCGCCGCCCGCAGATACGTGAACATCGGCCGGACGGCGTGCTCCAGCGCCAGCGAGTGCCGGGCGGTGCCGCCGGTCGCCCCGAGCAGCACCGGCTTGCCGGCCAGCGCGTCGCGGTCGACCACGTCGAAGAACGACTTGAACAGCCCGTTGTAGGACGCGTTGAAGATCGGCGTCACCGCGATCAGCCCGTCGGCGGTGGCCACCTCGTCGAGCGTCCGCCGCAGTGCGGCCGGCGCGAAGCCGGTGAGCAGGTGGTTCACCACGTCGTGGGCGTGCTCGCGCAGCTCGACCACGCGCAGTTCCACAGTGGCGCCGCGGCCGGCCAGCTCGTCGCGGGCGGCCGCGGCGAGCTGGTCGGCGAGCAGACGGGTCGACGACGGCTGGCCGAGACCGGCCGAGACGACAGCGAGGGTACGGCCGGTCATCGCTGCTCCCCGGCCGGGGCGGCGTCGCGGGCGGCGAGCAGGCTCGCGTGGGTGGGCGCCTCCGGCACGTGTGCCGGACGCAGCGAGTCGAACTCCTTGCGCAGCACCGGGACCACCTCCTCGCCCAGCAGGTCGAGCTGCTCCAGCACCGTCTTCAGCGGCAGTCCGGCGTGGTCGATCAGGAACAGCTGCCGCTGGTAGTCGCCGACGTACTCGCGGAAGCCCAGCGTGCGGTCGATGACCTGCTGCGGGCTGCCGACTGTGAGCGGCGTCTCCCGGGTGAACTCCTCGAGCGACGGGCCGTGCCCGTAGACCGGGGCGTTGTCGAAGTAGGGGCGGAACTCGCGTACCGCGTCCTGGGAGTTGCGGCGCATGAAGACCTGCCCGCCGAGGCCGACGATGGCCTGGTCCGGCGAGCCGTGGCCGTAGTGCGCGAACCGTTCCCGGTAGAGGCCGACCATCCGCTGGGTGTGCTCCTTGGGCCAGAAGATGTGGTTGGCGAAGAAGCCGTCGCCGTAGTACGCGGCCTGCTCGGCGATCTCCGGGCTGCGGATCGAGCCGTGCCAGACGAACGGCGGTACGCCGTCGAGCGGGCGCGGGGTCGAGGTGAACGACTGCAGCGGCGTACGGAACCGGCCCTTCCAGTCGACCACGTCCTCGCGCCACAGCCGGTGCAGCAGGTCGTAGTTCTCGATGGCCAGCGGGATGCCGTTGCGGATGTCCTGCCCGAACCACGGGTAGACCGGCCCGGTGTTGCCGCGGCCCATCATCAGGTCCACCCGGCCGTCGGCCAGGTGCTGGAGCATCGCGTAGTCCTCGGCGATCTTCACCGGGTCGTTCGTGGTGATCAGCGTGGTCGATGTCGACAGCAGCAGCCGTTCGGTACGCGCGGCGATCCAGCCGAGCATGGTGGTCGGCGACGACGGCACGAACGGCGGGTTGTGGTGCTCGCCGGTGGCGAAGACGTCGAGGCCGACCTCTTCGGCCTTGAGCGCGATGGCGGTCATGGCCTTGATCCGCTCACGCTCGGACGGCAGTCGCC
This sequence comes from Micromonospora sp. ANENR4, assembly GCF_015354395.1. NCBI lineage: Bacteria > Bacillati > Actinomycetota > Actinomycetes > Micromonosporales > Micromonosporaceae > Micromonospora > Micromonospora sp. ANENR4. Next base: position 18,963 of record NZ_JADKYQ010000017.1, read on the forward strand.
CGTTCGTGGGGTCGACGGTGACGTCACCGACGGTGAAGACTCCGAACTGCATGACCAGCTCCTCGCGTGGGGTCCGGACCGGTCGGCCCGGGATCGCTCCTCACAACATATTTGACGAGTCAACTATTCCGGTGGCCGCCCGCCCCGGCGTGGCCCGAATCACGCGCCACCCGCCGACTACCCTTGCCGCGATGACGTACCCCTGGCTCTCCGCGCCCGCCGCGCAGGTCGCGCAGACCGCGCGGACGCTGCTCGGCTGGACCGTGTCGGCCGGCGGCGTCACCGTCCGGCTCACCGAGGTCGAGGCGTACGCGGGCACCGGCGAGGACCCGGCGTCGCACGCCCACCGCGGGCCGACGCCGCGCAACAAGGTCATGTTCGGGCCCGCCGGGCACGTCTACGTGTACTTCGTGTTCGGCATGCACTGGTGCGCGAACATCGTCTGCGGTCGCGACGGCGAGGCGGCGGCGGTGCTGCTGCGCGCGGGCGAGGTGGTCGACGGCGTCGAGATCGCCCGCGAGCGCCGGCCGCGCGCCGCCGACCGGGAACTGGCCCGCGGGCCGGCCCGGCTGGTCACCGCGCTCGGGCTCGGGCGCGACGCGAACGGCACCTCGGCGATCGACGGCAGCGGCCCGCTGCTGCTGACGCCACCGGCGAGCCCGGTCGACCCGGCGCGGATCGTGGCCGGGCCGCGCGTCGGGGTCGCCGCCGCGCACGACCTGCCGTGGCGGTTCTGGCTGGCGGACGAGCCGAGCGTGAGCGTCTACCGGCGGCACGCCCCGCGGCGTCGGCCCGCTCCGGCCGCCCCGGTGCGGAACTCTCCGGCCTGAATCGGCCGTTCCGGCAACCCGGGACACCCCGCGGCGCGTCTGTGGTGGCATGACGCGCCGACCCTTCACCATGCGTTGAGGTCACGGTGTTTTACACGAAGGGCTTTCAACGGGGTGTTGACAACAGACCATTCGTGGGTGTGGGATGGACGACATGGTCACCGTGGACAACGACCCGTTCACCGCTCCGGATGCTGCCCAGGCCCGGGCGCACCGCAACTACGCGGCGCTGCTGCGGATCGCCGAGCGGCACGCCGGCACCAACTCCCGCCGCCGGCGCTACGCCCACCCCGACGTGCCCGACGCGTACGAGGCGGCCACGCTGGTGATGGCGCTCGCCGGTGGCGCCGAGCTGGACGAGGGTGAGAAGCCGGTCGACCAGGCCGACCTGATGGCCGCGCTGACGCTGATCCCGCACGTACGGGCCGAGGTGGACGCGCTGGAGGCCGGGCTGCTGCAGGTGGCCCGCGGCCGGGGCATGACCTGGCAGGCGATCGCCTTCGGGCTGGGGCTGGGCAGCGCCCAGGCGGCCCGGCAGCGCTACGAGCGGCTCACCGTCCGCACCGGCACCGGCGACTGACGCCGGCGCGCACTGTCACAGCGGCGGGCGAGACTGTGCCGGACGACGGCACGGGAGGACGCGATGAGGCGCGAGGAGATGCTGGCCTACTGCCTGGCCAAGCCGGGAGCCTGGCTCGACCGGCCGTGGGAGGGTGACGAGGTGGTGAAGGTGGGCAGCCGCATCTTCGCGTTCCTCGGCTCCCCCGACGGTGAGGCCCGGGTCGGGGTGAAGTGCGGGGCGTCCCGGGAGGTGGCCGACGAGTGGCTGCACCGGTTCCCGGCCGACGCGCGCCCCTCCCCCTACATCGGCCGGTCGGGCTGGAACACGCTGCGGCTCTCCGGCGGCATCCCGGACGACGAGCTGATCGAGGCGGTCGACGGGTCGTACGACGCGGTGGTCGCCAAGCTCCCGAAACGCGAGCGCCCCGCCGGCTGACCGGAGAAACAACGTCCCTCAGAACAGGATCCGCGTTCCACTTAGCAGGACCGTTGTAGATCTTGGAAGCTTTGCGCCCCTATGGGGGCCATTTCGTACCAAGATCTCGGCGCGGGGCGGGGCGCGGGGCGCGGAACTGGTCCGGGGCAGGCGGATGCCTACCCCGGATCAGCGGCGCAGGTCAGCGGGGGACGACCCGCTCGGCGGCCCAATCCCGCCAGCCGGTCAGCTTGTCCGCCGCGGCGGCGAGCTGGTCGGCGACCGGGCCGGGGCCGGTGGAGCCGGGCGTGATGCGGGCGGCCAGCGCCGAGCGCACCGACAGCACGTCGCGCACCGACGGGTCCAGGTGCTCGCTCACCGCGGCCAGGTCGGCGTCGGACACCTCGTCCAGCGCGCAGTCGCGGGCCGCGCAGAGCGCCACCAGCTTGCCGGTGATCTCGTGCGCGTCGCGGAACGGCACGTTACGCCGGACCAGCCAGTCGGCGACCTCGGTGGCCAGCGAGAAACCCGACGGCGCGCTGGCCACCAGGCGGTCCACCCGGACCGTCATCGTGGAGATCATCCCGGCCAGCGCCGGCAGCAGCAGCTCCAGCGTGTCGACCGCGTCGAACGCCGGCTCCTTGTCCTCCTGCATGTCCCGGTCGTACGTCATGGGCAGGCCCTTGAGCATGGTGAGCACGCTCATCAGACCGCCGACCAGGCGGCCGGACTTGCCCCGGGCCAGCTCGGCGATGTCCGCGTTCTTCTTCTGCGGCATGATCGACGATCCGGTGGCGAAGGCGTCGTCCAGCTCGACCCAGCCGAACTCCTGCGACGTCCAGAGCACCACCTCCTCGCCGAGGCGGGACAGGTGCACGCCGATCATGGCGGTGACGAACAGGAATTCGGCCACGAAGTCGCGGTCCGCGACCGCGTCCATCGAGTTGGCGAACGAGGTGCGGAAACCCAGCTCCTTGGCGACCGCCACCGGGTCCAGCGGCAGCCCCGAGCCGGCCAGCGCGCCCGCGCCGAGCGGGCTGATCGCGGTCCGCTCGTCCCAGTCGCGCATCCGCTCCAGGTCGCGCAGCAGCGGCTGCACGTGGGCCAGCAGCCAGTGCCCGAACGTCACCGGCTGGGCGTGCTGCAGGTGCGTCATGCCCGGGGCGGCGGTGTCCACGTGCCGCTCCGCCTGCTCGACGAGGGCCTCGGCCAGCTCGACCAGCCGGGCCGCCACGCCGCGGGCGTGGTCACGCAGGTAGAGCCGCAGGTCGGTGGCGACCTGGTCGTTGCGGGACCGGCCGGCGCGCAGCTTGCCGCCGAGGCTGCCGAGCCGCTCCAGCAGGCCGCGTTCCAGCGCGGTGTGCACGTCCTCGTCGTCAACGGTCGGGCGGAACGCACCGGAGGCGCAGGCCGCCTCCAGGTCGTCCAGCGCGGCCAGCATCCGGCCCAGTTCGTCCGGGTCGAGCAGGCCGGCGCCGGCGAGGACCCGGGCGTGCGCGCGGGAACCGGCGATGTCGTACGGGGCGAGGCGCCAGTCGAACTGGACGCTCACCGACAGCCGCGCGAGCGCCTCGGCGGGACCGCCGGCGAACCGGCCGCCCCAGAGGCTCGTCCGGTTGGCGGGGGCGCTGTTCTCGGTCAGGCTCTTGTCGTCCACCCCACCCATTGTGGTGCCCCCCATCAGGCCCCTCCCATCCGGGCGTCCCGTTGTGCGGCCATCGTGCTGGGCAGTCCCCACAGTCGTACGAATCCCTTCGCCAGCGACTGGTCGAACGTGTCGCCGGTGTCGTAGGTGGCAAGGCCGAAGTCGTAGAGGCTCGCCTCGGAGCGCCGGCCGGTGACGACCGCCCGGCCGCCGTGCAGCCGCAGCCGTACCTCGCCGGTGACGTGCCGCTGGGCGTCGTCGATGAACGCGTCCAGCGCGCGCTTCAGCGGCGAGAACCAGAGACCGTCGTAGACCAGCTCACCCCAGCGCTGGTCGACGCCGCGCTTGAACCGGGCGAGATCCCGCTCGACTGTCACCGCCTCCAGCTCCTGGTGGGCGGTGATCAGGGCGAGCGCGCCGGGCGCCTCGTACACCTCTCGGCTCTTGATGCCGACCAGTCGGTCCTCGACCATGTCGAGCCGGCCCACGCCGTGCGCCCCGGCCCGCCGGTTCAGCTCCCGGATCGCCTGGTAAGGCGTGACCGTCTCGCCGTCGATGGCGACCGGTACGCCGCCGTCGAAGGTGATCACCAGGTCGTCCGGGTCGCGTTCCGACGCCGGGTCCTCGGTGTAGGCGTAGAGGTCCTCGACCGGGGCGTTCCAGATGTCCTCCAGGAACCCCGTCTCGACGGCCCGGCCCCACAGGTTCTGGTCGATCGAGTACGGCGACTTCGCCGACACGTCGATCGGCAGCCCCTTCTCCTGCGCGTACGCGATCGCCTTGTCCCGGGTCCAGGCGAAGTCCCGGGCGGGCGCGACGACCGTCAGGTCCGGCGCGAGGGCGGCCAGGCCGACCTCGAACCGGACCTGGTCGTTGCCCTTGCCGGTGCAGCCGTGCGACACGATCGTGCCGCCGTGGGCACGCGCCGCCGCGACCAGGTGCTTGACGATCAGCGGCCGGGACAGCGCGGACACCAGCGGGTAGCGGTCCATGTAGAGGGCGTTGGCCCGGATCGCCGGCAGGCAGTAGTCGGCGGCGAACTCGTCGCGCGCGTCCACCACCTCGGACTCGACCGCGCCGCAGTCGAGCGCGCGCTGCCGGATCACGGCCATGTCCTCGCCGCCCTGGCCGACGTCCACGGCTACCGCGATCACCTCAGCGCCGGTCCGCTCGGCCAGGTACGGGATCGCAACCGAGGTGTCCAGGCCCCCGGAGTACGCGAGCACGACCCGCTCGGTCACGAGGTGCCCCCTTCGACTGTGTCGTCGCGGCGGGCCCAGGCGGCGAGCCGCTCACCCAGCGCGGCGCCGCCGTCGGCCTCACGGGCCACGACGAGGATGGTGTCGTCGCCGGCGATGGTGCCGACGATCTCGGACAGGCCGGCCCGGTCCAGCGCGCTGGCGAGATACTGCGCTGCGCCCGGAGGGGTGCGCAGCACCGCGATGTTGCCGCTGGAGTCGACGCCGTTCAGCAGCTCACGCAGCAGCCGGATCAGCCGGGCCGGCGCGCCCTCGGCGTCGCGCAGCGGCCGGTGGCCGTCCTCCGGGATCAGGTAGACGCCCCGCCCGTCGCCGCCCCGCGCGGTCACCGCTCCCAGTTCCTTCAGGTCGCGCGACAGCGTGGCCTGGGTGACCTGGATGCCGTCCCCGGCGAGCAGGTCGGCCAGCTCGGTCTGCGAGTGGATGGGGGTGTCGCGGATCAGCTCGACGATGCGGGCGTGCCGCGCGGCGCGGGTCAGCGGAGCGGTCATGCGGATTCCTCCAGGAGAAACGTCAGCAGCGCCTTCTGGGCGTGCAGCCGATTCTCCGCCTGGTCGAACACCGCGCTGTGCGGGCCGTCGAGCGCCTCGTCGGTGATCTCCTCGCCCCGGTGGGCGGGCAGGCAGTGCAGCACGATCACGTCGGCGTCGGCGTGGCCGAGCAGCGCGGCGTTGACCTGGTACGGCCGGAACGGGGTGATCCGGTCCAGCCCGTCGTCCTCCTGCCCCATCGACGTCCAGGTGTCGGTGGCGACGACGTGCGCGCCGCGTACCGCCTCGATCGGGTCGGTGAACAGCTGCACCGACCCGCCGGTGGTGGCGGCGATCTTCTCGGCGCGGGCCACGATCTCCGGGTCCGGCTGGAACCCCTCCGGACCGGCGATCCGCACGTGCATCCCGGCTGTCGCCCCGGCCAGCAGGTACGAGTGGGCCATGTTGTTCGCCGCGTCGCCCACGTACGTCACGATCCGCCCGGCGGTGCCGCCGAAGCGCTCCCGCACGGTGAGCAGGTCGGCCAGCAGCTGGCAGGGGTGGTACGTGTCGGTGAGCGCGTTCACGACGGGCACCGTGGCGTGCTCGGCGACCTCGGCGATCCGGTCGTCGCCGTGGGTGCGCAGCACGATCGCGGCGACGTAGCGGGACAGCACCCGGCCGGCGTCGCCGAGCGTCTCGCCCCGGCCGAAGTGGGTGACCTGGGTGTCCACCACGAGCGGGTGCCCGCCCAGTTCGGCGATGCCCACGTCGAACGAGATCCGGGTACGCAGACTCTGCTTGTCGAACAGCACCGCCACCGACTTCGGCCCGGTCAGGGGCTGGTGCGCGTACCGGTCGGCCTTCATCCGGGCGGCGAGGTCGAGCACGGCGGCCTGCTCGGCGGGCGTGAGGTCGTCGTCGCGCAGGAAGTGGCGGATCATGCGGGAGCCTCCGTCGGGGTCGTGGCGTCGGGCGCGGTGGCCTCGGCGGTCGCGGCGATGCCGGCCGGCGTGGCGGCGTCTGTGGAAGTGGGCGGCGCGGCGGCGGACAGCGCGGCCGGCAGCGCGGCGACGAACGCGTCGGCCTGGGGGGCGGTGAGGATCAGCGGCGGGGCGAGCCGGACCACGTCCGGCTGCACCGGGTTGACCAGGAAACCCGCCTCGCGCAGCGCCACCGCGGCGGCGGCGGAGACCGGCTGGTCGAGCACGATGCCGAGCAGCAGCCCGGCGCCGCGCACCTCGCGGACCAGCGGATGCCCGAGCGCCTCGACGCCGCGCCGCAGCCGCTCGCCGACCCGCTTGACGTGGTCGAGCAGGCCCTCGTGCGCGATCGTGGAGACGACCGCGAGCGCGGCGGCGCAGCTGATCGGGTTGCCGCCGAACGTGGTGCCGTGCGAGCCGGGCGTGAGCAGGTCGGCGGCCCGGCCGAAGGCCAGGCAGGCGCCCAGCGGCAGCCCGCCGCCGAGACCCTTGGCGAGCGTGACGACGTCCGGCTCGACGCCGTCGGCCTGGTGGGCGAACCAGTGGCCGGTGCGGCCGATGCCGGTCTGCACTTCGTCGAGCACCAGCAGCGCGCCGTGCGCGGCGGTGATCCGCCGGGCCGCGGCCAGGTAGCCGGGCGGCGGGACGACCACGCCGTTCTCGCCCTGGATCGGCTCGATGATCAGCATGGCGGTGTCGTCGGTGACCGCCTCGGCCAGCGCGTCGGCGTCGCCGAACGGCACGTGTGTGACGTCGCCTGGTAGCGGGCGGAACGGGTCGGCCTTCGCCGGCTGCCCGGTCAGCGCCAGCGCGCCCATTGTCCGGCCGTGGAAGCCGCCGTGGGTGGCGACCACGTGCCGGCGGCCGGTGAGCCGGGACAGCTTGAACGCGGCCTCGTTGGCCTCCGCGCCCGAGTTGGCGAAGAACACCCGGCCCGGGCGGCCGGCCAGCGCGAGCAGCAGTTCGGCCAGCGCCACCGGCGGCTCGGCGACGAACAGGTTCGACACGTGCCCGAGCGTCGCGACCTGCTTGCTGACGGCGGCCACCACCGCCGGGTGGGCGTGGCCGAGCGCGTTGACGGCGATGCCGCCGAGCAGGTCGACGTACTCCCGGCCGGTGTCGTCGGTCACGACGGCGCCGGAGCCGGAGACGAGCGCCAGCGGCGGCGTGCCGTAGTTGTCCATCATGGTGGCGTTCCACCGCTGCACGAGCGTGCTCATGAGTCGATCACCATCGTTCCGAAGCCCTCCGACGTGAACACTTCCAGCAGCGTGGAGTGGGCGACCCGGCCGTCGACGACGTGCGCGGCCGGCACTCCCCCGCGCACCGCCCGCAGGCAGGCCTCCATCTTCGGGACCATGCCCGACTCCAGGGACGGCAGCAGCTTCGCCAGGTCGTCCGCGGTGATCTCGCTGACCAGGCTGGACGTGTCGGGCCAGTCGGCGTACAGGCCTGGCACGTCGGTCAGCACGACCAGCTTGCGGGCGTCCAGCGCGACCGCGAGCGCGGCGGCGGCGGTGTCCGCGTTGAGGTTGTGCAGCACCCCGTCGGCATCCGGCGCGACTGTCGAGATGACCGGGATCCGGCCGGCCTCGATCAGGTCGGTGACCGCCGAGGCGTTCACCGACTCCACGTCGCCGACCTGGCCCACGTCGACCGCTTCCCCGTCCACGTACGCGGGGCGGCGCACCGCCGTGAACAGTCCGGCGTCCTCACCGGAGAGGCCGACCGCGTACGGGCCGTGCGCGTTGATCAGCCCGACCAGTTCCCGGCCGACCTGACCGACCAGGACCATCCGGACCACGTCCATCGCCTCCGGGGTGGTGACCCGCAGGCCACCGCGGAACTCGCTGGCGATGCCCAGCCGGCCGAGCATGGCGGAGATCTGCGGGCCGCCGCCGTGCACCACTACCGGCTTCAGGCCGGCGTAGCGCAGGAACACCATGTCGGCGGCGAAGGCGCGCTGGAGTTCCGGTTCGACCATGGCGTTGCCGCCGTACTTGACCACGACGGTGGCGCCGGAGAAACGGGCCAGCCAGGGCAGCGCCTCGATCAGCGTGGCGGCCTTGGCCTGGGCCCTGGTGAGGTCAGCACTCAGATTCATGTGGAATAGGCCGAGTTCTCGTGGACGTACGCGTGGGACAGGTCGTTGGTCCAGATGGTGGCCGCGTCGGTGCCGGCGTGCAGGTCGATCCGGACCGTGACGCCGCGGCCGGTGAGGTCCACCTTGGCGCGGTCCTCGGCGGCGGCGCCGCCCCGGCACACCCAGATGCCGTTCACCGCGACGTCGACGCCGTCCGGTTCGAACACGGCGGCGGTGGTGCCGACCGCGGCGAGGATCCGGCCCCAGTTCGGGTCGTTGCCGAACAGCGCGGTCTTCACCAGGTTGTTGCGGGCCACCGTGCGGCCCACCTCGACCGCGTCGTCCTCGCTCGCCGCGCCGACCACCTCGATCGCGACCTCCTTGGTCGCGCCCTCGGCGTCGGCCAGGAGCTGCTGGGCCAGGTCGTGGCAGGCGGCGGTGACCGCGGCGGTCAGCTCCTCGGCGGTCGGCTCGATGCCGGAGGCGCCGCTTGCGAGCAGCAGCACCGTGTCGTTCGTGGACATGCAGCCGTCGGAGTCGATCCGGTCGAACGTGATCCGGGTGGCGGCGCGCAGCGCGGCGTCCAGGGCATCAGGCCCGGCCACCGCGTCGGTGGTGAGCACGCAGAGCATGGTGGCCATGGCCGGGGCGAGCATGCCCGCGCCCTTGGCCATGCCGCCGACGGTCCAGCCCGTACCCTGCGCCACAGTCGTCTTGGGCCGGGTGTCGGTGGTCATGATGGCCTCGGCGGCCGCCGGGCCGCCGTCGCGGGACAGGCCGCGCACCGCATCGCGTACGCCGGGAAGCAGTTTGTCCATCGGCAGCCGCTCGCCGATCAGGCCGGTCGAGCACACAGCGACCTCGCCCGCGCCGACGATCAGCCGGGCGTTCGCCGCGGTGATCGCGGCGGCGGTGTGCTCGGCGGTGGCGTGGGTGTCCTGGAAGCCGGCCGGGCCGGTGCAGGCGTTCGCGCCGCCGGAGTTGAGCACCACGGCGCGCACGACGCCGCCGTGCACGACCTGCTGGCTCCACAGCACCGGCGCGGCCTTGACCCGGTTGGCGGTGAAGACACCGGCCACACCGGCGTCCGGGCCGTCGTTGATCACGAGGGCGACGTCGGCGGCGCCGGAGGACTTCAGTCCGGCCGCGACACCTGCGGCGCGGAACCCACGGGGGACGGTGACGCTCACGGGGCCACTCCAAACACGGACAGACCGGTGGTCTCCGGGAGACCCACCATCAGGTTGGCGTTCTGCACGGCCTGGCCGGCCGCGCCCTTGCCCAGGTTGTCGATCGCGCTGACCACGATCACCCGGCCCGAGTCGACGTCGACAGTCGCCTGGAGGTGGCAGGAGTTCGACCCGGCGGTGGCCGCGGTGTGCGGCCACGATCCCTCGGGCAGCACGTGCACGAACGGCGCGTCGGCGTAGGCGGCGGCCAGCACCGCGCGCGGGTCGGCGTCGCCGGTGGGCACCGCGGTGACGGTGGCCAGGATCCCCCGGGGCATCGGCGCGAGCACCGGGGTGAAGGACAGGTCGGTCGCGCCGGTGGCCTGCTTGATCTCCGGCACGTGCTGGTGCGCGCCGACCTTGTAGGGGGTCAGGTCGCCCATCACCTCGCTGCCGAGCAGGTGGGCCTTTGCGGCGCGGCCCGCGCCGGAGGTGCCGGAGGCGGCGACCACCACCACGTCGTCGGGGCGTACCGCGCCGGCGGCGACCAGCGGCGCCAGCGCCAGCGTGGTCGCCACCGCGTAGCAGCCGGTGCTGGCGACCCGCGTCGCGGCGGCGATCTCGGCCCGCCCGCCGGGAAGCTCGGGCAGCCCGTAGGTCCAGGCGCCGGCGTGCTCGCCGCCGTAGTAGCGGGACCAGGCGCCGGCGTCGCGCAGCCGGTGGTCAGCGCCGAGGTCGACCACCTTGACCGAATCGGGCAGCGCCGCGGCGAGCGCCGCGGACTGCCCGTGCGGCAGGGCCAGGAAGACCAGGTCCGCGTCGGCCAGGGTCGCCGGTTCGGTCGCGGCGAACACGAGGTCCAGGCCGGCGAGGTGCGGGTGTACGGCGCTGACGGGCTGACCGGCCTGGCTGTGCGCGGTGGCGGTGATCAGCTCGAACTCGGGGTGACCGGCGAGCAGGCGCAGCAGTTCGCCCCCGGCGTATCCACTCGCCCCGGCAACAGCAACCCGAATGCCCATACCCACCTCCGCATGACTATGCAGAGAAGGTTACCCGCCGAGGCCACGCCACCGCAAGGTCATACAGCCGAGTGCATAGGAATGAGGCGGCCTCTCGCCTGCAGTGGAGTTGCGGCCCGGTTCCGGGCCGCAACTCCACGACGGGCAGGGCGTCAGGCGCCGCGCAGGGTGGCGCCGAAGCGCTCGGCGGCGACCGCGACGGCCGCGTCGCGCGCCGCCACCGCCTCCTCGCCCGCGAGGGTCCGGTCCGGGGCGCGGAACGTCAGCTTGTACGCCAGCGACTTGCGTCCCTCGCCGAGTTGCTCGGAGGTGTAGACGTCGAACAGGCGCACGTCCTCCAGCAGCGGGCCAGCGCCCTCGACCAGTGCCGCCCGCACCTCGGCGGCCGGCACCGACTCGTCCACCACCAACGCCACGTCGATCAGGGCCGGCGGGAACGTGGAGATGGTCGGGCCGGCCGCCAGCGGCGCGGCGGGCAGCGCGTCCAGGTCCAGTTCCATTGCGCTGGTACGCCGGGGCAGCTCCAGCGCGGCCAGCACGGCCGGGTGCAGCTCACCGGCGTGGCCGACGACCACGTCGTCCACCACCAGTTCGGCGCAGCGGCCCGGGTGCCAGGGCGCCCGCTCGCCGGCCCGTACCGTCACCCGGTCGGCGGGGATGCCGGCGGCGTCGAGCACCGCCCGGCCCGCCTCGACCGCGTCCGCCCAGCCGGCCGTGCGGCCCGCACCCCACCAGCCGGCCGGTTCGATCTCGCCGGTGAGCGCCACCGCGACGTGCCGCGGCTGGGCGGGCACCACCGCGTCGGCGGCGGCGAACTCCTCGTCGGTGGGCCGTCGGTCCACGCCCATCGCGGGCGGAGCACCGGCGCCGGGGCGCGGGTGGAAGACCGTGCCGATCTCGTAGATCGCCACGTCCCGCTGGCCCCGGCCGACGTTACGCTTGACGATGCCGAGCAGCGGGCCGAGCAGCGTGGTGCGCAGCAGCGGCTCCTCCTCCGACAGCGGGTTCGCCAGCCGTACCGCGGGGCGGCGTGGGTCGTCGGCGGGCAGGCCGAGCTGGTCGACCAGCTCCGGCGCGACGAACGGCTGCGCCAGCACCTCGACGTAGCCGCGTTCGGCGAGCGAGCGGGCGACGGCCCGGCGGCGCTGCTGCTGCCAGGTCAGGCCCCGGCCGGGCGGCGCGGTGGGCAGCACCGACGGCACACGGTCGTAGCCGTCGAGGCGTACCACCTCCTCCACCAGGTCGGCCGGGTCGGTCAGGTCGGGCCGCCAGCTCGGCGGCGTCACGGTCAGCACCTCACCGGCACCCGAGCCGGCACCGGCGGCCGTGCCCACCGTGCCCGGGTCCTCGGCGAGCCGGTCGGTGCCGCGGGTGACGGTGCAACCGACCTGCTCCAGCAGCTCCACCACCCGGTCCGGCGAGTACGTCACGCCGACGCGGCGCGACGGCAGGTCCACCGGCAGCGTCACGGGCGTACGCGGCGCGACGTGGTCGATGTCGAGCACCTCTTCGCCCGCGGTGCCGCCGGCGAGGTCGGTGAGCAGCCGGACCGCCTTCTCCAGCGCGACCAGCGGCAGCGCCGGGTCGACGCCCCGCTCCCACCGCTTCGCCGCCTCGCTGAACAGCTTGTGCCGCCGTGCGGTACGGCCGACGGTGGCCGGATCCCAGTGCGCCGCCTCGAACAGCACGTTCGTGGTGGAGGCGAGCACCTCGCTGGTCTCGCCGCCCATCACCGCCGCCAGCGAGATCGGACCCGAGTCGTCGCAGATGACCAGGTCCTCGGCGGACAGCGTGCGGTTGACCCCGTCCAGCGTGGTCAGCTTCTCCCCCGCCTCGGCACGGCGCACCACGAGCGTGCCGGCGATCCGGTCCGCGTCGAAGGCGTGCATCGGCTGGCCGAGTTCGAGCATCAGGTAGTTGGTGATGTCGACGGCGAGCGAGATGCTGCGCACCCCGGCCACCGTGAGCCGCTGCCGCATCCAGCCGGGCGTCTCGACTGTCGGGTCGACGCCGCGCACCATCCGCGCCGCGAACCGGTCGCAGCCGACAGTGTCGCGGACCTCCACCGGGTACGCGGGCTCGGCGGTCGCGCCGGGCGCGGGCGCGTCGGCCGGGTCGCGGAACGGCACGCCGAGCGCGTGCGACAGCTCTCGGGCGATGCCGCGCACGCTCAGCGCGTACCCGCGGTCCGGGGTGATCTCCATCTCGACCACGACGTCGTCCAGGCCGACGACGGGCCGGGCGTCGTCGCCGGGCTGGGCCTTGACGTCCTCGGGCAACACGACGATGCCCGCGTGGTCGTCGCCGAGCCCCAGCTCCTGCGCCGAGCAGATCATGCCGTGGGAGTTGCGCCCGTACGTCTTGCGCGCGCCGATCGCGAACCCGCCGGGCAGCACACCGCCGGGGAGGATCACCACGACCTTGTCGCCCACGGCGAAGTTGCGCGCCCCGCAGACGATCTCCTGCGGCTCACCGGTGCCGTTCGCGGCGCCGACGTCGACCCGGCAGAAGCGGATCGGCTTCTTGAAGCCGGTCAGCTCCTCGATCTCCAGGACCTCGCCGACGACGAGCGGGCCGGTGACCGACTCGCGCAGGTCCACCACGGACTCGACCTCGATGCCGAGGTCGACCAGCGCCTGCTCCAGGTCGCCGGTGGGCAGGTCGGCCGGCAGGTCCACGTACTCCCGCAGCCAACTGACAGAGACTCGCATGACTGTTAAACCACCGTTCCCGTAGCTCAGGCGCCGAACGCGCGGGTGAACCGCACGTCGCCCTCGGCCATGTCCCGCATGTCACTGACGCCGTGCCGGACCATCACGGTCCGGTCGATGCCCATGCCGAACGCGAATCCGGAGTAGACCTCCGGGTCGATGCCGCAGGCGCGCAACACCCGCGGGTTGACCATGCCGCAGCCGCCCCACTCGACCCACTGCGGACCGTCCCGGTGCTCCGGGAACCACACGTCGAACTCCGCCGACGGCTCGGTGAACGGGAAGTAGTGCGGCCGCCAGCGCGTCTTCGCACCCTCGCCGAACATGGCCCGGGCGAAGTGGTCGAGCGTGCCGCGCAGGTGCGCCATGGTGATGCCCTTGTCCACTACCAGGCCCTCGACCTGGTGGAACACCGGCGCGTGGGTGGCGTCCAGCTCGTCGGTGCGGTAGACCCGGCCGGGCACCACCACGTAGATCGGCGGCTTGCGGCTGAGCATGGTGCGCGCCTGCACCGGCGACGTGTGCGTGCGCAGAACGAGGCCCGAGCCTTCGGGTGCGATGTGGAACGTGTCCATCAGGCCGCGCGCCGGGTGGTCGGCCGGGATGTTCAGCGCGTCGAAGTTGGTCCACTCCAGCTCGACCTCGGGGCCCTCGGCCACCTCGTAGCCCATGCCGATGAACAGGTCGCTGATCTGCTCCATCAGCACGCTCAGCGGGTGGCGGGCGCCGCGCGGCCGGCGGTCGTACGGCAGGGTCACGTCGACCCGCTCCTCGACCAGCACCCGCGCGGCCCGTTCCCGGTCCAGGATCTCCTGCCGGGCGGCGTACGCGGACTCGATCGCCCGGCGGGCCTCGTTGACCCGCTTGCCGGCGTCGGCCTTCGCGGCCGGCGGCAGCGCGCCGATCTCCCGGCGCGCCAGCGACACCGGGGACCGGTCACCGAGGTGCGCGGGGCGCAGCGCGGTGAGCGCGTCCGGGTCGGCGGCCTCGGCGAACGCCTTCTCGGCGTCGGCCACTGCTCCGGCCAGGGCGTCCGGGTCGAGCAGGGCGACCTGCTTCGGGTCGTACGGATCGTTGCGGTAGCTCATGGTGAACGGGCACTCCCTCACGGCGGCGCCGACCCTCGCGGGTGGCTAGGCGAGTCTACGGACGCGCGGCTTCGCCGCAGCCCGCCGGTGGGGAGTCGTGCAGGGGGAAGGTCAGGCCCGCCGCCCGCCGACACCGGCGGGCTGGCTAAACGAACGCCGTGGCGCGTTCATGACGAGGCGGACTCCCCTGCTGTCTCTCGCGTGCCCCGGGGGACACGCAGTGCTCTGGCGGAAGAATACAGGCAGACTGCGGCGGCCGCAGCCAGGTTCAGGCTCTCCGCGCGCCCGTGCAGCGGCACCCGGACCCGGGCGTCGGCGGCGCCGGTCAGCTCCTCGGGCAGGCCGTGCGCCTCCGAGCCGAACAGCCACGCGGTGGGGGCGGCCAGCCGTCCCGAGTCGGCGAGGTCGTCGAGGTCGCTGTCGCCGTACCCGGTGGTGGCGAAGATCGTGAGGCCGCCGGCACGCAGCGCCTCGACGGCGGCGAGCGGGTCGGCGGCGCGCACCACGTCGACATGGAAGAGGCTGCCGGCGGAGGCCCGCACGCACTTGCCGTTGTAGGGGTCGACCGCCTCGCCCGCGAAGACCACAGCACCCGCGCCCGCCGCGTCGGCGGTGCGCAGCACGGTGCCGGCGTTGCCCGGGTCGCGGATGCCGGCGAGCACCGCTACCAGTCGCGGCGCGCGCGCCACTGCCTGTTCCAGGGGTACGTCGAGGTGCCGGCACACCGCCACCAGGCCCTGCGGCGCGACGGTCTCGGCCAGCGCGGCCAGCGCGTCGTCCGTCACCTCGGAGACGGGCACGTCGGCCCGGGCGGCCGCGGCCGCGAGGTCGGCGTACCTGTCGAGCGCCGCCGGGGTGCCGAACAGCTCGACCACGGTGCCGGTGCGGGCGAGCGCCTCCCGGACCGCCTGCGGTCCCTCGGCCAGGAACCGGCCGGCCTGGTCGCGGTCGCGCCGGCGCTGCAGCCGGCGGGCCGCCACGACCCTGGGGGTACGCGGGGTGAACGGTCCGGGAACGGCGTCGAGGCGCCTCCCCTGCGAACGTGACTGCATGGGAGACGCCTCGATCTGTGCCGTACGGGGTGGGTCAGGCGGCCTGAGCCGCGGCGCCACCGGTGCCCTCGGCCGCCACGGCGGCGCGAGCCAGCTCGACGATCGCCGCGAACGAGGCGGCGTCGTTGACGGCCATGTCGGCCAGGATCTTCCGGTCGACCTCGATGCCGGCCAGGCGCAGGCCCTGGATCAGGCGGTTGTAGGTCAGGCCGTTGGCCCGGGCGCCGGCGTTGATCCGCTGGATCCAGAGCTGCCGGAAGTCGCCCTTGCGGTCGCGACGGTCCCGGTAGGAGTACTGCATCGAGTGCAGCACCTGCTCCTTGGCCTTGCGGTACAGCCGGGAGCGCTGACCGCGGTAACCGCTCGCGGTCTCCAGCAGGGTACGACGCTTCTTCTGGGCGTTCACAGCCCGCTTGACGCGTGCCATCTCAACTCCTTCTTCGGTTCAGGTGGCTCGCGTCAGCGGCCGAGCAGCTTCTTGATGCGCTTGGTGTCGGCCTTGGCCAGCTCGACGGTGCCGGTCAGCCGACGGGTCTGGGTGCTGGGCTTCTTCTCCAGGTTGTGGCGAAGGCCGGCCTGCTGGGCAACGATCTTGCCCTTGCCGGTCACCTTGACCCGCTTGCCCATACCCGTGTGGCTCTTCATCTTCGGCATTGGAACGTCTTCTCCCCTGTTACTGGCCGCTGGTCTCAGCGGTCGTGCCGGTCTCGCCGGCTGCTGCGGTGTCGCCGGCCGCCGGGGTCTCGCCGGCCGGAGCGGCCGGTTCCTCCGCCGCCCGGTCGCGCGGTCCACCGCGGGACGCCGTGGCGGCGACCGCGGAGGCCTTGACGGCCCGGTGCGGAGCGAGAACCATGATCATGTTTCGGCCGTCCTGCTTCGGCGCGGCCTCGACGTATCCCAGGTCCGTGATCTCGGACTCGAGCCGGCGCAGGAGCCGGTAACCCAGCTCCGGGCGGCTCTGCTCGCGACCGCGGAACATGATCGTCACCTTGACCTTGTCGCCGGCCTTGAGGAACCGCACCACGTGACCCTTCTTGGTCTCGTAGTCGTGCGGGTCGATCTTCGGCCGGAGCTTCATCTCCTTGATGACGGTCTGCTGCTGGTTACGCCGCGCTTCGCGCGCCTTCAGTGCGCTCTCGTACTTGAACTTGCCGAAGTCCATGAGCTTGCACACCGGCGGGCGCGCCATCGGCGCAACCTCGACCAGGTCCAGGTCGACGTCCGCGGCCAGCTGCAGGGCGCGCTCAAGCGGGACGATGCCCACCTGCTCACCCTCAGGGCCGACCAGTCGGACCTCACGTGCCCGGATCTGCTCGTTCACGCGTGGTTCGACGCTGATGGGGCCTCCTCGAGTCGAGTCTCCTACGGTGCCGACTCCGTGGGCTCCCGGGTGGGAGCCGACCCGGAAAGCAGAAGGCCCCGGCGTATGCCAGGGCCCACTCGACCGGTCGGCACGATCACAGGATCGCGCATCCGGCGTCGGGACGTGCCCGAAACCGGGGACCGGACCCGGCCACCGTGGCGGCGACTCGGGTGGGAGCGGGCGCTCCGCTTCTCGACCGCCCGCGCGTCAGGGACGGGGGCAGTCTGGTCGACTCCGCAACACTACACCCTCGGCCCAGGCCCGCCCAAACCGGGCTCGCTGGTCAGCGGGGTGCCGACTGCCCGGCGGACAGCGCCGCCAGGTGCGCCTGGTGCAGGCGGCGCAGCGCGCGGACCGCCTCGACCGCGCTCTCCTTGTCGGCGGCCTGCAACGCGACCATCGGCAGCAGGTCGTCGTCGTGCAGCTCCAGGCTGGCCCACGGTGCGCCCCGGTCGAACCGGACACCGCGGACGACCTCCCACGGCAGCTCGTACGAGCTGAACACGTTGCGCACCCGGACGCCCTTGGCGTCGGCGATCACGCGGGGGCGGGTGAACAGCAGGAAGCCGAGCGCGCCGAAGACACCCAGGCCGATCATGGCGAACTGGTCGCCACGCTGGAACGTGCCGTAGCCGTTGCCGGTGGCGCCGGTCAGCGACGTCGCGACGAGGCTGAACACCACGATCAGCGTGACGGCCGACACCCAGCAGACGACCCGGACGCGGCGGGGTCGCACGGTCACCACGGAATCGCTCACCCGACCAGTCTGCCATCCGGTTCACGCGCGCCTTCGGCCGCCACACGGTCCGGGCCGCGCCGGCGCAGCCCGGTGACCACCACGGCGAGCAGCGTGAGCAGGGCGCCGGCCAGCACCGGCAGCCGGACACCGGGGCCGCCGGGCAGGACCAGGTCGAGCAGCAGCGCGCCGCCGAGCTGCCCGGCCACCAGCGCCAGGCCGGTCCGCAGCACGCCGGCGGCGCGTACCCCGACCAGCAGCGAGAGCACGATGCCGACGCCGAGGACGCCGCCGAGGTAGAGCCACCACTGGCCGGGCCAGCGGGGCTGACTCGCGAGCGCGCCGGTCAGCGCCGCGACCGCACCGATCACCACGGTGCTGACCGCGAAGTTCACGGCGAGCCCGGCCGCCGGGCCGACCGAGGCGGCGACCCGCCCGTTGAGCGCGGACTGCCCGGCCACCGCCAGCCCGCCCAGGACGCAGAGCAGCACCAGCCCGACCGCCAGGTCACCGACCGGGCGGCCGAGCTGCGCGAGCGCGACAGCGCCGACGCCGAGCACCGCGCCGCCGACCCGGGGCACTGTGAGCGGCATCCGCCCGGTCGCGGCCAGCCCGGCCCGGTCCACCGCGAGGCCGCCGAGGCTGCCACCGGCCACCTGGGCGATCGTGAACACCGCCACCCCGAGCACCGGCACCACCACCGGGGCGACCAGCACGATCACCGCGCCGCCGACCCCGCCCAGGTACGCCCACCACGGCAGCCCGGAGCGGCGCAGCCCGGCCAGCCCGGCGCGCATCGACGGCAGGGTCACGATCCCGGCCAGCACCAGCAGGCAGCCGCCGAGGTTGTTGACGACCGCGCCGAGGACCGGGGCACCGGTCCGCTCCCCCATCTCGGCGTTGACCGCGCCCTGCGCGGCCGAAGCCACGCCACCCAGGACGACCACCGCGAGCGCGGCCGGGAGCGGCAGCGGCCTCACAGCCGGCAGGCGTGGATGTTGGTGACGAGGATCGCGCGGGCGCCCAGCTCGTACAGCTCGTCCATGATCCGGTGCACGTCGTCGCGGAGCACCATCGCCTGCACCGCGACCCAGCCCTCCCGGTGCAGCGGCGAGACCGTGGGCGACTCGATGCCGGGGGTCAGCGAGCTGGCCCGGTCCAGCAGGCCGGCCGGCACGTCGTAGGCGAGCATCACGTACCGGCGGGCGACCAGGACGCCGTGCAGCCGACGCTGCAACTGCTCCTGCTGAGGGCCACCGGGCGCACCCGCGCGGCGGACCAGCACCGCCGAGGAGCGCAGCAGCGGCTCGCCGAACACCACCAGGCCGGCCTGACGCAGCGTCGCGCCGGTCTCCACCACGTCGGCGACCACGTCGGCCACGCCGAGGCGGATGGCGTTCTCCACCGCGCCGTCCAGGCGGATCACGTCGGCCTTGACGCCCAGCTCGGCCAGGTGCCGCTCGACCAGACCCGGGTACGCGGTGGCGATGCGGTGCCCGCCGAGCTGCTGGACCGACGCCACGTCGTCGGGCCGGGCGGCGAACCGGAAGGTGGCCCGCCCGAAGTCGAGGTCGACGATCTCCTCGGCCGGCGCGCCGGAGTCGATCAGCAGGTCACGGCCGGTGATGCCGACGTCCAGGTCGCCGGAGCCGACGTAGGTGGCGATGTCCTTGGGACGCAGGTAGAAGAACTCGATGTCGTTGGCCTCGTCCCGGCAGACCAGGTCCTTCGGGTCGGTGCGCTGGCGGTAGCCCGCCTCGCGCAGCATCCCGGCGGCCGACTCGGCCAGGGCGCCCTTGTTGGGTACTGCGACACGCAGCATGGGAGTGCTCCTTCGTTCGATCGGATGATCAGCGGACGGGCACTCAGAGATGTCGGTAGACGTCCTTCAGCTCCAGGCCGGTGGCGAGCATCAGCACCTGCGCCTGGTAGAGCAGCTGGGAGATCTCCTCGGCGGCCCGCTCCGGGCCCTCGTGCTCGGCGGCCATCCACGACTCGGCCGCCTCCTCGACGACCTTCTTGCCGATGAAGTGCACGCCCTTGGCGAGCGCCTCGACAGTGCCCGAGCCCGGGGTGCCGGCGGCGGCCTTGGCCTGCAGCTCGGCGAACAACTCCTCGAACGTCTTCACGGAAGGCGATTCTTCCAGCCGCCCCGGGTGAGCACGCCCACCGGGTCCACCCGCGTCGTCCGGCTCACCCGGGCAGCGCGGCGAGGAAGTCCCGCACCACGGTGGCGAGCTCGGCGGGGCGCGCGGCCGGCACCGCGTGACCGGCCTCGACTGTCACCAGGCGGGCGGCGGGGATCCGGGCCGCCATCCGCGCCAGCTCGTGCTGCGGCAGGTGGCTGGCGGGACCACCGGCCACCACCAGGGTGGGCGCAGTGATCTCGGTCAACTCCTCCCACCACGTGGGAGGCGGGGCGTTGAGTTCCGCGACGACCGCTTCGCGGGCGGCCCAGTCATAGGGCAGCGGGCCGGCCGGCCGAGGTGGCAGCCGCAGGCCGAGCGGCACCGGTGGCGGCGGTTCGACGAGCACCAGCGCCGCCACCCGGTCCGGAGACGCCCGGGCGAGCAGGTGGGCGGCCACCGCGCCGGAGGAGTGGCCCAGCACCGTGACCCGGGTCAGCGCCAGCGCGTCGAGCAGTCCTCGTACGTCGTCGCGGACCAGTTCCAGCGAGTACGCGTCGGCAGGCCCGGTGGCCCCGTAGCCGCGCAGGTCGGGGGCGTACGTGCGGGTGGTGGCGCGGAGCGCGGCCGCGAGGGCGGCCCAGCTCTCCCCCGATCCCGTGCCGCCGTGCAGTGCCACGAGCGGGCGGCCGTCGGCGGGGCCCCAGATCCGGTACGCCATCCGCAGCCCCGGCAGGTCCGCGTACCCGATCTCCGTCACCGCGCTGCCTCCCCGTCCTCCCCGCCACGCGCCGATCATGAAGTTGGCGGCAATCGCTGTCCTTTTTGTCTCCGTCAACTTCATGATCGCCGGGCTGGGCGCGCGCTCCGGGACGCCGGTGGGTCAGGCGAAGCCGACCCGGTGGGCGGACTGGGCGTCCAGCGCGCGGACGGCAAGCGCGGCGTCCAGCGCGGCGACCGTCGCCGACCAGCCCTTGTCCTCGGCCGAGCCGGGCAGCCCGGCCCGATCCCGGGCCTGCTCGATGGTGTCGACCGTGAGCACACCGTGCGCCACCGGCTTGCCCTCGTCCAGCGCCACCCGGGTCAGCCCTTCGGTGACCGACTGGCAGACGTAGTCGAAGTGCGCCGTTGCGCCGCGTACCACCACGCCGAGCGCGACCACCACGTCGAAGCGGCGGGCCATCGCCTGGGCCACCACCGGCAGCTCCACCGAACCGGCCACCCGGGCCACCACGGCCCGCGCCCCGCAGGCCTGCGCGGCGGCCACGGCCCGCTCGGTCATGTGGTCGGTCAGGTCGCCGTGCCACCGGGCGGCCACCACGCCGACGGTCATCCCGGCGGCGTCCACCGCGGTCACGCCCGGCTCACCGAAACCCGCCATCGCCCTACGCTCCGATCTCGTCACCGGCGACCGGGCGGCCCATCGGCGCCTCGGTCACCTCGTCCAGTCCGTCCAGCAGGTGCCCCATCCGGTCCCGCTTGGTGCGCAGGTAGCGCACGTTCTCCGGGTTGGACCGCACGGGCAGCCCCTCCCGGCCGGTCACGGTGAGGCCGTACCCCTCCAGCCCGGCCCGCTTGGCCGGGTTGTTCGTCAGCAGCCGCATCGACCGGACGCCCAGGTCGTAGAGGATCTGCGCGCCGGTGCCGTAGTCGCGGGCGTCGGCCGGCAGCCCGAGGTCGAGGTTCGCGTCCACGGTGTCGCGGCCCTGGTCCTGGAGCTGGTACGCCTGCAGCTTGTGCAGCAGGCCGATGCCCCGGCCCTCGTGCCCGCGCACGTAGAGGACCACGCCTCGGCCCTCCTGGGCGACCCGGGCCAGCGACGCCTGCAACTGCGGCCCGCAGTCGCAGCGCAGCGAGCCGAACACGTCGCCGGTGAGGCACTCGGAGTGCACCCGCACCAGCACGTCCCGCCCGTCGCCCAGGTCGCCCATGACCAGCGCGACGTGCTCGGCCGGGTCGTGCTCGGCGCGGTAGCCGAGCGCCTTGAACACGCCGTACGGGGTGGGCATCCGGGCCTCGGCGGCCAGCTCGACCTGCTTCTCGGTACGCCGCCGATGTGCGATCAGGTCCGCGATGGTGACGAGCGTCAGCCCGTGCTCGGCGCAGAACTTCTCCAGGTCCGGCAGGCGCATCATGGTGCCGTCGTCGTTCACCAGCTCGCAGAGCACCCCGGCCGGGCGCAGCCCGGCCATCCGGGTCAGGTCCACCGCCGCCTCGGTGTGCCCGGGGCGGCGCAGCACCCCGCCGGCGCGGGCGCGCAGCGGCACCACGTGGCCGGGCCGGGCCAGGTCGGTCGGGCCGGTGGCGGCGTCGGCGAGCAGCCGGATGGTGTGCGACCGGTCGGCGGCCGAGATGCCGGTGCTGACGCCCTCGCGGGCGTCCACCGTCACCGTGTACGCGGTGCCGCGCCGGTCCTGGTTCGTGTGGTGCATCGGCGGCAGGTCGAGCCGGTCGCACTCGTCCTCGGTCAGCGGCACGCAGATGTAGCCGGAGGTGTAGCGGACCATGAACGCGACCAGCTCCGGGGTGGCCAGCTCGGCCGCGAAGATCAGATCGCCCTCGTTCTCGCGGTCCTCGTCGTCGACCACCACCACCGGACGCCCGGCGGCGATGTCCGCGACCGCCTGCTCGATCGAACCGAACGTGCTCATGCCACGGCCTCCGAGTACGTCGCCGGGATCGGGGCGGGCGCGGTCGCGACGGCCCGGGAGGTGCGCCACCAGCTGTACAGGCCGGCCGCGCAGAACGCGCCGTAGACCAGGTACATGGCGGCCGACGGGTAGAAGCCGCCGCGCAGCAGCAGCGGTACGCCGACCGCGTCGACGGCGATCCAGATCAGCCAGAACTCGACCCAGCCGCGGGCCATGCCGTACGTGGCGAGCAGGCTGCCGACCAGGATCCAGGCATCGGGCAGCGGCCCCCACGAACCGAGCGCGGCGAGCACCGGGTACGCGGCGGCGGTGCCGGCGACGGCCGCGACGAGCAGGCCGAGCCGCTCCGGCCAGGTGGCCCAGCGCGGCACCACGGCCGGCTCGTCCCCGCCACCGGCGCGCCGGTTGCGCGACCAGCGCCACCAGCCGTACACGCTGACGGCGAAGAAGAAGACCTGCCGGCCGGCCTGGCCGTAGAGGTCGTGCGCCTGCGGGGTGACGAAGACGCCGCCGAGGAACACGGTGAGCAGCAGCGCGTTACCGATCATGCCGACCGGCCAGGCCCAGACCACGCGGCGCAGCCCGAGCAGCGCCGAGCCGAGCCCGAAGACGTTGCCGACGATCTCCCGGACCAGCACCGGCGAGCCGGCCACGTGCACCTGGGCGTCGAGCAGCCAGCCGAGCGGGCCCATCACCGGGCACCCCCCACGCTCCGGTCGCCGAGCAGCCGCTCGACGTACTTGGCCAGCACGTCGACCTCCAGGTTGACCGGGTCGCCGACCTGCTTCGTGCCGAGCACCGTGAGCTTCAGCGTGGTGGGGATCAGACCGACCGAGAACCAGTCGTCGCCCGCCTCGGCGACGGTCAGGGACACGCCGTCGACGGTGATCGAGCCCTTCTCCACCACGTACCGGGCCAGCCCGTCGGGCAGCCGGAACCGGACCGTCTCCCACTGCGCTGCGGGCTCCCGGGCGACGATCTCGCCGACGCCGTCGACGTGGCCCTGCACCAGGTGGCCGCCGAGGCGGCTGTTCAGCACGGCGGCCCGTTCCAGGTTGACCGGGTCGCCGGGGCGCAGCGCGCCGAGCGCGGTACGGCGCAGCGTCTCGCCCATCACGTCGGCGGTGAACACGCCGCCGTCGACGTCGACAACGGTGAGGCAGACGCCGTTGACGGCGATGGAGTCGCCGTGCCGGGCGTCCGAGGTGACGAGCGGGCCACGGATGGCGACCAGCGCGGAGTCGTCGCCGGTCTCGGTGCTCCGGACGATCTCGCCCAGTTCCTCGACGATGCCGGTGAACATGTCAGCCCTCCCTCTTCCGGGGCAGCGCGGTGATCCGCAGGTCGGGACCGACCCGCGTAACGTCGGTGATCTCCAGATCGATGGCGTCGGCGATGGTGCTCACGCCGGCGTCGAGCAGCGCGGTCGGACCGGCGCCGAGCAGCTTCGGCGCCACGTACCCGACGATCCTGTCGATCAGGCCCGCGGCGAGGAACGCGCCGGCCAGCGTCGGCCCGCCCTCCAGCAGCGCGGCCCGCACGCCGCGGTGGTGCAGCTCCGCCAGCAGCGCCGCCAGGTCGACCCGGCCGTCCGGGCCGGCGCCGACCTCCGCGGCGGTGGCCACCCAGGTGCGGGCGGCGCCGTCGCGGACCCGGGCGTCGGCCGGGGTACGCCCCGAGCTGTCCACCACCACCCGCAGCGGCTGCCGGATGGCGAGCGTGCCGTCGCGCAGGTTGCGGGCGGTCAGCCGGGGGTCGTCGGTGAGCACGGTGCCCACGCCGGCGAGCACCGCGTCGACGGTGCCGCGCAGCGCGTGCACGTCGACCCGGGCCGCCTCCGAGGTGATCCACATGCTGGTGCCGTCGGCGGCGGCGGAACGCCCGTCGAGCGTGGCCGCGTACTTCCAGATCACGTACGGCCAGCCGCGGCGCATCGAGGTGAGCCAGGCCACGTTGCCGGCCTCGGCCTCCTGGGCGCGTACCCCGAGAGCGACCTGGACCCCGGCGGCGCGCAGCGTGGCGGCGCCGCCGGAGGCGACCGGGTTGGGGTCGGGCACGGCGATCACCACGCGGGACACCCCGGCGGCGATGAGCGCGTGGCTGCAGGGGCCGGTGCGGCCGGTGTGGTCGCAGGGTTCCAGGGTGACCACAGCGGTGCCGCCGCGGGCGCGCGCGCCGGCCTGGGCCAGCGCGACGATCTCCGCGTGCGGGCCACCGGCGTACGCGTGGAAGCCCTCGCCGACGACCTCGCCCTCGGTGTCGAGCAGCACGCAGCCGACCACCGGGTTGGGGCTGGTGGTGCCGAGGCCGCGCGCGGCCAGTTCGATGGCACGACGCATCGCCTCGTCGACGGAGACGCTCGCCATGGCCGCCTGTCCTCCCGCTCGCCGGTCGCGCGCGGGCGGTTCGGGAACAGCGGCAGGAAAGCCGCGGACACGCGGCGGCGGGAACCCGGGGACGGCGACGCCGACCCCGGGGAGCCCACGCGGCGGCTGAGGGTGCTCAGCGGCCGGCAGGGGCCTCCCCCGTTCCGCGCGCTGTCTCCCATCCGGACTTTCTGGGGGCGGACGAGCCGCACCCCAACCGTCGGCCCCGGATTCTCACCAGGTCCACCGTCCGGCCGAAGCCGTCCGGGTCGCGGGCTTACCACGGTCGGACCGTGGATCACCGCCGGTTCGGAATTTCACCGAGCCCCGCCAGCGCGTGGTGGGTATACGGGAAGTCTTACACGTTCCGCCCGGGCGTGCGCCACAGAGGCGAGCTACCTCACAGGACCGCCTCAGGTGACGCCGCGCCGGCGGTCCACCGCCACGTACGAGCCTGGCTGGCTCTTGGCCACCGTCTTCATCTCCGAGGCCACCGCGATCGCCTCCAGCGGGTCGGTGAACCGCTTGCCGGAATCGGACAGCGACACGCCGATGGAGAGCGTCACCAGCGCGGCGCGGCGGATGTTGCCGCGCCGGTCCTTCAGCTCGACGAAGCCGCGTTCCCGGTCGGTGGCGTCGTACAGCGCGTCCGCGGCCTTCTCGAAGTCGACGACGGCCCGGCTGGTCAGCGGCCGGACCTGGCTGGGGGCGCAGACGATGACGAAGTCGTCGCCGCCGACGTGGCCGAGGAACGCCGGCGGCATCCCGATCGACACCACCGCGCGGTGCAGGCTGCGGGCCAGCGCCGAGATGAACTCGTCGCCGCGCACGAAGCCGTACCGGTCGTTGACGCTCTTGAACCGGTCGATGTCGATGTAGCCGACGGCGTAGTCGACGCCGTTGCGGACCCGGTCGCTGATCTCCCGCCGGATCCGGCTGTTGCCGGGCAGTCCGGTCAGCGGCGAGACCTCCCGGAACTCCTTGTTGCGGCGCAGCGTGGAGTTGACCCGGGCCACCAGTTCCAGCGTGTCGAACGGCTTGACCAGGTAGTCGTCCGCGCCGACGCTGAGCCCGTTGACCTTGTCCTGGGTCATCCCCTTGGCGGTCAGCATGATCACCGGCAGGGCCGAGGTCATCGGGTCGGCGCGCAGCCGCCGGGTCAGTTCCAGCCCGTCGATGCGCGGCATCATCAGGTCGACCACTGCGAGGTCGGGCCGCTGCCGCTCGATGACCTCCAGCGCCTCCTGGCCGTCGGCGGCGTGCAGCACCTCGAAGCCGTGCAGGCGCAGGTTGAACTCGACGAAGCGGGCGATGTCCTCGTCGTCGTCGACGACGAGGATCACGTCGGGTCGCTCGCCGGCCGGGTCCATCTCAGGCCCCGGTCATCGCGCGTTCCGCCAGGCCCCGCAGGCGGCGCACCGCCTCCGCGGGATCGTCGGCGCCGTAGACGGCGGTGCCCGCGACGAACGCGTCGGCGCCGGCCGCGGCGGCCTGCTCGATGGTGTCCGCGGCGATGCCGCCGTCGACCTCGATGCGCAGCTCCAGGTGCCCGCTGTCGACGTGCCGGCGGGCCGCGCGCACCTTGTCCAGCAGTTGCGGCAGGAAACGCTGGCCGCCGAAGCCGGCCTTGATCGTCATGATCAGCAGCGTGTCGAAGCTCGGCAGCAGCTCCAGGTACGGCTCGATCGGGGTGTCCCGGTCGATCGCCAGCCCGGCCTTCGCCCCGGCCGAGCGCAGGTCCTTCGCCAGCGCCACCGGGTCGTCGCACGCCTCGGCGTGGAACGTGACGTTGTACGCCCCGGCGTCGGCGTACCCGGGCGCCCAGCGGCGCGGATCCTCGATCATCAGGTGCACGTCGAACGGGATCCCGGTGACGGCGCGCAGGCTCTGCACCACCGGCAGCCCGATGGTCAGGTTGGGTACGAAGTGGTTGTCCATGACGTCGACGTGCAGCCAGTCGGCGGCGGGCTCCACGGCACGGACCTCGTCGGCGAGGCGGGCGAAATCGGCGGCCAGGATGCTGGGCGCGACGATCGGCGGCGGTACGGTCACGGGGCCAGTGTACGAACGCGGTGATCCGGAGGTAGCGGCACGGCTCCCGGAGCGACCAGCGGTGATCCTTCCGTCACCCGCGGTGCACCGTCCGGCCGTCCGGGGAGAAAGTCGGCACGAATAGTCGCCGGTGACTGGCCGATCGATTGAAAGATGACGAAACTCCTACAGGGACGGTCACGTATGCTGCACGCCCGGGCGCGGGGGACGCCGGTCGGGCCTATGACGACCGGCTGTCATCTCTCCCGGAAGGGGCGGACGATGCGACGGTGGCTCCACGTGCTCGCGCTGGCCGGCGCGGCGACTGCGGTGCTCGCGGGTTGCGCTCAGGTGCATCGGGCCGACGGCGACCTGATCGACGACTGGGCGGCGCTGCCGGTGCCGCAGCTGTTCGTCCCGGCGACCGAGGCCTGCCTGCCCCGGCTGAGCACCGTGGTGGCCGCCGCCACCTACGAGACGGTCAACTGCGCGGGCAGCCACCTGGCCGAGACCGTGCACGTCGGCCGGTTCAGCGGACCGGCGGCGCAGGGCGTGCGCCCGGAACCCGGCTCGCCGGCGCTGCGGACCGCGCGCGCAGAGTGCGACCAGCGGGCCCGGGAGATGATCGGCGGGGACTGGCGGGCCGCCCGGCTGACGCTGAACATCGCGCTGCCCACCGTCACCGCCTGGACGTCCGGCGCCCGCTGGTTCCGCTGCGACCTGGCCGAGACCGACAGCATCGACAACACCCGCCCGGTCAACCGGGTCGGCAGCCTGCGCGGCGCGCTCGTCGGCGACAACCCGCTGGTGCACAGGTGCTTCGACCCGAAGCTGATCGGCCAGAACCTCAACTACATGGCCCCGGTGCTGTGCACCGAACCGCACCGGGCGGAGTTCGTCGGCGTGTACGAGGAACGCGACATGAGCTGGGCGGAGTTCACCAAGGGCGCGCCCGCCACGCACCGGCGCTGCATGACGCTCATCGCCGCGTTCGCCGAGGTGCCGGACAACGCCGAACTGCCGTACCGGGCCGGGTCCATCTTCTACCCGCCGTCGCAGCGGGAGTGGGAGGAGGGCGACCGGGGCGTGCGCTGTTTCCTGTGGAGTGACGACCGCAAGCTGAACCGATCGGTGCGCGGCGCCGGCCCCGAGGGACTCCCGGTCACCTGATCGGCTGCCGTATGCTCCACCGCCGAGGCGTACCGGGTGACCGGACGGCGCCGGATGCGCGGGGGAGGTCGGTCGGGATGCGGCGATGGCGGGTGGCGGTCACCGTGGGCGCGGCGCTGGCGCTGGCGCTCGGCGGCTGTGCCGCGCCGGCCGGAGTGGACCGGGACCTGGTCGACGACTGGCCCGCGTTCGCCGCGCCGGTCGGGTTCGTGCCGAAGTCCGGCGCCTGTCATCCCACTGTCGCCGACGTCGGCTACCTCAGCGGCTACCAGCCGGTCGACTGCGCCACCCCGCACCGCACCGAGACGCTGCACGTCGGCACGATGACCGGCGCGGAGGCGGAGCGTTCCGCGCCGCCGCGTACCGGCTCGGCGGGGATGCGTGCCGCGCACGCCGAGTGCGCCCGCCAGGTCACCCGCGCCGTCGGCGCGGACTGGCGCTCCGGGCGGCTGCGCCTGGCGGTGGTCTTCCCGTCGGCGCTCGCGTGGTCCGGCGGGGCCCGCTGGTACCGCTGCGACGTCGCCGAGATCAGCGATCTGGACGAGGGCGCCGTGTCCCAGCGCACCGGCAGCCTGCGGGGGGCGTTGAAGCCCGGCTCGAAGCTCGCGCTCGGCTGCTTCAACCCGAAGCTGAGCAAGGACAAGGTGCAGTCGATGCGGCCGGTGGCCTGCACCAGCAAGCACCACGCCGAGTTCGTCGGCGTCTACCAGGCGCCGGACATCAGCTACGCGGAGTTCGACCGCACGCCGCTGCGCGCGCACAAGGCCTGCCGCGGCCTGATCGCCAAGTACGCCGGGCTGCCGAACGACGGCAACATGCAGTACCGGGCCGGCACCATCATCTACCACCCGTACGAGGAGCAGTGGCGCGACGGCGACCGGGGCGTGCAGTGCTTCCTGTGGGTCTCCGGACGGTCGCTGACCCGCTCGGTCAAGGGCGCGGGCGCCAAGGCGCTGCCGATCAACTGAGAACCGGGCGGGACGGGCCGGCGCCCACCCCGCCCGGTACCGCTCAGCCGACCTGCAGCGTCACGTCGTCCACGACGAAGCTGGTCTGCAGCGAGGAGTCCTCGACCCCGGTCCACTTCAGCGTGACCGTCTGACCCGCGTACGCGGCCAGGTTGAAGGTGCGCTGGGTGTAGCCGGTCGCCTTGTTCAGGTTCGAGTACGTGGCCAGCGTGGTCGAACCGACCTGCACGGTGAGCTTGTCGTAAGCGGTCGAGGTGGTCGTCTCGGCCGAGTCGATGTGCAGCCAGAACGAGAACGTGTAGCTGCTGCACCCGGACGGCAGCGTGACCGACTGGGAGAGCGTGTCGGTACGCGAGGAGCCGTATCCGTTCATCCACGCCTTGTACGACCCGGTGCGGGCCGCCTGGCTCGAGCTGTTGGTGATCACGCCCGAGCTGGCCGTCCACGGCGTGGTGCCGGACTCGAAGCTGCTGTTGCCGATCAGCTGGCCACCGGTGCAGCCGCCGCTGCCGCCGGTCACCGTGATCGTGTAGCTCGCGGTGCGGGTGGCCGAGCCGGTGCCGGTCACGGTGAGCGTGAACGTGCCGGTGGTGGCCGTCGACGAGGCGGTGACGGTCATGGTGGCCGAGCCGCCCGAGGTGACCGAGGACGGGCTGAAGCTCACCGAGACGCCGCTCGGGGCGCCACTGGCGGACAACGCCACGGTCTGCGCGCTGCCGGCGGTGGTGGCGGTGCTGACCGTGGCGGTGGTGGAGCCGCCCCGGGCGACGCTGCCGGAGGTGGGGCTCACCGAGACGGAGAAGTCGTTTGTCGGCGTGCCGCCGCCGACCGCGAGCTGCCAGATCGCGTACGCGACGCCGTCCGCGGCCCGGTTCAGGATGGTCGTGTTGATGTTGCCGGTGTTGTCGCAGGAGCGGTGGTAGCACCCGTCGTACGCCGCGCCCGCGGTGCCACCCCACTTGCTGGCCTGCGCCGAGGTCTTGGTGTAGCTGGCGCCCGCCGCGTAGCCGGAGGTCTGGATGCCGGCGTTGGCGAACGAGTAGTCGTCCGAGCGGCCCTGGCCCTCGGTGTTCTCCTCCGGCGAGATGCCGAACGAGTCCCAGTACGCCTTCAGCGGCGCGGCGGTGGCCGAGGTGATCCGGTTGATGAAGTAGCCGCCGTTGGGCGAGCCCACCATGTCGAAGTTGTAGTAGCCCTTGATGTAGCCGCGCTGGGTGGAGCTGAGCTGGTTGACGTAGTGCTTGGAGCCCTGCAGGCCCTGCTCCTCGCCGTTCCACCAGGCGAACCGGACCCGCTTGGTCATGGTCGGGTTCTGCGCGGCCAGCACCAGCGCGTTCTCCAGCAGCACCGACGAGCCGGAGGCGTTGTCGTTGATGCCGGGGCCGGCGGCGACGCCGTCCAGGTGGGCACCGAACATGACGACCTGGTCGGAGGGGCCCTGCGGCCACTCGGCGATCAGGTTGTTGCCCGGGTAGGTGCAGGTGGAGCAGTTCTGCTCGGTGACCGTGTAGCCGGCGGCCTGGAGCTTGCCCTTGACGTAGTTGACCGACGCCGTGTAGCCGGCCGAGCCGGAGCGCCGGTTGCCGCCGTTGCTGGTGGCGATGGAGTTGAACTGGGTGAGGTGGGCCTGGATGTTGCTCAGGGAGACGTCCGGCGCGGCGAGCGCGGCGGCGGCCGGGGCGGGGGCGGGGGCCGGAGCGGGCGCGGCGGAGGCGGTGCCGGCCAGGCTCGCCGTCGTCAGGGTGGCGACGAGGGCGAGCGCGAGGCTCGTGGTCGGCGTTCTGCGTCTCATGGAGACTCCTCGTGGGGGTTCGGCGGGCGGGGGTGCCGGGACCGGTGATCGGAACAGTTACATGTATCGATCGCACAGTCAACGGGCTGTCACATCCCACCGGCCCCCTCCCCCCACCGGGATGCCGCACACGCTCCATCCCTCCCCATTTCGCCGCATGACGATCAAGGAGTTCGTGTCCGGGCACGGCGGCGCCGGGGACACGAACTCCTCGATCGACTGCGAAGAGGGGTGGGTCAGACCCGGCGGAGGACCGCCAGGAACATGGCGTCGGTGCCGTGGCGATGCGGCCACAGCTGCACCGTGGGGCCGTCGCCCAGACCCGGCATGCCGGCCGGCAGCAGCGGCCGCGCGTCGACGAAGTCGACACCGAAACCGCACCGCCGAGCCGCCTCGGTCACCGTCACGTGCGTCTCCACCACATGCGGCGAGCAGGTCACGTATGCGACCAGGCCACCCGGCCGGGCCGCCCGCAGCCCGGCGGTGAGCAGTTCCCGCTGCAACCGGGTCAGCGGCGGTAGGTCTGACGGCTGGCGGCGCCACCGCGACTCCGGGCGGCGGCGCAGCGCGCCCAGCCCGGTGCACGGCGCGTCCACGAGCACCCGGTCGAAGTGCTCCTCCGGCAGCTTCGGATCGCTGCCCACGCTGCGCCCGTCGGTGTGCAGCACCGTCACCGGCAGCCCTCGGGTCGCCTGCTCCACCAGCCGTGCCCGGTGCTCGGCCACCTCGACCGCCGTGAGCCGCGCGCCACGGATCGCGGCGAGCGCGCCCAGCAGGCCGGACTTGCCACCTGGACCGGCGCACAGGTCCAGCCAGCGGCCGTCCGGGCCGTCCAGCGGCGCCGCGGTCAGCGCGTCCGCCACCAGCTGGGAACCCTCGTCCTGCACGTGCGCGCGGCCGTCGGCCACCGCCGGCAGGTCACCCGGCGCGCCGCCGGGCAGGTAGACCGCGTACGGCGAGAACGCGCCGGGCGCGCCGCCCACCTCGTCGGCCAGCGCCACCGGATCGGCCAGGCCCGGCCGGGCGCACAGGTGCACCGGCGGGCGCTCGTTGTCCTCGATGAGCAGCCGGGTCGTCTCGCCCATGTCGCCGCCGAGCGCCTCGGCGAACGACCGCACGATCCACTGCGGATGGCTGTACGCCAGCGCGAGGTGCCCGATCGGGTCGGTCTCCTGCGCCGGGGCGAGCTTCGCCACCCAGGCGTCGGCGTCCCGGGTGGTGATCTCCCGCAGTACCGCGTTGGCGAACCCGGTGGCGCCCGGCCCCACCGATCGGACCAGGTCCACAGTGGAGGACACCGCGGCGTGCGCGGGCACCCGGGTGTGCAGGATCTGGTACGCCCCGAGCCGCAGCGCGTCGCGCACCGGCGGGTCGATGCGCTGCACGTCCCGCCCGGCCGCGTCGGTGACGATCGCGTCCAGCGTGCCGGTGTGCCGCAGCGTGCCGTAGGTCAGCTCGGTGGCGAACGCGGCGTCCCGGCCGGTCAGCCCGGCCTCGCGCAGCATCGCCGGGAGCACCAGGTTGGCGTACGCGTCGTCGCGGTGCACCGCCGCGATCGCCTCGTACGCGATCTGCCGGGGCAGGTCGACCGCCGGACGGACCGGACGCCCGCCCCGCCGGTCCCCACCGAACCGGTCCCCGCCCCGCCGGTCGCCACCGAACCGGTCCCCGCCCCGCCGGTCGCCGTGCTCACGCGCGTACCCCCGGGGACGCTCGCCCTCGACGGGCCGGTCCGGGCGCTGCGGCCCCGTCACGCGAACACCTCGCCGGCGGTGACCCGGGCGCCACGCGCCCAGTCGCCGGCGGGCATTGCCTTCTTGCCGGCGGCGCGCACCTCGCCGAGGCGCACCGGCGTGGTGGCGGTACCGACGAGCACGCCCGACTTCTCCACGTGCAGCTCCCCCGGCTTCAGCTCCGGGCCGTCGGGCAGCGGCGTGACCGGGCCGAGCTTGACCCGGTCGTCGCGGAACGTCGTCCACGGGCCGGGCGCGGGCGTACAGGCGCGGATGCGCCGGTCCACCGCGAACGCGGGGTCACCCCAGCGGACCCGGGCGTCCTCCACCGTCAGCTTCGGGGCGAGCGAGACGCCGTCGGCCGGCTGCGGCACGGCCCGGGCGGTGCCGGCGCCGATCGCGTCGAGCACGGCGACAAGCAGCCCGGCGCCGGAGTGCGCGAGCCGCTCCAGCAGGTCACCGGAGGTGTCGGCGGGCCGGATCTCGTCGGTGACGGTGCCGTAGACCGGACCGGTGTCCAGCCCCGCCTCCAGCTCGAAGACGCTGGCCCCGGTCAGTTCGTCGCCGTGCAGCACGGCGTGCTGCACCGGCGCGGCGCCGCGCCATGCGGGCAGCAGCGAGAAGTGCAGGTTGATCCAGCCGTGCCGGGGGATCTCCAGCGCGACCGGCGGCACCAGCGCGCCGTAGGCGACCACCGGAACGCAGTCCGGCGCCAGCTCGCGCAGCCGGTCGAGGAACTCCGGCTCGCGCGGACGGGCGGGGGTGAGCACCTCGACGCCGTGCGCGTCGGCCCACGCGCCGACCGGCGAGCGGACCAGTCCCCGGCCCCGCCCGGCCGGGGCGTCGGGGCGGGTGACCACGGCGAGCAGCTCGTGCCCGGAGGCGGCGATCGCGTCCAGGGCCGGTACGGCGACGGCCGGCGTGCCGGCGAAGACCAGGCGCATCCGGGTCACCGCCCCAGACCGAACGGGTTGCCGGCGGCGTGCGGGCTGAGCTTGACCGTCGGCGGCGCGGCCCGGTCGTACCACTCGGCCTGGCGGATCGCCTTCATGGCCTCCTTGCGGCCGGCCGCGTCGAGCCGGTCGACGAAGAGCACGCCGTCGAGGTGGTCGGTCTCGTGCTGCACGCAGCGGGCCATCAGGCCGGTGCCGACGATCTGCAGCGGGTCGCCGTAGCCGTTGAAGCCCTTGGCGATCACGTTCTGCCGGCGCTTGGTGTCGAAGTAGAGCCCGGGGATGGACAGGCAGCCCTCCGGGCCGTCCTGTTCCTCCTCGTCGGGGAACTCCAGCACCGGGTTGACCAGGTGGCCGAGGACGTCGTCGACGTCGAAGGTGAACACCCGCAGGCCCACCCCGAGCTGCGGCGCGGCCAGGCCGGCGCCGCTCTGCTCGCGCATCGTGTCGGTCAGGTCGGCGATCAGCTTGCGCAGCTCGGCGTCGAAGTCGACGACCGGGTCGGCCGGCGTGCGCAGCACCGGATCGCCGAACAGACGGATGGGCTGGACGGTCACTCGGCGTGGCTCCTTGTCTGGGTCGAACGATGCGCGTCCAGTCTACGGAGTCGGCCCGGCCGCCCCGGGTCGCGTACCGGGAACGGTGACCGGGGCCGCCTCCCGCCCCGCTGTCACCGGCAACGTGGCGTGACCACGCAGGGTGAGCCGGACCCGCCGCTCGGGCCGGCCCGCCACCGCCAGCCCGGGCAGCCGGCGCAGCAGCAGCGGGAACGCCACCTGCGCCTCCAGCCGGGCCAGCGCCGCACCGAGGCAGTAGTGTGGCCCGGCGCCGAAGGACAACGGCGCGATCTGCGCCCGCCACGGGTCGAAGCGGGCCGGATCCGGATAGCGGCGGGGATCACGGTTGGCCGCGCCGAGCAGCACGATGACCCAGCTCTCCGGCGGCAGGTCGACGTCGCCGTAGCGGGACGGCGCGGTGCTCATCCGCGAGGTGAGCTGCACCGGCGAGTCGTAGCGCAGCAGCTCGTCGACGTAGGCGGGGGCGAGGTCGGGCCGCTCGCGCAGCGCCGCCGCGGCGCGCGGATGCTCCAGCAGCGCCACCAGGCCGTTGCCGAGCAGGTTGGTGGTGGTCTCGAAGCCCGCCACCAGCAGCACGATGAGGTTGGCCAGCAGTTCGTCGCCGGAGAGCCGGTCGCCGCCGTCGTGGGCCTGGACCAGCGCGGTGGTGAGGTCGTCGGCCGGGGCCCGGCGGCGGGCCGCCACCAGCTCGGTGAAGTAGTCCCGCAGCTCGGTCGCGCCGCGGTCGGCCACCGCCAGCTCGTCGGCGGTGATCTCCGGTTCGAGCACGCCGGTCAGGTCGGTGGCCCAGCGCCGGAACAGCGGCCGGTCCGCCGCCGGCACGCCGAGCAGCGCGCAGATCACGCCGACCGGCAGGGGGTACGCGAACGCGGCCATGAAGTCGACCGGCCCGTCGGCGGCGAGCATCGCGTCGACCAGCTCGTCGGCCTGCGCCCGCACCACGTCGCGCATCGCGGCGATCCGGCGCGGGGTGAACGCGCCGGCGGCCAGCCGCCGCATCCGGCTGTGGTCCGGCGGGTTGGTGCGCAGCATCGACCGGGAGATCGACAGCACCGCCGGGCTCTCCCGCCAGCCCGGCATGAACTGGTCGCGCAGCGCGTCGTCCATCACACCGAAGCGCGGGTCGCGCAGGATCGCGTCGGCCTCGGCGTAGCCGGTGACCACGTAGAAGACCGGCCCGGCCTGGACCACCGGACCGTGCGCGCGCAGCCGCTCGTACGTCGGATAGGGGTCGAGACGACCCTCGGGGGACATCAGCAACGCGAGCGCGTCGGTCGGATCCACGATTCCGCCTCCCCAGGCATCGGAGGCCTTCATCATGCTCCGGCCCGCCGGATCGGGTGAACCCGTGCCGGCGAGGTGGCGGTGTCCCCGGCGGTCAGACGCCGGCGCCCGGCTCCCCGGCGAGCACCGGGCCGCCGCCGAGCAGCGCGTGCTCCGGCAGCGGCAGCGTGATGCCGTGCGCGTCCTCCCAGTCGTGGATCAGCCCCGGGCGGGCCTGCGCGGTGAAGAAGTCGAGCGCGCTGATCCCGCCGACCACCGGCTCGTCCACCTCGGCGACCAGCCGGGCCGCGACCATCGGCAGGCCGCCGCGCACCGCCGCGCTCAGCCGCCGGTGCCCGTCGACGACGAAGAAGTACTCGCCGGTGTAGCCGATGCTCAGCGGCTCCGGCTCCGCGCCGTTGCCGGCCGTCTCGGCAGCGGCGTCGGCGTCCCAGAGGCCGCGCAGCGTCGACACGTCCTCGGTGGGGTACACCCGGTTCGGGTCGAGCAGCAGCAGCGGCCGGCCGGCCCGCAGCACGTCCGCGCCGAGGCGGCCCTCGTAGACGTCGATGACGTGCTGGATGACCTGCTCCGGGTCGGCCCGGGTGGTGTCGCAGACCAGGTCGTAGTTGCGCAGGCGGGCCTTGTCGACGCCGTACCGGACGATGAACCGGCCGCGCTCGCTCTCGCTGCGCTCGCGCAGCTTGGCCCGCGCCTCCTCCAGCGAGGTGTAGCTCTCGGCCGGGCCGGACGGCCGGGCGAGCACGCGCCGGGCCGCCTCGGTCGGCTCGGTGATCATGTGCACCTTGAGCGCGTCGGTGAAGAAGTGCCAGGCCAGGCGGGAGTCCATGACCAGGGACTCACCGGAGGCGGCGATGTCGCGCTGGAGCTGGTCGACGTACCCGTCGACGGCCTGGTCCAGCTCGGCGTGCAGGTTGAGCTGGAGGGCGGTCATCTGCCGCTCCTGGGCCATCTGGCGGTAGAGGTCGCCGACGCTGACCCGGCGCAGCCCGAGCCGCTTGGCGATCTCGACCGAGACGGTGCTCTTGCCACTGCCGAGGTCACCGTTGAAGACGATCGACTGACGAACGGTCACGACTGGTCCACCCCTGCTCACCGGCTGACTGACGACATCGAATCCGTGTCGGCCCGACGTGCTCTGGCACCCGCCGCGCCGCGTCCCGCACGGGAAAACCGCGCGGCTGGGCATGACGGGCGATGCTATCACCGCCCGCTACTCGATTGCCGGACCAGGTGTGCGGCAAACCCCAGGTCACGACCGTGCGCGAGGGTCCGCGTGCGCACTGTCACGGGCGCGTCGATCAGAACAGCGTGAGCGGGTCGACCTGGAGCCGTACCGGGTCGGCCGCCTTGCGGGCGCTGCGCTGCCCGGCGGCGGCGTGCAGTGCCTCGGCCATCGCGGCGGCCCGTGACCGGGGCACGCGGACCAGCATCCGCTCCCGGCCCTCGTCGGCCGGCACCGGGCCGAGCACCTCGGCGTCACCCGGCAGCCGGGCGCCGGCGAGCAGGTCGGCCACCGCCTCGGCCGCACCGGTGACGCTCGCCATCCGGACCGCCGGGGGGAAGCCCAGTTCGCGCCGCTCGGCCAGTTCCCGGGCCGCGAACCAGGCGGAGTCCCAGCGCAGCAGCGCCTGCACCGGGGCCAGCGCGCCGTCGGCGACCACCACCACCCGGCCACCTGCCGTACCGGGCCGGGCCAGCGCGGCGGCGGCCATCCACCGCCGCAGCGCCTCCTCTCCGGCCCGCAGGTCGGCCCGGGTCAGCAGTGCCCACGAGTCGAGCAGCAGCACCGCGCCGTAGCCGCCCTCGGCGACCGGCTCGGCGCCCGGGGTGGCGATCACCAGCCCGGCTCCACCCGGCACGCTCGCCAGCACCTCCTCCCGCCCCGAGGTCCGCACCGGCACGCCGGGGAACGCCCGGCCCAGTTCCTCGGCGGTCCGCCGGGCGCCGGTCACCGAGGCGCGCAGCCGCCGCCCGCCGCACTCCGGGCAGGCGTACGCGGCTGCGACCCGCCCGCACCAGCGGCAGGCGGGCGTGCCCTGCGCCGACGGCAGCGCGAGCGGCCCGGCGCAGTGCGGGCAGCGGGCCGGGGCGCGGCAGTCGGCGCAGGCCACCGACGGCACGTAACCGCGGCGCGGCACCTGCACCAGCACCGGCAGGTCCGCGCGCAGCGCGTCCCGGGCGGTGGTCCAGGCCAGGCTCGGCAGCCGCGCCGAGGCCGCGCCGGGGTCGCGGGCCAGTTGCGGGTCGTCGCCGGTGGGGGCCAGGGCCGGGGTACGCGCGCGCACCACCGCCCGGTCGGCCACCACCTCGCGCGCCCAGCCGGTCTCCACCAGCAACTGCGCCTCGGCGGTACGGGCGTACCCGCCGACCAGCGCGGCGATGTCGCCGAGCTGCGCCCGGGTGAGCAGCACGTCGCGGGCGTGCGGGTAGGGCGCGCGCGGTTCGGCGTGCAGGTCGTCGCCGTCGTCCCAGATCGCCACCAGGCCGAGCCGCCGCACCGGGGCGAACATCGCCGCCCGGGTGCCGATCACCACGTCCACCTCGCCCGTGCGGGCGGCGAGAAAGGCCCGGTAGCGGCGGGCCGGACCGTCGGCGGCGGTGAGCCGGACGTGCCGCCCCGCGCCGAGCACGGCGGTCAGGGCGGCGTCGAGGCGGTCCAGGTCGCGGGCGTCGGCCACCACGACCACCGCGCCCCGGCCGCCGGCCACCGTGGCGGCGACCGCGTCGGCGCACCTGTCGGCCCAGTCCTCCCCCGGCAGCGCCGACCAGACCGCGCGGGCGGGCTTGCCGTCGGTGAGCGCGCGCAGCAGCGCCGGACCGGCCGGGTAGTCCCGCCAGCCGCGCGGGTCCACCTCCGCCCGGGCACCCGGCCGGGCGTCGGCGGCCTCGGCCGGTACGCCGTCGGGCGCGGTGCCGTCGGCGGGGCTGCCGGTGGGTTCGGTGCCGTCGGCGGGGCCGACGTCGGGCGCGGCCGCGGCGGTGACGGCCTTCTCGGCGCGGGCGTGCCGGGGCGGCACCGCCAGCCGCAGCACGTCGGCGAGGCTGCCGGCGTACCTGTCGGCGACCGCGCGGGCCAGCCGCGCCACCTCCGGGGAGAGCACCGGCACCGGGGAGACGACCTTCTCCAGGTACGCGAGCTTCGGGTGCGCGGACGACTCGGCGCGCTCCAGCAGCCAGCCGTCGACGAGCTGCCCGGCGAAGCGCACCTTCACCCGCACCCCGGGCCGGGCGTCGGCGTCGAGCGCCTCCGGCACCAGGTAGTCGAACGGGCGGTCCAGGTGCGGCAGCGGCACGTCCACGCAGACGCGCGCGACCGGCGACCCCGGTGCGGGTCGCCGGTCGCGGCGCGTGGTGGTGGTCAGGCTCCCGCGGCCGACTTGAGGTCGGCGGCCCGGTCGGTGCCCTCCCAGGTCAGCTCCGGCAGCTCCCGGCCGAAGTGGCCGTACGCGGCGGTCTGCTGGTAGATCGGGCGCAGCAGGTGCAGGTCCCGGATGATGGCGGCCGGACGCAGGTCGAACACCTCGGCCACGGCCTTCTCGATCGAGGCGACCGGCACGGTCTCGGTGCCGAACGTCTCGATGAAGAGGCTCACCGGGTGCGCCTTGCCGATCGCGTACGCGACCTGCGCCTCGCACCGCTCGGCCAGCCCGGCCGCCACGACGTTCTTGGCGACCCAGCGCATCGCGTACGCGGCCGACCGGTCGACCTTCGACGGGTCCTTGCCGGAGAACGCGCCGCCGCCGTGCCGGGCGTACCCGCCGTACGTGTCCACGATGATCTTCCGGCCGGTCAGGCCGGCGTCACCCATCGGGCCGCCGATCTCGAACCGCCCGGTCGGGTTGACCAGCAGCCGGTAGCCCTCGGTGTCCAGGCCGAGCCCCTCCAGCTCCGGGGCGATGACATGGTCGCGGATGTCCGGGGTGAGCAGCGACTCCAGCGAGATGTCCGCGGCGTGCTGGCTGGACACGACGACGGTGTCGAGCCGGACCGGGCGCAGCCCGTCGTACTCGATGGTCACCTGCGTCTTGCCGTCCGGCCGCAGGTACGGGATCGTGCCGTCCTTGCGGACCGCGGCGAGCCGGCGGGCCAGCCGGTGCGCCAGCGCGATCGGCAGCGGCATCAGCTCGGGGGTCTCGGAGCAGGCGAAGCCGAACATCATGCCCTGGTCGCCGGCGCCCTGCGCGTCCAGCGCGCTCTCCGACCCGCCGGTACGCAGCTCGAAGGCGTTGTCGACGCCCTGGGCGATGTCCGGCGACTGCGCGCCGATGGACACGCTGACGCCGCAGGACGCGCCGTCGAAGCCCTTCTTCGACGAGTCGTAGCCGATGCCGAGGATGGTCTCGCGGACGATGGTCGGGATGTCGGCGTACGCCTTGGTGGTCACCTCGCCGGCCACGTGCACCTGACCGGTGGTGATCAACGTCTCCACCGCGACCCGGCTGTGCGGGTCCTGGGCGAGCAGGGCGTCGAGAATGCCGTCACTGATCTGGTCGGCGATCTTGTCCGGGTGGCCCTCCGTGACCGATTCGGACGTGAAGAGACGTGTCACGGCACTCCTAAGCATGTGAAGACTTTTAAAGGTCGCTCGGCGGCAGTTTAGTCACCGTCGTTCCGCCGTGACCCGATGAACGCGGGTCGACCAACCGTCAGGAACGTGACGGCAGCCGCGGACAGACGAGGTCCCAGACGGCGTCGGCCAGGGCCTCCTTGGGCTGCTCGGGCAGCCGGTGCACGGCACCGTCGGCACCGATCACGGTGGCCGCGTTGGTGTCGGCGCCGAAGACCTTGTCCACGCCGACCTCGTTGACCACGATCATGTCGGCCCCCTTGCGGGCCAGCTTGGCCCGGCCGTTGGCCTCCGCGTCGTCGGTCTCGGCCGCGAAGATCACGAGCACCTGCCCGGGACGGCGGACGCGCCCCAGCTCGGCGGCGATGTCCGGGTTGGTGACCAGCTCGATGGTCGGCGCGACGCCGTCGTCGGACTTCTTGATCTTCCCGCTGGCGTAGCTGGCGGGCCGGAAGTCGGCGGGCGCGGCGGCCATCACCACGGCGTCCGCGTCGGCTGCCGCCGCGAGCGTGGCGGTGCGCAGTTCCTCGGTCGTGCCCACCCGGACCAGGTCCACCCCGGCCGGGTCGGGCAGCGCCACGTTCGCCGCGACGAGCGTGACCCGGGCGCCCCGGGCGACGGCGGCGCGGGCGAACGCGTACCCCTGCTTGCCGGACGACCGGTTGCCCAGGAACCGGACCGGGTCCAGCGGCTCGCGGGTGCCCCCGGCGGTGACCACCACGTGCCGGCCGGCCAGGTCGGCCTCGGCCTCGGCGCCGCGGGCCAGGGCCCGGCGGGCCACCGCGAAGATCTCCGCCGGGTCGGGCAGCCGGCCCTTGCCGGTGTCCCGCCCGGTGAGCCGGCCCACTGCGGGCTCGATCACGCGGACGCCGCGCGAGCGCAGCGTGGCCACGTTCGCCACGGTCGCCGGGTGCTCCCACATCTCGGTGTGCATGGCCGGGGCCAGCAGCACCGGGCAGCGCGCGGTCAGCAGCGTGTTTGTGAGCAGGTCGTCGGCGAGGCCGTGGGCGGCCTTGGCGAGCAGGTCGGCGGTGGCCGGTGCGACCACGACCAGGTCGGCGTGCTGCCCGAGCCGCACGTGCGGCACCTCGTGCACGTCGGACCAGACGTCGTCGGCGACCGGCCGGCCGGACAGGGCCGCCCAGGTCGGCGCCCCGACGAAGCGGAGCGCCGAGGCGGTCGGCACCACCCGGACCCGGTGACCCGACTCGGTGAAGAGCCGGAGCAGCTCACACGCCTTGTAGGCGGCGATGCCGCCGCCGACCCCGAGGACGATCTCGGCGGGCATCGGCGCGGGCGCGGTTACGGCTGGTCGGTCGGCTCGGCGGTGAGCAGGCCCGCGTTGATCTCGCGCATGGCGATGGAGAGCGGCTTCTCCTGCGGGGTGGTCTCCACCAGCGGGCCGACGTACTCCAGGAGACCCTCACCGAGCTGGCTGTAGTAGGCGTTCACCTGCCGGGCGCGCTTGGCGGCGAAGATGACCAGCGCGTACTTCGAGGTGGTCTTCTCGAGCAGCTCGTCGATCGGCGGGTTGGTGATGCCCTCGGGGTTGGTGGCGATGGATCCCACGAATTAAACCTCTGCGTCTCGTGCGCCGCCCGCGGGCGGTCGGGCCGGAGCCAGGAAGGACGAACCGAGCAATCCTACCAGCTCCGCCGCGGCGCGCTCGGTGTGGTCGTGTGCCACGGCGTGGGCGAAGACGGCCGCGACGTCCGGGTCCGCCCGGTACGCCGGCGGCGCGAGCAGCACCAGCCGGGTGCCGGGCGCCGCCGCCCGTACCGCCAGGGCGCCGCCCAGGTCCAGCGGCAGCAGCACCGGCCGGCCCTCGGCGAGCCGCGTCCGCACCCCGGCCCGGGGCACCCCCCGGCGGTACGGCCCGATCCGGCACCACTCCAGCAGCTCCCCGGCGGCGATCAGCCGGTCGAAGCCGGGCGCGTCGAGGAAGACGCGGTCGACGCCGTCGCGCTCGTCCGGACGGGGTGGGCGGGTGGTGGCGACCACCGGCACCCAGACAGACGCAAGGCGCGCCCGGACCGCCTCGACGACACTGCTCCGGCCGGCCCCGGAGGGACCGGACAGGACAGTGAGCCGAGCCGCCGAGCGCGCCTCGTCATCCGTGCTCACCGCTTGTTTCTACACGGCGGGCCGTTCAGTTGGCGGCGAACTCTCCGAGCAGAGCCTTGCGCTGCTGCTCGCCGAGGCCGCGCAGGCGACGACTGTCGGCGATCTTGAGCTTCTCCATGATCTGGGTGGCCCGGATCTTGCCGATGCCCGGCATCGCCTGGAGCACGGCCGAAACCTTCAGCTTGCCCACGACGTCGTCGGACTCGGCCCGCTCGAGGACGGTGGCGAGGGTGGTCTTGCCCTGCTTGAGCTGCTCCTTCAGCTCAGCGCGGGCCTTGCGGATCTCCGCGGCCTTCTCCAGCGCGGCAGCGCGCTGCTCGGGGGTCAGTGACGGGAGCGGCACCAGTTCTCCTCAGGTCCCTAGTACGGCGGGCTGAGCGCCCCACCGCATCTGTGAAACGTGGTGTCGCTGGCAACCAAAGGGGTCCGTGGTTCCCAGCGCGGGGAAAACTAGCGGTCAACGGAGATTTCGGCAACGTGGACGCGCGATGATCAACCCAAAGTGACCGAGCCGTCAGTCAGTCCGCCGCGCCCAGGGCGGCCCGGCAGTCGGCCAGCACCCGCTCGGTGGCGGCCCGCAGGTCGGCCGGGTCGGGGCCCGCGCCGAGCACCTCCCGGGAGTACGAGGGAAGCACCGACGGCAGCGCGGCGCCGAACACGGTACGCAACCCGGCGGGCGTTCCACCCTGTGCGCCCAGCCCTGGCGCGAGCAGCGGACCGTTCACCGAGTCCAGATCGTGACCCGTCTCACCGATCGTCGCCCCGACCACCAGACCAAAACTGCCGAGTGGTTCCGCACCCCTGTTGAGCTGGGAAATCTCGTCGATCACGGTTTGCGCGACGGTGCGCCCGTCGGCGCCCACGGCGCGCTGCACGGAGGCACCCTCCGGGTTGGAGGTGAGCGCCAGGACGAAGACCCCGCCGCCGTGCTCGGCGGCGGTGGAGAACATCGGGGCGAGCGAACCTACTCCCAGGTAGGGGCTCGCGGTGACCGCGTCGACATACAGAGGGCTGGATGGGTCGAGGTACGCCGACGCGTACGCGGCGACTGTCGAGCCGATGTCGCCGCGCTTCACGTCAAGCAGAGTGAGCGCTCCCAAATCTCGCAACTGTCGGATAGTTGACTCAAGCACACCGACACCGCGGGCGCCGAAGCGCTCGAAGAACGCCGACTGCGGCTTGACCACGGCGACCCGGTCACCGATCGCCTCCACCACCGTGCGGCAGAACCGCTCCAGGCCCGCCACGTCGTCGGTCAGGCCCCAGGCGGCCAGCAACCCGGGGTGCGGGTCGATGCCCACGCAGAGCGGCCCTCGTTCCGCCACGGCCCGGTGCAGACGGGCGCCGAACGTCTCCATCACGTCTCTCCCTCTCCCGGCGGCTCCGGGCCGCCTGGCGTGTCCGGGCGACGGGCCTTCCGTCGCGCCCTGTCGTATCCGGCCGGGCTCAGCCGGCCTTGACCGCCGCGGCCACTCCGGCCGCGATCCGCGCCACGTCCGCGGCGTCGCAGACGTACGGCGGCATCGTGTAGACGAGATCCCGGAACGGGCGCAGCCACACCCCCTCGGCCACCGCCGCGGCGGTCGCCCGGGGCAGGTCCACCTCGTGGTCGAGCTGCACCACCCCGATCGCGCCGAGCACGCGGACGTCGGCCACGCCGGGCGCGTCCCGCAACGGCT
This sequence comes from Micromonospora sp. ANENR4, assembly GCF_015354395.1. Classification (NCBI taxonomy): domain Bacteria; kingdom Bacillati; phylum Actinomycetota; class Actinomycetes; order Micromonosporales; family Micromonosporaceae; genus Micromonospora; species Micromonospora sp. ANENR4. The sequence goes on from NZ_JADKYQ010000017.1 coordinate 62,372, forward strand.
CCAGACCGGTCCGCAGGCCGTCGGCGATGCCCGCCACGCGTCCCGCCCAGTCCCCGGCCCGCAGCAGGTCCAGGGAGGCGTTGGCGACGGCGCAGGCGAGCGGGTTGCCCATGAACGTCGGCCCGTGCGCCAGCACCCCGTCGGCGGAGATCGCCCGCGCCACCTCGGGCGTGCACAGCGCCGCGGCGAGCGTCAGGTACCCGCCGGTGAGCGCCTTGCCGACGCAGAGCACGTCCGGGGCGACGCCGGCGTGCTCGGCGGCGAACATCCGGCCGGTCCGGCCGAAGCCGGTGGCGATCTCGTCGAACACCAGCAGGATGCCGTGCCGGCTGGTCACCTCGCGCAGCACGCGCAGGTAGTGCGGGTGGTGGAACCGCATCCCGCCGGCGCCCTGGACCACCGGCTCCACGATCACCGCGGCCAGCTCGTCGGCGTGCCGCTCCACCGCGTCCACCAGCGCCGCCTCGTACGCCGGGTCCGGCGCCGCGTCGAAGCCGGGCGGCGGCACCGGCGCGAACACCTGCCGGGGCAGCACGTCGCCCCAGAGGTGGTGCATGCCGCCCTCCGGGTCGCACACGCTCATCGGGTGGAACGTGTCGCCGTGGTAGCCGCCCCGCCAGGTGCCCAGCCGGCGGCGCTGCGGGCGTCCCAGCGCCCGCTGGTACTGCAGGCACATCTTCACCGCCACCTCGACGCTGACCGAGCCGGAGTCGGCCAGGAAGACGTGTTCCAGGCCGTCCGGGGTCAGCTCGACGAGCGTGCGCGCCAGGCGTACCGCGGGCTCGTGGGTGAGCCCGCCGAACATCACGTGGCTCATCCGTCCGAGCTGGTCGGTCACCGCGGCGTCGAGCACCGGGTGCCGGTAGCCGTGGATCGCCGCCCACCACGACGACATGCCGTCGACGAGTTCCCGCCCGTCGGCGAGCCGCAGCCGCACCCCCGCGGCGCCGTCGACCACGTACGGCGCGCCGGCGGGAGGCATCGCGGCGTACGGGTGCCACACGTGCCGCCGGTCGGCTTCCAGAATCTCCTCAGGCGTCACGTCTCCTCCTCCTTCGCCCCCGCCCTTCCCCCTCCCTCCCCCGCTCTCCCCCGCGATCTTGCAGTTGGTGCCCCGACCGGGCCCGGAATGGGCGGTATGCCGGGGCCGAAAGCGCAAGATCGCGCGGGGGTGGGGGCGGTGCGGGGGTGGGGTGGGTGGGTCAGGGTCGGGTGGTTCGGGTTGTTATGGCCCGGGTCAGGGCGGGGCCGCGGTAGATGAAGCCGGTGTAGAGCTGGAGCAGGGAGGCGCCGGCGTCGAACATGCGTGTCGCGTCGTCCCGGTGCAGGATGCCGCCCACCCCGATCACCGGCAGCCGGCCCCCGGTCTCGCGGTGCACGAACGCGACCATCTCCCGGGCCCGGGCGGTGAGCGGCCGGCCGGACAGCCCGCCGGCCTCGGCGGCGCGCTCCCGGTCGGCCGGGGCGAGCCCGTCGCGGGCGAGCGTGGTGTTCGTGGCGATGACCCCGGCCGCGCCCCGGTCGAGGCACACCTCCAGCAGCTCGGCCACGGCCGGCTCGGTCAGGTCCGGGGCGATCTTCACCAGCACCGGCTTCTCCCCCACCAGCGCGGCGAGCAGGGCGTCCAGATGGGACCGGTCCTGAAGCGACCGCAGCCCGGGAGTGTTCGGTGAGGACACGTTGACCGCGAAGTAGTCGCCGTGGTCCTTGAGCGCCCGGTACGAGGCGAGGTAGTCCTCGACCGCCTCGTCCAGCGGGGTCACCTTGGACTTGCCGAGCGAGATGCCCAGCGGCACACCGAGCGGGCGCGGCAACGCGGCCAGCCGGTCCGCCAGCGCCTCGGCACCGGCGTTGTTGAAGCCCATCCGGTTGATCACGGCTTCGCTGTCGCGCAGCCGGAACAGCCGGGGCCGGGGGTTGCCCGGCTGGGCGTGCGCGGTCACGGTGCCGACCTCGACGAAGCCGAAGCCCAGCGCCGGCCAGGCCGGCAACGCGAGTCCGTTCTTGTCCATCCCGGCCGCCAGTCCGACCGGGTTGGGGAAGCGCACCCCGAACACGGTGCGCGGCGCCGACCGGAAGTACGCCCGTCGCAGCGCCGCGAGAACGGCCGGCTGCCGCGACACCGCGGCCAGCCGTTCCAGGGTCCACTCGTGCGCCCCCTCGGCGTCCCCGCCCGCGAGCGAGAACAGCCGGGGCCGCACCACCTTCTCGAAGATCACGCCGCGCCCCCTCGCCCGGTCTCCCCGGTCTCCCCGTTGATCATGAGGTTGGCGGCGGATTTGGAGATCCACATCGCCGCCAACCTCATGATCGGCGCGTGAAGGCGCGGTGTCACTCGCCGGCCCGCAGGGCTGCGTGCAGGTCCTGCAGGGGGCGGACCTTCAGGTCGCCTCGGATGCGGGCCTCGATGCCCATTACCGCGGCGGCGGCGCCGGGAACCGTGGTGACGCACGGGATGTCCACGCTCACCGCCGCGCTGCGGATCTCGTACCCGTCGGAACGGGCGCTCGCCCCGGAGCCCTGCGGCGTGTTCACCACCAGCGCCACGTCCCCGCCGAGGATCAGCGACACCGCGTCCGCGCCCTCACCCGACTCGTAGTGCTTACGGATCTGCTCGCAGGCGATGCCGTGCCGGCGCAGCACCTCGGCCGTGCCGGTGGTGGCCACGATCTCGAAGCCCAGGTCGGCCAGGCGCTTGATCGGGAAGATCATGCCGCGCTTGTCCCGGTTGGCGACCGAGACGAAGATCTTCCCGGCGGTGGGCAGCGACCCGTACGCGGCGGCCTGCGACTTGGCGAACGCCTGCCCGAAGCCGGTGTCGATGCCCATCACCTCGCCGGTGGACTTCATCTCCGGGCCGAGCAGCACGTCGATGCCCTTGCCCGAAGGGGTGCGGAACCGCTTGAACGGCAGCACCGCCTCCTTGACCGCGATCGGCGCGTCGGCCGGCATGGTGCCGCCGTCGCCGGTGGGCGGCAGCATCCCCTCGGCGCGCAGCTGCGCGACGGTGGCGCCGAGCGCGATCCGGGCCGCCGCCTTCGCCAGCGGCACCGCGGTGGCCTTCGAGACGAACGGTACGGTCCGGGAGGCGCGCGGGTTGGCCTCCAGCACGTAGAGCATGTCGCCCTGCAGCGCGTACTGGACGTTGAGCAGGCCGCGCACACCGATGCCGCGGGCGATCTGCTCGGTGTAGTGCCGCACCTGGGCCAGGTGCGAGCCGGCCAGGGTGATCGGCGGCAGCGCGCAGGACGAGTCGCCGGAGTGGATGCCGGCCTCCTCGATGTGCTCCATCACGCCGCCCAGGTAGACGTCGCCGTCGGCGTCCACGAGCGCGTCCACGTCGATCTCGATGGCGTCGTCCAGGAACCGGTCCACCAGCACCGGGCGGTCCGGCGAGATGGCGGTGGCGCGGCCGATGTAGTCGCGCAGCGTGGCGTCGTCGTACACGATCTCCATGCCGCGCCCGCCGAGCACGTACGAGGGGCGGACCAGCACCGGGTACCCGATCTCGTCGGCGATCGCCTTCGCCTCGTCGTACGAGGTGGCCATGCCGTGCGCGGGCGCGCGCAGCCCGGCCCGGGCCAGCACCGCGCCGAACGCGCCGCGCTCCTCGGCCAGATGGATCGACTCCGGGGAGGTGCCGACGATCGGCACGCCGGCGTTCTTGAGCCGCTGCGCCAGGCCCAGCGGAGTCTGCCCGCCGAGCTGCACGATCACCCCGATGACGCCGGGGCCGCCCGCCTCCTTGCCGGAGGAGTCCTCGGCGTGCCAGACCTCCAGCACGTCCTCGAACGTCAGCGGCTCGAAGTAGAGCCGGTCGGCGGTGTCGTAGTCGGTGGAGACGGTCTCCGGGTTGCAGTTGACCATGACGGTCTCGTAGTCCACGGCCCGGAGGGCCTGGACGGCGTGCACACACGAGTAGTCGAACTCGATGCCCTGACCGATCCGGTTCGGCCCGGAGCCCAGGATGAGCACCTTCGGCCGCGCCGAGGGCGCCACCTCGGTCTCCGAGTCGTACGTCGAGTAGTGGTACGGCGTGGTCGCCTCGAACTCGGCCGCGCAGGTGTCCACCGTCTTGTAGACCGGCCGGACGCCGAGCCGGTGCCGCAGCGTCCGGACGCCGTCCTCGGCGGCCAGCTCGGGACGCAGCGCGGCGAGCTGCCGGTCGGACAGGCCGGCCCGCTTGGCGCGGCGCAGCAGTGCGGCGTCGAGCACCGGCGCGTCCACGATCTCGGCGCGCAGCTCGACCAGCGAGGCGATCTGGTCCAGGAACCACGGGTCCATGCCGCCGGACGCCTCGGACACCTCGGCGATCGACGCGCCGAGGCGCAGCGCCCGCTCGACCGTGTAGAGCCGGCCGTCGTGCGGCGTGCGCAGCGCGGCGAGGGTGTTCTCCTTCGTGGCGCCGTCCGGGTCCGGAGTGGTCCAGAAACCCGATGCTTTGGTCTCCATCGAGCGCATCGCCTTGTTCAGCGCCTCGGTGAAGTTGCGGCCCAGGCTCATCGCCTCGCCCACCGACTTCATCGTGGTGGTCAGCTCCGGGTCGGCGCCGGGGAACTTCTCGAACGCGAACCGGGGGATCTTCACCACCACGTAGTCGAGCGTCGGCTCGAACGCCGCGGGCGTCTTCAGCGTGATGTCGTTGGGGATCTCGTCGAGCGTGTAGCCGATGGCGAGCTTCGCGGCGATCTTCGCGATCGGGAAGCCGGTGGCCTTCGACGCCAGCGCCGAGGAACGCGACACCCGCGGGTTCATCTCGATCACGACGATCCGGCCGTCGGCCGGGTTCACCGCGAACTGGATGTTGCAGCCGCCGGTGTCCACACCGACCTCGCGCAGCACCGCGATGCCGAGGTCACGAAGCCGCTGGTACTCCCGGTCGGTGAGCGTCATCGACGGGGCGACGGTGACGCTGTCGCCGGTGTGCACGCCCATCGGGTCGACGTTCTCGATCGAGCAGACCACCACCACGTTGTCGTGGCGGTCGCGCATCAGTTCGAGCTCGTACTCCTTCCAGCCGAGCACGCTCTCCTCGATGAGCACCTCGTGCACCGGGCTGGCCGCCAGGCCGGACCCGGCGATGCGCTCCAAATCCTCGTCGGTGTGCGCCATGCCGGACCCGAGGCCGCCCATCGTGAACGACGGCCGGATGACCACCGGCAGGCCCAGGTCGGCGACCGTCTCGCGGACCTCGTCCATCGAGTGGCAGACCCGCGACCGCGGCACCAGCGCCGACGGATCGTCCAGGCCCAGCCGTACGCCGGCCTTCGCGACGATCTCCTTGAACAGCTGGCGGTCCTCGCCCCGGTTGATCGCCTCGATGTTCGCGCCGATCAGCTCGACGCCGTACTTCTCCAGCACGCCCGCCTCGTGCAGGGCGACAGCGGTGTTCAGCGCGGTCTGCCCGCCGAGCGTCGGCAGCAGCGCGTCGGGGCGCTCCTTGGCGATGACCAGCTCGACGAACTCCGGGGTGATCGGCTCGACGTACGTGGCGTCGGCGAACTCCGGGTCCGTCATGATCGTCGCCGGGTTCGAGTTGACCAGGCTGACCCGGATCCCCTCGCTGCGCAGCACCCGGCAGGCCTGGGTGCCGGAGTAGTCGAACTCGCAGGCCTGTCCGATCACGATCGGCCCGGAGCCGATCACCAGGACGTGCTTGAGGTCGGTCCGCTTAGGCATTCTTGCGCCCCTCGATCAGCTCTGCGAAACGGTCGAAGAGGTAGTCCGCGTCGTGCGGGCCGGCCGCCGCCTCGGGGTGGTACTGGACGGTGAAGGCGGGCACGTCCACGGCCCGCAGCCCCTCGACCACGTTGTCATTGAGGCAGACGTGTGACACCTGGACACCGCCGAACTCGGTCTGGATCACCTGATCCGGCACCACCGCGCCGTCCCCGGCACCCGGCACCTGCACCGCGAAGCCGTGGTTGTGGCTTGTCACCTCGACCTTGCCGGTGGCCCGGTCGAGCACCGGCTGGTTGATGCCGCGGTGGCCGTACCCCAGCTTGTAGGTGCCGAAGCCGAGCGCCCGGCCGAGGATCTGGCTGCCGAAGCAGATGCCGAACAGCGGGATCCGCCGGGTCAGCACCTCCCGGGCCAGCGCCACCGGGCCGTCGGCGGTCGCCGGGTCGCCCGGGCCGGGCGAGAAGAAGACAGCGTCCGCGCCGGTGGCGAGCAGGTCCTCGATGGTCGACCCGGCGGGCAGCACGTGGGTGGTGACGCCGCGGGCGGCGAGCCGGCGCGGCACGTTGCGCTTGATGCCCAGGTCCACCGCGGCCACCGTGAACCGGTGCTCGCCCTGCGCCTGCACGACGTACGGCTTGGCGGTGGTCACCTCGTCGGACAGGTTCGCGCCGACCATCTGCGGCGAGCGGCGCACCCGCTCCAGCAGCGCGGCCGGGTCGTCCTCGACGCTGGAGATGCCGACGCGCATCGCGCCGCGCTCGCGCAGGTGCCGGGTCAGCGCCCGGGTGTCCACGCCGCTGATGCCGACGACGCCCTCCGCGGCGAGCCGGTCCTCCAGGCCGCCGCCGGCCCGCCAGTTGGAGCTGATCCGGGCCGGGTCGCGCACCACGTACCCGGCCACCCAGATCCGGTCGGACTCGTCGTCCTCGCCGTTGACGCCGGTGTTGCCGATGTGCGGCGCGGTCTGCACCACCACCTGCCTGTGGTACGACGGGTCGGTGAGCGTCTCCTGGTAGCCGGTCATGCCGGTGTTGAAGACCGCCTCGCCGAAGGTCTCCCCGACGCTGCCGTACGCCTCGCCGTGGAACGTGCGCCCGTCCTCGAGGACGAGAATCGCCGATCTACGCTTCACCATGCTGCGCCCCCTTCGATCCGGACTGCGGGACTCCGCTCCGCTACGTTCCTCGCTCGGATCACTTGACAGCCTTTCCGTCCAGGACCGTCGGCTCGCCGCGCAGGAAGGTCGCCACGATGCGACCCGGCAGCGTCATGCGTGCGTACGGGGTGTTGCGACTGCGACTGGCCAGCTCCGCCGGTTCGATGACGCGCCGGGCGGCCGGGTCGACAAGGGTCAGGTTGGCCGGTACGCCGGGCGCCGGGTCGAGGCCGTGCCCGGCCAGCCCGGCGATCCGGGCCGGCGTGCGGGACATCCGCTCGGCGATCAGGTCCCAGCGGGGGCCGAACACGTCGAGCGCGATCGACAGCGCCGTCTCCAGGCCGAGCATGCCCGGCCGGGCGTACGCCCACTCGCACTCCTTGTCCTCCACGGCGTGCGGCGCGTGGTCGGTGGCGATGATGTCGATCACGCCCTCGGCCAGCGCCTCCCGCAGCGCGGCGATGTCGGCGGCGGTGCGCAGCGGCGGGTTGACCTTGAAGACCGGGTCGTAGCTCTCCGCCTTGGCATCGGTGAGCAGCAGGTGGTGCGGCGTCACCTCGGCGGTGACCCGTACCCCGCGCGCCTTGGCCTGGCGCAGCACCTCGACGCTGCCGGCGGTGGAGACGTGGCAGACGTGCAGGCGGCTGCCGACGTGCTCGGCGAGCAGCACGTCGCGGGCGATGATCGCCTCCTCGGCGACGGCCGGCCAGCCGGTCAGGCCGAGGCGGGTGGACACCTCGCCCTCGTGCATCTGCGCGCCCTCGGTGAGCCGGGGCTCCTCGGCGTGCTGGGCGATCACGCCGTCGAACGCCTTGACGTACTCCAGCGCCCGGCGCATCAGCCGCGGGTCGGACACGCAGTGCCCGTCGTCGGAGAAGATCCGCACCTCGGCGGCCGAGTCGGCCATCGCGCCCAGTTCGGCCAGGCGCTCGCCGGCCAGCCCGACGGTGACCGCGCCGATCGGCTGCACGTCGACCAGGCCGGCCTCCCGGCCGAGCCGCCAGACCTGCTCGACCACGCCCGCGGTGTCGGCGACCGGCGAGGTGTTCGCCATCGCGCACACCGCCGTGTAGCCGCCGAGCGCCGCCGCCCGGGAGCCGGACTCGACGGTCTCGGCGTCCTCCCGGCCGGGCTCGCGCAGGTGGGTGTGCAGGTCGACCAGGCCGGGCAGCGCGACCAGGCCGGTCGCGTCGACGACCGTGGCGTCGCCCGCGGCGAGCCCGCGGCCCGTACCGGCCACCACGCCGTCGCGGATGAGCAGGTCGGTCGGCTCGCCGCCGACGATGCTGACGCTTCTGATGAGGTACGCGGTCACCGGTTGTTCCCTCCGAGCAGCAGGTAGAGCACGGCCATCCGCACGGAGACCCCGTTGGCGACCTGTTCGACGATGGTGGAGCGGGGCGAGTCGGCCACCTCGGGCGTGATCTCCATGCCCCGGTTCATCGGGCCGGGGTGCATGACGATCGCGTGTTCGGGCAGCCGGCGCATGCGCGGCCCGTCGAGCCCGTAGCGACGGGCGTACTCGCGGGCCGACGGGAAGTAGGAGTCACCCATCCGCTCGCGCTGCACCCGCAGCATCATCACCACGTCCACACCTGGGAGAACGGTGTCGAGGTCGTAACAGACGTCGGTGCCGGGGGCCAGGGCGGCGGCGATGTCGACCGGGATGAGCGTGGGCGGGCCGACCAGGGTGACCTTCGCGCCGAGCGTGGACAGCAGCAGCACGTTCGAGCGGGCCACCCGGGAGTGCAGCACGTCGCCGACGATCGCCACGTGCAGGCCGTCGAGCCGGCCCAGCCGGGACCGCATCGTGTACGCGTCGAGCAGCGCCTGGGTGGGGTGCTCGTGGGTGCCGTCACCGGCGTTCACGACCGACCCGTCCACCCACTCGGCGAGCCGGTGCGGGGCGCCGGAGGCGGGGTGCCGGACGACCACCGCGTCCGCGCCCATCGCCTGGAGCGTGAGCGCGGTGTCCTTCAGGCTCTCCCCCTTGGCCACGCTGGAGCCCTTGGCGGAGAAGTTGATCACGTCGGCGCTGAGCCGCTTGGCGGCCGCCTCGAACGAGATCCGGGTCCGGGTGGAGTCCTCGTAGAAGAGGTTGACCACGGTGCGCCCGCGCAGCGCGGGGAGCTTCTTGACCTCGCGCCCGGCCACCGTCGCCATCTCCGCGGCGGTGTCCAGGACCAGGGTGGCGGTGTCGGCGTCCAGGTCGGCGCCGGAGAGCAGGTGCCGGATCATGCGGGTGTACCCCCGTACAACTTGACCTCGTCCGTGCCGTCGGTCTCGGCGAGGGTGACCTTGACGTTCTCGGCCAGCGCGGTGGGGATGTTCTTGCCGACGTAGTCGGCGCGGATCGGCAGCTGGCGGTGGCCGCGGTCGACCAGGACCGCGAGCTGCACGGACGCCGGGCGGCCGACGTCGCTGAGCGCGTCCAGCGCGGCCCGCACGGTGCGGCCGGAGAACAGCACGTCGTCGACGAGGATCACCCGCTTGCCGTCGATCCCGCCGGGTGGCAGGTCGGTCGGGCCGACCGCGCGGGTGGCGTGCCGGCGCAGGTCGTCGCGGTAGAGCGTGATGTCGAGCACGCCGACCGGGACGGTGACGTCCTCGAAGGTGCTGATCCGGGCGGCGAGGCGGTGGGCCAGCGGCACGCCCCGGGTGGGGATGCCCAGCAGCACGGTGCCGGCGGCGCCCTGGGTCTTCTCCAGGATCTGGTGGGCGATGCGGTCGACCACCCGCGACACGTCCGCTGCGGCGAGGATCACCTTCACCGAGGGTTGTCGCGGCGGCGACGAGTGGGCAGCCGGTGGGTAGGCCACGGCGGACCTCCTTCCCCGCCTCACGGGACGGGTCGTTAAAGGACGTCTGTTCTGCTCCGGCAGGCCCGCGCGGGGCCCGGACCGGGGCTTCACGCCACGTTACCAGCGGTCACCGGGCCACCCGCCGCCGGTCCTGACCTGCTGGTCAGCCCGGCGAAATGGGGACAAGCCACACGTGGGTGCCGGACCTCGTGCACGGCAACACTTGACCACTTGTCGCAATCCCCGTACCGTCACGCTCCGTAGCGATAGCTCGGAGAACCCGAACAGCACTGGGAGTGTCCGAATGCCCTCTGAATACGCCAAGTCGCTGGGCGCCCGCCTGCGCTCCATCCGCCAGCAGCAGGGCCTGTCCCTGCAGGGGGTGGAGGAGAAGTCGAACGGGCGGTGGAAGGCCGTGGTGGTCGGCTCGTACGAGCGCGGCGACCGCGCCGTCACCGTGTCCCGCCTGGCGGAGCTGGCCGACTTCTACCGCGTTCCCGTCTCGGAGCTGCTGCCCGACGGCAGCGGGGTGCGTCACGAGCCCACCAGCAAGATCGTGCTGGACCTGGAGCGGCTCTACGACGAGGCCTCCGAGGACCTCGCGTACGTGGCCCGCTACGCGCGCGCCATCCAGCAGCAGCGCGGCGACTACAACGGCCGGGTGCTCTCGATCCGCGCCGACGACCTGCGCGCCCTCGCGATCGTCTACGACGCCTCGCCGTCGGGCCTGATCGAGCGGCTGACCGAGCACGGCGTGCTGGTCGCCGACCCGCGGGCGTTCTTCGCGTCCTGACACCCCGTACGACAGGAAGGGCCCGTGCCTACCGGCACGGGCCCTTCGTCGTCGCGGCGCGTCAGCGCGTGGCGTACTCGGCGATCCGGCCGAGGATGCCGTTGAGGAAGCGGGGCGAGTCGTCTGTCGACATCTGCCGGGCCAGCTCCACGGCCTCGCTGATCGCCACCGCGTCGTCGATCTCGTCGACGTAGAGCAGCTCGTACACGGCGATCCGGGCCAGGTTGCGGTCGACCACCGGCATGCGCTCCAGCGTCCACCCCTCGGCGTAGCTGGCGATCGTCTCGTCGATCCGGTCGAGGTGCGCCGCCACGCCCTCGACCAGCCCGACCGCGTAGCCGAGGTGGTCGGGGCGCGGCTGCTCGATCCGTTCCAGGTAACCGGCGAGCACCTCGACCGGCGGGCGGTCCCGCAGGTCGGCCTCGAAGAGCACATCCAGCGCCCGCTTGCGCGCCTTGCGGCGCGCCGGCATCTGCTGCTTGGGGCCCTCGGCCATCAGGCTCGGCCGAGGTAACGGCCGTCGCGGGTGTCGACCTTGATCTTCTCACCGGTGGTGATGAACAGCGGCACCTGCACTGTGGCGCCGGTCTCGACGGTGGCCGGCTTGTTGCCGCCGGTCGACCGGTCGCCCTGCAGGCCCGGCTCGGTGTAGGTGACCTCGAGCACGACCGAGGTCGGCAGCTCGATGTACAGCGGCACGCTCTCGTGGGTGGCGACGGTCGCCTCGGCCTCGGGGAGGAGGTAGTTGGCGGCCTCGCCGACGGTGCCGCCGGGGACGGTGATCTGGTCGAACGTCTCCAGATCCATGAAGACGTAGTCCTCGCCGTCGGCGTACAGGTACTGCATGGTGCGCTTGTCCACGGTCGCGGTCTCGACCTTGGTGCCCGCGTTGAAGGTCTTGTCGACCACCTTGCCGGACAGCACGTTCTTCAGCGTGGTGCGCACGAAGGCACCACCCTTACCGGGCTTGACGTGCTGGAACTCGACGACGGCCCACAGCTCGCCGTCCAGGTTGAGTACCAGGCCGTTCTTCAGGTCGTTGGTGGTGGCCATTTCCTGCCTTGATCATCAATTGGCGGACAGACCGTCCAAGTCTACTCGCTCTGTCGAATCGGACTCGCGCCACGGAACGGACCGGCTCAGGCTCCTGCGGCGAGCCGGGCGGCCAGGTGGTGCAGCGCCAGCCGGTAGCCGTCCACACCCAGGCCGCAGATCACGCCGGTGGCCACCGCGGAGACCACCGAGTGGTGCCGGAACTCCTCCCGGGCGTGGATGTTGGAGATGTGCACCTCGACCAGCGGGCCGCGCAGCATGGCGCAGGCGTCCCGCACCGCGACCGAGTAGTGCGACCAGGCGGCCGGGTTCAGCACCACCGCCGCCGCCTCGTCGGCCGCCTCGTGCAGCCAGGCCAGCATCTCGTGCTCGGCGTCGGTCTGCCGGACCTCCACGTCCAGGCCCAGCTCCCGGCCGTGCCGCTCACAGTCGGCCACGAGCTGGGCGTAGCTGGTCACCCCGTACACGTCGACCTGGCGGGTGCCGAGGCGGCCCAGGTTCGGTCCGTTGAGCACGTACACCCTCACGAGCTGATCTCCGCGTACGCGGCGGCGAGCAGGTCGTCCGGCGGCGCCTCCAGGATCGCCGGGCGGGCGAGCCCGTCGAGCACCACGAACCGCAACCGGCTGCCCCGGGCCTTCTTGTCCACCCGCATCGCGGCGAGCAGCTCCGGCCAGGCGTCGGCCCGGTAGCCGGTGGGCAGGTCGAGCGCGGTCAGCACCCGGCGGTGCCGCTCGGCGTCGGCCGCGTCGAGGCGACCGGCGAGCCGGGCCAGCGTGGCGGCGTAGACCAGGCCGACCGCGACCGCGTGGCCGTGCCGCCAGCGGTAGCCCTCCACCTTCTCGATCGCGTGCGCCAGGGTGTGCCCGTAGTTGAGCACCTCGCGTACCCCGGACTCGCGCAGGTCTCCGGCGACCACGTCGGCCTTCACGCGGACCGCGCGCTCGACCAGTTCCCGCAGCACCGGCCCGGCCGGGTCCAGCGCGGCGGCCGGATCCCGCTCGACCAGGTCGAGGATGACCGGGTCGGCGATGAACCCGCACTTGACCACCTCGGCCATCCCGGCGGCCAGGTCCGCCGGGGGCAGGCTGTCCAGCGTCGCCAGGTCGGCCAGCACGCCGGCCGGCGGGTGGAACGCGCCGACCAGGTTCTTGCCGGCGGCGGTGTTGATGCCGGTCTTGCCGCCCACGGCGGCGTCGACCATGCCGAGCAGCGACGTGGCGACCGGCACCCAGCGCACGCCGCGCAGCCAGGTCGCCGCGACGAAGCCGGCCAGGTCGGTGACCGCGCCGCCGCCCACCCCGACCACCGCGTCGGTACGGGTGAACCCGGCGTCACCGAGCCGGTCCCAGCAGGCCGCCGCCACGTCGACGTGCTTGCCCGCCTCGGCGTCCGGCACCTCGATCAGCAGCGGCGTCACGCCGCCCTCGCGAACCGCGTCGGCGAGCCGGTCGGCGAGCGCCTTGAGCGGCGGCGCGTGCAGGAAGGCCACCCGCTCGGCGCCCGGCAGCAGCCGGGGCGGCGGGTCCAGCAGGTCACGTCCCACGAGCACGTCGTACGGCCGCTCGCCGCCGACCGGAATCCGGGTCACCTCGTCCATCGCGGGCAGCCTAGTCCAGCGCGCCGCCCTCGCGCGGCCGTTGTCCACCGGCTGGGTGTTTGCCCGGCCGCACCGCGGGTAGGGCGGCCGGAATGAGCGAGACGACGGCACACGCAACCCGACCGGAATCCGCGACGAGCATCCGGCTGCCCGCCACGATCCTCGGCGTCGGGCTCGGTGGCTTCGTCGACGGCATCGTCCTGCACCAGGTCCTCCAGTGGCACCACATGCTCAGCAGCACCGGCAGCGACCGGGTCGGCGTACGCGAGTACCCGGTGGACACCGTGCCCGGGTTGCAGATGAACACGCTCTGGGACGGCCTGTTCCACGTGGTCACCTGGGTGGCGGTGCTGACCGGCCTGGCCCTGCTCTACTCCCGGGTGACCAGCTCCCGGGGCCGGCTGTGGCGCTCGCCGATGCTGTGGGGCTGGGCGCTGATCGGCTGGGGCCTGTTCAACCTGGTCGAAGGCGTCATCGACCACCACCTGCTCGGCATCCACCACGTACGCGGCGGCCCGAACCAGCTCTGGTGGGACCTCGGGTTCCTGGCCCTCGGCGTGGTGCTGATCGCAGTCGGCTGGGCGATCCAGCGCCGGGCCCGCGCAGTGGACCTCTGCGCGCCGGAGCGCCGGTGAGCCTGGCCCACGCCGGGCACGCCGACGGCGGCTTCCCGGCGACCGCGCTGGTCCCGGCGGCGCTGTTCTGGGCGTACCTGGCCGCCGCGCTGCGGCTGCGCGACCCGGGCGGGCCGGGCTGGCCGCACGCCCGCATGGCGAGCTTCGGGCTGGGCGCGCTGCTGCTGGTGACCGGGCTGCTCTGGCCGGCCGGCGACTTCGTCGGGCACATGTGGCAGCACCTGCTGATCGGCATGCTCGCGCCGCTGGCGCTGGTGCTCGGCGCCCCGGTCACGCTGCTGCTGCGCACGCTGGACCGGCGTACCGGCCGGGCCCTGGTCCACCTGCTGCGGCACCCGGTCGCGCGGGTCCTCGGCCACCCGGTGACCGGCCTGGTGCTCACCGCGGGCGGGCTGTGGCTGCTCTACCTCACCCCGCTGTACCGGGCCACCCTCGACAACCCGGCCCTGCACACGCTGGTGAACGCGCACTTCCTGCTCAGCGGCTGCCTGTTCGCCTGGTCGATCGCCGGTCCCGATCCCGGACCGCACCGCCCACGCGTACCGGTCCGGCTCGTGGTGATCGGGTTCGGGGTGGCCGCGCACGCCACCATCGCTCAGCTGCTCTACGCCGGGCTGTTCGTCGACGTGCCGGCCACCGCCGCCGAGCTGCGGGCCGGGGCCACGCTCATGTACTACCTGGGCGACCTGGCCGAGATCGCGCTGGCGCTGGCGTTGCTCGCCACCTGGCGGCCCGAACCGGCCAAGCGCCGCCGCCGCGCGGCCGGGACCGTCGCCGCAAACGCCTGACCGGCCGGACCTGGCCGACGCGCCTTCTCACCCGCCCACGAAGTTCCACCCACCGACGTCATGCGCGCCGGCTGGAACGCCACGGGTGCCAAGAGGCCGAGGAGACACCCACCACGTTCCACCCACCACGGCATCAGCCGACGAGTGGAACACCACGGGTGTCATAACGCCCCGGAGACACCCACGGCGTTCCACCGAGGGCGGGAGCCAGGCGCGGCGGGGCGGGTGTCAGGGCTTGAGCAGCGCGGCGATCTCCGCGGCCAGCTCCTGCGGCGTACGCCCGTCGGTGACCACGGTCGCGGTCGCCACCTCGGCGTAGAGCGGGCGGCGCTGGTCCAGCAGGTGCTTGAGCGTGGCGCGCGGGTTCAGCGCGAGCAGCGGCCGGCCGGCACCCAGACCGACCCGCTTGAGCGCGTCCGGCAGCTCCACCGACAGGTGCACCACCGTGTGGCCGATCAGCGCGGCCCGGTTCTCCTCGGCCAGGACCGCGCCGCCGCCGAGCGCAAGCACGCCCGCGTGCGACGCGAGCGCCGCCGCCACGGCGGCCCGTTCGAGGGTACGGAAGTGCTCCTCCCCCTCGTCCACGAAGATCTCCGGGATCGGCTTGCCGGCGAGGTCCTCGATGTCGGCGTCGGTGTCCCGGAAGCCGACGCCGAGCGCCTCGGCGAGCGCCGTGCCGACTGTGGTCTTGCCGGAGCCGGGTGCCCCGACCAGCACGCAGACCGGCCGGGTGCTCATTTGATCACCAGGCTGTCGAGGTAACCGGTCAGGTTGCGGCGCATCTCGGCGACCGAGTCGCCGCCGAACTTCTCCACCGCCGCCTCGGCCAGCACCAGCGCGACCATCGCCTCGGCCACCACGGCCGCCGCCGGCACCGCGCACACGTCGGAACGCTGGTTGATCGCGGTGGCCGGCTCGCCGGTGGTCACGTCGATGGTGGCGAGCGCCCGGTTCAGCGACGAGATCGGCTTCATGGCCGCCTTCACCCGCAGCGGCTCACCCGTGGTGATGCCGCCCTCCAGGCCACCGGCCCGGTCGGTGATCCGCCGCACGCCGGTGGCGGTGGGCACGATCTCGTCGTGCGCCTCCGAACCGCGCGAGCGGGCCTGCTGCCAGCCGTCGCCGATCTCCACGCCCTTGATCGCCTGGATCGACATGAGCGCGGTGGCGAGGCGGGCGTCGAGCTTCCGGTCCCACTGGACGTGGCTGCCCAGGCCCGGCGGCACCCCGTACGCGAGCACCTCGACCACGCCACCGAGCGTGTCGGCGGCCTTCTTCGCGGCGTCGACCTCGGCGACCATCCGGGCGCTGGCCTCGGCGTCAAGGCAGCGCAGCGGGTCGGCGTCGATGCGCGCGGCGTCCTCCGGCGTGGGGCGCAGGCCCGGCTTGACCGCCACCGGACCCAGCTCGACCACGTGCGAGACGATCTCGACGCCGAGCGCCTGACGCACGAGCGCCTTGGCGACGGTGCCCACCGCGACCCGGGCGGCGGTCTCCCGGGCGCTGGCGCGCTCCAGGATCGGCCGGGCGTCGGTGTGCCCGTACTTCTGCATGCCAGCCAGGTCGGCATGGCCCGGCCGGGGCCGGGTCAGCGGCGCGTTGCGGGCCTGGTTCGCCAGTTCCTCCGGGTCGACCGGGTCGGCGGCCATCACGGTGCGCCACTTGGGCCACTCGGAGTTGCCGACCCGGATCGCCACCGGGCTGCCGAGCGTCACCCCGTGCCGGAGCCCGCCGATGATCTCGATCTCGTCCTGCTCGAACGACATCCGGGCGCCCCGGCCGTAGCCGAGCCGGCGCCGGGCCAGCTCGCCGGAGATCTCCCCGGTGGTCACCTCGATGCCGGCGGGTACGCCCTCCAGCATCGCGACGAGGGCGGGTCCGTGCGATTCACCTGCAGTCAGCCAGCGCAACACGACGGTCAGTGTGTCACGCCCGGTGGTCGCCGGCGTACGCCGCCCGCCGCATCCCGCCCTGCGGACGGGCCCGTCCGCGCACCGGTCACGCCGGTCCGGCGCCGACCCGTTCCCGTGCCAGGGCGTCGGCCATCGCGGCGCGCGGCGCGGGGACACCGGTGAACTGCTCGAACTGGCCGTACGCCTGGGCCAGCAGCAGATCCAGCCCGGAGACCACCCGGCACCCGGCGGCCAGCGCCGCCGCCGCGAGCGGCGTCGGCCACGGGTCGTAGACCACGTCGAAGAAGACCGACTCGGGCCGCCAGTCGAAGTTGTCGGCGAGCGGGTCGGCCACGCCCTTCGGCACCGTGGAGATCACCAGGTCGGCGCGGGCGTGCGCGGGCGCGCCGTCCCACTCGGCCCCGGCCAGCGGAACGCCGGCGGCCGCCGCGACCGGACGCAGCTCGTCGACCGCCTCCGGGCGGCGGGCCACCACAGTCACCTCGGCCGCCCCGATCCGGGCCGCCGCCGCGATGGCCGCCCGGGCGGTGCCACCCGCGCCGAGCACGGTGACCACCGCCCCGGCCACGCAGCCGGCGCCGGTGAGCACCTCGACCATGCCGGTGACGTCGGTGTTGTCCGCGTACCAGGTGCCGTCGGGCCGGCGTACCAGCGTGTTGGCGGCGCCGACGGCGGCGGCGACCGGCGAGACCTCGTCGGCCAGCGCGAGCGCCGCCTCCTTGCCCGGCATGGTCACCGACAGCCCGGCCCATTCCGGGCCGAGGCCCGCGACCAGGCCGGGCAGCTCGTCGGCGCCGGCTTCGATCCGGGTGTACGACCAGCCGGTCAGCCCGGCCGCCGCGTACCCGGCGGTGTGGATCACCGGGGAGAGCGAGTGGGCGATCGGCTTGCCGACCACCGCGGCGCGGCGGGGATCGGCCATCAGATGATCCCGGCCTCCTTGGCCTTCTGCTCGTTGCGCTTCTGCTCGGCGTAGGTCTCGGCGAACGCGGAGCGGCCGTCCTTGCTGATCGCCACGAAGTAGAGCCACTTGCCGTCCGGCGGGCTCAGCGCGCCCTCCAGCGCCTCCTTGCCGGGGTTGTTGATCGGCGAGGGGACCAGCCCGCGCAGCTTGCGGTTGTACGGGTTCTTCGGGTTGTCCAGCTCGGCGGCGGTCATGTCCTTGGATGCCTTGGTCTTCTGCCCGGTCAGCTCCAGGTAGTAGTTGACGGTGACGTCCATCTCCAGGCAGTTGCAGGGGAACTCGCCGTAGACCCGGTTGTACGCGACCCGGGCGACCTTGCCCAGGTCGACCTTGTTGCCGGCCTCGGCCTGCGCGAGCGAGGCGACGATCAGCGCCTCGTACGGGGTGATGCCGCCGCGTTCCTTCTGCACCTTCTCGGCGTACTGCATGCCGGAGGTGACGGTAAGGAAGTTGTCCACCATCAGCTTGAGGATCGTCTCGGCGGTGGCCTTCGGCGGGATCTCGTAGGTGTCCGGGAAGAGGAAGCCCTCGATCGACGGGTTGACCTTCTTGCCGTCGGAACGCTTGAACCACCAGTCCGGTACGCCGAGCGCCTCCGGGTCCTTCGCCGCGGCCTCGAAGTCCTTGACCGGGATGTCGGTCTTCTCGGAGAGCCGCTTGTAGACCGTCTTCGCGGTGAGGCCCTCGGGGATGGTGATCCCGTTGACGATCTTGTTCTTGAGGTCCAGCATCGCCGCGACCGCCGCGTCACCGCTCATCTGCTTGCGCAGCTTGTACGTGCCGGGCTGGATGTTCTTGCTGCGCGAGTTCTCCTCGGCGGCCTCGATGAACGCCTTGGTGCTCTTCACCACGTCGGCGGCGACGAGCGCGTCGGCCATGTCGGCGATCAACGCGCCCTGCTTGATCTCGACGGTCACCTCGCCGGTGCCGGAGCCGTCGTAGTCGGGTGTGACGAAGTAGTTCTGGACCCGGTCGAAGCCGTAGAACGCACCGCCGCCGATGCCGCCGAGCAGGACCAGCGCGAGGGCGAGGGCGAGCAGGGTCTTGCCCCGGCCGCCGCCGGACTTGCCCTGGCGTCGGCGCACCGCGCCGCGCCGGTGCCGGCCCTTCTCCCCCCTGTCCGGCTCGTCGAACCCCAGATCAAGATCGTCGATCATTGCGTCCGCCTCCGCTGTGCGTCCAGCCAGCTCTGCAGAATCTCCACCGCGGCGGCCTGGTCGACCACCGCTCGTTGGCGCTTTCCCCGGACGCCCCGTTCGGCCAGCCTACGACTCGCGACGACGGTAGACATCCTCTCGTCCGTCAGCGTCACCGGAATCGGCCTCATTACATCAGCCAATCGGCTGGCATATGCTGATACGTTCGCCGCCGCGGGGCCGTGCTTTCCGGCCAGGTTGACCGGCAGCCCGACCACGATCCCCACCGCCTCGTGCTCGGCGGCGAGCCGGACCAGCTCGGCCATGTCGCCGGGCACCGCGTCCGGTTCGGCGGTCAGGTCACGGGCCAGCGTCACCAAAGGCGTGGCCAGGATGCCGTGCGGATCACAGCGGGCCACCCCCACCCGGACCTGGCCGACGTCGACGCCCAGCCGGACGCCACGGGACAGCTCGGTCACGAGCGGACACCTCCCCGCCGGTACGGGCCAGGGCGGACCGGGTGGTCCGCCCTGGCGTCGATCGTTGCGCTCATGCCGTATCGCCGGGCATGCGCTCGCGGCCCTCGCTTCGCTCGGTGCGTTCGCTCATGCCGTGCCGGCTGGGCATGCCCTCACGGCCCTCGCTTCGCTCGGTGCGTTCGCTCATGCCGTGCCGGCGACCGCCCGCTCGACGGTGACCAGCAGGTTCGGCGCCTCCGTCGCGGGCAGGCCGCCGCCCTGGGCCAGGTCGTCGCTGCCGCCGCCGCGGCCGGAGAACGCCGCCTTGACCAGGTCCTTCGCGCTCAGGTTCCGCCCCCGGGCGGCCTGGTTGACGGCCACCACGAGCGACGCCTTGCCGTTGGCCCGGGCGGCCACCGCGACCACCGCCGGGCGGGCCGCGTCGATCCGGCCCCGGATCTCCTGGGCGAGGGTCCGCACGTCGTTCGCGGCCGCGCCCTCCGGCGCCTCGGTGCCGACGTACGCGACGCCGCGCACGTCCTTCGCCTGCGCCGCCAGGGCACCGGCCCCGCCGAGCACGAGCTGGGCGCGCAGCTTCTCCAGCTCCTTCTCCGCGTCGCGCAGCTGGGTGACGGTCTGCTCCACCCGGTCGGCCACCTGCTCGCCGGGCACCCGGAACAGCTCGGCCAGCCGGGACACCAGCAGGTGCTCACGGGCCAGGAAGCCGAACGCGTCCATGCCGACGAGCGCCTCGATGCGGCGGACGCCGGAACCCACAGACGCCTCGGAGAGGATCTTCACCAGGCCGAGCTGGGCGGAGCGGGCCACGTGCGTGCCACCACACAGCTCGCGGGCGTAGTCGCCGACCTCGACGACCCGGACCCGCTCGCCGTACTTCTCGCCGAACAGGGCCATCGCCCCGATCCGGCGGGCCTCCTCCTGGCTGGTGACGAACGCGTGCACCTCCAGGTCGGCCAGCAGCACCTCGTTGACCTGCTGCTCGACGTCGTGCAGCACGCTCGGCGCCACACCCGTCGGGGTGTTGAAGTCGAACCGCAGCCGGCCCGGCGCGTTGAGCGAACCCGCCTGGGTCGCCGACTCGCCGAGGAAGTTGCGCATCGTCTGGTGCACCAGGTGCGTGGCGGTGTGCGAGCGGGAGATCGCCCGGCGGCGGGACACGTCGATCTCGGCGTACCCGGTCTCCCCGGAGCGGACCTCGCCGCGCACCACCTTGGCCCGGTGCACGATCAGGCCGGGCACCGGCTGCTGCACGTCGAAGACCTCGACCTGGCCGCCGCCGACGGTGATGAGCCCCTGGTCGGGCTGCTGGCCGCCGCCCTCGGCGTAGAACGGGGTGGTGTCGAGCACCAGCTCGATCGTGTCGCCCTCGACCGCCGCGGAGATCGCGGCGCCGCCGGACAGCAGCGCGCGGACCCGTGACTCCCGGCTCAGCTCGGTGTAGCCGGTGAACTCCACCGGCCCGCCGCCGTCGAGCACCGACCGGTAGGCCGACACGTCGGTGTGCCCGGTCTTGCGCGCCTGCGCGTCGGCCTTGGCCCGGCTGCGCTGGTCGGCCATCAGCCGGCGGAAGCCCTCCGCGTCGACCTGCAGCCCCTGCTCGGCCGCGATCTCCAGGGTCAGGTCGATCGGGAAGCCGTACGTGTCGTGCAGCTGGAACGCCTTGTCACCGGAGAGCGCCGCCTTGCCGGCCGACTTGGTCTCGGCGATGGCGGTGTCCAGGATCGTGGTGCCGGCGCGCAGCGTGGCCAGGAACGCGTCCTCCTCGGCGTACGCGTACTGGGAGATCCGGCCGAAGTCCTCGGCCAGCTCCGGGTACGACGGCGCCATGCAGTCGCGGGCCACCGGCAGCAGCTCCGGCAGCGCCCGGTCCTGGTAGCCCAGCAGCCGCACCGCCCGGATCGCACGGCGCATGATCCGCCGCAGCACGTAGCCCCGGCCCTCGTTCGACGGGGTCACCCCGTCGCCGATGAGCATCAGCGAGGTGCGCACGTGGTCGGCGATGACCCGGAGGCGCACGTCGTCCGGGTGCGACTCGTTGGCCGCGTGACCCGAGTGCACGCCGTAGCGCTTGCCGGTCAGCTCGGCCGCCCGGTCGAGGATCGGCTTGACCTCGTCGATCTCGTAGAGGTTGTCCACGCCCTGCAGCAGCGAGGCCATCCGCTCCAGGCCCATGCCGGTGTCGATGTTCTTCGCCGGCAGGTCACCGAGGATCGGGAAGTCCTCCTTGCCGGTGCCCGGGCCGCGCTCGAACTGCATGAAGACGAGGTTCCAGAACTCCAGGTAACGGTCCTCGTCGACCTCCGGACCGCCCTCGCGGCCGTAGGCCGGGCCGCGGTCGTAGTACAGCTCGGAGCAGGGGCCGCACGGGCCGGGGATGCCCATCGACCAGAAGTTGTCAGCCTTGCCGCGGCGCACGATCCGATCGGCCGGCACGCCGGTGGCACGCCAGATGTCGTACGCCTCGTCGTCGTCCAGGTAGACGGTGGCCCAGATCCGCTCCGGGTCCAGTCCGAAACCGCCCGCCTCGACCGACTTGGTGGCCAGGTCCCAGGCGAGCGGGATCGCACCGGACTTGAAGTAGTCACCGAAGGAGAAGTTGCCGTTCATCTGGAAGAACGTGCCGTGCCGGCTGGTCTTGCCGACCTCGTCGATGTCAGGCGTCCGGATGCACTTCTGCACGCTCGTCGCCCGCGCGTACGGCGGGGTCTGCTGGCCCAGGAAGTAGGGCACGAACTGCACCATGCCCGCGTTGATGAACAGCAGGTTCGGGTCGCTGATGGCGGGCAGCGGAGCGGACGGAACCACGGTGTGCCCGTTCGCCTCGAAGTGGGCGAGGAACCGCCGCTTGATCTCCGCCGTCTTCATCGCTGGTGGTCCTCCGGGAAAATCTCTCGGTCGCCGATCCGCGGGTCCTCCCGCAGCTCGGCGAACTGGTCGTCGTACACCTCGCCGCGGGCGAAGGCCTCGTGGATCTCCTGCTCACGCTCGGCCATGCCGACCCGGACGTCGTCCACGAACGCCCGGAGCGACTCGACCAGACCGCCGGCGGACTCGGACAGCCCGCTGGCGATGCCGGCCGGGGTGTACGCCTGCGCGGTCCGGGTGGCCTTGCGCACCACCAGGACGCCCACGGCCAGCCCGATGCCCAGCCAGAACAACCGCCTCATGTTCTCATCCTTCCCGCGTACGCCGGTCGGGGTCAGCGGTTGCCGCGCTTGGCGGCGCGACGCTGCTGCTTGATGGTGTCGCGCACCTCGCGCTCGGTCTCGGCGTGCCGGCGGGCGGAGGCGGCCCGGCGCACGCCGTAGCCGAACGCGGCCACCTTGACCAGCGGGTTCGCGGCGGCGGCGGAGACCACGGTGGCCAGGTTCGCCACGTTCGCGGTGACGTTCTGCGCGTGGCTGGTCATGGTGTCCACCTTGGCGAGCTGGAGGTTCACCCCGTCCAGCGAGGTCTGCACCTGCTCCAGCGCCACGTTGACGTTCTTCACCGTGGCGTTCACGTCACCGAGCAGCGGCGCGGTGCGCTCGTTCACGTCGGTGATCATGCGGGTCGTCGCGTCCACGGTGTGCCGCAGCCGCAGGATCGGCACCGCCAGCACGAGCACCAGCATCAGGAACGCGCCGGCCGCGATCAGCGCAGCGATCTCTCCACCACTCACGCGAAAGTCCTCCTCAAGCAGTGTCCCGGAACCCGACGCCCCGGAACGCGCGACCGTACCTACCCACTTCGCGCCACGCCGACCCGGTCACCGGGCACGGACGGGCGTGCCAGCCCCAGACCCTACCGTCCGTGATGGAAGTCGGCTCACGACGGTGAGGGGGTCACCTCGCCCAGCGGGTCGTCGGTCAGCGTCGGGTAGGGATCCTCACCGGTGAGTGACGGATCGGTGGTCGGTGTCGGTCCGGTGCGCTCGTCATCGATCGCGTTGCGCACCTTCACCGACACCAACGAGCCGGTGCACGCCGCCGCTGCGGGCTCGGCGGGCGTGGACGGCGCGGGCGCTCCGTCGATCGGCGGGGGCGTGCAGGTGCGGTCGCGTACCCACAGGTCGAGCGTGAGTTCGTCCCGGCGCCAGCAGGTGTAGCTGCCAGGGACCTTCTCGTCCGGGCAACGGTCGACCTTCCAGCGCCGCCACCCGTCCCCGGCCAGCGCCTTCTCGTAGACCGCGACGGTCTCCTTCCACCCCTGCTCCGACTCGACGGACCGTTCGCGCAGGCGGCAGTCCTGCAGGCACCAGCGGCTGCCGCTGACGTTGTCCACCGTGTTGCTCTGCGCCCAGGCGGGCACCGAGAGCTCGTCGAGGGTGTCGAAGACCGGGTCGCGGCTGAGCGTCCGCATCCCGAAGTAGAGCGGCACCGCACCCAGCAGCACGAGGCTGACCAGGGCGAGGATGCCCAGCCGCAGCCGGCTGCGCTCGCGCATCTGCCGGCGCAGCTCGGACCGCGCGCCACGCAGGCCACCGGCCTCCGCGCCGCTGTCGGCCGGTCCGGGACCGCCGGGCCGTGGCCCCGCCGGCTCCCCCGGGGGTACGACCACAGCCGCCCGGGCCGCCGCCGGTGTCGCCGGGCCGCCCGGTCCGGGCCGGCCCGTCTCCGGTCCGGGTGGTGTCGCCCGCCCGGCGGGCCGGTCGTCCGGCGCGACCGGACGGGCCACACCCGCGGCCGCGCGGGCGGCCACCGGCGCGCCGGGCGGCATCGGGGCGTCGCCCGCCGGTCCTCGGGCGCCGGGGGGCACCGGCGGTCGGGGCCCGGCGCCGGGCCGGGAGATGTCGTCGGGGCGGGCCACCCCACGGCCGTCGCCACCGGGTCCGGCCGGGCCGGCCGGAGCACCACCGGGACGGCCACCGCCGGCCGGAATCCCGCCCGTGCGATCGAGGTCGCCGCGCGGGCCAGGCTCGACCGGGCCGGCCGGTCCGCCACCGGGGACGGCGGCGACACCGGGACGGGCAGCGCCGCGGGCCGGGCCGGGCCGGGTGGACGGCGGGTCGGACGGCTGAGGCCGGGCCGGGGGCATGCCCGGGCCGGACTGGTCGGGGCGGGCCGCCGGTTCGGCGCGCGCCGGCACATCGGGGCCGGGCTGCCCCTGTCGCCGGGACGGCGTACCCGGTTCGGGACGCACCGGCGGCACTGCGACACCGGCCCGGCCGGTGGGGCCACCGGAACGGCCGGGCGGCTCCTCGGCGGCTGGGCCGGCCGGACGGCGGGTGACCGGCATGGCGGGGTCGGTGTGCGGCGAACGACCGGCCTGCCGCAGCCAGTCGGCGGGGCGTTCGGGCCGTTGCGGCCGCTGCTCACCGGCATCGTCACGGGCGGCCCGTCGGCCGGGCGTCTCGGCGGCGACACCGGGGCCACCCGGCTCGTCGGACGCGGCCCGCCGGGCGCCGGGTACCTCGGGTGCGCTCCGTCGACCGCCGGCCGTGTCGGGTGCGCCGCTCCGGCCGCCGGCCGTGTCGGGCGCGGAGCCGCGGCCGGCTGGCGCGCCGCGACGGCCGGTGGGCGAGGTCGGGCCGGTCGCCGGGCTGCCGGACACGGGCGCGCCCGGCACGTCCGGTGCGTTGCCGCTGCGCGGCACGACCGGGGAGCGATCCGGGGCGGCCCGCCGGCCGGGCGTGGCTGCGGGTTCGGCGCCGGGTGCGGGCAGGTGGTGACCGCCGGTGGGCTCGTCGTGCCGGGCACGGCGCCCGCCACCGGAGACCGGGGCGGCGTCCGGAACTGCTCGCCCGGCCGGCGCGCCGGGTGCGACGCCTTCCGGCGCGGCGCGGCGGCCGGCACCGGAGACGGGCCGGGTGCCGGGCGGAACGCCGTCGGCACGCGCTCGGCGGCCCGCACCGGAGACCGGCTGGATGCCGGCGGTGTCGTCGGGGCGGGCCCGTCGTCCGGCGGGCGGCGGGATCGTCGGGTCGGCCGGGTGCGGGCCCTCGGGCCCGGCGCCGTGCCCGCCGCGGGGCGCCGGCGGTACGCGGGTGTCGCCGTCCGCGGAAGGCCGGCCCGCGTCGGCGGGCACGCGGCCGGGCGACGGCGCCCCCGACGGCGTGCGGGTGCCGGTGACCGGTGGCTGCTGACCGGTGGGTCCGTCCGGGCGGCGGCGGTACGGCGCATCCGGCGGACGCGGCGCCTCGGGCACACCCGGCCACGGACCGTCGACCGGGCGGCGCGGGGCGGCGGCTTCGGGGCCGCCGGGCCAGGGACCGTCGGCGGCCCGGCGCGGGGCACCCGGCTCGGGACCGCCGGGGCGTACCGGCGGGGCGGCGGGAGCGGGCGCGTCGGGGCGGCGCATGACCGGGGGACGCGGACCGTGACGGCCGCCGGGCGGCGTCTCCGGGCCGGGGCGACCGGCAGGCGCGTCCTCGACCGGCGGGCGGGCTCCCGGCGGCATCGCCCCCGCCGGACGCCCGGCGGCCGGGGGCGTGTCCATGCCGGGCCGGCCGGCCGGTGCGGCGATGTCCGCACCGGACCGTCGCTGCGGAGGAGGCGGGTCGATGCCCGGACGGCCGGGGGCCGGAGGGAGGTCGTTACCGGGTCCGCCGGTGCGGCCCGCGGCCGGGGGCGCCGCCGGTCCGGCACGGCCGGTCACGGGCGGCATCGTCGGGTCGGTGCGGCCGCCCGGAGCGGGCCCGCTCGGGTGAGGCCGGCCGGGAGCCTGGGGCGCGGCGGCCGGTGGCGGCACGGGACGGCCTGGGGCCTGCGGTGCGCCGGCCGATGGCGGAACGGGACGGCCGGGAGCCTGGGGCGCGCCTGCCTGGGGCGGCACGGGACGGCCGGGCGCCTGCGGGCCTGCCGGCGGCGGACCGGACCGGCCTGCGGGCGCAGGCGTACCCGGTTGACCGGCCGAGGGCGGCTGCGGGCCCGGTGCCGAGGGCGGCGCAGCCGGTCGGCCGGCGGGCGGCATGCCGGGGGCGGGGCCCGGCGCGGGGGCCGGGCGACGCGGCTCGGCGGCCGGCCAGGACGGGTCGGGGCCGGGGTGCGGCGCCGGGACGTCACCGTCCGGCCCGAGTTCACCGCCCTGGTGCTTGGCGGTGCGCAGGTCGTCGATCCAGCCGAGTTCCTCGCCGACGACAGTCGGGTCCAGCTCGGGCTCGGCCCGGCCGCGTCCCCATCGGCGGCCCTTGCCCCGCGGGTCGCGCCGCTCGTCGGGGCCGTCCGCCGGCCGCTCCGGACCACGCGCCATCACTACTGACCCCCCTCGGCGGCGTCGCTGCCGCCCTCACTCGCCCCGCTGGCCTGCTCGCCGCCCCCCACCCGGGCCCCGTTCGCGGTGGCCGGGGCGCCGGCCTCCGCCCGGGTCGCCGGAGCCGGCAGCCCGCGTACGATCCGGCGCAGCAGCGGCAGCCGGGTGGCCACCGCCCGCTCCGCGCCGTGCCCGCTGGGCTGGTAGTAGTCGGTGCCGACGAGGTCGTCCGGAGCGTACTGCTGGGTGACCACCCCCCGGTGGTCGTCGTGCGGGTAGCGGTAGCCGCGGCCGTGACCGAGGCCCCGCGCGCCGGAGTAGTGGGCGTCGCGCAGCCCGCGCGGCACCGGACCGCCCCGACCCGCGCGAACGTCGGCGACGGCGGCGCCGATCGCTGTGGTGGCCGAGTTCGACTTCGGCGCCGTGGCCAGATGGATGACCGCCTGGGCCAGGTTGAGCTGCGCCTCGGGCAGGCCCACGTACTCGACCGCGTGGGCGGCCGCGGTGGCCACTGTCAGCGCGGTGGGATCGGCCATGCCGACGTCCTCACTGGCGAAGATCACCAACCGGCGGGCGATGAACCGGGCGTCCTCACCGGCCACCAGCATCCGGGCCAGCCAGTGCAGTGACGCATCCACGTCCGAGCCGCGCATGCTCTTGATGAACGCGCTCGTCACGTCGTAGTGGGCGTCGCCGTCGCGGTCGTATCGCACCGCCGCCACGTCGACCGCCTGTTCGGCCACCGCCAGGTCGATCCGGCCGGTGCCGAGCGCGGTAGCGGTGGCCGCGGCCGCCTCCAGCGCGGTGAGCGCCTTGCGCACGTCGCCTCCGGCGAGGCGGACCAGGTGGTCCTCCGCCTCCTCGGCCAGGACCAGCGCGCCGCCGAGTCCGCGCTCGTCGGCGACCGCGCGGCGCAGCAGGCCGCGGACGTCGTCGTCGTCGAGGGCCTGGAGGGTGAGCAGCACGCAGCGCGACAGCAAGGGCGAGATGACCGAGAAGTACGGGTTCTCCGTGGTCGCCGCCAGCAGCGTGACGGTCCGGTCCTCGACCGCGGCGAGAAGCGAGTCCTGCTGGGTCTTGCTGAACCGGTGCACCTCGTCGATGAACAGCACCGTCGGCGGGCCGCCGGACCGCCGCTGCCGGCGGGCGGTGTCGATCACGGCGCGGACGTCCTTCACGCCGGCGGTCAGCGCGGACATCGCCACGAACCGCCGGTCGGTGGCCCGGGCCACGAGGTGGGCGATGGTGGTCTTGCCGCTGCCCGGCGGACCCCAGAGGATCACCGACATCGGCGTCGCGCCCTCGACCAGCTGACGCAGCGGCGCTCCCGGCGCGAGCAGGTGTTCCTGCCCGACCAGCTCGTCGATGCCCGCCGGCCGCATCCGGACCGGCAGGGGCGAGTCCGCCCGGGCGTCGGTGAAGCCGTCGGCGCCGCCCGCGCCCGCGGGTGCGCCGGCCGGCTCGCCGAGGCTGAAGAGGGCGTCCGATTCCATCACGAAGACAGTACCGGGCCGGGCCGACGACGCCGGAATCGCGCCGCCGCCCCGGCCCGGGGTGGTCTTTTCCGGTCAGCCGCGACCCGGCCGCCGGCCCCGGTACCACCGGCCGCCACCGCCGCCGCGCGGGCCGGAGCCGACGCCGGCCAGGTAGAGCGAGAGCAGCAGGAAGCCGATGAGCATGAGGGTCGAGGTGCTGAACAGATCGGGGGCGCCGAGGTCGGTGTTCATGAAGTCGAGCAGCAGCGCGAAACCGAACACGATGGCCGCGAGAATGGCGAGCATGTCGTTCCTCCGGTGGGGGTTCCCAGCAGGTCGGCGACGGATGTACCCAATCGGTCTGTTCGTCAATCTCCACCGTGGAACAGGCGGTGCCTCAACCCTCGGTACCAGCGGGGATGCTCGTACGCTGGCGGAATGATCACGGTCGACGAATCGCTGACCGGGCGGGACGCGCTGCTCGACGCGGCCGGCCGCCACCCGTACGCCCGGCACGCGCTGCGGCGCGACCAGGCCGCGCGCGGATGGCGGCACGCCGGCGCGGTCGGATGGCTGCTCCCGCCGGGCGAGTGGTCGGCCGGCGGCGCGGTCGGCGCACCCGGCCCGGCGCTCGACGTCTTCGCCGCCCACCGGGCGGACGGGACGCTGCGGGCCGGTCAGTCGATCAACCTGTCGCACGCCGATCCGGACGAGGTGGCCGCGCGGCTGCCGGTGGCCCGGCTGACCGAGTGGGACTTCCTCTGGACCACCGCGCCGCCGCCGCGCCGGCCGGAGCAGGAGCGGGTGGTACGCCTCACCGCCGCCGACCACCCCGCCCTGGCCGCGTTGATCGAGGAGGCGTTCCCGGCCACCACCTCGCGACCGGGCGAGCCGGGCATCGTCGACTGGTACGGCATCCGCGACGGTGACCGCCTGCTCGCCTGCGGCGCCGATCGCAGCCGCGGCGACATCGGCTTCCTGGCCGGGTTGACTGTCGCGCCCGGGCTTCGCGGCCGAGGGCTGGGCGCGGCGCTGACCGCCGGGATGACGGATGCCCTGTTCGGCCGGTACGACACCGTGGCGCTGGGTGTCTACCCGGACAACGTGGGCGCGATCCGGCTCTACGGCCGGCTCGGCTTCACCGCCGCCGAACGCCGCACCTCCGTCAAACTCGCCTGACACGCGACGCCCCGACCGCGTGGGTGGAACGTCATGGGTGTCAAACGGCGTCCGAGACACCCATGACGTTCCACCCGGCCGGTCGGCTCAGTCGCGGCCGGCGGGAGCGGGCGCGGCCACCGCGGGGGCGGGGTCGAGGGGCGGGCCGGCGTGGCCGGGGCCGCCGCCCGTCACCTCCGGCGCCACCTCGACCGAAGAGCGGGCACGGCGGGCGGCGCGCCAGGCCGGCAGGTAGAGCGGCGCGGCCACGGCGAGCACCACCGCGCCGACGAACATCGCGACGCTGACGCTCGTGGCGTCGGCCAGCGCGGTCAGCGTGACCGCGCCGAGCGCGCCGGCCGGCTGGGCGGCCATCGAGTTCAGCGAGAGCACGCTGGTCCGGTACGGGCCGTCGACCTGCCGGTGCAGCAGTCCCATGTGCAGCGGGTTCGACGCGCCGTGCACGGCGTAGCAGGCGAGGTACGCGATGAGGATGCCGACCGGGCCGGCCAGCAGGCCCATGCCGACCACAGTCACGCCCTGCAGGATGCGCATCAGCGCGGCAGCGGGGGCGGCGCCGAGGCGGCGCAGCAGGAACGGGGTGAGCGCGGCGCCGGCGGCGTTGGCGAGCCAGGCCGCCGTACCGGCGGGGCCGAGCAGCGCCGCCGCGCGGGCCGGGTCGTCGAGCACCTCGGCGAGGCGTACCGGGAGCAGCGACTCGAAGGTGACCATGCCGAAGCCCCAGAACAGTTCGACGGCGACGAGGGCCAGCAGTACCCGGTTGCGGCGCAGCAGCCCGACGGCCTGCCCGACCATGCGGGGCGCATCGACCACCGAGGCGCGCAGCGCGGCCGGGCCGGACGCGGGCCGCCGCTCGGCCATCAGCGCGAGCAGCGCCACGATGGAGACGGCCTGGAGCACGGCGGCGACGATCACCGGCAGCGCGAGGGCGCTGACCGGGCCGATCGGACCGAGCGCGACCAGGCCGCCGCTGAGCAGGGCGCCCGCGCCGATGGCGACACCGACGACGGTGCCGGCCCAGCCGAGGCCGCGCTCGTACTCGGCCTTCGGGTCGACGGCGAGCGTGGCGTCGACGTACCAGGACTCCATCGGGCCGCTGTCGAGCGCCCGGTAGATGCCCTGCAGCGCCCAGACCAGGAAGAACATCCAGAACGAGTCGGCCACCGCCATCAGCGCCAGCGAGCCGAGGCCGACGGCCCAGGCCGCGACCAGCACCGGTTTGCGGCCGAGCGCGTCGGCGAAGCCGCCGGTGGGCAGTTCCAGCGCCAGCACCACGAGGCCCTGGGCGGTGGCGACCAGGCCGATCTGGGAGAGCGTGAGGCCGCGCTCCTGCATCAGCAGGATCATCACCGGCATGAGCAGGCCGCTCGGTAGCCAGCGCAGGCCGTACAGCGTGAGGTAGCGGATCCGGATCTGGCGTACGGACAGCGCGGTCACGACTTCTCCTCAGTGGACGGCGGGGTGGTCCGCGGCAACGCCGCGTCCATCGGGAAGGCGGCGAGGTAGAGCTGCACCGTCTCGGCGTCGGGGTCGTCCGGGTCGGTCTCGTCGCGGTGCCGCTCGAAGAGCGCGAAGACCTCCTCCTTGATGGCCTCCAGGCGGTCCACCGGGATCCGCATGAAGAAGTCGCCCATGCCGAACCCGTCGCGCCAGGCGGGCGACCACTGGTGCCGCTGGGCGAACCAGCGTTCGGCGTGCCCGGCGAAGAAGCGGACGTAGTCCGCCTCGATCCACTCGATCGCGGCGCGCGCGTCCGGGTCGTCGTCGAAGTCGCTCGACTCCCAGTTGGTGACGTCGTGCGCGGCCCGCCAGTAGCGCTGCCGGCCGGTGCCGAGGTCGGGGTCCTCGACCACGAGGCCGACCTCGGCGAGCTGGCGCAGGTGGTAGCTGGTCGCGCCGCTGTTGGTACCGAGCATCTCGGCCAGGGCGGTGGCGGTGGACGGGCCCACCACGCGCAGCGCCCCGATCAGCCGCATGCGCAGCGGCTGGGCCAGCGCGCGGACCTGGCGGTGGTCGATGCGTACGGTGCGCTCCTTCTTCTCCTCCATGCGATGCACAATATCTGTGCACACTTTCCATGCACAAGATGCTTGCAAAGATTCTGTGCAACTAGCCGTACAGCTCGGCGACGCCCCGCAGCCGGGTCCGCAGCAGCCCCGCCGCCCGGGTGGAGTCCAGCACCACCTCGCCCGGCCGGTGCAGCCCGGCGGCGGCGATGGTGGTCGTCCGCAGCCCGCCCGCGTCCGCCCCGTCGTGCCGGGCCACCAGCAGCCCCAGCTCGGCGCGGCTCACCGCGTCCGGCCCGGCCACGTTGAGCAGCCCGGCGTACTCGCCCGGCACCAGCTCCAGCACCGCGGCGGCGAGGTCGGCCACGTGCACCGGGCAGCGCAGCTCGTCGGTGAACAGCGTGGCCCGGCCGGCCAGCGCGTCCCGGCAGAGCTGGATCTGCTTGCTGCCCTCCCCCACGATCAGCGACGTCCGCACCAGCGCCGCGCCCGGGTCCACCGCCCGCACCGCCGTCTCCGCCGCCGCCTTCGCCGCCCCGTACGGGTGCAGCGGCGTGGGCACGTCCTCGTCCGCATACGGCTTCGGACGCCCGGCGTGCAGCGCGTCGCTGGACAGGTGCACCAGCCGGGCACCCACCTCGGCGGCGGCCACCGCGATGTGGGCCGCCCCGTCCGCCGTGACCGCCCATTCGTCGTACCGGTAGGGGGTGGCGACGACAGCGTCGGGGCGTACCCGGGTCAGCAGCTCACGCACGGCGGCGCGGTCGGTCACGTCGAGCCGGTGCGGCGCGACGCCGGGCACCGCGACGGCGGCGCGGTGGTACGTGCCGGCGACCCGGTGCCCGGCGGCGACCGCCTGCCGGCACACCTCGGTGCCGAGGAAACCGCTGGCTCCCACCACGAGCAGGTTCATGTCGTCTCCCCCGAAGATCGAAAAAGGCCCGCGTCATCATGACGCGGGCCAGTTCCGGAGAGCGAGGATCAGACGGGGTCGGCCACCGGGGCGGCCGGGCCGGCGGTGCCGGCGTGCGGGCCGGTCGGGGCCTTCGGCTTGGCGTCGATGCCGGCCTCGGCGCGCTGCTGCCCGGTGATCGGGGTGGGCGCGCCGGTCAGCGGGTCGAAGCCGCCCCGGGTCTTCGGGAACGCGATCACCTCGCGGATCGAGTCCGCGCCGGCCAGCAGCATGCAGACCCGGTCCCAGCCGAACGCGATGCCGCCGTGCGGCGGGGCGCCGTACTTGAACGCCTCCAGCAGGAAGCCGAACTTGTCCTGCGCCTCGTCGGCGGTGATGCCGAGCAGGTCGAACACCCGCTGCTGCACGTCGCCGCGGTGGATACGGATCGAGCCGCCGCCGATCTCGTTGCCGTTGCAGACGATGTCGTACGCGTAGGCCAGCGCCCGGTCCGGCGCGTCCTCGAACCGGTCCACCCACTCGGCGTTCGGCGAGGTGAACGGGTGGTGCACGGCGGTCCAGCCGCCCTCGTCCGTGCGTTCGAACATCGGCGCGTCCACGACCCAGCAGAACGCCCAGGCGCTCTCGTCGACCAGGTTCGACCGCTTGGCGATCTCGATGCGGGCCGCGCCGAGCAGCTCCTGCGCCTCGCGGGTGTTCGTGCTGGCGGCGAAGAAGACCGCGTCGCCCGGCTTCGCGCCGACCGCGTCGGCCAGGCCGGACAGGTGCGCCTCGGACAGGTTCTTCGCCACCGGGCCGCGCGGCTCGCCGGTCTCGGCGTCCAGCACCACGTACGCCAGGCCGCGCGCGCCGCGCGCCTTGGCCCAGTCCTGCCAGCCGTCCAGCTCCTTGCGGGTCTGCGACGCGCCGCCGGGCATGACCACCGCGCCGACGTAGCCGCCCGCGTCGATCGCGCCCGCGAACACCCGGAACTCGGTGCCGCGCAGGTAGTCGGTCAGCTCGGTCAGCTCGACGCCGTAGCGCAGGTCCGGCTTGTCCGAGCCGTACCGGGACATGGCGTCGTGCCAGGTGATGCGCGGGATCGGCCGGGAGATCTCGTAGCCGGCGAGGTCCTTCCACAGCGCCGAGACGATCGCCTCGCCCAGGTCGATCACGTCGTCCTCGGTGACGAACGACATCTCGATGTCGAGCTGGGTGAACTCCGGCTGCCGGTCGGCGCGGAAGTCCTCGTCGCGGTAGCAGCGGGCGATCTGGTAGTACCGCTCCATGCCGCCGACCATGAGCAGCTGCTTGAACAGCTGCGGCGACTGCGGCAACGCGTACCAGCTGCCGGGCTGCAGGCGCACCGGCACCAGGAAGTCGCGGGCACCCTCCGGGGTGGAGCGGGTCAGCGTCGGCGTCTCGATCTCCAGGAAGTCCCGCTCGTGCAGCACGCCGCGGGCGATCTGGTTGGCCCGCGAGCGCAGCCGCATGGCCTTGGCCGGGCCGCCCCGGCGCAGGTCCAGGTAGCGGTACTTGAGCCGGATGTCGTCGCCGGCCTCGATCTGGTCGTCCACCGGCAGCGGCAGCGGCGCGGCCTCGGAGAGCACCTCCAGCGCGGTCGCGGTCACCTCGACCTCGCCGGTGGGCAGGTCCGGGTTCTCGTTGCCCTCCGGGCGGCGGGTCACCTCGCCGGTGACCTTGACGCAGAACTCGTTGCGCAGCGCGTGCGCGTCCTCCTCGCGGAAGACCACCTGCACGACGCCGGAGGCGTCACGCAGGTCGACGAAGATGACACCGCCGTGGTCGCGCCGGCGGGCCACCCACCCGGCGAGCGTCACCGTCGAGCCGGCGTCCGCGGCGCGCAGGCTTCCGGCATTGTGGGTACGGATCACGGCTGGCGTCTCCTCAATCTGGTCCACTCACTGCTCCCCCGCATTCTGTCAGGGCGGGCGGGCCCGCTCCCGGGCACCCGTCGAGCCGGTCCGCCTCGGCGGTGGCGAAAGCGCCCTGCGGGCCGGGTCCGGCGGTCTACCGTGACCGGGTGCGTGCCGTACCGAGCTGGGCCGTGGCCACCGCGGCCGCCGCGCCCGCGCTGCTGGTGGCGGGCTGGACGGTGGCGGGCGCCCGCCAGGGGCCGGGGTACGACCCGGTGCGGGACACGATCAGCGAGCTGGCCGGCGAGGGCGCCACCGATCCGTGGCTGATGGGCGGCGCGCTGGTACTGCTCGGCTGCTGCTACTGCGCCACCGCCGCCGCGCTGCACGCCGCCGGGCTGCCCAGTCGCTTCCTGCTCGCGGTGGGTGGGGTGTCCACCGTCGCGCTCATCGCGTTCCCCCGGCCGCAGGTGGGTGGCTCCCCGGCGCACGGCGTGGTGGCCACCGTGGCGGTGCTCGCGCTGTCGCTGTGGCCGGCCGGTACGGCGCTGCGGCTGCCCCGCAGAGTGCCGCGCGAGGTGGCCGCCTCCCCGGCGGGCCGGCCGCCGTGGGCGTTCCGCCGGCCGGTGGCGCTGGCCGTGACGGCCGTCCTGCTGGCGTTGTTCGGCTGGTCGGTGGCCGAGGTGACGGGCGGCTCCCGGACCGGGCTGGCCGAGCGGGTGGCCGCGCTCGCGGTGACGCTCTGGCCGCTGGCGGCGGTGCTGTCCGCCCGGCGGGCCCACCGGCACTGGACGGCCCAGCCGGCGGAGCCGCCGCGCCCGGACGGGCCGCCGGTCGGTCCGGGCCGCCTCGGAGCGGGCGCCTGACCGGGTACGCGGAACGGGCCGCCGGGTGACCGGCGGCCCGTCCACTGCGGTGCGCGGATCAGAAGACGCTCACGCCGTAGCGGCTGAGCGCCTCGGTGACCGGCTGGAAGTAGGTCGTGCCGCCGGAGGAGCAGTTGCCGCTGCCGCCGGAGGTGAGGCCCAGCGCGGTGGTGCCGCTGAACAGCGAGCCGCCGCTGTCGCCGGGCTCGGCGCAGACGTTGGTGCGGATGAGGCCGGAGACGCTGCCCTCGGCGTAGTTCACGGTCGCGTTGAGCGCGGTGACGCTGCCGCTGCGCAGGCCGGTGGTGCTGCCGGAACGGCGGACGGACTGGCCGACGTACGCGTTGCCGGCCGAGGTGATGTCCTGGAAGCTGCCGTTGTAGAGCGAGACGTTGCCGGCCGCGTTGGCCGAGTTGCTGTGCCGGACGATGCCGTAGTCGTTGCCCGGGAAGCTGGTGCCGGTCCGGGTGCCGAGCACGGTGGTGCGGCTGGAGTTGGAGTACCAGGTCGAGCCGATGTTGGTGCAGTGCCCGGCGGTGAGGAAGTAGTACGTCGAACCGCTACGCACGTTGAAGCCGAGCGAGCACCGGCCGCCGCTGGCGTAGATCGCCTGGCCGCCGGAGATCCGGGTGCTCAGCGTGCCGGCCTCGGCCTCGATGCGGATCGCGCCGTTGTGCCGGGCGGCGGCGGCCTTGACCCGCTCCAGCTTGGCGCCGGTGACGGTGCTGTCGACGGAGACGACGACCTGGTTCGTGGCCGGGTCGGTCCACCAGGCGGTGCCGGGGATCTTCGCGGAGCGCTCCAGCTCGCTGGTGGCGGCGTTGAGCTTGTCCGCGCCGCGCGCCACGATCTTCGGGATGGCGCCGGCGTTCCGCACCTGGCGGGCGGTCGCGGTGTCGGTCACCGCGACGACCATCTTGCCGCTGGCGTCGGCGTACGTCCCGGCCGCGCGGGCGCCGAGCTTCTCGACGAGGGTGGCGGCGGCGTCCGGCGAGAGGGCCGTGGGGGCGGCCTGCGCGGGTGCGCCGAGCAGCGAGCCGGTGACCAGGGTGCCGGCGACGGCTACTGCGGCGGCGCGGCGGAGCGTGGACCTCGTGGGTCGCATGTAACAACCTCCGAATGGGGGTGAACGGGCGCTGTCATGGGGGCGCGCCCGAGGACAACCCGGGCGACCTGGGGAAACCGCCCGGGTGCCCAAAGTATTCACACATTTAAGATCGTAAGCAAGACATGGCTTTGCCCGGATTCGCACCAGCGCCCGATGTAACGCCGGAGCAACAACATCGACATCATCTGTCAGAGCCGATTCAGAGGTTGCGGCTGCGGGCCCCCGGGCCCGGGCGGGGCAGCACGTCCCGCGCCTCGGTGATCTCGTGCCCCTCGGCGCAGCGCAACGCGACCCGGACCTCGGCGCCGCAGTCGCGGTGCGCGACACTCAGCGGCGAGCCCTCCGGGTCGGCCAGGTAGCGGTCACCCCAGCCGAGCACCGCGACGAGCACGGGCCACAGGTCCAGGCCCATCTCGGTGAGCCGGTACTCCTGGCGCGGCCGACTGCCCGGCTCGCGGTACGGCACCCGGCGCAGCACGCCGCGCTCGACGAGCATGGCGAGCCGGTTGGTGAGCACCTGGCGCGGGATGCCGGTGCGCACCCGCATGTCGTCGAACCGGCG
Source organism: Micromonospora sp. ANENR4 (assembly GCF_015354395.1). Lineage (NCBI taxonomy): Bacteria > Bacillati > Actinomycetota > Actinomycetes > Micromonosporales > Micromonosporaceae > Micromonospora > Micromonospora sp. ANENR4. The sequence continues at coordinate 98,507 of NZ_JADKYQ010000017.1, forward strand.
TACGCCGTTGAAGACCTCGCGCAGCACGACCAGGGTCCACCGCTCGCCGAGGATCTCCATCGCGCGCGCGATGGTGCAGTTCTCCACCGACCAGTCCAGTGCCGCGGGTCTCATGCCGCCAGGCTAGGTCTGATTGACAGACTCAGCAACGCGCTGCGAGGCTGAGTCCATGACGCAGACGCAGGAGCGCACCCGTACGTTCACCTGGTCCGACCCGGCGGCCGGCGCCGCACACCTGGGCCGGCGCAGCGGCCTGGAACTGATGCAGGCGATGATCGTCGGCGAGCTGGCCGCGCCGCCGATCATGCACCTCGTCGACATGTCCCGGATGGAGGCCGAGGAGGGGCGCGTCGCTGTCGAACTGCTGCCGCAGGAGTTCCACTACAACCCGCTCGGCACCGTCCACGGCGGCGTCCTCTCCACGCTGCTCGACACCGCCGCGGCGTGCGCCGTGCACACCACGCTGCCGGCCGGGGTCGGCTACACGTCGCTGGACCTCAACGTGAAGTTCCTGCGCCCGGTGACAGTCGACACCGGCACGCTGCGCTGCGAGGGCACCGTGCTCCAACGGGGCCGCCGTACCGCCCTGGCCGAGGCCCGCCTGACGGACCCGGCCGACCGCCTGGTGGCCCACGCCACCTCGACCTGCCTCATCTTCCCCCTCCCCTGACCGCCGCCGCCCCTGTTCTCGGCGATCTTGCAGTTTCGGCCCCCGCAGTGCCGGTTTCGCGGCATTCGCGGGGGCCGTAAGTGCAAGATCGCGCGGGAGTGAGGGGCGGGCGTCAGGCCTTGGCGGCGGTGCGGGCGGCTCGGGCGGCGCGGCGCTCCTCGAAGCGGGACGCCTGGGTCTCCAGGGTGTCCAGGTGGGCGGCGATCTGGTCGCGGGCGGCCTCGCCGTCGGCGTTCAGGCCGGTCACGTCGAACAGGTTCCACTGGCGCAGCACCGGCATCACCACCTCGTCACGGTGCTGGCGCAGGTCGTAGATCCCGGCCAGCGCGATCGCCACCGACTTGCGGGCGAAGCCGTCGATGCCGACACCCGGCATCTGGAAGTTGGCGAGCACGTCGGCGACGGCACGCATCGCCTGCGACGGCGCCAGCTCGAACGCCGCGCCGAGCAGGTTGCGGTAGAAGACCATGTGCAGATTCTCGTCCGCCGCGACCCGGGCCAGCAGCGCCTCGCACGTCGGATCGCCGGTGGCCCGGCCGGTGTTGCGGTGCGAGATGCGGGTCGCCAGTTCCTGGAACGACACGTACGCCAGCGAGTGCAGCATCTCCTGGTCGTGGACGTTCTGGTAGCCGGCCGACATGTGCACCATGCGGGCCCGCTCCAGCGCCACCGGGTCCACCGCCCGGGTCACGGTCAGGTAGTCGCGGATCGCCGTGCCGTGCCGCCCCTCCTCGGCGGTCCACCGGTGCACCCAGGTGCCCCACGCGCCGTCACGCCCGAACAGGGTGGCGATCTCGTGGTGGTACGAGGGCAGGTTGTCCTCGGTGAGCAGGTTGACGATCAGCGCGGTACGCGCCACCTCGGGCAGCGTCGAGTCCTCCGGCGACCAGGCCTCGCCGCCCAGCGGGCCGTCGAAGGTGCGGCCCTCGCTCCACGGCACGTACTCGTGCGGGAACCACTCCTTGGCCAGCGACAGGTGGCGGTCGAGGTTCTTCTCGACCACCGGCTCGAGTTCGGTGAGCAGAGCGGTCTGGCTGAGCACGGTCACGACGTTCTCCCTACGGTGGCGTAACTTACGCCACCGTAGGTCGAAACGCCTTCAGACGCCAGTGCCGGCCGGGCCGACCAGCGGCTTCAGGTCCGCCCGGGGCGGCGTCCACTCGCCCGCCGCGGCCGGCACCTGCTCGCCGGAACGGATGTCCTTGACCTCGTCGCCGTCCGCGCCCGGGAACCAGACGTACGGGATGCCACGCCGCTCGGCGTACCGGATCTGCTTGCCGAACTTGGCCGCCGACGGGGACACCTCGGTCGGCACACCGCGCGAGCGCAGGGCCGCCGCTACCGCGTCGCTGGCTGCCCGGTCCTCCTCGGCGGTGACCGCCACGAGCACGCAGGTCGGCACCGAACGGGACACCGACAGCGCCTCGGCGCCGAACAGCAGACCGAGCAGCCGGGTCACCCCGATCGAGATACCCACGCCGGGGAACCGGACGTTGCCGGAGCTGGCCAGGTTGTCGTACCGGCCGCCGGAGCAGATCGAGCCGAACCGCTCGTAGCCGATCATCTGCGTCTCGTAGACCGTACCCGTGTAGTAGTCCAGGCCCCGCGCGATGCGCAGGTCGGCCACGCAGAGGCCGGGCGCGTGCGCGGCGGCGGTCTCCACCACGGCGGTCAGCTCCGCGACGCCCTCGTCCAGCAGCGGGTCGCTCACCCCGAGGCCGCGCACCGCGTCGGCGAAGGAGGCGTCCGGCGCGGAGATCTCGGCCAGCGACAGCACGGCCTTGGCCTGCGCCTCGCTCGCCCCGGCGGTGCTCGCCAGCAGCTCCGTCACCCCGGCCGGGCCGATCTTGTCGAGCTTGTCGACGGCGCGCAGCGCCGCCTCGGCGTCGGTCAGCCCGATGCCCCGGTAGAAGCCCTCGCAGATCTTGCGGTTGTTGACCTGGATCCGCACCGGCGGGATCGGCAGCGACCGCAGGGCGTCACCGATGACCAGCGGCATCTCGGCCTCGTAGTGGGCCGGCAGGGTGTCCCGGTCGACGATGTCGATGTCGGCCTGGAGGAACTCCCGGTAGCGGCCCTCCTGGGGGCGCTCACCCCGCCACACCTTCTGGATCTGGTAGCGGCGGAACGGGAACTGGAGCTTGCCGGCGTTCTCCAGCACGTAGCGGGCGAACGGCACGGTCAGGTCGAAGTGCAGGCCGAGCGCGTCGTCACCGGCCGGACCGTCGGTGTCGGCCTGCAACCGGCGCAGCAGGTAGACCTCCTTGGAGGTCTCCCCCTTGCGCAGGAGCTGGTCCAACGGCTCGACCGAACGGGTCTCCAGTGGGGCGAAGCCGTACAGCTCGAACGTGGCGCGGATCCGGTCGAGCACGAACTGCTCGATCATCCGCTGCGCCGGCGTCCACTCGGGGAAGCCGGAAATGGGCGTGGGCTTGCTCATCACGAACTCCTTGAGAACCCGCGCGGGCGCGGGTGAGGGTCTAGAGGCCTCGGGTGGGCGCGGCCGGGCGCGCGCCGCCGGTGCCCGCCACCTCGACGAGGTACGGGTTGGTCGCGCGCTCGCGGCCGATCGTGGTCGCGGGGCCGTGGCCGGGCAGGACGACCGTGTCGTCGGCCAGCGGGAGCACCTTCTCCCGCAGGCTGGACAGCATCCGGGGCATGCTGCCGCCCGGCAGGTCGGTACGGCCGATCGAGCCGGCGAACAGCACATCACCGGAGAGGCAGATCTGCTCCGCCTCCCAGGGCGAGCCGGCGCCGGGCAACCGGAACAGCACCGACCCGCCGGTATGGCCTGGTGCGTGGTCGACGGTGATCTCCAACCCGGCCAGCGACAGCGTCGCGCCGTCGGTCAGCTCGGCCACGTCGTCCGGCTCGGCGTACGGCAGCCGGCCGCCGAACAGCTGGGTCAGGTCCATCGACAGCGCCTTGCTCGGGTCGGCCAGCAGCTCCCGGTCGTCCGGGTGGACGTACGCGGGGATGCCCCGCGCGCCGCAGACCGGGGCGACGGAGAACGTGTGGTCGAGGTGGCCGTGGGTGAGCAGCACGGCGGCCGGGTGCAGGCGGTGCTCGGCGAGCACGGCGTCGAGCCGGTCGAGCACCCCGATGCCGGGGTCGACCACCACGCACTGCTCCCCCGGAGCGGTCGCCACCACGTAGCAGTTGGTGCCGAAGGCGTCCGCGGGAAAGCCGGCCACGAGCACGTCGCTCCCCTTTCCGTCCGGTCGTCGTCCCCCTGCAGCCTAGTCGCAGGGGCCAGCGGGTTCCGTCCGCCACCGGCCCGTCCGCCCCGGCCGGTCTGAGACGGCGGGACCTCGTACACCACATTCACAGTCGCTACCCGTACACTCTGGCGGGCGTGTGGCGTGGCGCACCCCGATCGGAACGGCGGACGGCGCCCGGCGCCGGCGGCGATCAGGCAGAGGAAGGGGAGCGCGCGTGGCTTCCAGCAGGGACCGGCAGCGCAAACTGGCGCGCGCCAAGCTCGACCGGCAGCTCGCCCGGCGGGCGGCGGCCGCGAAGCGGCGCCGGCAGATCCGGGCCGGCGTGGGCGCCGCGGTGGTGCTCGTACTGATCGTGGCCGGCTCCGCCTGGGCGCTCGGCGCGTTCGACTCCGAGCCGGAGAAGAAGACCGCCGACGACGTCTGCCTCTGGACCGCGCAGGACGGCGCCGTCAACACCAACCTCAAGGACGTCGGCGAGCCGCCCACCACCGGCCTGCCCACCTCCGGCACCCGCCCGATGACGATCACCACCAACCAGGGTGGGCCGATCACCGTCGAACTGGACCAGACCGACGCGCCGTGCGGCGCGGCGAGCCTGAGCTACCTGGCCGGCCGGTCGTTCTTCGACAACACCACCTGCCACGAGATCACCGCCGAGGGCGCGCTGCGCTGCGGTGACCCGACCGGCACCGGCCTCGGCGGCCCGACCTACTCGTTCTACGACGAGAACGTTCCGGCCGCGGCGGAGCCCAGCCCGTCGGCCTCGCCGGCGCCCGGGCAGCCGGCGACGTACCCGAAGGGCACGGTCGCCATGATCGGCAACCCGCCCGGCAGCAACGGCAGCCAGTTCCTGATCTTCTTCAAGGACGCCAGCCCGGCCAAGCCGGCCTACTCGGTGGTCGGCAAGGTCACCGGCGGGCTCGACGTGGTGGAGAAGATCGGCGCCATGCCGACGGTGGACAATGGCAACGGCGCCAAGGTCAAGCCGAAGACGCAGGTGCTGGTCCAGAGCGTCACCGTCGGCGAGCCCGGTGCGGCGCCGGCCGGCAGTCCCGCGCCGTCGCCCAGCGCCAGCGCGGGCTGAGAACACAGGCGAGCAGGCGGCGGGCCGTCGGCTGACCCGGCGGCGCGCGTGCCGAACCCATACGCAGCAGGTGAGGAGTGACCGTGACGTCCACCAGAGACCGCCAGCGCGCGGCGGCGCGGGCCAAGCTCGAGCGGGAGATGGCGGAACGGGCCGGCCGGGCCCGTAAGCGCCGGCAGACCCAGGCGATCGTCGGGGCCGCGGCGGTGCTGGTGCTCGTCGTAGCAGGCACGGTCTGGCTCGTCGCCGCGCTCGGCGACGACGACGACGAGCAGGGCACCACCGCCGCCGCCGGGGCCGTCCAGTGCGCGTACACGGAGGTGCCAAAGGAGGGCCGTCCGGCGCAGATCAAGGACGTCGGCCTGCCGCCGGCCCAGCAGCCGGGCAAGGGCACCCAGACGATGACCATCGACACCAACCTGGGCCCGATCACCGCCAAGATCGACCGCACCAAGGTGCCCTGCACCGCCGGCAGCTTCACGCACCTGGCGAGCAAGGGCTTCTTCGACAACACCAAGTGCCACCGGCTCGTCACCGAGGGCATCAAAGTGCTCCAGTGCGGCGACCCGAGCGCCACCGGCAAGGGCTGGCGGGACACCGACGGCACCGGCGGCCCGTCGTACAACCTGGCCGAGGAGAACCTCCCCACCGACAAGCGCCCGCCGTACCCGGAGGGTGTCATCGCGATGGCCAACTCCGGCCAGCCGGGCAGCACCGGCAGCCAGTTCTTCATCGTGTACGGCGACTCGCCGCTCGACCCGAACTACACCGTGCTGGGCACCATCACCGGCGGCATGGACGTGGTGAAGCAGGTCGCCGCGGCCGGTGACGACGGCGCGTTCGCCAAGCAGGCCGGCGGTGGTCACCCGAAGAAGGAGATCACCATGACCAAGGTGACGATGAGCCCGGTCGAGGGCGGCTGACCGCACCCGTACGACGACGAAGCGCCCGCCGGCTGATCGCAGCCGACGGGCGCTTTCGCGTGCGTGGTGGCTCAGGCCCCCGAGGTGACCCGGTACGCGTCGAACACGCCGTCGACCTTGCGGACCGCGGCCAGCAGGTGCCCGAGGTGCTTCGGGTCGGCCATCTCGAAGCTGAACCGGCTGACCGCCACCCGGTCGCGGGTGGTGGTGACGGTCGCGGAGAGGATGTTCACCCGCTCCTCGGACAGCACCCTCGTCACGTCAGCGAGCAGCTTGTGCCGGTCCAGCGCCTCGACCTGGATGGCCACCAGGAACGTGGAGGCGGAGGTGAGCTTCCAGCTCACCTCGACCACCCGCTCGGGCTGGGCGCGCAGGTCCTCGGCGTTGGCGCAGTCGTCCCGGTGCACGCTCACCCCGCCGGAGCGGGTGACGAACCCGAACACCGAGTCCGGCGGTACGGGCGTGCAGCAGCGGGCCAGCTTGATCCAGACGTCGCTGACGCCGCGGACCACCACACCCGGGTCGGCGCTGCTCTGCCGGCTGCGCGGCGGCCGGGTGGCGACGGCGGTCTCGGCGATGTCCTCCGCCGCGCCCTCCTCGCCGCCGTAGGAGGCCATCAGCTTCTGTACGACCGACTGCGCGGAGACCTGGCTGTCGCCGACCGCCGCGTACAGCGAGGCCACGTCGGCGAGGTGCAGGTCCCGGGCGATCGCCATCAGCGCGTCCGAGGTGAGCATCCGCTGCAACGGCATGCCCTGCTTGCGCATCGCCTTGACGATCGCGTCCTTGCCGGCCTCGATCGCCTCCTCGCGCCGCTCCTTGTTGAAGTACTGGCGGATCTTCGTACGCGCCCGCGGGCTCTTGACGAAGCCGAGCCAGTCCTGCGTCGGCCCGGCCGTGTCGGACTTCGACGTGAAGATCTCGATCACGTCGCCGTTCGACAGCGTCGATTCCAGCGGCACCAGCTTGCCGTTCACCCGTGCGCCGATGCACTTGTGCCCGACCTCGGTGTGCACCGCGTACGCGAAGTCGACAGGCGTCGACCCGGTCGGCAGCGGGATGACGTCGCCCTTGGGGGTGAAGACGTACACCTCCTGGCTGGACAGGTCGAACCGCAGCGCGTCCAGGAACTCGCTCGGGTCGGCCGCCTCGCGCTGCCAGTCCAGCAGCTGCCGCAGCCACGTCATCTCGTCGATGTGCGCCGGCGGGCCCACCACCGGGGTGCCCTTGTGCTCCTTGTACTTCCAGTGCGCGGCGATGCCGAACTCGGCGGTGCGGTGCATCGCGTACGTGCGGATCTGCATCTCCACCGGCTTGCCGGTGGGCCCGATGACAGTCGTGTGCAACGACTGGTACATGTTGAACTTGGGCATGGCGATGTAGTCCTTGAACCGGCCCGGCACCGGCTGCCAGTTGGCGTGGATGACCCCCAGCGCCGCGTAGCAGTCCCGAACCGTGTCGACCAGGATCCGCACACCCACCAGGTCGTAGATGTCGTTGAAGTCGCGCCCCCGCACGATCATCTTCTGGTAGATCGAGTAGAGGTGCTTCGGCCGGCCGGTCGTCTCCGCCTTGATCTTGGCGGCCTTCAGGTCGGTGGACACCTTCTGCGTCACCTGACGCAGCAGCGCCTCGCGCTGCGGCTGGTGCTCCCCGATCAGCCGGTTGATCTCCTCGAACCGCTTCGGGAACAGCGTGCCGAAGGCCAGATCCTCCAGCTCCCACTTGATCGTGTTCATACCGAGGCGGTGCGCCAGCGGGGCCAGGATCTCCAGCGTCTCCTTGGCCTTCTGCTCCTGCTTCGGGCGGGGCAGGAAGGTCAGGGTCCGCATGTTGTGCAGCCGGTCGGCCAGCTTGATCACCAGGACCCGGGGGTCCTTCGCCATCGCCACGACCATCTTGCGGATGGTCTCGGCCTTGGCCGCGTCGCCGAGCTTGACCTTGTCGAGCTTGGTGACGCCGTCGACGAGCAGCGCGACCTCACCGCCGAAGTCGGCGCGCATCGCATCGAGCGTGTATTCGGTGTCCTCGATGGTGTCGTGCAGCAGCGCCGCGACCAGCGTGGTGGTGTCCATGCCCAGGTTCGCCAGGATGGTCGCCACGGCGAGCGGGTGCGTGATGTAGGGGTCGCCGGACTTGCGGTACTGCCCCGAGTGCCACCGCGCGGCCGTGTCGAACGCGCGCTGCAGCAGCCGCGCGTCGGCCTTTGGGTGGTTCTCCCGGTGCGTCGCGATCAGCGGCTCCAGCACCTCGCTGACCTGCGAGGTCTGCCAGGGCGCGTTGAACCGGGCCAGCCGGGCGCGTACCCGCCGGCCGGTGGGCGCGTTGGAGAGGGCGAAGCCGCTGCCGGGCGTGGATTCGGTGGAACCCTCGGTGGGGAACGGCACCACGACCGCCCCGCCGTCGGCCGTCGCGTCGGACGCGCCGCCGGTGGCGCCGGTCGCCCGGGCCGGCGGGTTGCCGCTGCGCTCGGTCACCGAGCCGTCCGCGTCGCCTGTCGGGTGCACCGTGCCCTCCACCGGAGGGACGACATCGTGGGACACCGGCCTCCTCACCGCTCGCCGGGATGCGCCGGCCGTCCGGCCGACGTCTGGTTCAACCGGCCCGGAGGCCGGTCTTGTTCCACGCGGTCACCGGGGCCGGGCCCCGGCGCCTTCGCCGCTCCGGACAGCTCGGCCGGGGCGGGCAAAGGGCAATGCTACCCGTACGCAGGGTACGCCACCGCTCCCCCGGACGGTCGGCGCCGACCGGCCCGACCGGCGCGGCCTGGTCAAACGGTCAGCAGGGCATGGACCGGACGCTGGGCCAGCCGCTTACGGCCCTCCAGGAAGCCCAGTTCCAGCAGCACGGTGAACCCGGCCACCGTCCCGCCGGCGCGTTCCACCAGGTCGAGCGTGGCCTCGGCGGTGCCGCCGGTGGCGAGCACGTCGTCGAGCACCAGCACCCGGTGGCCGGCGGTGAAGGCGTCCTGGTGCACCTCCAGCGTCGCCTCGCCGTATTCGAGGGCGTAGGACGCCGAGTGCGTGGCGCGGGGCAGCTTGCCGGCCTTGCGCACCGGCACCACGCCCACGCCGGTGGCGTACGCGACTGCTGCCGCCAGCACGAACCCGCGCGCCTCGATGCCGGCGACGGTGTCGAACGAGTCCGGCCCGTGGTACGCGATGATGCCGTCGATCACCGCCCGGAACGCCTCACCGTCGGCGAACAGTGGCATCAGGTCCTTGAACACGACACCCGGCTTGGGGAAGTCCGGCACGTCCAGCAGCCGGTTGGCGACGAGCTGGGCGACCTCCGGGCCGCTGTCTCCCCGTACCCCTGTGGTGTGGGTCTCCGTCACGGTTCGTCCCATGTCCTCTCGAAACGACGACGGCGTCCGTCATGCCGTGACAACAGCATGACGGACGCCGTCGGACCGATTCCGTCCGGCCCCGCGGTCAGCGGCGCTTGCCGCCGGGCCGGTTGCCGCCGCCCCCGGCGGGACGGCCGCCACGGGCGCCGCTGGGGCGCTTGCCCGCGGGCCGGGCGCCCACCTTGGGTGCGGCGCCGGCCAGCGCGGCCGCCTCCGCGTCGATCGGCGCGTCGGCGGCCGGCGCGGTCGCCGGCCGACCCTTCGGCGTGATCTCGCCCTTGGCGATCGCGGCCCGGCGGGACAGCACACGCTTGTTGTGCGCGCTGATCCGCGGGTCCATGTTCTTCAGCAGCACCAGCAGCGGCGTGGCCAGCAGGATCGAGGTCAGGAACGCCACCGCCATACCGACGAACAGCACCAGGCCGAGGTCCTTCAGCGTGCCCGCGCCGAGCAGGCCGGCGCCGATGAAGAGCAGACCGCCGACCGGCAGCAGCGCCACCACCGAGGTGTTCAGCGACCGCATGAGGCTCTGGTTGAGCGCCAGGTTGGACGCCTCGCCGTAGGTGACGTTGTTGTTCGCGGTGATGCCGCGTGTGTTCTCCTGCACCTTGTCGAAGACCACCACCACGTCGTAGAGCGCGAAGCCCAGGATCGTGAGGAAGCCGATGATCGTCGACGGGGTGACCTCGAAGCCGACGAGCGAGTAGATGCCGGCGGTCAGGGCCAGGTTGGTCAGCAGCGAGACGATCGCCGCGACCGCCATCCGCCACTCGAAGCGCAGCACCAGGTAGATCGACACCACCGCGATGAAGATCAGCAGGCCGAGGAAGGCGCGGGAGGTGACCTGGCTGCCCCACGCCTCGGAGACCTGGCTGCCGCTGATCTGGTCGGCCTGGATGCCGAACTCCTGCGCCATCGCGGTCTTGGCCGCGTTGGCCTGCTCCGCGGAGAGCTGGCCGGTCCGCATCTCGTAGAACTCGCCGCTGGTGCCGCCGACCTTCTGCGCGCTGACCACCTCGACGCCTGGCGCCTCGTCGGCCAGCACCTCGTCGACGACCTGCTCGGCGCGGTCCAGCGTGCCGACGCTCGCCGGCACCTGGAACGAGTTGCCGCCCGCGAACTCGATGCCCAGTTTGAAGCCGTTGATCGCGAAGCTCAGCACGGCGATCAGCACGAGCACGCCGGCTACGCCGAACCACAGCTTGCGCCGCCCGACGATGTTGAGATCCGCCTCGCCCCGGTAGAGCCGGGCGGCCAGACCGCTCTTAGCCATCTCAGGCCTCCTTCACACGCGGGTTGCGGGCGGTGCCCGGCTCGGCCGACCGGGCCGGCAGCGCCCGGCCCAGACCGCTGACCCGCGGCGACAGGAACGCCCGGGTCCGGGCGAACATCGTCATGATCGGGTGGCGGAACAGGAACACGACGACCAGGTCGAGCACTGTCGCCAGGCCGAGCGCGAAGGCGAAGCCCTTCACCGCGCCGACGGAAACGATGTAGAGCACCACCGCCGACATCAGCGTGATGGCGTTCGCCGAGATGATCGTCCGGCGGGCGCGGATCCAGGCGCGCGGCACCGCGCTGCGTGGACTGCGGCCCTCCCGGATCTCGTCCTTCAATCGTTCGAAGTAGATGACGAACGAGTCCGCCGCGACGCCCAGCGAGACGATCATGCCGGCGATGCCGGCGAGCGTGAGCGTGAAGCCGATCGACCGGCCGAGCACCACCAGCGCGCCGAACACCAGCAGCGCGGAGAGCACCAGGCTCAGGAAGATGACCGAGCCGAGCAGCCGGTAGTAGAAGAACGAGTAGATGATGACCAGCAGCATGCCGATGCCGGCGGCCAGCAGACCAGCCTTGAGGTGGCTGTCACCGAGCGTCGCGGTGACGTTCTGCTGCTCCTGCGGCTCGAACGTCACCGGCAGCGCGCCGTAGCGCAGCTGGCTGGCGAGCGCGTTCGCGGCCTTGTTGTCGAAGCTTCCGGTGATCTGCGAGTCACCGGTCAGCACGCCCTGGATCTCCGGGGACGAGACGATCTCGTTGTCCAGCACCACGGCGACCCGGCACTTGCCGTCCTGGCCGAGTGCGGTCTGGTCGCAGGCCTGGCCCTCGTTGTTGAACGCCTCGCGGGTCAGCGCGGTCCACTTCTCCTGGCCGCTGCCGGTGAAGTTCAGGCTGACCACCCAGGAGCTGGTCTGGTCGAGCTGGGCGGAGGCGTTCTTGACGTCGGTGCCGAGCACCTTCGCCACGTCGAGCAGGTATTTCGCGCCGGACTCGCAGGCGACCGCCTTCTGCTTCTCGTCCTTGATCGAGGCGGCGGGCCGCGCGTCGAGCTGGGCGCAGGTGATGGTCGGGACGTTGAACTGCATCTCCACCGGCAGGACCGCGATCTCCTGCGGGGAGAGCGTGCCGAACGGCTTGAGCTTGTCGGCCAGCGACGGGTCGGTGGTCAGGTCCGCCGGGGCCTGCAGGCCCGAGGCGGCGGCCCAGGCGGCCGCGCCGACCTTCTGCTCGACGGCCTTGCGCTGCTGCTCGATGCTCTGCGGCACCGGCTCGGCGCTGGCGCTCGGGCTCGGCGCGGCGGCGCTCGGGCTCGCGCTCGGCGCGGCGGCGCTCGGCGTCGCCGACGGAGAGGCCGGGGCCATGCCGCCCTGCCCACCGGCGCTCGGCGATCCGCTCACCTTGGGGCTCGTGCTCGCCTTCGGCGACGCGCTGCCCGACGGCGTCGGGCTGGCGGCACCGGACGGGGTCGCGCTCGGGACCGGCGCGGGCGCGGCGGCGGCACCGCTGCCGTCGGTGGCCTTGAGCACCTTGCGGAAGCGCAGCTCGGCGGCCTCACCGACGTCGGTCAGGTCGCGGTTCTGGCCGGGCAGGGAGATGACGATGTTGCGGTTGCCCTCGGTGACCACCTCGGCCTCGGCCACGCCGTAGGCGTTGACCCGGCTCTCGATGATCTGGCGGGCCTCCTCGAGGTTGTCGGCGGTCGGGGGCTTGCCGTCCACCGTGTTGGTGGCCTCGAGCGTCAGCCGGGTGCCGCCGACGAGGTCCAGGCCGAGCCGTGGCTCCAGCCGGTCCTTCCAGCCACCGCTGGCGCCGCCCGAGAAGAACACCAATAGATAGAGGACGACGAAGATGAGCCCGAGCACGGCGAGCTGCCGTCCGGGCCGCATCTGTCCCTGAGGTGGTGCCACGGCTGTCCTGTCTCCCTGTACGGTCGCGCCGTTTCCACGGCGGCGACAACTGTCGGGCCGGGGGTGTCCGCCCGACTGCTCCGGCGGGTCGGCACCGGAGGACGGCACGCCGACTGGAGCGCGGCGCGGGGGCGCCGCACGGCCCGGCCGGATGCCGACGCCGCGCGCCGACCCCAACTATCCACTTGTACGGATGAATCCGCTGCCCCGTCCGGGACGGGTGGTCACTCCTTGACCGGCTCGGCTTCCTCGGTGATCGTCTCGGCCGCCGGCGCCTCGGCGCGCTTGATCACCCGCGCGACGGCGGGGCGGGCGTACCGGGTCTGCACGCCCGGGGCGACCTCGAGCAGGACCGTCTCGTCCTCGACCGCGGTGACCGTGCCGTGCAGGCCGCCGATGGTGACCACCTCGTCGCCCGGGGAGAGGGCGGCCTGCATCTGCTCGGCCTCGCGGCGGCGCTTCTGCTGCGGACGGATCATCATGAAGTACATGACGACGAAGAGCAGAGCGATCATGAGGATCGGCGTCAGACTGCCGGCTCCCCCGCCACTCGCTGCTGCGTAAAGCACGGTGTAGACCTTCCGGTTGGCGTCCGCCCCGGCGCCGGAGGGCGCCGCAGCGGAAGCGGATTCTCACGTCCTGTACAAACCGCGGCGAAGTCTAGTCCCTGCTCCTGAGAAGACCGAATGCGGCACAGATCACGAACGGATCACGGCTGATCGGTCTGCACCGAGAACAGATCGGGCCCCGGAGGGGCATCCGCACCAAATGTACCATTCGGGGGCGTACGGCCCAGATGGCGCCAAGCGGCCTCGGTCGCCACCCGGCCGCGGGGCGTCCGGGCCAGCAGCCCGGCCCGGACCAGGAACGGCTCGCAGACCTCCTCGACCGTGTCCGGCTGCTCGCCCACCGCCACGGCGAGCGTGGACAGGCCTACCGGTCCGCCCCGGAACGAGTCGACGAGCGCGGTCAGCACCGCCCGGTCGAGCCGGTCCAGGCCGAGCGCGTCCACGTCGTAGACGGTCAGCGCGGCCCGTGCGGTCTCCAGCGTGACCACGCCGTCGGCGCGGACCTCCGCGTAGTCGCGGACCCGGCGCAGCAGCCGGTTGGCGATGCGCGGGGTGCCCCGGGACCGGCCGGCGACCTCCGCCGCCCCGTCGGCGGTGATCGGCACGCCGAGGATCCGGGCCGACCGGTGCAGCAGCGTCTCCAGGTCGGCCGGCGCGTAGAAGTCGAGGTGCGCGACGAAGCCGAACCGGTCGCGCATCGGGCCGGTCAGCAGGCCGGAGCGGGTGGTGGCGCCGACGAGCGTGAACGGCTCCACGTCGAGCGGGATGGCGGTGGCACCCGGGCCCTTGCCGACGACCACGTCGACGCGGAAGTCCTCCATGGCGCTGTAGAGCAGTTCCTCGGCCGGCTTGGCGATCCGGTGGATCTCGTCGATGAACAGCACGTCGCCCTCGGCGAGGCCGGTCAGGATCGCGGCCAGGTCGCCGGAACGCTCGATGGCCGGGCCGCTGGTCACCCGGATCCCGGTGCCCAGCTCGGCGGCGACGATGTTGGCCAGGCTGGTCTTGCCGAGGCCGGGCGGACCGGAGAGCAGGATGTGGTCCGGCGGCGAGCCGCGCCGCATCGCGCCCTGCAACAGCAGGTCGAGCTGGTCGCGGACGCGGTCCTGGGCGATGAACTCGGCCAGCCGCTTCGGCCGGACGCTGGCCTCGGCGTCCCGCTCGGCGTCGTTCACGTACGCCGAGACCAGGTTCTCTCCGGTCATCGGGTCCGGCCCAGGAGGCGGATCGCCTGCTTGAGCAGCACCGGCACCGGCGGGGTCTCGCCGTCGACGGTCTCCGCCACCGCGGCCACCGCCTGCTCGGCCTGGCCGGTCGTCCAGCCGAGGCCGACGAGGGCCTGGCGGACCTGCTCCGGCCAGGCGCCCGCGGTCACCCCGGCCGCGCCGTCGGCGCCCACCGGCACCGGGCCGACCCGGTCGCGCAGTTCCAGCACCAGCCGCTCGGCGCCCTTCTTGCCGATGCCGGGCACCCGGGTCAGCGCCGCGGTGTCGGCGTTGGCGATGGCCTTGCGGACCGCGTCCGGCGTGTGCACGGCGAGTACCGCCTGGGCCAGCCGGGGACCGACCCCGCTGGCGGTCTGGAGCAGCTCGAACAGCTGCTTGGCGTCGTCGTCGGCGAAGCCGTAGAGGGTGAGCGAGTCCTCCCGGACGACAAGGCTGGTGGCGAGCCGGGCGGGCTGGCCCACGCGCAGGTCGGCGATCGTGCCGGGAGCGCACTGCACGGCCAGGCCGATGCCACCCACCTCCACCACCGCGTGATCCGGGCCGGTGGCGGTCACCGTGCCGCGTACGCTCGCGATCATCGCGTCCCTCCTCGTCGGGCCCGTTGCGCGGCCTCGGCCAGCTTGGACCGGGTGCCGCCGCGCCACACGTGACAGATGGCCAGCGCCAGCGCGTCGGCGGCGTCGGCCGGCTTCGGCGGCTCGGGCAGCCGCAGCAGCCGGGTGACCATGGTGGTCATCTGCTTCTTGTCCGCCTGCCCCGACCCGGTCACCGCGGCCTTGACCTCGCTCGGCGTGTACGTCGTCACCGGCAGCCCGGCCCGGGCCCCGGCGAGCACCGCGACGCCGCTGGCCTGCGCGGTGCCCATCACGGTGCGGACGTTGTGCTGGCTGAACACGCGCTCCACCGCGACCGCGTCCGGCCGGTGCTCGGTGACCAGGTCGGTCAGCGAGCGGTCCAGGTGCAGCAGGCGCAGCGCGAGGTCGTCCTCCGGGTCGGTGTAGACCACGTAGTAGGCCACGAGCGTGCAGGGACGGCCCGGCACGCCCTCGACCACGCCGACCCCGCACCGGGTCAGCCCCGGGTCGACGCCCAGCACGCGCACGCCGCCTCCTCCCCGAGCCGCCAGCAGTACGTGTGTTCGACACACCCTACTGGTGCCCGCCGACGCCGGGACCGCCGGACACGCCGGGTGCGGACGGTGACCCGGCGCACCACACAGGCGGGCGGTGGAGTATGTGTCGCCGCCCCATGTGCCAGGGGGCAACCGGCTCGTACGTTCATGCGCCATGACGGCAGAACCCGTGGCGGTCCCCCACGTCGTACACGTCGACCTGACCGGTCGCACCGCGCTGGTCACAGGTGGTGGCGGCGGCATCGGACGGGCCTGTGCCCTGCGCCTGGCGGCGGCCGGCGCGACGGTCGTGGTGCTGGACCGCGACGTGACGGCGGCCGAGGCGGTGGCCGCCGAGGCCGGCGGCCGGGCGGTCGGGATCGACCTGGCCGACCCGGCGGCGGTGGACCGGCTCGGCGTCGACGCCGACATCGTGGTCAACAACGCCGGGCTGCAGCACGTCGCGCCGGTGCAGGACTTCCCGGTCGAGCGCTTCGAGTACATCCAGCGGGTCATGGTGGAGGCGCCGTTCCTGCTGATCCGCCGCGCGCTGCCCCGGATGTACGCGAACGGCTGGGGCCGGATCGTGAACATCTCCTCGGTGCACGGGCTGCGCGCCTCACCCTTCAAGGCCGCGTACGTCTCGGCCAAGCACGCGCTGGAGGGCCTGTCCAAGGTGGTCGCGCTGGAGGGCGCCGCGCACGGCGTCACCGCCAACTGCATCAACCCGGCGTACGTGCGCACCGCGCTGGTGGAGAGCCAGATCGCCGACCAGGCGGCCACCCACGGCATCGGCGAGGACGAGGTGGTCGAGAAGATCATGCTGGCCCGGGCGGCGATCAAGCGGCTGATCGAGCCGGAGGAGGTGGCCGAACTGGTGGCGTACCTCTGCTCCCCGCCCGCCGCGTTCCTCACCGGCACCTCGATCGCCCTCGACGGGGGCTGGACGGCGAACTAGTGGGCCCGCGCACAATGTCGGTCATGTCGTCGCCGGTGGAGTTCCTGGAGCTGCTGGCGCGCGAGGCCGCCGCGGTCGAGTTCGAGGGCCCGCTGGTGGCCGCGCGCGCCGCCGGCCTGCCCGCCGAACGGCTCGCCGAGCTGGAGCAGGCGAAGGTGGTGGCGCTGCGGGTGAGGGCGCTGCTGGCGCGCCGGCGCCGCCGGGAGACCGAGCTGTCCGGCCTGTACGACACCGCGAGCGACCTGGCCGGGCTGCGTGACCTGGACGACGTGCTGCGCGCGATCGTGCACCGGGCGCGGATCCTGCTCGGCACCGACGTGGCGTACATGACGCTCAACGACGACGAGCGCGGCGACACGTACATGCGGGTCACCGACGGCTCGATCTCGGCCCGGTTCCAGCGGCTGCGGCTGGAGCTGGGCGACGGGCTGGGCGGGCTGGTCGCGCAGACCGGCACCCCGTACGTCACCTCGAACTACCAGGAGGACGAGCGGTTCCGGCACACCGGGGAGATCGACGGCGGGGTGGGCGAGGAGGGCCTGGTGGCCATCCTCGGCGTGCCGCTGCGGCTCGGGTCCAGCGTGATCGGCGTGCTGTACGCGGCGAACCGCTCGGCCCGGCCGTTCGCCCGCGAGGAGGTGTCGCTGCTGGTGTCGCTGGCGGCGCACGCGGCGGTGGCGATCGACACCGCGCGGCTGCTCGCCGAGACCCGGGCGGCGCTGGCCGAGCTGTCCGCGGCGAACAGCACCATCCGGGCGCACAGCAGCTCGGTGGAGCGCGCCGCCGCGGCGCACGACCGGATGACCGCGCTGGTGCTACGCGGCGGTGGGATGGAGGACGTGGCGGCGGCGGTCACCGAGGTGCTCGGCGGCGCGCTGCTGGCGCTGGACGCCGAGGGCCGGCGGCTGGCCCGGGTCGGTGAGATCGAGGAGCCGGACCGGGCGGACATCGTGGAGGCGGTGGCCGCGTCCCGTACCGAGGGGCGCAGCGTGCGCCGGGGTCCGCTCTGGTACGCCGCGGTGGTGGCCGGCGCGGAGAACCTGGGCGCGCTGGTGCTGCGCCCGGACGACGAGCTGGTCGACGCCGACCAGCGCATCCTGGAGCGGGCCGCGCTGGTGACCGCGTTGCTGCTGCTGTTCCGCCGGACCGTGGCCGAGGCGGAGGGGCGGGTCCGCGGTGAGCTGCTGGACGACCTGATCGCCCGGCCGCTGCGCGACGCGGACGCGCTGCGCGCGCGGGCCCGCCGGATCGCTGTGGACCTGGACGCCCCGCACGTGCTGGTGGCGGTCGGCGACGACGCGTTCGCCGAGACCGGCTCGGCCCGGCAGCGGGTGCTCTCCTGGGCCACCACGTACGCCTCGACCCGGGGTGGCCTGGCCGCGGCGCGCGACGGGCGGGTGGTGCTGATGCTGCCCGGCCGGGACGCGGGCGGCGCGGCCCGCGCGGTGGCCCGGGACCTGTCCCGGGTGACCGGCCGTCCGGTGACCGCCGGGGCGAGCGGGCCCTCCACCGGCCCGGCGTCGCTCGCCGTCACGTTCGCCGAGGCGGAGCGCTGCCTGTCCGCGCTGGGTGCGCTGGGCCGGGCCGGGCAGGGGGCGAGCACCACCGAGCTGGGTTTCGTCGGGCTGCTGCTGGGCGCGGTCGGTGACGCCGGGGACCGGGACGTGGCGCGGTTCCTCGCCACCACCGTGGGACCGGTACTGGACTACGACGCCCGGCGGGGCACCGCGCTGGTGAAGACGCTGGAGGCGTACTTCGGGGTGGGCGGCAGCCTGGCCCGGGCCGCCGAACAGCTGCACGTGCACGTCAACACGGTCACCCAGCGGCTGGAGCGGGTCGGTCACCTGCTCGGCGCGGACTGGCAGCGGCCGGAGCGGGCGCTGGAGGTGCAGCTCGCGCTGCGCCTGCACCGGCTGCGCACGCCCGGCCGATGAGCGGCCGGGCACGGCGACCCGGGATCAGCGCACGCGCAGGCCGTCCAGGACCGCGTCCACGATCCGCTCGGGCAGCAGCCGCTCGTCGCGCTCGGGGTGCCAGCGCAGCATCCGCTGGGTGAGCATCGGCGCGGTGAGCAGCGCCATCGCCACCTCGATGTCGAGGTCCGCGCGCAGCTCGCCCCGGTCGACCGCGCGGCGCAGCACCTCGCGCATCGCCGCCCGCCGGGGCTCGATGATCGCCTCGTACGCCTGCCGGTGCGCCGAGCTGCGGTTCACCTCCGGCACCAGACAGGGCATGATCTTCCGGACGCGGGCATCGGCGTGCTGGCCCACCGCGCCGACGAGTACCACCAGGTCGTCGCGGACGGAGCGCCCGTCCGTGCGCGGCGCGGGCCCCTTGAGCGTGCGCAGCGCGTCCAGCAGCAACGCGTCCTTGCCCGCCCAGCGGCGGTAGATGGTGGCCTTGCCGACTCCGGCGCGGTTCGCGATCGCCTCGATCGACAGCGACTCTATGGTGCTGCCCTCGGCCAGCAGGTCGAGGGTGGCGTCGACGATCGCCTCGTCCGCGCGGGTGCTCCGCGGTCGCCCGGGCGACCGCGGAGCATCCGCCGTGGAAGTCATGTCAGACATTGTCCACGAACCTATGCGGTACCGGCCAACTCCCGGTCGGTGACCGGCGCCGCGTCGGGGGCGACGACCGGCCGGCCCGGCATCCACCGCAGCACGATCACGATGCCGAGCGCGGCCACCACCGCGGAGGCGCCCGCCGCCCAGTGCATGGCCGAGACGAACGAGTCGTTCGCCACGTCGATCAGTCGCGGCCCGTCGGGGCCGAGCCGGCCGGCGACCGCGTACGCCCCGGACACCGACTCCCGGGCCGCGTCGCGCACCGGGGCGGGCAGGGCGGCCACCGCCGGGCCGACCTGGTCGCGGTAGACGGCGGAGAGCACCGAGCCGAGGACCGCCACGCCGAGCGCGCCGGCCACCTGCCGCACGGTGTTGCTCACCGCGGAACCGACGCCGGCCTTCTCCCGGGGCAGCGACGACATGATCGACTCGGTGGCCGGCGGCATGATGTTCGCCATCCCGGCGCCCTGGAGGAAGCCCAGCGCCGAGAAGATCCAGATCGGGGTGTCCGCGTCGATGAAGACGAACGCGGCGAGCGCCACAGTGGTGAGCAGCAGCCCGGCGGCCGCGACCGCACGGCCGCCGTAGCGGCGGACCATCGCGGCGCTGCGCGGCGCGAAGATCAGCTGGGCCGCGGCGAACGGCAGGAACAGCAGGCCGCTCTCCAGCGGGCTGTAGCCGCGGACGAGCTGGAGATAGAACGCGCCGAAGAACATCACGCCCATGGCGGCGAAGAAGACCAGCCCGACCAGGGCCACCGGCGCGGCGAACCGGGGCACCCGGAACAGCCGTACGTCGAGCGACGGGTGGTCGCTGCGCAGCTCGTGGGCGACGAACCAGCCGAGCACCGCGAGGCCGCCGAGCACCGCGACCCACACCTGCGGGCGGCCGAAGCCGTGCTCGCCGCCGTCGATGATGCCGTAGGTGAGCGCGACCAGGCCGACCACCGAGAGCAGCACGCCGAGCAGGTCCACCCGGCCGGGCTTGGGGTCGCGGGACTCGGGCACCAGGGCCGCGACGAGCACCACGCCGAGCACCACCACGGGCACGTTGATCAGGAAGACCGAGCCCCACCAGAAGTGCTCCAGCAGGGCGCCGCCGAGCACCGGGCCGATCGCCACCGCGAGGCCGACCGCGCCGGCCCAGACGCCGATCGCCTTGGCGCGCTCGCGCGGGTCGAAGACGTTGGAGATGATCGAGAGCGTCACCGGCATGATGGCCGCGCCGCCGACGCCCATCAGCGCGCGGGCCGCGATCAGCTGGCCCGGGTCCTGCGCGTACGCGGACAGCAGCGAGGACAGGCCGAACAGCGCCAGCCCGAGGATCAGGAAGCGGCGGCGGCCGAGCCGGTCACCGAGCACGCCGAAGGTGAACAGCAGCCCGGCGAAGACGAGCGTGTAGGAGTTGATCGCCCACTCCAGCTCGCCCTGGGTGGCGCCGAGGCCGTGCACCGGGTCGGCCAGCGTGCGCAGCGCGACGTTGAGGATGGTGTTGTCGAGGACGACCACGAGGAGGCTGATCACCAGCACCCCGAGGATCGCCCACCTCCTCGGGTGTCCGGTGTTCTCGCGTGGTTCCACGTCCGTGCTCCCCCCGGTTTCCCCGCGTCGGAATACGATACGGGTCAGACTCGTAACGGAGCCGAGCGTAGGTGAGCGGGTTTCGATACGGAACCGGTTCGTATCGAATGTGTCTCAGGTCACGCTGGCGGCCCGGCCGCCAGCGCCAGCCGCAGCAGCACGTCCCGCACCGGCAGCAGCCGCCGCGCGCCGGACAACCGCCCCGCCCACCGCGCGCCCGCCGCGATCCGCTGCGTGGGCCGCCGGCGGCGCCTGTCGTACGCCCGCAGCGCGGCGGGCAGGTCGCCTGCTTCGCGGACGCAGTCGGCGAGCGCGACCGCGTCGATGAGCGCCTGGCAGGCGCCCTGCCCGAGATCCGGGGTCATCGCGTGCGCGGCGTCGCCGAGCAGTGCCGTCCGGCCGGACACGTACGACGGCAGCGGCGTCAGGTCGTGGATCTCGTGCCGCAGGATGCCGTCCGGGGTGAGCGCGTCGAGCACGCGCGGCACCGGCTGATGCCAGTCGCCGAAGAGTCGGCGCAGCTCGGCGCGGTCGTCCGGCGGCGCCGGGTGCCCCTCGGGCAGCCGCACCGCGGCGTACCAGTTGGTGCGGCCCGGCCCGGCCGGGGTCAGCCCGAACTTGCGCCCCCGCCCCCAGGTCTCGCCACCCTCGGCCAGGTCCAGGTCGACCACACCGCGCCAGGCCACCGCGCCCGCGTAGCGCAGCGGGTGCCGCCGGCCGTACATCGCCTCGCGCACCACGCTGTTGATCCCGTCCGCGCCCACCACCAGGTCGTACGCCTCGCGCAGCGGCCCCGGGTCGGCCACCGGAGCGTCCAGGCGCAACACCGGTCCGGGCAGCGCGCCGGCCAGGACGGCGAGCAGCACCGGCCGGGTGACCAGGTACACCGGCTCGCCGTGGCGGCGCTCCAGCCGGTCGACGTCGATGGTGGCGATCCGGCTGCCGTCCGGGCGCCGGATCGACCCGCCGGCCTGACGGCTGCCCCGGCGGCGCACCTCGTCGCCGACGCCGAGGGCGTCCAGGGCGCGCATCGCGGCGGGCCAGATGCCGAGCCCGGTGCCGGTCTCCGGCAGTGCGGGCGACCGTTCCAGTACGGTCACGTCCCAGCCCGCCGCCCGAAGGCCGACGCCCGCCGCGAGCCCGCCGATCCCGCCCCCGACCACGACCGTGCGTCCGCCCATGCCCGTCACCGTACTACAGATGTAGTCGGCTGCACTACGCCTGTAGTCTGACCGGGTGACCGATCGCCGGCGACTCCTGCTCGACGCCGCCATCCGGGTGCTCGGCACCGGCGGGCCGCGACAGCTCACCCACCGGGCCGTTGACGCCGAGGCGGGCCTGCCCGAGGGCTCCGCCTCCAACCGGTTCCGCACCCGGGAGGCACTGGTCACCGGCGTCTTCGACCGGCTCGTCGAGGTGGAGACGGCGGCCTGGCAACGGCTCGCCGCGGACCTGCCGCCGGGCGACGTCACCGCGTTCGCCGCAGTGGTCGGCCGGCTGATCCGGGAGTTCACCGACCGGCAGCGGGTGGTCACGCTCGCCCGGTACGCGTTGTTCGTCGAGGCGGCCGTGCGGCCCGACCTGCGCCCGGCGATCGAGGCCGCCCGGGCACGGCTGGCCGGCTGGGGGGAGCCGCTGCTCGCCACGCTCGGCTCGACCGACCCGCCGGCCCACTTCCGGATGCTGCTGGCACTCGTCGACGGGCTGCTGAGCAACCGGCTCGCCGCCCCCGGCGACGACGTCGACCCGGAGGCCGCCGTCGCCACGCTGCTGCGCGGCTTCCGCGCCTAGGGCAGGGCCGCGGGGCGCCCGGCCGCGGCACGGCAGGCGCGCAGCGCGTCGGACAGGGTCGTCAGATGCCCGTCCGGTGGCATGATCCAGCCCGGCCCGGCGCTGTGCACCCACACCGACGGGAACTCCCGCGCGAACCGGGCCATCCGGTACGCCCGGCCGGTCACCGGGGTCTGCGACCACACCACCACCGTGTGCGGCCGACTGCGGCGCACGGCGCTGGCCAGCGCCGGCCACGGCAGGGCGGCGCCCAGCAGCAGGCTGCCCAGGTTCGCCTCCCGCAGCGCGGCGGCGAGCGCGTGCAGGCCGAGACAGTGCAGTTCCTGTTCCGCCGCGGCGAGCAGGATGCCGCCGCCCGGCGACGCCCGCCCCGGCTCGCGCACCAGTGCGTCCAGGCCGGACCGGATCCCCTCGGAGAAGGCGTGCTCCACCGCCACCTCGACGGCGCTGTGCCCCGGTAGCGCGGCCAGCATCGGCGCGCAGACCCGCTCCCACACCGCCGTCACGCCCCACCGACCCGCGGCCTCGACGACGAGCGCGGCGACCCGGTTGCCGTCCAGGTCCTCCGCGGCGAGGGTGAGGTGCTTGCGGACGTCCTCGACGGCGTCGCCGGGCATCGCCTCGGTCACCACCAGAAGCACCTCCCGGGTAGACGGTCACTACCCGGGGTTCGACGCGACGGCACGGTTTGGATGCGCCCGGGCCGGACCGGTCCGGACGAGATGCGGTCCCGGCACCGGGCCGGTGGGCCGGATCACACCGGTTCGCGCTCCGGCAGGACGGGCTCCGCCGCGGCGACGGAGCGGCGACGACGGCGCAGCGACAGCCACGCCACGGCGATCAGGCCCAGGGCGAGCACCGTCAGCAGGTACGCGTCGACCGCCAGCGTCTTCGCCGCCCCCTCCAGGTGGGCCGCCTTCCAGATCAGGCCGCGCGGGACCGTCGCACCGGTGCGGTCGCGGCCGGGCCACAGCAGGAACGGCAGCACGGCGGCCACCGCGAGGGCGGCCGCGGGCACCCGGGCCGGGCCGCGGGCACGCCGGGCCAGATCGATCAGGACCAGCGCCGTCGGGCCGATCCAGAGCCAGTAGTGCGACCAGCTCACCGGCGAGACGGCGAGCGTGGTGAACCCGACCACCACCATCGCGGCCGCCTCCTCACCCTGCCGGTGCAGCGCGACGGCGAGCGCCAGGCCGGCCACCCCGGCGAGCACCACGGCCAGCATCCACGGCACGCTGTTGAGTTCGTCGCTGCCGAGCACCCGTGCCACGAGACCTTGAAGGGACTGGTTGGCGGCGTACCGCGGGCCGGAGGTCGCGAGCGGCCGGGACGAGTCGAACGCGCGGCCGGCGATCCAGTAGTCGTACGAGCCGCCCGGCTGGATGATCACGCCCAGCACGGTGAGACCGGCGAACGTCGCCCCGGCCACCAGGGCGGCCCGGATCCGGCGGGTCAGCAGCAGGTAGACCACGAACAGGCCGGGGAGCAGCTTGACCGAGGTGGCGACGCCGATGCCGACACCCTTGAACCGGCTCCGGTCCGGACGCGCCAGGTCCGCCACCACGAGCAGCAGGACGAAGATGTTGATCTGGCCGAGATAGAAGGTGCGGTGCAAGGGCTCGGTCCACACGAGCACGGCGAGGACCGCGGCGGCGAGGCCGAGCCCGCCCCGCGCGCCCCGGTACCCGAGCATCCGGGTGGTGAACCACAGCGCCGCGAGCATCGCCAGCAGGCCCGCCACGGTCCACACGTACAGGGCGGCCCGGTCGTCGAGCAGCGTCAGTGGCGTCAGGAACGGCAGCGTGATCGGCGGATAGGTGTAGGGCAGGTTCAGCGTCGTGTACCCGAGCCGGTAGACCGGCTCGCCGTCCAGGAAGGACCGCGCACCACCGACGTACATCGACAGGTCCGTCCCGCGCAGCGGGTCGTGGTCCAGGAAGACCGCGTACGCGGCGAGGGACCCGGCCAACGCCACCAGACCGGGCAGGAGCAACCAGGACGGCAGGGTGACCGGCGGTGGCGCCGGCCGGTCGGCGGGGACCGTGGTGGCGAGCGCACGCAGACGCGAGACGGCCATGAATCGGGAAGCGTAGCGTCGCTCCGCGTCACGTGGGGGGCGCCGCCGCCCGCCCGCACCACGGCCACCGCCGTACCGGAGGGGTCATTCGGGGAACGTGACCACCCAGCGGGCACCCTCGCCGCGGGCCAGCCGTTCCAGCGCCGCTGGTGCCTCGGTCAGCGGCACCGTGCCGCTCACCAGCGGGCCCAGGTCCAGGTCACCGGCGGCGAGCGCGGCGGCCAGTTCCGGCACCTCCCGGTCCGGGTCGGTCGAGCCGTACACCGAGGAGCGCAGCGTGCGCGCGGAGTGGAAGATGTCCAGCGCGGAGAGGCTGAGCATGTCGTCGCGGGCGCCCATGCCGACCACGGTGACCGCTCCCCCGCGCCGCGTCGCCCGCCAGGCGGCGCGGATGGTGGCGGACCGCCCGACGCACTCGAACGCGTGGTCCACGCCACGCCCGTCGGTGCGGGCCCGGATCTCCTTGCCCAGCCGGTCGTCGGAGCGCAGGAAGTCGGTGGCCCCGGCGGCGAGTGCCAGATCCCGCTTGGCCTCCACCACGTCCACGGCGAGGATCGGCGACGCGCCGGCCCGCCGCGCGGCGGTCAGCACGGCCAGGCCCACCCCGCCGAGCCCGATCACCGCGACCGACTCGCCGGGCGCGACCCGCGCAGTGTTGCGGACCGCACCGACGCCGGTGAGCACCGCGCAGCCCAGCACCGCGGCCTGCTCCGGTGGCAGTCCGGCGGGCACCGGTACGGCGGCGCGCTGCGGCACCACCACCTCCTCGGCGAGCGCGCCGAGCCCGAGTGTGACCTCCAGCGGCTCACCGGCGGCCGTCTCGCCCCGCGGCGTGGACGGGTTGGGGTTCGCGGCGCAGAGCCACGGCTCGCCGTGCCGGCAGTGCCAGCACTCCCGGCAGGCGGGCGCCCAGTTCAGCACCACGGGTGTGCCGACCGCGATAGTGGTGCCGGGCCCGGCCTCGGCCACCACGCCGGTCGCCTCGTGCCCGAGCACCAGCGGATACGCGGGCGCCAGCGTGCCGTCCACCATCGCCAGGTCGGAGTGGCAGATGCCGGCGGCGCGGATGCGGACCCGCAGCTCACCCGGACCGGGCGCGGGCAGGCGTACGTCCTCGACCGCCGGTGTCTCGCCCCGGCCGCGTACCACGAGCGCCCTCATCGCTGGATCGCCTTCAGCTCGGTGAACTCCTCCACGCCGTACGCGCCCAGCTCCCGGCCGAGGCCGGACTGCTTGTAGCCGCCGAACGGGGCGAGCGGGTTGAACGCGCCGCCGTTGACGTCCACCTGGCCGGTACGCATCCGCCGGGCCACCGCCAGCGCCGCGTCGGAGTCGGCGGACCAGACCGCGCCGGCCAGCCCGTACCGGGAGTTGTTGGCGATGGCGACCGCCTCGTCGGTGTCGGCGAACGGGATGACCGCGAGCACCGGACCGAACACCTCCTCCTGGGCGAGCGCGCTGTCCGGGTGCACGTCGGCGAAGACGGTGGGCGCCACGAAGTGACCCCGGGGCGGTAGTGGCGCGTCCGGGCCGCCGGCGACGAGCCGGGCGCCGTCGGCGAGCGCGCGGTCCACGTGGTCGCGTACCCGCTGGGCCTGCGCGGCGGAGGCCAGCGGGCCGAGCCGGGTGGCCGGGTCGAAGGGGTCGCCGAGCCGGTAGCCGGCCACCGCCGCCGCGACCAGGTCCAGCGCCTCGGCGTAGCGGTCGCGGTGCACGAGCATCCGGGTCCAGGCGGTGCAGGTCTGCCCGGAGTTGAGCAGCGCGTTGCCGACGCCGACCTTGACCGCGGTGGGCAGGTCGGCGTCGGCCAGGACGACGTTCGCCGACTTGCCGCCGAGTTCCAGCGACACCCGGGCGATCCGCTCGGCAGCCAGGTGCGCGATGCGCCGGCCGGTGGCGGTGGAGCCGGTGAACGAGACCAGGTCGACGCCGGGGTGCGCGGCGAGCGCCTCGCCGACCACCGGGCCGGTGCCGGGCACGAGGTTCACCACGCCGGGCGGCAGGCCGGCGTCGGTGATCGCGTCGAACAGCAGGTACGCGGTGAGCGGGGTCAGCTCGCTGGGCTTGAGCACCACCGTGCACCCGGCGGCGAGCGCGGGCGCGACCTTGGCGACCACCTGGTGCAACGGGTAGTTCCACGGGGTGATCGCCCCGACCACGCCGACCGGCTCCCGGACGACGAGGGAGTTGCCGACCGTGTGCTCGGTGGCCGGGCGGGCGGCCAGGTCGACCATGCTCCGCAGCACTGTCAGCGGCAGGCCGGTCTGGACGCGGGTGGCGAGCTTGAGCGGGGTGCCCAGCTCGGTCGCCACGGTGCGGGCGATCTCGTCGGCGCGGGCGGCGAGCGCGGTGTGCAGCCGGTCCAGGTGCGCGGCGCGCTCGGCGGGTGCGGTGTCGGCCCAGCCGGGGAACGCGGCGCGGGCGGCGGCGACCGCGCGGTCCACGTCGGCCGGTGTGCCGGCGGGCACCTCGCCGACGATGCCGCCGGTGGCCGGGTTCTCCACCGGGACGGTGTCGCCCGAGGAGGGGTCGACCCAGTCACCGGCGATGTGCAGGTGGCGGCGCGTCAGCAGGGCGGGAGGGGCGTCGGCGAGATCCATGTCGTCCTTCGGGGGTGGTGGAAACTAGCGGTGGGAGTTTCGACGCTACTCCGGACCGCCGACCCGTTCCAGCGGGGCGACGGTGGCGGCGTACTCGGCGGCGAGTCCGTGCAGCAGCGCGTCCAGGCCGAGCGCGAAGGCGCCCTCGTCCACGCTGCGCTGGTGGCCGGCGAGCCGGTGCGCCTGGCTGAGGTGCGGGTGCGCGGCGTACAGCGAGGGGTCCTCGACGAAACCGCGGGCGAACGAGCCGAGCGCGGACCCGGCCACGAAGTAGCGCATCGCGGCGCCGATGTGGGTGGCCCGCGCGGGCGGCCAGCCGGCCCGGACCAGCGCGCCGTAGACCGCGTCGGCCATGGCGAGCGCCGCCGGACGGCGGCCCGGCCCCTGCGCCAGGTACGGCACGATGTTCGGGTGCGCCGCCAGCGCGGCCCGGTACGAGCGCGCCCAGCGGCCGAGCGCGTCGAGCCACTCGCACTCGTCGAAGACGGTGATGTCGACCGTTGCCGCGACGCCGTCGGCCACCGCGTCGAGGATCTCCTCCTTGGTGGCGAAGTGGTTGTAGAGCGAAGGGCCGCGGACGCCGAGCGCGGCGGCGAGCCGCCGGGTCGAGAGCGCGTCCAGCCCGTCGGCGTCGATCAGCGCCAGCGCGGTCTCGACGATCCGGTCGCGGGTGAGCAGGGCCTGTCGGGGTCGGGGCACCTGGTCATCATCCTCCTTTCGGCCCGGGGTCTGGACGCGGGAAAACTTCCAGCGCTAGTTTAGAGCCAGTCGACCTGAGGGGGCACCGTGGACTTCGCACTGTCCGACGAGGAACGCGCGATCCGGGACACCGTTCGCACGTTCGTCACCCGCGAGGTGATGCCGCTGGAGGCGGAGGTGCTGCGCCGCGAGCGCGCCCACCAGCCCGGCCTGGACCGCTCCGAGCTGCGCGAACTCCAGCTCAAGGCGAAGAAGTTCGGCTTCTGGGGGCTGGCCACGCCGGAGGAGTACGGCGGCATGGCCCTGCCGGCGGTCATGCAGTCGCTGATCTGGACCGAACTGGGCCGCAGCTTCGTGCCGTTCCGCTTCGGCGGCGAGGCCGACAACATCCTGTTCCACGCCACCGAGGAGCAGAAGCGCGAGTTCCTGATCCCCACCATCGAGGGGGAACGGATCTCCTGCTTCGCCATCACCGAGCCCGGCGCGGGCTCGGACGCGGCGAACATCAAGCTGCGCGCCCGCCGCGACGGCGACGACTGGGTCCTCGACGGCGAGAAGACGTTCATCACCAACGGCAACGACGCCGACTTCGCCATCGTGGTCGCGGTGACCGACCCGGAGAAGGGCGCCCGCCGCGGCGGCGCGACCGCGTTCCTGGTGGACCGCGCGATGGGCTGGCGCTCGGAGTTCATCCAGACCATGGGCGAGGGCGGACCGGCCTCGCTGATCTTCGACGGCGTACGGGTGCCGCACCGCAACATCCTCGGCGAGATCGGGCAGGGCTTCACGCTCGGCATGGAGTGGATCGGCAAGGGCCGCTACACCATCCCGTCGCACGCCGTCGGCATCGCCGAGCGTGCCCTGCAGATGGCGATCGACCACGCCAACACGCGCGAGACGTTCGGCGCGCCGATCGCCACCAACCAGGCCATCCAGTGGATGATCGCCGACTCGGAGACCGAACTGGAGGCGGCCCGCTGGCTGATCCTGCGCTCGGCCTGGACCGTCGATGCGGGCCTCGACCCCCGGCACGCCTCCTCGATGGGCAAGCTCTACGGCGCGGGCATGGTCAACCGGGTGGTGGACCGGGTGCTGCAGATCCACGGCGGCATGGGCTACACCCGGGAACTGCCGATCGAACGCTGGTACCGGCAGGTCCGGCTGTACCGGATCTTCGAGGGCACCGACGAGATGCAGCGGCTGATCATCTCCCGGGACCTGCTGCGCGGCTACACGAAGATCGGCGGCCACCTGGCCTGAGCGGAGCGGTCAGCCGGTCAGCGCCTCGACCGCCCGGTCCACGTCCTCCTCGGTCGTGTAGAGGTGGAACGAGGCGCGGACCCGGCCCGCCCGTACCGCCGCGCGCACCCCGGCGCGGGCCAGCCGCTCCTGCGCGTCCGGCACGTCCACGCTGACGATCGCGCTGTCGCCCGGCGGCCGGCCCAGCCCGGCGAGGAACCTGTTGGCCAGCCCCACGTCGTACGCGCGCACCGCCTCCGGGTCGAGGTCGGCGAGCAGCTCCAGCGCCGGCGCCGCCCCGACGTAACACAGCCAGGACGGGGAGATGTCGAACCGCCGGGCGTCCTCGGCCAGGCGCAGCGGCGTCCCGTAGTAGGAGGCGTGCGGGTCCTGGCCGGCGTACCACCCGGCCGCGTCCGGGCGGATCCGCTCGCGCAGCTCCGGCGCCAGGTAGGCGAACGCCGAGCCGCGCGGCGCCATCAACCACTTGTACGCCCCCACCACCACCGCGTCCGCGCGGTCCGCGGCGAACGGCAGCCACCCGCACGCCTGCGTGGCGTCGACCACCACGACGGCGTCGTGCGCCCGGGCCGCCGCGACGATCTCGTCGTACGGGGTGACGGTGCCGTCGGCGGACTGCACCACGCTGAACGCCACCAGGTCGGTGTCGGCGTCGATCGCGTCGACCAGGCCGGCCAGCGGCACGGTGCGGACCCGCACGCCCCGCTCCCGCTGCACCAGCCAGGGGAACAGGATCGAGGTGAACTCGCTCTCGGGCACCACGACCGTCGCGCCCTCCGGCAGGCTCGCCGCGATCGGCGCGACCAGCTGCGACACGGCGGAACCGATGCTCACGTCGGCGACGTCCACACCGGTCAGCCGGGCGAACGCGGCCCGGGACCGGTCCACCGACTCGTCCCACACCTCGAACGACACCCGCCCGGTCCGCCAGTCGGCGAGCACCTGCTGCACGGCGTCCCACACCGGCTCGGGCGGCAGCCCGTAGGTGGCGGTGTTCAACCAGCCCGGTTCCGGCTGCCACAACTTCTGCGCCTGCTCCAGCTCCATGCCACCGACGCTAGCCACCCCCGCCCCCACCCCGACACCGCCAATCCCACCCCCGTGGCCCACCCCGGCCCCGGCGATCTTGCACTTTCTGCCCCGGCAAATGGTGCAAAACCCCGAATCGCAGGGCCGAAACTGCAAGATCGCGCAGCGGGGAGCAGGGGGGCGCGGCGCGGCCCGGGGCGCGGGTGTCCGCGCCACCGCACCGCCCCGCCGATCATGAAGTTGGCGGTGCCTGCGGTCCGATTTGTCCGCCGCTAACTTCATGATCGCCGGGGCGGGTGGGGGGAGGTGAGGTGGGGCGGAGGGGTGGGGGTCAGGGTGGTGGGGGGAGGCCGGGCAGGGCGGCGGCGATCTCTGCGCGGACGCGGGGCAGGGGCCAGGTGGTTAGCTCCTGGAGGGAGTGACGGCGGCGCAGGCGTCGTACCGCGGTCAGGCCCACCAGGTAGCCGCACCGCTTGGGCAGGTCGCCGGCCAGCAGTGAGTCCCGCATCAGGAAGTACGGGGCGTGATGCGCGGCGTCGGTGGCGTCGAGGTCGGCGCGGACCCGGCGCAGGATCTCCGGCCACCGGCGGCGGCACTCGTCGAGCCAGGGGCGGTGGCCGGGGCGGCCGAACCAGAGGTACTCCTCGTCCGGCCGGCCGGGGTCCAGTTCCGTCGTGACCTGGGTGGCGAGCCCTTCGGTGAACAGCGCGTTCGCCACCCCGTACTCGGGCCAGTCGCGGATCGCGGCGCCGCGGTCGTGCACCACGTGCGCGGCCTCGTGCCGCACCAGCAGCTCGACGTCCTCCGGCGGCCCGAGCTGTTCCACGGCGAGGAAGAGCGCGTACCTGCCGTTCAGCTCGCCGGCCCAGCCGTTGGCCTGGTTCAGCCCGACCAGCACCACGCACTCGACCGGCCCGCCGTCGCCGGACCAGCCGAGCGCGTCCGCCACCGCCGCGACGCCGCCGGGCAGCAGCGCGCGTACCGTCTCGGCTCGTGCCGCCAGCTCCGCGGCGCGGTCGCGGAGCCCGTCCAGGGTGGCGGCCACGCCCGCGGCGTCGGACCAGTCGCCGTCGCGGCGCAGCGCCCGGACCACGTCCGGATGACCGGCCAGATACCGGGAGGGCCACGGTTCCGGCGGCGTGAACCGCTCGGCGCAGGCCAGGAAGTCGGGCACCAGGTCACGGACGCGCAGCAGGTCGGTGGGCGGCATCCGCCCGATGTTGCCCGGCCGTGGCCCGCCGGGCAACACCGCGACGGTACGGGGGCAGCTCCACATCTGAAGGAAGTCTTCAGCAGAGAGTATGTCGATGCAAGGTATCGACATAGACGAACGTCACGCTATAGGGTGCGGCGAACCGGCGACGTGAGCCCGTCGCCCCGTGTAGTGGACGAGGAGTGCCTGTGACGATTCGGAGACCCTCGCGTCGGGTGAGCCACCTGCTCGGCGGCGCCCTGATCATCGTGATCGGCCTGACCGGCCAGCCGGCCCAGGCCGCGCCCCAGCATGACGCGCAGCCGCTCGCCGCGGCCTTCGACCGGGCCGCCGCCGGCTCCGACGTGCCGCGTGACGTACTCGCCGCGCTCGGCTACGCAGAAACCCGCCTGGACGGCCACGGCGGCGAGCCCAGCGCCTCCGGCGGATACGGCGTGATGCACCTGACCAGCAACCCGAAGGTGCGGACCCTCGACGAGGCCGCGCGCCGGACCCGGCTGGACCGCGCCGACCTGCGTACCCGGGACGCGGCGAACGTGGCCGGCGCGGCGGCGGTGCTGCGCTCCTACGCCGACGAGGCCGGGCTCACCGCGGCACAGCGCGACGACGTCAATCAGTGGTACGGCCCGATCGCCCGCTACGGCGGCTCGACGGACGCGGCCACCGCCCGGCTGTACGCGGACTCCGTGTACGAGCTGCTCGCCCGGGGCTTCATCGCGACCACCGCCGGCGGCGAGGTCAGCGTGGACGGCCGTCCGGTCGCGCCGCAGCGGGGCCGGTACGCCGCGGTGGCGCCGCTGGGCACCGGCGACTTCGGCACCCTGAGCACCGACTACGGCCCGGCGGCCTGGGTGCCGGCCAACTCGTCCAACTACACGGTCTCCAGCCGCGAGTCGGCGTACCCGATCAACTACATCGTCATCCACACCATGCAGGGCAGCTACGCCGGCTCGATCAGCTGGTTCCAGAACGCCGCCGCCGGCACCAGCGCGCACTACCTGCTCCGCTCCTCAGACGGCGCGGTGACCCAGATGGTGCGGGACAAGGACATCGCCTGGCACGCCGGCAACTGGACCTACAACACCCAGTCGATCGGCATCGAGCACGAGGGCTACGTCGACAACGCCTCCTGGTACACCGACGCGATGTACCGGTCGTCGGCGGCGCTGACCCGGTACCTGTGCGACAAGTACGGCATCCCGAAGACCCGCACCAACATCATCGGGCACAACCAGGTGCCGGGCGCCACGCACACCGACCCGGGTTCGAACTGGAACTGGACCTACTACATGCAGCTCGTGACCGGCGGCACCACGCCGCCGCCGACAGCCTGGTCGACGATCGTGGACAACACCACCGCCGGCCGGTTCACCGCGAGCGCCAACTGGGGCACCTCGACGTACTCGGCGCAGCGCTACGGCGCCGACTACCGGTACGCCAACCCCGTCGCGGCCAGCGACACGGCCTGGTACAAGGTGAACATCCCGGCGACCGCCACCTACCGGGTGGAGGTCTGGTATCCCGCCGTCGCCGGATACAACACGAGCACGCCGTACATCGTCGCGACCACCAGCGGCAACCAGACGGTAGCGGTGAACCAGAGCGCCAACGGCGGTACGTGGCGCTCGCTGGGCACCTTCACCCTGGCCGCCGGGGACACCAACAAGGTGGGCGTCAGCAGGTGGTCCGGCAGTACCGGGTACGTGATCGCCGACGCCATCCGCGTGACCCGCGTCTAGCTCTCCGCGCCGGCGCGCCCGGCCCGGTCAGCTCACGTTGGCCGGGCCGAGCACGCTCTTCAGGTCACCCATCAGCGCGGTGGTGGGCGCGACCCGGAACGGGCCGAGGCGCAGCGTGGTGACCTTGCCGCCGTTGAGCAGCTTGACGTGCACCTCGGTGTCGCCGGGGTGCAGCACGAGCGTCTCCTTGAGCCGTTCCACGAGCGGCGGCGTGCAGCGGTGCACCGGGATGGTCAGCGTGACCGGCTTGTTCGCCGGGTTGCTGGTGACGTCCGGCATGGACATGTCCATCGCCATGATGCGCGGGGTGTCGTCACGCCGGTCCACCCGGCCCTTGACCACCACGATGGCGTCCTCGGCGATGTACTGCCCGATCACCTCGTACGTGTTCGGGAAGAACAGCGTCTCCACGCCGCCGGCGAGGTCTTCGAGGGTGGCCGACGCCCAGGCCCGGCCCTGCTTGGTGACCCGGCGCTGCACGCCGGAGAGGATGCCGGCCAGGGTCACCACCGCACCGTCGGGCACCGTGCCCTCCTCGGACAGCGCGGCGATGGTGGTGTCGGCGGCGGCACCGAGCACGTGTTCCAGGCCGAACAGCGGGTGGTCGGAGACGTACAGGCCGAGCATCTCGCGCTCGAACGCGAGCTTGTCGCGCTTGTCCCACTCCCCCTCGCCGATGACCGGCATGACAGTGGTGGTGCCGCCGGTCTCCGCCTCGCCGAAGCCGGCGCCGAACAGGTCGTACTGGCCGACCGCCTCCTTGCGCTTGACGTCGGCGTACGCGTCGATGGCGTCGGCGTGCACGGCGAGCAGGCCCTTGCGCGGGTGGCCGAGCACGTCGAACGCCCCCGCCTTGATCAGCGATTCGATCGTCTTCTTGTTGCAGACCACGGCGTCGACCTTGGACAGGAAGTCGTAGAAGTCGGCGTAGTCGCCCTTCTCCTCGCGGCACCGCATGATCGAGGCGACCACGTTCGCGCCGACGTTGCGTACCGCGCCGAGACCGAAGCGGATCTCCTTGCCGACCGGCGTGAACGGCCCGGCCGAGGTGTTGACGTCCGGCGGGAGCACCTGGATGCGCATCCGGCGGCACTCGGACAGGTACATGGCCATCTTGTCCTTGTCGTCACCGACGGAGGTGAGCAAGGCGGCCATGTACTCGGCCGGGTAGTGCGCCTTGAGGTACGCGGTCCAGTAGGAGACCAGGCCGTACGCGGCGGAGTGGGCCTTGTTGAACGCGTAGCCGGCGAACGGCACCAGCACGTCCCACACGGCCTGGATGGCCTCGTCGGAGTAGCCGCGCTCGCGGCAGCCGTCCCGGAACGGGATGAACTCCTTGTCGAGGATCTCCTTCTTCTTCTTGCCCATCGCCCGGCGCAGCAGGTCGGCCTGGCCGAGCGTGTAGCCGGCGAGGATCTGCGCGGCGCGCTGCACCTGCTCCTGGTAGACGATCAGGCCGTACGTGGGCGCGAGGATCTCGCGTAGCGGCTCCTCCAGCTCCGGGTGGATCGGGGTGATCTCCTGGAGCCCGTTCTTGCGCAGCGCGTAGTTGGTGTGCGAGTCCACGCCCATCGGGCCGGGCCGGTAGAGCGCCAGAACGGCGGAGATGTCCTCGAAGTTGTCCGGCTTCATCAGCCGCAGCAGCGAGCGCATCGGCCCGCCGTCGAGCTGGAACACGCCGAGCGTGTCACCGCGGGCCAGCAGCTCGTACGCCGGCTTGTCATCAAGCGGCAGGCCGAGCAGGTCCAGCTCCCGGCCGTGGTTGAGCTGGATGTTCTTCACCGCGTCGTCGATGATCGTCAGATTGCGCAGGCCGAGGAAGTCCATCTTCAGCAGCCCGAGCGACTCGCAGGTCGGGTAGTCGAACTGCGTGATGATGACGCCGTCGGAGTCGCGCCGCATCAGCGGGATGTGCTCGATGATCGGCTCGGCGGACATGATGACGCCGGCGGCGTGCACACCGGTCTGCCGGATCAGGCCCTCGATGCCCTTGGCGGTCTCGATGACCTTCTTGACGTCCGGGTCGGACTCGTAGAGGCCGCGGATCTCGCCCGCCTCGGCGTAGCGGGGGTGCTTCGGGTCGAAGATGCCGGACAGCGGGATGTCCTTGCCCATCACTGCCGGGGGCATGGCCTTGGTGATCCGGTCGCCGACCGCGTACGGGAAGCCGAGCACGCGGGCCGAGTCCTTGATCGCGGCCTTCGCCTTGATCGTGCCGAACGTGGCGATCTGCGCGACCTTGTCCTCGCCCCACTTGTCGGTCACGTACTTGATGACCTCACCGCGCCGGCGCTCGTCGAAGTCGATGTCGACATCCGGCATGGAGACGCGCTCGGGGTTGAGGAACCGCTCGAAGATCAGGCCGTGCGGGATCGGGTCGAGGTCGGTGATGCCCAGCGCGTACGCCACCAGCGAGCCGGCCGCCGAGCCACGCCCCGGGCCGACCGCGATGCCCTGGCTCTTGGCCCACTGGATGAAGTCGGCGACCACGAGGAAGTACGACGGGAAGCCCATCTGGATGATGACGCCCAGCTCGTACTCGGCCTGGACGACGTGGCCCTCGGGGATGCCGTTCGGGAAGCGGCGCTTGAGCCCCGCGAAGGTCTCCTTGCGGAACCAGGACTCCTCGGTCTCGCCCTCGGGGATCGGGAACCGCGGCATCAGGTTGTGGAAGGTGAACATGCCGGCCGGGTCGACCTTCTCGGCCACCAGCAGCGTGTTGCGGCAGCCCTGCTGCCACAGTTCGGAGGAGTCGACGGCGCGCATCTGGTCGGCGGACTTGACGAAGTAGCCGCCGCCCTCGAACCGGAACCGGTTCGGGTCGGCCACGTTGCTGCCGGTCTGGACGCAGAGCAGCACGTCGTGCGCCTCGGCCTGCGCCTCGTGCGTGTAGTGCGAGTCGTTCGTGACCACCGGCGGGATGTCGAGCTTGCGGGCGATCTCGGTGAGCCCGTCGCGGACCCGGCGCTCGATGTCGAGGCCGTGGTCCATGATCTCCAGGAAGTAGTTGTCCTTGCCGAAGATGTCCTGGTACGCGGCGGCGACCTTGAGCGCCTCGTCGAACTGGCCCAGCCGCAGCCGGGTCTGCACCGCGCCGGACGGGCAGCCGGTGGTGGCCATGATGCCCTCGGCGTGCTCGGCGATCAGCTCCATGTCCATCCGGGGCCACTTCACGTAGTGGCCCTCCATCGAGGCGCGGGAGTTGAGCTTGAACAGGTTGTGCAGGCCGTCGCGGTTGGCCGCCCACATGGTCATGTGGGTGATCGCGCCGTTACCGGAGACGTCGTCGCTCTTCTGCTCGGGGCGCCCCCACTTGACCCGGGCCTTGTGGAAGCGCGACTCCGGCGCGACGTACGCCTCGACGCCGAGGATGGGCTTGACCCCGGCGTCCATGGCCTGCTTGTAGAAGTCGTTCGCGCCGTGCATGTTGCCGTGGTCGGTGATCGCCACCGCCGGCATGCCGAGCCGCGCCGCCTCGGCGAAGAGGTCCTTGAGCCGGGCCGCCCCGTCGAGCATCGAGTACTCGGTGTGTACGTGCAGATGCGCGAACGAATCGCCCATGCGTGGCGCCCCCCGGGTTGTGGATCAAGCTGCGTCGGAGTCGACCGACCCACCCTACCGAGGTGATCTCGCGGGCTCCACCGTCCACACCGAGGGTGGTCCGGGTCTCTCCGACCGACCGGTGTGCGGCACGCGATGTTCTTCTCCATTGCAATGGTGTGTGACACACAGTATCGTGTTGCACATGGTCAGCGAAGAGGTCCTCCGGACCCACCTCCAGGAGCTACGACGCGGCACTGTCGTGGTGGCC
This sequence comes from Micromonospora sp. ANENR4, assembly GCF_015354395.1. Lineage (NCBI taxonomy): Bacteria > Bacillati > Actinomycetota > Actinomycetes > Micromonosporales > Micromonosporaceae > Micromonospora > Micromonospora sp. ANENR4. Next base: position 135,169 of record NZ_JADKYQ010000017.1, read on the forward strand.
AGCCTGGTCGCCCTGCGCCGCCCCGACTACGGATACGCCCTGCTGCAACGGCTGGCCGCGCACGGCTTCGCCGTCGACGCCAACACGCTCTACCCGCTGCTGCGCCGGCTGGAGGACCAGGGCCTGCTGACCAGCGAGTGGAACACCGAGGAGAGCCGGCCGCGCAAGTTCTACCGGACCAGCGACGACGGCGAGTCCGTCCTGAACCGCCTGCTCGATGACATGACCGCGGTGCGGACGTCCGTCACCGAACTGATCGAAGGAGCGGAACGATGAGTTCCCTGACCGACCGTTACGTCGCCGCCACCATGCGGGCCGTGCCCGCGCAACGCCGCCTGGAACTCGCCGAGGAACTGCGCGGCTCCATCGCCGACATGATCGACGACCGGACCTCGGGCGGGCAGGACCACGCCTCCGCCGAGCGCGAGGTGCTCACCGAGCTGGGCAACCCGGAGAAGCTCGCGGCCGGCTACAGCGACCGCACGCTGCAGCTCATCGGCCCGCGGTACTTCCTGACCTGGTGGCGGCTGCTGCGTCTGCTGCTCACCTGGATCCCGGCGATCGTCGGCGTGCTCTCCGGCGTCACGAAGGCGCTCGTCGACGGCGAGCCGGGCGCGGCGATCGGCACGGCGGTCGTGGCCGCGATGCAGACCGCGGTGCAGATCGCGTTCTGGGTCACGCTGGTGTTCGCCGTACTGGAGCGCACCCGGACCCCGCTCGGCCTGCCCGAGTGGACCGTCGACCAGCTCCCCGAGGAGACCCGGGAACGGCAGATCAGCCACTCCGACAGCATCGCCTCCGTGGTGTTCCTGCTCGCCACCATCGGCCTCCTGATCGGCCAGCACTTCCAGCGCTGGACCACCGACGACGGCACCCGGCTGCCGGCGCTCGACCCGGCGCTCTGGAGCTTCTGGCTGCCGGCCCTGATCGTGGTGCTGCTGGCCACCGTCGGCCTGGAGATCGCCAAGTACCGGTCGGGGCGGTGGACCTGGCCGCTGGTGGCGGTCAACGCGGTGCTCAACGTGGCGTTCGCCGCCCCGGTGCTCTGGCTGCTGGCCACCGACCGGCTGCTCAACCCGGAGCTGGTCGAGCGGTTCGCCTGGCTGCGGGACGGCGGGACCGTCGAGTTCGCCCGGGTGGCGGGCGCGGTGGTCGTGCTGGTCGCGATCTGGGACGTGGTCGACAGCGCGGTCAAGGCCCGCCGCGCCGCCTGAGCCCCGAACGGCCCGGCACGCCCCGTCGTGGGCGTGCCGGGCCTTCCGGGTACGCGGACAGTCAGGCCGCCGGCCGCCACTCCCGGGCCAGCAGCGCGTAGACCACCTCGTCGGTCCACTCCCCCTTGACGAACTCGTTCTCCCGCAGGTGCGCCTCCCGGCGCATGCCCAGCCGTTCCAGCACCCGGGCCGAGGCGGTGTTGCGCGCGTCGAGCCGCCCGACGATCCGGTGCAGCCCGAGCCCGTCGAAGCCGATCCGCAGCAGCTCCCGGGCCGCCTCGGTGACGTACCCGCGGCCGGTGTGCGCGGGATGCGCCACGTACCCGATCTCGCCCTGCCGGTGCTCCCCGCTGGTCCAGCTCAGCAGCACGTCGCCGAGGAACTGCCCGGTGTCCGCCAGCGTCACCGCCAGGTTGAGCACGTCGCCGGGGGCGCGCAGCGCGGTCCGCCGGACCAGCCGGTCGATCGCGGCGCGGGCGGCGACGTCGTCGTACGGCTCGTGGTAGAGGTAGCGGGTCACCTCCGGGCGGCCCCGGTAGTCCCGGACCACGGCGAGGTCCTCGGCGGTGAAGGCGCGCAGCAGCAGGCGCTCGGTACGTAACGGCAGATCGGGCACGAACACCCCGGCAGGCTACGTCGGCACTGTCATCCGGCCCACCCGTTTACGCCCCGGGCACCGCATCGGCGGCAGCGGTGGCATGGTCGTACGGTGAGCACCGCACCCACCACCGCCTGGCGCCGGCCGGCTCCCACAGCCGCGCAGCTGCGCGCCGACCTCTGGGTCGGGCTCGCGGTCACCGTGCTGGCCCTGTTCGAGCTGACGCTGGCGCACAGCACCGGGGCCTTCCTGCTCGGGCCACCGCCGAGCGTCGCCGAGCAGATCTGGTGGACCGTGGCGGTGACCGCCCCGCTGGCCGTACGGCGGCGGTGGCCCGCCACCGTCGCCGTGCTCGTCTCGATCGCCTTCGTCGCGGGGCAGGCGCGGGCGGTCCCGCTCGCCCAGCTCCCGTCGGGCGCGCTGTTCGCCGCCCTCTTCACGCTCGGCGCGTGGGGCACCGACCGGCGGCTGGCCGGGCGGCTGCGGGCCGGCATCATCGTGGCGATGTTCGGCTGGCTCGCGCTGTCCCTCGCGCTGCGGGCCGACCAGATCACCGCCGCCTCCTTCGCCGACGCCGCCGGCCCGGTGCCGCCGGTGCTCGCCGCCGTCGTGAACGGCGTGCTCTACAACGTGCTGTTCTTCGGGTTCGCCTACTACTCCGGGCAGACCGCCTGGGTGGCCGCGCGCCGCCGGCACGCACTGCACGAGCAAGCCGAGCAGCTGCGCCGCTCGCAGGTCGAGGCGCGCGAGCGCGCGGTGATGGGCGAGCGGGTCCGCATCGCCCGCGAACTGCACGACGTGGTCGCCCACCACGTGTCGGTGATGGGCGTGCAGGCCGCCGCGTGCCGGCGCGTGTTCGACAGGGACCGGGACAAAGCGCGTACCGCCCTGGCCGCGATCGAGGAGACGGCCCGCACCTCCGTCGACGAGCTGCGCCGGATGCTCGGCGTGCTGCGCGACCCGGACGCCGCTGCCGGCACGGCCACCGCGCCGGAGGACACCGCCGGCATCGACCAGGTCGCCGCGCTCGTCGACCGGGCCCGGGAGACCGGGCTCCGAGCCGACGTCGGCGTGTACGGGGAACCGGTGCCGCTGCCGCGCTCGGTGTCGCAGGCGGCGTACCGGATCGTGCAGGAGGCCGTGACGAATGTGGTCAAGCACGCCCACGCCACCACGCTGGACGTGCGGATCCGCTATCTGGCGAGGGACCTGGAGATCGACGTGAGCGACGACGGACACGGCGCCGTACCGGCCGCCGGGGCCGGGCTCGGCCTGATCGGCATGCGGGAGCGGGTCGCCGCGCACGGCGGTGAGGTGGAGGCCGGACCACGCCCCGGCGGCGGGTTCCGGGTCCGGGCCCGCATGCCGCTGCCGGTCGAGGCCACCGGGCGGGCGGCGTGACCGCCCCGGTGCGGGTGCTGCTCGTCGACGACCAGCACCTGGTCCGGACCGGTTTCCGGGTCATCCTGGAGGTCGAGGACGACATCGAGGTGGTCGGCGAGGCCGCCGACGGGCAGCGTGCCGTGTCGATGGCGGCCGCGCTGCGTCCCGACGTGGTGCTGATGGACGTGGAGATGCCGGTGCTCGACGGGCTGGAGGCCACCCGCCGGATCACCGCCGACGCGACACCGGGCGGCCCGGCGGTGCTGATCCTCACCACGTTCGACCACGACGACTACCTGTTCGCCGCGCTGCGCGCCGGGGCGAGCGGCTTCCTGCTGAAGAACGGCACCCCGGAGGACCTGATCGAGGCGGTCCGGGTGGTGGCGCGCGGCGAGGGACTCATCGCGCCGGCGCTCACCCGGCGGGTGATCTCCACGTTCGCCCGGCCCGGCGCGGTCCCGCCGGACCCGCGGCACGACGCGGCCACCGCGGACCTGACGCCGCGCGAGCGGGAGGTGCTGGAACTGGTCGCGCGCGGGGCCAGCAACGCCGAGATCGCGGACGTGCTGCACGTCGGCGAGGCGACGGTGAAGACCCACGTCAGCCGCGTACTGGCCAAGCTCGGGCTGCGCGACCGGGTGCAGGCGGTGGTGTTCGCGTACGAGCACGGGGTGGTCCGGCCCGGCGGATGAGGCCCGTCCGCCGCGCGACGGACCCGATGATCGCTCCGTGGTGGGACGACGGGAGCGACGGCCGGCCGTAGCGTCGGGATCATGACCAGCGTGCTCCGCCTCGACGGCGTCGACCGCAGCTTCGGCGGCCGTCAGGTGCTCAAAGACGTCTCCTTCGACGTGACCGCCGGGCGCATGACCGGATTCGTCGGCGGCAACGGCGCCGGCAAGACCACCACCATGCGGATCGTCCTCGGCGTGCTCGCCCCGGACGCGGGGCAGGTGACGTGGCGGGGACAGCCGCTCACCCGCGAGGCCCGGGCCCGGTTCGGCTACATGCCGGAGGAACGCGGCCTCTACCCGAAGATGACGCCCCGCGAGCAGGTGGTCCACCTCGGCCGCCTGTACGGGCTGGACGCCGCCGGGGCGCGCCGGCGTACCGACGCGCTGCTGGAGCGCGTCGGTCTCGGCGAGCGGGCCGACGACCTGCTGGAGACGCTGTCGCTGGGCAACCAGCAGCGCGCGCAGATCGCCGCGGCGCTGGTGCACGACCCGGAGGTGCTGATCCTGGACGAGCCGTTCTCCGGGCTCGACCCGCTCGCCGTCGACATGGTGGTGGCCGTGCTGCGGGAACGGGCCGCCGCCGGCGCGCCGGTGCTGTTCTCCAGTCACCAGCTCGACGTGGTGGAGCGGCTCTGCGACGACCTGGTGCTCATCGCGGACGGCACCATCCGGGCCGCGGGCCCGCGCGAGGAGCTGCGCGCCGCGTACACGCTGCCCCGGTTCTCGCTCGTGGTGGACGGCGACGCTGGCTGGCTGCGCGACCAGCCCGGCGTGCGGCTGGTCGACCTCGACGGCGCGCGCGCCGTGTTCGAGGTGGACCCGCCCGCCGACGACCAGTCGGTGCTGCGCGCGGCGCTGGACCGCGGCCCGGTGCGCGCGTTCGGCCCGGTCACCCCGTCCCTCGCCGAGATCTTCCGAGAGGTCAACCAGTGAACACGTTCCAGGCCACCCGGCTGGTCGCGGCCCGCGAGATCAAGGTCAAGGTCCGCGACAAGACGTTCCTCTACAGCACGCTGATCTTCCTGCTGCTCGCCGTCGTCGCCACCGTCGTGCCGGCGCTGATGAGCAGCGGTCCATCCACTGTGGCGGTGACCGCGGCCGGCGCCGAACCGCTGCGCGCGGCCGGGCTGGACGTCATGCTCGTCGCCGACGACGGCGCCGCCGAACAGGCGGTACGCGACGGCGACGCGGACGCCGCGGTGGTGACCGGCCCGGTCGTGGTCGCCGACGAGCGGGCCCCGGACGACGTGGTCTCCGCGCTCAGCGCGGCTCCGCAGGTGAAGCTGCTGGACCCGGACGCGGTGGACCCGCTCGTCGCCTACCTGGTGCCGTTCGCGTTCGCGTTCGTCTTCTTCTTCATGTCCCAGACGTTCGGGTTGCAGATCGCGCAGAGCGTCACCGAGGAGAAGCAGACCCGGATCGTGGAGATCCTGGTCGCCGCCGTGCCGGCCCGGGCGCTGCTGGCCGGCAAGATCCTCGCCGCGGGCGCGCTGGCGCTCGGGCAGATCACCCTGATCGCGGCAGTCGCGCTGATCGGCATGCGCCTCACCGACGGCGGTGACCTGCTGGGCCTGATCGCGCCCGCGATCGGCTGGTTCGTACCGTTCTTCCTGTGTGGCTTCCTGCTGCTGGCGGCCATGTGGGCGGCCGCCGGGGCGCTGGTGAACCGGCAGGAGGACATCGCCGGGGCGTCCACGCCGGTGCAGCTCGCGGTGATGGCGCCGTTCTTCGCCGTGGTGTTCCTCAACGACAACGCCGCCGCGATGCGGATCCTGTCGTACCTGCCGATCTCCTCGCCCACCGCGATGCCGGTACGGCTGTTCACCGGCGACGCGGCGCCCTGGGAGCCGTTCGTGTCGCTGGCGCTGCTGCTGCTCGCGGCGGCCGGGTTCCTGCTCGCCGGGGCGCGGATCTACGAGGGTTCGCTGCTGCGCACCAACGGCCGGACCTCGGTTCGGACGGCGTGGCGGCAACGCGAGCCGATCGGCTGACCGCGAGACGGTGAGCGCCGGCCACCCGATGAGGGTGGCCGGCGCTCCGCGCGTCGGGGCGGTTCAGCCGACCGCGGCCATGACCTCATCGGAGACGTCGAAGTTGGCGTAGACGTTCTGCACGTCGTCGCAGTCCTCCAGCACGTCGATCAGCTTGAAGATCTTGCGCGCACCCTCCTCGTCCAGCGGCACGTTCACGCTGGGGATGAGGGAGGACTCGGCCGACTCGTACTCGATACCGGCGTCCTGCAGCGCGGTGCGGACCGCGACCAGGTCGCCCGGCTCGGAGACCACCTCGTACGCCTCGCCGAGGTCGTTGACCTCCTCCGCGCCCGCGTCGAGCACGGCCATCATCACGTCGTCCTCGCTGGTGCCGGCCTTGGGGACGATCACCACGCCCTTGCGGGAGAACATGTACGACACCGAGCCCGCGTCGGCCAGCGAGCCGCCGTTGCGGGTCAGCGCGGTACGCACCTCGGTGGCGGCACGGTTGCGGTTGTCGGTGAGACACTCGATCAGCATCGCCACGCCGTTCGGGCCGTAACCCTCGTACATGATCGTCTGCCAGTCGGCGCCGCCGGCCTCCAGGCCGGAGCCGCGCTTGACCGCGCGGTCGATGTTGTCGTTCGGGACCGAGTTCTTCTTCGCCTTCTGGATGGCGTCGTAGAGAGTCGGGTTACCGGCCGGGTCACCGCCGCCGGTACGGGCGGCCACCTCGACGTTCTTGATCAGCTTGGCGAACATCTTGCCGCGCTTGGCGTCGATGACCGCCTTCTTGTGCTTGGTCGTCGCCCACTTTGAGTGGCCGGACATCTGTTACCTCCGTTGCTACCCGCCGTCTGCATCGACCGCACCGCACACGCCCCGCTCCCCCACCGGCGCACGTCGAGGTGCTGTGATCTTCGCTGGGAGCCGCGGCGGGCTGATGGCCCTGCCGAATCTCGGCAATCCTACCGGCGGCGGGCGGGTCACTGTCACGCGCCGCACGGCACCGGCCCGTCCCAGCCCACCCGAACCGGTACAACCAGGGACGGACCGGCCGCTCAGGAGGCGGCCCGGACCAGCTCCACGAAGTGCCGGTGCAGCCGCAGGTCGCCGGTCAGCTCCGGGTGGAACGAGGTGGCAAGCAGGTTGCCCTGGCGTACCGCGACGATCCGGTCCGCGGCCGGGCCGTCGGTCACCCGGCCGAGCACCTCGACGTCCGGGCCGACGCGCTCGACCCAGGGCGCCCTGATGAAGACGGCGTGGAACGGGCCCCCGTCGACGCCGGTGAGCGCCACCGGCGCCTCGAACGAGTCGACCTGACGGCCGAACGCGTTGCGCCGCACCGTCATGTCGACGCCGGCGAAGCCGCGCTGGTCGGGGCGGCCGTCCAGCACCTCGGCAGCCAGCATGATCAGGCCGGCGCAGGAGCCGTAGACCGGCATGCCGGCGGCGATCCGCTTGTCGATCGGCTCGCGCATCTCGAAGACGTCCACCAGCTTGCTGATCGTCGTGGACTCACCGCCGGGCACCACCAGGCCGTCGACCGCGTCCAGCTCGCCCGGCCGCCGCACCGGCCGGGCGTCGGCGCCCGCGCCGGTCAGCGCCGCGACGTGCTCGCGTACGTCGCCCTGAAGCGCGAGCACGCCGATCACCGGTACGGTCACGCCGCGCTCACCAGCCGCGCTCGGCCAGGCGGTGCGGCTGGGGGATCTCGTCGACGTTGATGCCGACCATCGCCTCGCCCAGCCCACGGGAGACCTTGGCGAGCACGTCCGGGTCGTCGTGGAACGTGGTCGCCTTGACGATCGCGGCGGCCCGCTGGGCCGGGTTGCCGGACTTGAAGATGCCGGAGCCGACGAAGACGCCCTCGGCGCCGAGCTGCATCATCATGGCCGCGTCCGCAGGGGTCGCGATGCCGCCCGCGGTGAACAGCACGACCGGCAGCTTGCCCTGCTCGGCGACCTCCTTGACCAGCTCGTACGGGGCCTGCAGCTCCTTGGCCGCGACGTACAGCTCGTCGTCGGGCAGCGACTGGAGCCGGCGGATCTCCTGCCGGATCTTGCGCATGTGGGTGGTGGCGTTGGAGACGTCCCCGGTGCCCGCCTCGCCCTTCGAGCGGATCATCGCGGCGCCCTCGGTGATCCGGCGCAGCGCCTCGCCCAGGTTCGTCGCGCCGCACACGAACGGCACGGTGAACGCCCACTTGTCGATGTGGTTGGCGTAGTCGGCCGGGGTCAGCACCTCGGACTCGTCGACGTAGTCGACGCCGAGCGCCTGGAGGATCCGCGCCTCGACGAAGTGGCCGATACGGGCCTTGGCCATCACCGGGATCGAGACGGCGGAGATGATGCCGTCGATCATGTCCGGGTCGCTCATCCGGGACACGCCGCCCTGCGCGCGGATGTCGGCCGGTACGCGCTCCAGGGCCATCACGGCCACAGCGCCGGCGTCCTCGGCGATCTTCGCCTGCTCGGGGGTGACCACGTCCATGATCACACCGCCCTTGAGCATCTCGGCCATGCCGCGCTTGACGCGGGCGGTGCCGACGGCGGTGGCGGGGGTCGGGGCTGCGGATTCAGACACGGGACATCGCTCCTCGGCGTGCTCGGGAGGTGACTGCGCAGGAATGCTACGACCGGCGCGACGCCGGTCCGAGCGCCAATCGAACCCCCGGTGGCCTGCCGTGTGGCCCCCGTCACGGCCGGTGCATCAGCCGGTGGTCACGTCCGCGTGCGACGCCAGCGTCGGGTCGTCGATGTCGAAGTAGCGCGGCCACTCCCGGCCGCGCCCCATCCGGAACAGCCGTACCACCGGACGCCCCCGCGCCGAGCGGGCGTCCCGAACCAGGTCGGTGTGCACCTGCCGGGCCAGCGCCAGCCGCCGGCTCGCCGCGATCACCGCCGCGCACGCCGGGTCGTCCGGGTCCAGCCGCACCCCGCGCAACTGCCGGGTCAGGTCGTTCTCGGCCGCCTCGCGCTCCTCCGGAGCGGCGTCCAGCGCGATCCGGGCGGCGGCGTACAGCTCCACGCCGTACCGCTGCTCGGCCAGGACCGCGGCGGCGGCCGCGCGGCGCAGCAGGTGCGCGTCCAGCGCGCGGGCCGCCGAGTCCGCGCGGACCTGCAGCCGCTGCACGCGGCCGGAGGTCCAGATCAGGTACGCCGAGAGCAGCCCGAGCACCGCGACCGCGCCCACCACCCACCACATGCCCGGCATCGTAGTGCTGCTCCTCATCCCGGCCGGCCGGCGCTCGCACCGGCAGACGCGCTCGTCACAGCGGCCGCAGCGGCCACAGCGGTCAGCCCAGACCCGCCCACTCCTGGTCCATGACCCGGCCGTCGGTGGCCTCGATCGCGGCTGCGTATACCTCCAGAACGCGGCGGGCAACCACGGGCCAGTCGAAATTCGCCACCACCTGGTCGCCGCAGGCGGTCAGCCCGGCGCGGCGTCCGTCGTCGTCGAGCAGCTCGGACAGCGCGGCGCCCAGTGCGGTCGCGTCGCCGGTCGGGAACAGCCGCCCGGCCCGTCCGCCGTCGAGCACCCGGCGGAACGCGTCCAGGTCGCTGGCGACCACGGTGGTTCCGGCGGCCAGCGCCTCGGTGAGGATCATCCCGAAGGACTCCCCTCCGGTGTTCGGTGCGACGTAGAGGTGCACGCTGCGCAGCATGCGTGCCTTGTCCGCCTCGGAGACCAGGCCGAGGAACGTGACCCGGTCGCGCAGGCCGGCCGGGAACCGCCCGTACAGCTCGTCGGCGTCACCCGGCCCGGCGACCAGCAGACGCAGCCCGGGGCGGTGCGGCGCCAACGCGACGAACGCGTCCCGCAGGATCGGGAAGCCCTTGCGCGGCTCGGTGAAGCGGCCCAGGAACCCGAGCGTGCCGCCGGTGCCCGGGGCGCACTCCCCCGGCCAGCCCGGCAGCGGCGGCACCCCGGCGAACTTCGCCACCGCCACCCCGTTCGGGATCTCCACCGCGCCGCCGTCCATGTGCTCGACCTGCACCTTGCGGGCCAGGGCGCTGACCGCGATCCGGGCGGTGATCCGCTCCAGCACGATCTGGAGCACGCCCTGCGCGGCCGACAGCACCCGGGAACGGGTCATCGCGGTGTGGAACGTGGCCACCACCGGGCCGCGGGCGCAGAGCACCGCCAGCATCGACAGGCTCGGCGTGAGCGGCTCGTGCACGTGCAGCACGTCGAAGTCGCCCCGGGTGATCCAGCGCCGCACCCGGGCGGTGGAGACCGGGCCGAACGCGATCCGGGCCACCGACCCGTTGTACGGCAGCGGCACCGCCCGGCCGGCCGACACCACGTACGGCGGCAGCGCCGAGTCCTCGTCGGCGGGCGCCAGGACGCTCACCTCGTGGCCGAGCCCGAGCAGCGCCTCGGCCAGGTCCATGACGTGGTTCTGCACGCCGCCCGGCACGTCGAACGAGTACGGGCACACGATGCCGATACGCACTGCGCCCCCCTAGACCGTCCCGGTGGTGGCCGGTGGCCGCGGCGACGTGGGCGTACCGTCCCGGTCCTGGTCCAGCCACATCCGCTGCAACATGTGCCAGTCTTGCGGATGCCGGGCGATGCCCGCCGCCAGACCGTCGGCAATCCGCTGCGTCACCGCGCGTACCCGCTCGTCGAGCGGGGCGCCGTCCGGGTCCGGCAGCGGCAGCGGGCCGTCGATGGACGCGCACGCCGCGTCCGGTTCGTACCACATCGAGGCCACGTAGAGCGGGGCGCCGGTGCGGATGGCCAGCAGCGCCGGGCCGGCCGGCATCCGGGTCCGGCCGCCGAAGAAGTCCACCTCCACGCCCCGGGCGGACAGGTCCCGGTCGGCGAGCAGGGGCACCACGTAACCGGCACGCAGCCGGTCCACCAGCACGTCGAACGCGGGACGCGGGCCACCGCGGTTGGGCAGGATCTCCATCCCCAGCCCCTCCCGGAACCCGACGAACCGCTCGTAGACGCCGTCCGGGAGCCGCTCCGCCACCGTGGTCATCGGCCAGCCGGTAGCAGCCACCCAGGCGCCCGCGGCGTCCCAGTTGCCGGCATGCGGCAGCGCCACCACGGCGCCCCGGCCGGCCGCCACGTCGGCGGCGAGCAGTTCCTGCCCGTCCAGGCGGAATCCGGCGAGGATCTCGGCCCGGCTCAGGCCAGGCAGCCGGAACGCCTCCATCCAGTACCGGGCGTACGAGCGCAAGCCCTCGCGCACCAGCACGTCCAGCTCCGCGTCGGGCAGCTCCGGGCCGACCACCCGGCGCAGGTTGGCGCGCAGTCGACGCGTACCCCCGCCGTCCTTGCGGTGGGCGCGGTCGGCGCCCGCCCGGAAGGCCGCGGCCGCGACGGGCCGGGGCAGCGCGCGGATCAGGCGCCAGCCCGCGACGAAGCCCGCCTCGGTGAGATTCACTCGACGCCGACCCGCTGGGCCTGGCGGTACACGTGGGCCATCCGCTGCCCCACGGTGAAGATCGAGACGGCGGCGAGCAGCCAGAGGGCGATCTCCAGCGCGGGACGCACGCCGACGCCGGTGAGCAGGCCGCCGACGCCGACGATGAGCAGCCGCTCGGTGCGCTCGGCGATGCCCACGTTGCAGGTCATCCCGAGCCCCTCGGCGCGGGCCTTGACGTAGGAGACCAGACCACCGGCGGCCAGGCAGATCAGCGCCGCCGCCACGCCCGAGTAGTCGTGCTCGGTGGCCAGCCAGTACGCGACCGCGCCGAACACCGCACTGTCGGCGATCCGGTCCATGCTCGAGTCGAGGAACGCCCCGAACCGGGTGGACCCGCCGCTCATCCGCGCCATCGTGCCGTCGAGCAGGTCGGTGAGAGCGAAGACCGTGACGATCAGCGCGCCGGCGACCAGATGGCCGCGCGCGCCGAAGCCGAGCGCGCCGACGAGCACGCCGGCGGTTCCGGTCACGGTGACCGCATTGGGGGACACGCCCGCACGCAGCAGCGCGCGGGCGACCGGCTCCACGACGCGGGTCATGCCCGCGCGGGCCGTCACTTGGAAGATCTTCGCCATGGCGGTCCCACGATAACGGCCCGCAACCGCCGGGGACACAGCCGGGCGTACGACCCGCCCGGCGGCCCTTGTGCGGGCACCCGCGCGGGTGTGAGATCGAGCCAGGAGGTGAGCCAGTTCACCGGATCACCGGTCCGCGTTCCCGTCCAGCAGGAGATCACCGGAAGATATCGCCGCGGCGCCCGTCCCGGGTCCGCTCCCCCGTCGCCCGCGGCGGTCGCCACCACCACCGGTTGAGGGAGGTGCGCCGCGATGGCGCAGAAGAACGAGAAGGGTGTCACCGGCGGCGCGCCGGTGGTGACCGAGCCCGGCAGGGTTCGCAACGTGGTGCTCGTCGGGCACTCCGGTGCCGGAAAGACGACGCTCGTCGAGGCGCTGCTGGCCGCCAGCGGCACGATCGGCCGGGCCGGCGCCGTCACCGAGGGCACCACCGTCTGCGACCACGACCCCGCCGCCGTACGCCAGCAACGCTCGGTGAGCCTGGCCTGCGCCCCGCTGACGCACCGCGACGTCAAGGTCAACCTGCTGGACACCCCGGGGTACGGCGACTTCGTCGGCGAGCTGCGCGCCGGGCTGCGCGCCGCCGACGCGGCGCTGTTCGTGGTCTCCGCCGTCGACGGCATGGACGCCGCCACCGCCGCCCTCTGGGAGGAGTGCGCCGCCGTCGACATGCCCCGGGCCGTGGCGGTCTCCCGGCTGGACCACCCGCGCGCCGACTTCGACGAGGCGGTGGCGCTGTGCCAGCGCGTCTTCGGCGACAACGTACTCCCGCTCTACCTGCCCATGCTCGGCGACGACGGCGAGTCGGTGGCCGGGCTGATGGGGCTGATCACCCGCCGGGTGTACGACTACTCCGACGGGCTGCCGGCGGCGGTGCGCGAACCGGACCCGCAGCACCTGCCGGCCATCCAGGAGTCCCGCGACGAGCTGATCGAGGGGATCATCGCGGAGAGCGAGGACGAGACCCTGATGGACCGCTACCTCGGCGGCGAGGAGATCGACGCCGAGGTGCTCATCACCGACCTGGAGACCGCCGTCGCGCGCGGCCACTTCTACCCCGTGGTGCCGGTCTGCGCGGAGACCGGCGTCGGCCTGGACGCGCTGCTCGACGGCCTGGTCGCGGCGTTCCCGTCGCCGCTGGAGCACGACCTGCCCGCGGTCACCGGCGTGGACGGCTCGCCCCGCCCGCCGCTGACCTGCGACCCGGACGGCCCGCTCGTCGCCGAGGTGGTCAAGACGACAGTCGACAGGCACGTGGGGCGGGTCTCGCTGGTGCGCGTCTTCTCCGGCACGCTCCGCCCCGACCAGGTGATCCACGTGTCGGGTCACGGCATGGCCGAGCGCGGCCACCCGGACCACGACGCCGACGAGCGGGTCGGCCACGTCTACAGCCCGCTGGGCGCGACGCTGCGCGAGGTGGCCGCCTGCGTCGCCGGTGACCTGTGCGCGATCACCAAGTCGGGCAGCGCGGAGACCGGCGACACCATCTCGGCCAAGGACGACCCGCTGCTGATCGCGCCCTGGGAGATGCCCGAGCCGCTGCTGCCGGTGGCGATCACGGCGCGCAGCCGGGCCGACGAGGACGCGCTGGCCCGCAACCTGTCCCGGCTGGTCGCCGGCGACCCGACGCTACGGCTCGAACGCAACCCGGAGACCCACCAGCTCGTGCTCTGGTGCATGGGCGAGGCACACGCCGACGTGGTGCTCGACCGGCTGCGCGGCGGCGGCGTCGAGCTGGACACCGAGCCGGTCCGGGTGCCGCTGCGCGAGACGTTCACCGCCGCCGCGCGCGGGCACGGCCGGCACGTCAAGCAGTCCGGCGGCCACGGCCAGTACGCGGTCTGCGACATCGAGGTGGAACCGCTGCCCCGGGGCGCCGGCTTCGAGTTCGTCGACCGGGTGGTCGGCGGCGCCGTCCCGCACAACTACATCCCGTCGGTGGAGAAGGGCGTCCGGGCGCAGATGGAGCGCGGTCTGGTCGCCGGCTACCCGGTGGTGGACCTGCGGGTCACGCTGGTCGACGGCAAGGCGCACAGCGTCGACTCCTCCGACGCGGCGTTCCAGACCGCCGGCGCGCTGGCGCTGCGCGAGGCCGCCGAGAAGGGCCAGCCGGCACTGCTGGAGCCGGTCGACGAGATCACCGTACGGGTGCCCGACTCGTCGGTCGGCGCGGTGATGGGCGACCTGTCCGGGCGGCGCGGCCGGGTGCTCGGCACCGAGCCGGACCCGGACGCCGAGGGTCGGACGCTGGTCCGCGCCGAGGTGCCCGCGACCGAGTTGCTGCGGTACGCCGTCGAGCTGCGCTCGATGACGGCCGGCACCGGCACGTTCCGCCGCGAGTTCGCCCGCCACGAGCCCATGCCGGCCCACCTGGCCGACCAGGCCCGCAAGGAGTCCACCACCCGCTGACCCCGCGATCTTGCACTTACCGCCCCCCCCAAATGGGGCGTTTCCGGCAACCGGGGGGCGGTAAG